>NZ_JBIAWE010000014.1:93725-251327 GCF_042895235.1 Streptomyces sp. NPDC001410
GGCTGTGCGTGTGCCTGCGGCGCTTGAGCGGCTCCGTAGTGCGGGCGCGGTGCGCCTGCGGCGGGCTGTGCCTGCGGCGCGTATGCCTGCGGCGCTTGGGCGGCTCCGTTGTGCGGGCGCGGTGTGCCTGCGGCCGGCTGTGCGTGTGCCTGCGGCGCTTGAGCGGCTCCGTAGTGCGGGCGCGGTGCGCCTGCGGCGGGCTGTGCCTGCGGCGCGTATGCCTGCGGCGCTTCGGCGGCTCCGTTGCGCGGGCGCGGTGTGCCTGCGGCGCTTGGGCAGCTCCGTTGTGCGGGCGCGGTGCGCTTGCGGCCGGCTGTTCGGTGCGTGGTGGGGGTGCCCTGCCTGCGGCCGGCTGTGCGGTGCGGTGTGCCTGCGGCGCTTGAGCGGCTCCGTTGTGCGGGCGCCGTGCGCGTGCGGCGGGCTGTTCGGGCGCGTGATGAGGGGCGCCCTGCCTGCAGCAGGCCGTGCGGGTGCGGTGCGCCTGCGGCGCTTGGGCAGCTCCGTTGTGCGGGCGCGGTGCGCTTGCGGCCGGCTGTTCGGTGCGTGGTGGGGGCGCCCTGCCTGCGGTGCGCCTGCGGCGGGCTGTGCCTGCGGCGGCCCGCTCGGGTGTGTGGGGCGTTGCGCCCTGCCTGCGGCAGCCCCTGCGGGTGCTTTGTGGCTTGGGTCGCGCCCGGTGTGGTGGGGGGTCGGGGCCGCGCCGGGTGGTGTCCGTCCTCGGTCCGGCGGGCTGTGGGGTGAGTCGTCACCGAGTTTTCGCCGGCCGCTGCGGGCGGACACCACCCGGCACGTCCCCTTCCCGCCGTGCCCGGGTGCGGCGTCGTGGGGCCACAGGTTCTCGGTTTCGGTGGTGGCGGGCACCGATTTGGGCTTCGGTGTGGGGGAGACGTTCAGCGGAGGAGTCGTGTCATGGAGATGACGCTCGAAGTGATCCTGCTGCCCGTGTCCGATGTGGACCGGGCCAAGGAGTTCTACCGGGACAAGGTCGGCTTTCACGTCGACCTTGATGGTGAGGTGATGGAGGGCGTGCGGATCGTGCAGCTGACGCCGCCCGGGTCGGGGTGTTCCATCGCGCTCGTCGACGGGCTGCAGGTGCCCACGGGGACGCCTCGGCCGGGGACGTATCACGGGATGCAGCTGTGTGTGACGGATGCCAAGGCCGCGTACGAGGAACTGACCGCGCGAGGGCTCGAGGTGAGTGAGCCGGTGCAGTTCGCGCCTCAGGACGGGGCCACGTTCATGTACTTCAAGGATCCCGACGGGAACGGGTGGGCGATCCAGGAGTACAAGCGGCGGATCACCGAGCCGCTGCATCAGGTGCTCGCCGCACTGGCCCACCGGGAGGAGTAGTTCACGAGGTCTTCATCCTCCGGGTTGAGTGACGTGGGGCGGGGGAATATTGACGTGTGCATGCTCTGTCCGCACCGCCAACCCCGCCCCTCTCCCCGGAGGTTGATGTGTCCGGCAGTTCCGTGTACCGCCGTGCCCGCACCGTCGTGGCGTCCGCCGCGGCCTTCGCAGCGGCCGCGTTCGGCGTGTGGACCGGGCTCGGTGGTGAGACCGCGCACGCCGCGGGCGCCGTCCCCAGCCCGGACCACGTGGTCGTCGTGGTCTTCGAGAACCACGCCTACAGCCAGGTGATCGGCTCCTCCAGCGCCCCGTACATCAACTCGCTCAAGTCCGGCGGCGCCAACCTGACCCAGTCCTACGCCATCACCCACCCGAGCCAGCCGAACTACTTCGCCCTGTTCTCCGGCTCCACGCAGGGGATCACGGACGACAGCTGCTACACCCCGGGCTTCTCCTCCGCGGCGAACCTGGCCTCCGAGCAGATCGCCGCCGGCCGCAGCTGGGCCAGTTACAACGAGACGCTGCCCAGCCAGGGTTCGACCACGTGCAGCAGCGGCAAGTACGCGCGCAAGCACAACCCGTGGTTCGGCTTCAACAACGTGCCGACGTCGAGCGCCAAGACCTTCGCGCAGTTCCCGACCGACTACTCGACGCTGCCTCAGATGTCGTTCGTGGTCCCCAACCTGTGCAGCGACATGCACGACTGCTCGGTGTCGACCGGTGACACCTGGCTGAAGAACAACCTGGGCGCGTACGCGACCTGGGCCAAGACCCACAACAGCCTGCTCGTCGTCACCTTCGACGAGGACAACCGGCTCAGCGGCAACCGCATCCCGACGGTGCTGTACGGCCAGCCGGTGGCGGCGGGGTCCTCCTCGTCCACCACCTACAACCACTACGACATGCTGCGCACCCTGGAGGACACGCAGGGCCTGACGACCCACGCGGGCAACGCGGCCTCCGCCCGGGACATCTCCGGTATCTGGGCGCCCTGACGTGTACGTAGCGGACAGCCGCGCCAACACTCCCGGTGCGCCGGCGTCCGCGGACGGTGCCGTCCGGCCTCTTGCCGGGCGGCGCCGCGCCGTGGTCGCCCCCACGGTCCTCGCCCTCGGCACCGTCAGTCTGGTCACCGACGTGTCCTCCGAGATGGTCACCGCGGTGCTCCCGCTGTACCTGGTGACGGGGCTGGGTCTCTCTCCGCTGGGCTTCGGGCTGCTCGACGGGATCTACAACGGCTTCTCGGCGCTCGTGCGGCTCGCGGGCGGGCATCTCGCCGACCGCGGGGGCGGGCGGCACAAGTGGGTGGCCGGGTTCGGCTACGGCATCTCGGCGCTGTGCAAGCCGTTGTTGCTGGTGGCGCACTCGCTCACCCCCATCGGACTGATCCTGGCCGCCGACCGCACCGGCAAGGGACTGCGTACGGCCCCGCGTGACGCGCTGATCTCGCTCTCCAGTACGCCGGAGACCCGCGGCCGCGCCTTCGGCGTGCATCGGGCGATGGACACCGCGGGCGCCCTGCTCGGGCCGCTGGTGGCGTTCCTGATCCTGCGGGCCACGGTCGACGGCTACGACGCGGTGTTCACGGTCAGTTTCTGCGTGGCCGGGTTCGGGGTGCTGGTGCTGGTGCTGTTCGTGCCGGGTGGTGGTCGCCGGGCGGGTGACGCCACCGGGGACGAAGCGCGGCCCACGCTGCGCGCCGCCGTAGGGCTGCTCCGCCGGCGCGACCTGCGCCGGATCACGGCCTGTGCCCTGCTGCTGGGGCTCGCCACGGTCAGCGACTCCTTCGTCTATCTGCTGCTGCAGCGTCGGCTGGGTGTCCCCGACCGCTGGTTCGCGCTGCTGCCGCTCGGCACGGCGGCCGCGTTCCTGCTGCTGGCGATCCCGCTCGGCCGGCTCGCCGACCGGGTGGGCCGGTGGGCCGTCTTCCTGGCCGGTCACGGAGCCCTGCTCGTCGCGTACACGCTGCTGCTCACCTCCTGGCACGGCGCGGCCCTGCCGTACCTCGTCCTGGCCCTGCACGGCGGCTTCTACGCGGCCACCGACGGGGTGCTGATGGCGGCGGCCTCACAGGGCGTGCCGGAGGCGCTGCGCTCGTCCGGCCTGGCCGTCGTGCAGACCGGGCAGGCGCTGGCCCGGTTCGCCTGCTCGCTGCTGTTCGGCGCCGCCTGGACGGTGTGGGGCGACCGGGCCGCGCTGGTGGGTGCGGCGGTGGCCCTGGCCGGGTGTGCGGCGTTCTCTCTCACCCTGCGCCCGAAAGGCACCGTCACCGCATGACCGTACGCACCCGCATCCTGATCCTGCTCTCGGCCGTCGTCGCGCTGGCGGCGGTCGCGGTGGCGTCCGTCCTGCACGCGTCGGCGCGCGCGGACCGCCGCGACCACGCGCAGGCGGGCGGCCCGAAGGTCACGTCGGGCACGGTGTCCCTGACCGGCCACGGCCGCATGGTGTTCCGCAACATGGCGTGGGGACCGCACCGCGACGAGCTGACGACGGTCCCGGCCTCGGACCCGGCCGGACCGCGCACCGCCTCGGGCGTCAAGTGCCTGCGTTTCTACGCCGCCTCGGGCACAGGAGTGTGCCTGCAGGCGGTGCACGGCCCGGTCTCGGACACCTACCGCGCCCTGATCCTGGACGACCGTCTCCGTACCCGGGACCACTACGACGTCCCGGGCATCCCGTCCCGAGCCCGGGTCTCCCTCACCGGGCACTTCGCCGCCTGGACGGCGTTCGTGGGCGGTGACTCGTACGCCGGTACGAACTTCTCCACGCGCACGGCGATCGTGGACACCCGTACGGGCGAGCTGATCCCGTCCCTGGAGGCCTTCCGGATCGTCAGGGACGGGCACCCGTACCGTGCGGCTGACACCAACTTCTGGGGCGTGACGTTCGCCGCGGACGACCGCACGTTCTACGCGACGCTGGCGACCAGGGGCAGCACCTATCTGGTCCGGGGCGACCTGCGCACGCGTACGGTCACCACCCTGCACGCGAACGTCGAGTGTCCGTCCCTCTCCCCCGACGGCAGTCGCGTCGCGTACAAGAAGCGGGTCAAGGGCCTGCCCAGCGACGCCCCTTGGCGCCTCTACGTCCTCGACCTGCACACGATGCGCGAGACTCCCCTCGCCGAGCCGCGCAGCGTGGACGACCAGGCGGTCTGGAAGGACACCCGCACGATCGTCTACGCCCTGCCCGGGGACTACGGCGCGGACCTGTACGAGGTGCCGGCGGACGGGTCGGGGCAGCCGCGGCGGATCATCAAGGCGGCGGTGTCGCCCGCGTATCTGCGCTGAACGGAGCGGCGGGCGGTTCACAGTAGGGACATGGACGACACGAACCTTCTGGCCCGGGGCCGGGTGGCCACCCGGCTGCCCGCCCAGGACCTGGACCGGGCCCGCCGCTTCTACTCCGAGGTGCTCGGCCTGGAGCCCGTCGACGAACGCCCGGGCGGGCTGCTGTACCGGTGCGGGGGCACGGACTTCGTCGTGTTCCTGTCGGCCGGAGCCTCGCCCGGCACCTTCACGCAGATGGCCTGGGAGGTCGAGGACATCGAGGCCGTCGTCTCGGAGCTGCGGCGACGCGGGGTGGTCTTCGAGGAGGTCGACCAACCCGGCTTCCACACCCGGGACGGCATCGCCGAGATCGACGGGAACTACCCGAGCAAGGGCGCCCGGGGCGAGCGCGGCGCCTGGTTCCGGGACAGCGAGGGCAACCTGATGGGCATCGGCCAGCCGGTCAGGTGAGCGTCGAGGTGTCGATGACGAAGCGGTAGCGCACGTCCGAGGCGAGCATCCGCTCGAAGGCTTCGTTGATCTTCGCGGCCGGGACGATCTCGACCTCGGCGCCGATGCCGTGTGCGCCGCAGAAGTCGAGCATCTCCTGGGTCTCGCGGATGCCGCCGATGAGCGACCCGGCGAAGATGTGGCCGTGCATGATGAGGGAGAACACGTTCAGTGAGAGCGCTTCGGGGGGAGCACCGACGTTGACCAGGACTCCGCCCGGCTTCAGCAGCCCGAGGTAGGAGTCCAGGTCGACTCGTGCGCTGACCGTGTTGACGACGAGGTCGAAGGCGCCGGCGAGCCGCTCGAAGGTGGCCGGGTCGCTGGTGGCGAAGTACTCGCGTGCGCCGAGGCGCAGGCCGTCGTCCATCTTCTTCAGCGACTGGGACAGGACGGTGACCTCCGCACCCAGGGCGTGGGCGATCTTGACCGCCAGGTGCCCGAGCCCGCCGAGCCCGACGACCGCGACCTTCTTGCCGGGGCCCGCGCCCCAGCGGCGCAGCGGGGAGTACGTGGTGATGCCCGCGCACAGCAGTGGAGCGGCCTCGTCCAGGGCGAGAGTGCCGGGGAGCCGGAGCACGAAGTCGTCGTTGACGACGACGTGCGTGGAGTAGCCGCCCTGCGTGACGGTGCCGTCCTCGTCCACGGAGCCGTACGTGAGGGTGTTGCCGTTCAGGCAGTACTGCTCCTCGCCCCTCAGACAGGGTTCGCACACCCGGCAGGAGTTGACCATGCAGCCGACGCCGACACGGTCGCCGGGAGCGCACCCGGTGACCTCGGAGCCGACCTCGACGACGACGCCGGCTACCTCGTGGCCGGGGACCATCGGATACGACGCCGGGCCCCACTCACTGCGGACGTTGTGGATGTCCGAGTGGCAGATACCGACGTACTTGATCTCTATCAGCACGTCGTGCGGACCCACGTCCCGTCGCTCGACGGTCGTGGGCGTGAGCGGTTCGGTCGCGGACGTCGCGGCGTAGGCGGGAACGGTGAGCACGTGTCCCTCCCGTGCTTCGAGGGTGCGTGGTACGCAACGGCGGACATATCCACCCTGCGCCACACCCTCGGCCCGAGCCACCTGAGCGGGGTGGCGGCCGGCTTCGGGAGCCGGGCTGGGGTACCGGCCCGCCTCCCGGCCGACGGTCGCGGGACGGCGATATGGGGACTTGAATGAGTCGTGTGACGCGACAGGACGAGGGACAGGGCGAGGGGAGGACGCCATGGACCCGGTCGTCGAACCCCTGACCGTATCGCGAGGCCTCTACCGCCTGCACGCGGAAGTCGTGCCGGGGCCCGGCACGCCCGTGGTGCTGATGCACGGCTTCCCCGACAGCACCCGCCTCTACGACCGTCTGCTGCCGTACCTCGAGGGCCGGGTGCCCGTGGTGCGGTTCGACTTCCTGGGATGGGGAGAGTCGGACAAGCCGCGCGACCACCCCTACACGGTGGCCCATCAGGTGGGCGACCTTGCCGCCGTCGCGGACGCGGTGACGGAGAACCTGGGCGCCCGCCGACTCGTGCTGGTGGCGCACGACGCCTGCGGACCGCCCGCCATCGACTGGGCGCTTGACAACCCGGACCGTGTGGCGCGGCTCGTCCTGCTGAACACCTACTACCACTGGACCCTCGCGCTGCGCCGACCGCCCGCCATCGCCCTCTACTCCACGCCGCTGGTGCGCGTGGCGGCGCGTGCCGTCGTCCGGCGCCGGCCGGATCTGGACCGGCGCCTGTATGCCTGGCAGGTGGGCCGGTTCATACGCGACTCCGAGGTTCGTGAGCAGTATGTGGCGCGGCTCTACGAGCAGTTTCCCGCCGCTCGACCCGCCTTTTGGCGGCTCAACGACGAACTCCTCATGGCGGTGTTCAGCCGCAGACGGCGCCTCCCCGAGCTGCGCACGTTCGAGCCGCCCGTACGGATCGTTTTCGGGGCCCGGGACCGCTACCTCAATGTGCGGGTGGCACGGCAGTTCGCCGACCTGTTCCCGAACAGCGAACTGCGTCTGCTCACCGACGCAGGCCACTACGTCCAGGTCGACGAGCCCGAGCGGGTGGCCGACGCCATTACTACGGGGTGATCGAGATGCTCGATTTGTCCGCCAGGTTGTCGGACCTCCCGGCGGTACGGGGCCGAGCCCCCTGGCCAGGACATGAGTACGTCAAGGGCTGGGGCGTGTTCGGGCTGCCTTTCGACTCCGGTCACGTGCTCGCGCTGCGTGTCTTCCCGGAGAACGACTTCGGTCCGTACCGCACGCTGTGGCATCGCGATCCAGACGGCAACTGGTCGATCGACGTCGACGGGACACGGCTGGACACAGCGTGCCCCAGGTACTACGGCCCCGCATGCGACCGCACGGGACACGCGCACATACAGGTCACCTGGACGGGACCGGCCTCCCTGCGGGTGACGATGGATTCCCCCTCACTGGACTGGACCCTGACCGCCACCTCGACCCGGCTCCTGGATCTTCTGAACAGCGCCAGCGCGGCGCTGCCGCTTTCCACCTGGCGCACTCCGCTCTGGCTTCGGGCACGGCAGCGACTGGCCCGCGCGCTGGGAATGGGCGACATGCGCTTCTCCGGCGTCATGCCGAGTGGCCACACCGGAATGCTCATGCCGCAGCGGATCTACTTTGTCGAAACCTCGCGAGCCGTATTCGACGGCGTCGACCTCGGCCGCCCCGCTCATCTGCCGGACTGCGTGCGTATCGGTGCCGCGACCCTGCCGGCCCGCGGCGTCCTTGCCATCGGCATGGCGGCCTGGGAGATCCTGGACCCCACCGAGTACGAGCGCACCCGCTCCGAGACCGCCCGGCAGCCCTAGCGAGAGAACAACGAGGCTTCCATGCTGTTCGAACTTTCTCGAGAAGAGATGGTCTCGTCTCTTGGCGAAGGAGCCATTTTCGCCGCGCCTGCCGGCTCCTTGGGAGATGTACCGGACGACTCGCCTGCCGCACAGGTGCTGCTGTCGGTCGGAATTCCGACGGGTGCCTTCCAGCCGCAGAAGCGAATGGACTCCGGACGTTTTCCTCTCGTCGACGAGAAAATTGACCTCACGGGATACGAGGTTCCGCCCGGCTGCGAAGCATGGGTGGTGTTCGGCTGGATCCCGCAGACACACCTGGCTCTCGACCCGAAGACCGGCAAGGTGCACGGATTCTCCGAGAACGGTGGCCCCGTTCAGGATCTCCACACGGATATTTCCTCTCTCGCCTACCTCGCCTTCGCATTGCATCGTCTACTGAAGGAATTCGACTGGAGCGATGACGAGGACAACGAAGAAGACGACTTCGAGCGGCTCGCGGAATCCTTGGACGGCATCCGCGCTGCCGTGGAGGAGCATGACCCGCTCCCCTTCAGCGGGAACAGCGTCTGGCCGGCCGTGCTGGATGACATGGCAGTCGGCATGTGGTCCTGAACGATCTCGCCATCCACGGCCTGGCCGAGCGGCTCGCTCCGAGAGGGGCGGGCCGCTTTGTTGTGGCCGGGGTGCGGCATGCCAGGGGGCCGACGGTCCACGACCGTCGGCCCCTTCGCCGAATCAGCGGGGAACGCCCCCTGACCTGCGCCTACAGCACAGGCAGATTCTTCCGCAGCTCGAACGCGGTCACCTCGGAGCGGTACTCCTCCCACTCCGACTTCTTGTTGCGCAGGAAGTGACGTCGGCGTGGACCGACCTCCTGCGATCGGCGTCGGCGCAGCGCCGACCGGCGATCGGACGGTCGTCATTGGTCGTTGTCGGTCGCCGTGGGCCACCCTTCGACGGCCCAGAGACGGCCCCAACAGCCGAGGCTACGGAGACGGGATGGCGCCCCTACCGCTCAAAATCATTTAGTGCGGGCAACAATTACATCGACAGCCCTGCGCCCTCGGCATTCGAGGAATCCCAGACTTCAAGAAATCGACCAGCTTAACATCCTGCTTCAAATCACTGACAGCAACAAGGGCAGCGAATACAGCCGCCACAACACCCCACCTCACACCGGTGAGATCCCATGCGATGGAGGTCAAAGAAAAGACCACGGCACTGAAACCCACATACCCGGCAGACTCCCGCACCATATAGCTGAAAAATAGCGCTTCAGCTTTGGCCAGTACGGGCCCTGTAATAAGAGCGAAAACGCCGACGAAGAGCAGCCTGAGGCTCAATCCTGAAATCTGAAAGCCGCTACTACTCTTGGCTGCATACAACGCACTCCAAGCCGTAACCCCAAGCGTGCCTCCGAGCAAGCACATTTCAAATTGACGCCGAGCCGATTGCACGTAGAGGGCTTGCTTCTCCTTCGCCTTAGCCGCATCAACACTGGGATTCTCCACCTGAACCCTGGTCTTACGAAGAGACCCCTTCAGGTCGCCATAATGGGAACGGTACCTGCGGAAGTACTCTTCGATCCACACGAGCCTTCCAGCTAGGGTTACTGCCAGCAAGGAAACCAACAAAGCAGTCATCGAGATCACCCCGGCCAACGACAGGGGTCCACGGGGCACTCCAAATCTGAACTCTCCAGCCCACACGGGCAGTGACCCACCACCATGCGAACAATGTCGGAAATTACCTTGAATTCATGGGTGGCGCGCTCCTTGTGACCCAAAATCGCGTACGCACTCCCCAAGTCGGCCCGCAGTGCAATAACCTGCATTGAAAGTTGCATGGTGGGGCGCAGTCGATCCATGACCTCAGCAGACCATTTTACGACATCCCCAATAATCCTGATAGCCGTTCCATACTCTTCGGAATTGACAAGCGATGCCGCCTCCAACCGGCATTGGACGATCGTATCCAGAGCTTCAGCTTCAGAGACCGATGCAACACTTGGCAGTTTCTGCACGCAACCGCTCCAAGCCTACGAAATAACACCCAGACTTCAGTATGGAAAACTGTCTATTCCGCCATCCTGGCATATCTCTATCGTCATGCCCCCTGAGACTGCTCCAGTTGGAGTAATCCCTCGCTCAAGCAGACGTCATAGCTGATCCCAGACAGACTGCCCGGGCCCCTTCCCGCGGGACCCCTCACGCTCCCTCTGATCCGGTGCAAGCAAGGCCGACTACCCGCCCCTTACATGGCTCTGTACCGTGAAGCAGGCCCCTACAACTCGCAGGAGGCAGCACATAATGCGTGGTCTTGGAGATCACCTCAGCATCGGTGAGCGGATCGCGTTCTACCGGAAGCGGCGCGGCTACACGCAAGAGGTACTCGCCGGCCTGGTCGGGCGTAGCACGGACTGGTTGGCAAAGATCGAGACGGGGCGCCGGAAGCCTCCCAGGATCGACATGATCACGGAGCTGTCGCGTACCCTGCGCGTGCCTCTCGGAGACCTACTCGGTCAGACCGTGCTCATGGAGGACGAGAGGCAGCAGGACGACGTTCCGGCCGTGCGTGACGCGCTCATGAGCCCCCGCCGGCTGTCCCGTCTGCTCTTCGGCCCCGAGGTTGAGGTGCAGCTCCCCACACCGGCGCCCGTGGCCGTGCGCGTGGAGCAGGCATGGAACGACTACCAGGGTGGGCGGCTCGGCAGCGTCATCGCCGCGCTTCCCGCGCTCCTCCAGACTGCGCAAGAGCTGGAGGAGCGAGCCGCACGGCACGGCGAGGACCGTAGCGACTGCTGGGCAGTGTCGGCCCGTACCCACCACCTCGCAGCAACGACCCTCGCGAAGATCGGCGAATCGGACATCTCTTGGCTTGCTGCCGAGCGCGCGATGCGTGCCGCAGACGAGTCTGACGACCCGCTTGTGTTGGCGTCCGCCGCACGGTCCGGCACGCACGCCCTATTGGCCAACGGCAGATACGACGACGCGTTGGAACTGGGCAACACGGCCGCAGCATGGCTCTCGTCGCGGGTGACCGACAACGACCCCGCGGCACTGAGTTTGCTGGGGATGATCCACCTGCGGGCCGCTGTCGCAGCGGCCCGCCACCAGGACCGGCCCACCGCAACCGGTCTGCTGGATCGAGCCGAGGAACTCGCGGATGACCTCGGCTCGGATGAGAACTACTGGCAGACCGGCTTCGGACCCACGAACGTCCTGCTTCACCGCCTATCGGTTGAGCTGGATCTCGACAACGTGTCGTACGTCGTGGAACACGGCCGGATCAATGTCGACCACATGCCACAGGAACGCAGCGTGTCGCACCGCATCGACTTCGCACGCGCGCTCTCGCTCAGCGGACAGGGCGATGAGGCGTTCACGGAACTCCGCGCAGCTGAAAGCACATCGCCGCAGCTCGTGCGCAACAATCCGAGGGTGCGCGAGACACTGCGGAACCTGATCAAGCAATCACCGGTCACGGGCGGCTCGCGATCGTCCGAGGTGTTCGTGATGGCTCAACGGTGCAGGGCGGTGCAGTGAGTTCAGGCAAGCGTGGGGTGCTCGGAGTCGTTGGGTCGGCAGCCGGAGGCGTAGAGGCGCTGCGCACCGGTCTGGTTGAGCCCGCGATGGAGCGTGGCTGGCAGGTGGCCGTCACTCTGACGCCGACCGCAGGTCAGTGGCTACGGCTGAGTGGCGAGGTCGAGCGGCTGGAGAAGCTGACCGGCTTGCCCGTGCGCGATGAACCGCGCCTGCCTGGCGAGGCGCGACCGCACCCGCCGGTTGACTGCTACGTGGTAGCCCCAGCGTCGGCCAACATGGTGGCCAAGCTCGCCATGGGCCTGATGGACAACCAGGCGCTGACCCAGGTGGGGGAGGCTATCGGCACCCTCGGGTTGCCCGTCGTCGTCTTCCCTCGGGTAAACGCGGCGCACGCCCGCCACCCGGCCTGGCAGCATCACATCGACACCCTCAGGGCGGGGGGCGTGCGCATCGTCTACGGCCCGGATGTGTGGCCGCTGTACGAGCCGCGCGAGGCGCCGGCGGGGCGCGCGCTCCCCTGGGGGGCAGTGCTGGACGCCGTAGACGAAGTCACTAGGTGACAGATCGTCAACCATCCCGACCTGCAAGGGCAGAGGACCCGGACACTCTGTCCGGGTCCTCTGCCGTTCATGGCTAGATGCTCATTGGCATGTCAGGGATCGATGAGCGAAGCGGCGAGCTGGAAGGCATCACTTCTGCTGAACTTGCTTTGATCAAAGCGAGTTTGAGGGACGCACGCATCAAGGTCGAAGGGCTGCTACGGCGCGCGGACGAACTCACTGCGAAGTTGGAGTCTCGCTACCTACAAGCCGCTCAAGCCGATCGAGCCGCTCCCCGAGCGAACTGAGAGCGTCATGAATCGTCCTGAGTTCTGCGGCCAGAGCCGCGAAAGCAGGGCTGCTGCCCGGCTCGGTTCCGAGGGGCACCGCGGGGTCACGGACGAACGTCCCACGTCCCTGCTGGGTAAGGATCAGCCCCTCGTCACGGAGTTGACCGTACGCGCTCTGGACGGTCATGAGCTGCACGCCAAGCTCCTTGGCGAGCGAGCGAGCAGCCGGGAGCCGGTCCCCCGGGTCGTACTCACGATCGGGACCCGTGATCTTGTCGCGGAACTGCGCCGCAATCTCCTTGGCCGTCGGCGTGGGTTTGGGCGCTTCGGGACTCTGATCCATACCCCCGAGAGTAACCGGACCTAGGTCAATCTCTGACCCTTCTGCCACATCTCCTTGACAGTTCAGATTGACATAGGTCAATCTGAACTCACGCCGGAACGAGAGGTCCGAAAGGGCTTCAGCGGCTGCGTTCGTAAGTGCTTGACCTGCAAGAACGCACCATGGATGACCCCGCCGGACCCGCTTACACGCGGTTCGAGCGGTAGGGGAGACGTAAAAGTCCGTCGTCTTCACGGATCGATCGGTGTCATCGGCTAAGCCGCTGGTCTGACCTTCGGGCGTAGACCCAGGGACCGGATCACGGGGATCCCGGTGATTGGGCTGCACCCGGTCCATGACACCCGGAAGGGATGGGCGCATCCACTCAGCGAGTGACGACTGAGTGGCGCGGTGACCGCACGCCGACCAAGCGAAGGGAGCAAGGCGCGTACGGAGCCGCGAGACGACAGTGACGGGCTACCCCGTCACTCGTCATGCGGGCAGGGCGCCGGCATCACGTCGGTGGCCTGCCCGTTTGATGAGGACTTTCGCAGGTCCCACCCGCACCTCATCCGGTGCGGTCCCTTCCCCACGGCGCGCGCCCCGTTGAGACATCTCCGGGTGCGTTCGGGCCGTTTCACTGTGAGGAGAGGCCTCCATGAAGTGCATCGTTGCCGGTCATCAGGCCGTCACCGAGGCGGAGTTCGCGGAACTGGCGCTGGGCACCCCGGTTGAGTTGTGGCTCGGGGTTGAGGGCGAGAGCGACGAGGAGCGCGCGGCGCGCCTGGATGCGGCGCGTGACATCCTCGCCGACCCCGACTACTGCAACCTGCCCGACGACCTGGTCCGCCTGGCCGCGCGGGTGGTCGAGGAGCACCCGGACCTGTTCAACGTGGTCCCGCTGGCCCGTCCCGCCCGCCGCCGCGCGGGACGCAAGGGGGCTGCGGCATGAGCGACGGTCTGACGCTGGACGACTTGGCCGTGGTGCTGCGGGCGCTGCGGCTGCTGGCCGTGGACTTCGGCCACCTTCCGGCCCCCGATGTGCAGGTTTCCACGATCTACCCGCACCGGTTGGAGCTGAGGTTCCACGACAACCTGCCCGGCTTCGAGGCGTGGCGTGAGTCGGTGGGCGTCGCCCCGGACGACGTGGTCTACCGCGAGCAGAGCGACGGCCGCACGCGCGTGCTGAAGGCATCCGCCGACTACGCGGGAGCCGCACTGGAGTTGACCGGCTACTTCGACGTGCAGGCCGCGGTGCCGGTCGGGATGCCGGCCTGACGTCGGATACGCCCTCGCCCGGGGGTGCGTCCCGTGCGCCTGCACCGATCGAATGACAAGAAAGGAAGTGAGTGCATGGACTGGAAGGCAGCGATTCGAAAGGCGGCTCACTGGAGCCTGCCGGCCGGTCTTACCGGCCTGTCGCTGGGGTGGACTGTCTACGCGGTGGGGGAGATCCTCTCCCGTCAGGCTCCGGCGCCGCTCGCGCTGACGGTCGCGGGTATCTACGACGCGGTATGGCTGTACGCCCTGGCCATGGAGACCGCGCACCGCAGGCAGGGTTCCAAGGGGACGCTGCCCGCCGTTCTCGGGTGGGTCTTCCTCGTCACCTCGGTCGGTGTTCTGTTCACGCACGGTCTGATGTACGCGACGCCGGTCGTCGCGGTCATCGGGGCGGTGGTTCCGGCCGCCGCCAAGGCGACGCTGATCATGGCGGTGGAGCGGGACGGCACCCGCATTTCCCGCGAGGCGCAGCGGCAGATCGACGCCGTCCGCAGCGCCACACGGGATCAGGTGGCGATCGGCCGGGCCGTCACCCGGGCCAAGGCCGACCGGCAGAAAACGGCGGCCGTCCTGGAGCGCGAGGAGCTGAAGGCTCGCGGGCAGGCCCAGAAGGTGCGCCACGAGGCAGCCGAAGAGCTGACGAAGCTCACCGCGGAGCACCCGGTGGCCGACGTCCCGCAGGAGGTTCCGGCGCTGTTCTCGGATGAGGACCTGGCCCGGGTGCTGGGCCAGTGGTCGGATGAGGGTGTGTCCCCGGGTGTGTCCCCTGTGTCCCCGCAGGTCGGACCCGTGTCCTCGCCCCGGGCGATCCCCGCGCCGGAGGGTGCGGGACACGCCTCGATCGACCTGTCGGGTCTTGCCGAGGTGGCGGCCGTGGCCCGTGTTGAGACGCCTCAGCCGGGTGAGCCGCTGAGTGAGGAACAGCTCACGGTCGTCCTGCGGTGGCTGCGCCACTCCGAGAACCCTCCGCTGAGCTACCGGAAGGCTCTGGCCGCTTACCGCGCGGCGGGCTTCTCCGCGAAGGAAGAGCGGGTGCGCAAGGCATACGCCGCGCTGATCGACGCGGAGGACGCGGAGGCGTAAGCACCCGTCCGACACCACCAATGAGGGCCAGCCCAGGGCTAGTGGGCTGGCCCTCGTTGCGACTGCCGGAAGCAGTCGACCGCACCAGTGAAGCAGACCCGGTGAGCCCCGGCGAGCGGCACGTTCGCAGACCCGGAGAGCAGACCCGGCGAGTTGACCTCACCGCCTCATCAGCAGGCCCGGCCAGCAACTTCCTACGGCCCCGGCCGGGCCCTACTCCGCGAAGGAGTGCACTCAGCATGACGGATCTGAGCACTGAGCCGGTAGCCGTCCAGGCTGCCCCGATAACCCCCTCGCCGCCGCCCCCGACCACGCTTGCTCCGGCGCAGGCTGCACCCGAGTTGGAGCACACGCCCGGTGGCTGGCCTGTTGTCCCGCTGGCCCTTTCTGGGGCGAACACGACGGTGGGCATGGTCGCCGCCGCCTCGCTGGCTGGCGGTCCCGTCGCCGCGGTGGCTGCGGCTACCGGTGCCGTGGTCCTCGGCACGGTCGCCGCCGTCCGCTCCCGCCGGCCCAACCCGCGCCGTGAAGCGCGCCGAGCCATAGCGCGTGCTGCCGGCCGCACGGCCGCGCGGGCCGCCGGCCTGCGCAGCAGCGGGACGGGCAGCCGGACAGGTGGCCGCTCGCTCGCCTCCCGGGCTGGTGGTTCTGGTGGCCGGTCGGGTCGGGTGCCGGGCCAGCAGCGGCGCGGGACCGGTCCGACCGGCCGACAGACCAGCACGACCACAGGCGGAAGCAACCGAAGCCGTGCCAGTCACGGCGCTACGAAGCCCCGCACCGGAGCAACGGGCAAGCAACTTGGCCGGGTTGGGCAGGTCAAGGCGCTGCGGGCGGCGCAGCAGGCCGCGGCCGGCTCGCGGGCCGGGCAGCGGGCACAGACCACCGCGGCTCGCCGCGCGGTCGCCGATGCCCGCCGCAACGCCAAGACCAACAGCGGAGCCGGTCTGGCCACCCGTACCGGGCGGCGCAGCCTGGCGGGCCGCACGCTCGGAGCAGCAGGGCGTAAGGCTCGCGGCATACGGGATGCCGCGATCGGCAAGAGCCGTGCTGCCCGGGACCGCAAGACTGCCGCGACGGTCGCGGCGCAGCGTGACACGGTCCGCAAGGCCCCCGCCCGGCGGGCAGCCCGCAAGGCGCTGCGCCGGTCCGCGGCCCGCTTCCAGGGCCGCAGGCTCCTCGCCGCCCTGCTCTCCCTGCCCGCCGGTGTGCTGGGCTGCCTGACCACCCCGCTCGGCCGGAAGTTCAACGCTCGCTGGCTGATGCACCCCGGCCGACGCCTGTACCGGTGCCTGGTCGCGACCGCGGCCGCGCAGCGCACCGCGCGGGACTCGGCGATCCGCCAACAGCAGGCCGAGCAGGAGACCGCAGCGAACGCCGAAGCCGCCCAGGACGCCGCCGATGGCATCGGCGATCACGTCGAGCGGCCCGCTGCACAGATCCCCAGCACCACGCCTACCCCCGCTACGTCGCGGGTCAGTGAAGGAGTGCACGTGTCCGGTTTCCGGTTCGAAGAGGCCGCTGCCGAGATGGAGGAGGCCGCGCAGAACTACGAGCCCGATGGCGCGATGGAGATCCTCGCCATGGTCGAGGGGCTGCCGATCGCGCTGAACAGCGTGGCCGAAGTGATGAAGATCCTCGGCGAGCGCTCGGATGAGGAGTTCCCGCTGGAGAAGGCGGTCGCGGAGACCTTCCGGGACTGCTACGGCGCGGTCATGGCCGCAGTCGCCGTGGCCGAGGAGATGGGCCCGATCTTCCGCAAGGAACACGAACAGGACATCTCCCGCCACGAGGACCCCCGCAACGGCCACGAGGCCGAGAAGGGCTGGAACGTCTGACCATGAGTGCCGTCACCGCCAAGCAGAAGAACGGCAGTGGCCCGGTGTTGGACTGGGCGGCCGGTCACGGACCCGTGACCGGCGCCCTGTCCGCCACCACCGGAGCCTTCGCCCTCGCCACCACCGGCGCCGCCACCGGCATGCCCCCCGGCTGGACCCTCGCCGCCGGCGCCGCCGGCGCCCTCGGCCACACCGTCACCGGGCTGCGCGCCCGCGCCGCCGGCCGCACCCTGGCCACCCGCGCCACCGCCTGGCTCCTGGGAGCCGGCTGGACCACCTGGGCCATGACCACCGGGCCCCTGACCTGGACCGCGCTGGGATCCCTCGCCACCCTTGGCATCGGCATTGGCGCCTCCGCTCGCGCGAGTGCTCTGTATGAGGAGGCGCGGGAGGAGGAGGCCCTGGCCGCGGCCGAGCGGCAGGTGGCCCGTGAACTGTCCGCGGAACGCCGCGCGATTGCGGCGGAGTGGGTGGATCGGATCCAGCGGGTGTGCGGGATCACCGTGCGCGTGCTGGCCGTCGAGCAGTGGCCCACCGGCGCCGGGTTCTCCATCGACGCCGAACTCCCGCCCGGCGGCGCCACCTGGCAGAAGATCGCAGGTGAGTCCGCACGGCTGTCCGCCGACGCCCGACTCCCGCACGGCTGCACCGCCGCCGCCTCCCCCGGCATCGACCAGGGCCGGGTCATCATCGACGTCACCACCGTCAACGTCCTCGCTGAAGAGCGCACCTACCCGGCCGACTACGGGCCCCTGTCCGTGCTCACCGGCATCCCGTGGGGGTACCGGACCAACGCCGAACCGGTCCTCGCCTACCTGCGGGAACAGTGCGCGCTGGTGGTCGGACCGACCGGATCGGGCAAGACCAACATGGTCCACGCGATCCTGGCCGGGTTCGCCCGTGCCGAGGACGTGCTGACCTGGGTCATCGACCTGAACGCCGGATCCGCGGGCCTGCCCTGGGTCCTGCCCGCCCTGGGCGGCGAGATCGAGGCACCCGACGGGAAGCCGATCCGGCCCGGCGTGGACTGGCTCGCCGGCACCTACGACGAAGCCCTGACCATGCTGGATACCGCCGTCCAGGTCGCCAAGCAGCGCAAGATGCGCTACCAGGACCTCCTCGCCCGCCACAACACCGACCTCCTCCCCATCGGGCCGCAGATCCCGCAGATCATGATGGTCATCGATGAGGGCGCAGAGATCCTGGCCAGCCCCGACCGACAGATGCGCCGCCTCGCGGAGAAGATCCTGGAAGTGATCCGGATCGCCCGCGCCATGGGCATCCGCACCGTCCTGACCGCCCTCGGAGCCACCGGCAGCGTTCTCGGCAACCTGATGATCCGCCGCGAAGCCAAGGTCAGGGTGGCACTCACGGGCGGTGAGACCGAGGGCATGGACCTGAGCAAGATGTTCCCCGGCACCCGCGGCCTGCGCGTCGACCAAGCCCCCTACAAGGGCGCCGGGTTCATGGGCACCCCGGAATCCCCGGCCGCGCTGTTCAAGGCCTGGCGGATCCTCCCGAACCAGATCCGCGAGATCATCGCCGCCACCTCCGCCCGACACCCCACCCTGGACGACATCTCGATCAAGGCCGCAGGGCCCGCCTACGTCCGCCGCTGGGACGCCGACCGCATCGCGTGGATGCGCGACCACACCCCCGGCACCGGACCGGCCCCGGCATCCTCGGCGCAGGCGTCGGCGGGTGGGGTGCTGAACCTGTCCGCGCTGCGCACCGACCAGCCGACGGCTGCCGTGCCGGAGGAGGACGACCTGGCGCGCCGGTTCCGGGAGGAGATCGACGGCCTGTTCGCCACCGCCCCCGACCCGCACACCCCCACCGACCCCGCCCCGCCCGCGGGGGGTGGGCTGAACCTGTCCGCGCTGCGCAGCGAGCAGGACAGCCCCGCCCAGTGGGCCGCCATCGCGGTGCTCCTCACCGCCGGTGCCGAGGGCACCGGGGCGTCCGCCATCGCTCGCGCGTTGGCGGATGAGCACGGCACTAACCGGCAGACAATCGTCGGCTGGCTCAAGGCGTGGGTCGAGGACGGCACCGTCGTCCGGATCGGAGAGGGCACCAAGGCCCGCTACGTCCACCGCAAGCACGCCCCCCAACAGCCCCCGGAGAACTGATCGCTTGTCGCTTGTCGTCCCGTCCGGAACCAGAGCCACGACGGCGGCTCTGAGACCCGGAAACAGCTTGTGACCTGCAAGGCGACAAGCGACAAGACAAGACAAGCGACAAGCCGCACGACAAGCAACGCGACAAGCCACAGCGCGGGCAGCACCCCACGGGGTGCTGCCCGCCGCACGTCCCCTGGGAGGCCGCTCGTGATCGTGACCCTGTCCGCCGTCGCACTCCTCGGGGTGCTGGCCTTCGTCCTGCTACGGGGCCGCTACGTCGGCCCGTTCAGCGCCCTCGTGCTGTTCCTGTTCGGCTTCTTCACCGCCGGCACCGGCGCCGCCGGCCCCATCCGCGCCGTCTGCCGCGCACTCGCCGAAGCCGCCCGCCACCTCACCTGACCCCGGCAGGAGCCCCGCCATGCCCGACCAAGACCAGTCCGCGGCCTGGCAGCCGCGCATGACCGCCACCGAAGCCACCGCCGAAGCCCGCCGGATCATCGAAAACGCCTACCGGCCCGTGCCCCAGATACCCACCGCCTACCGCGACCCGACGCCGCTGCCCGCCTACGGCAGCACCCCGCCCGTCCCGCAGCCCGACCGGCGGATCGTCCCCGCATGGGCCGCCGGCACCGCGGTAGCCGGCATCGGGGTCGGCGCCACCTGCGTCGGTGTCGGCTGCGGGATCTGGCTCGCCTGCCAGGGATTCGCCGCCGTCACCCTGACCGGCGTCCTGTTCGTCACGGCACCGATCGCCGCCCTGGCCGCCGTCGCCACCGCCATCGGCTCCGCCGTGCGCTCGGTGAAGGCCACCCGCAGCGAGACCCACCACCACTACTCGGGCCCGGTCCGGGTGGAGAACAACGCGATCACCGCGCCCGCGTACGGGCTGATCGCCCGCAACCGCACCGAACTCAACCGCTGAACCGGAGAGGAACCCCATGTCGTTCGGAGAGACCCCGATCACCCTCGTCGGCAACCTGACCGACGACCCCGAGCTGAAGTTCACCGAAGGCGGCGCCACCCTGGCGAAGTTCACCATCGCCGTCACCCCGCGCAGCTTCGACCGTGCGTCGAACCAGTGGAAGGACGGCACCACCGCCTTCTACCGCTGCGCCGCCTGGCGCGCCCTCGCCGAACACATCGGCGAGTCCCTGGGCAAGGGCTCGCGCGTCGTCGCCACGGGCCGGATGCGGCAGCACGACTGGACCACCGACCAGGGCGAGAAGCGCTCCATGCTCGCCGTCGAGATCGACGACATCGGCGCATCCGTCCGCTTCACCACCGTCCAGATCAACGGCAAGCGCCCCGCCCACAACGGCCCGGCCGGAGACGACGCGTGGGCCACGACCAACGCCCCCGCCGCCAGCAGCGCTTCGGCGTCGGAGGGTGCCGAGCCCCCGTTCTAGCTACGCCAAGGGCGGCCCCCGCATCTCGCCAAAGAACCGGGGCCGCCCTCGTTCCCACCATCCAACTGAACAGTGGAGGTCACCCAGCATGACCCATCGCCTCACGATCGGGCGAGTGCGCGGCCGACGGCCGCGTCTGCTCGACCTGTTTTCGTGCGCCGGCGGCGCGGCCGTCGGCTACGACCGCGCCGGGTTCGACGTGGACGGCTGCGATGTCGCCCACCGCCCCAACTACCCCTTCCCCTGCCACCACGGCGACGCTCTGACCTATCTCGCTGCCCTGATCGCCTCCGGCGAGATCGAGCGGTATGCGTTCGTGCACGCCTCCCCGCCGTGCCAGGACAAGTGCACACTCACGGTGGGCACGAACCGGTCCCAGGGCTGGGGCGGCACGCACGAAGACTTCGTGGCACCCACCCGCGAACTGTTGGAGCAGACCGGGCTGCCGTACGTGATCGAGCAGCCCAACGGCCGCGCGCAGATCCGCAAAGACCTGACCCTGTGCGGGGAGATGTTCGGGCTCGGGGTCATCCGGCACCGCAACTTCGAGTTGGGCGGCTGGACCATCGAGCAGCCGGCGCACGTCCCGCACCGGGGCCGGGTGCGCGGCTACCGGCACGGCCGCTTCTACGACGGCCCGTACGTCGCCGCGTACGGCAACGGCGGTGGCAAGCCGTCCGTCCCCGAGCTTCAGGCCGCGATGGGCATCACGTGGACCAGCGAGCGCGAGGAGCTGACCGAGGCCATCCCGCCCGCCTACGCCGAACGCATCGGCCGCGCCTACCTCACGTCCCACACCGTCCTGGAGGTGGCCGCGTGAGCCTGATCGATGTCACCGACATGCCGCTGGTCGACCTGAACAACCTCCACCTGCTGGCCTCCGCCCTGTGCGCGGCCGAGCGGGGCTGGCCCGTCATCCCGCTGCACCCCGGCAGCAAGCGCCCGGCCGGGCACCCGGAGCGTTCCTGCCCCGGCATCGGCCGGTGCGCGGACGGGCACCGCACCCCCGAGCAGCGCGCCACCACCGACCCCGAGCTGATCCAGGCCGCGTGGGCGCGCACCCCGTACAACGTGGGGATCGCCACCGGCCCGGCCGGGCTGCTGGTGATCGATCTGGACGTGTGCAAGTCGGGAGAGGAAGAAGGAGCGCCTGACGGCGCCACTTCTTTGCAGGCGCTCTGCGAGCGCGCCGGCGAGCACTTTCCGCCCACCTATCAGGTGCGGACCCCGAGCGGGGGGCGGCACCTGTACTTCACCGCCCCGCTCGGCGGGAGGCTGCCCGGCAGCGTCAACCGGCTGGGACCGCACATCGACACCCGCGCCTGGGGCGGCTACGTCGTCGCCCCCGGCAGCACCACCCCCGAGGGCACCTACGAGGTGCTGGACGACGCTCCCGTGGCCGCCCTGCCGCACTGGCTCACTTCGCTGCTGATCGAGCCGTCGCGGCCCGACGTGGCGCTCGCGCCGCTGCTCGTGCAGGAGTCGGTCACCCGGCGGGCCCAGGTGGCGCTGGAGCGTGAGGTGGCCGCGGCGGCGGGCACCGGCGAGGGCGGCCGGAACACCCGGCTGCTGGAGGGCGCCCGCGCGCTGGGGCGGTTCGTCGCCTGGGGCGAGATCCCGCGGGACGTGGTGGAGGAGGCGTTTCAGGCGGGGGGAGAGGCGGCCGGACTGTCCGCGTCCGAGTGCCGGGCCACCATCCGCAGCGCCCTTGACTGGTCCATCCGCACCTGCCGGCCCAGGGACGCCGCATGACCCCCCGCCCTGAAAAGCCCACCCAACGCACTCCAACCGGTTCGCGCCCGACCCAGGGCGGCACCGCTGAGGGCCGTGGCACGAAGAGCGACGGCCGCCAGGCCGTCCTTTCAGCCCTTCGTTCTGACCCGCACCCGCCCCACCACCCCAGTCACAACGCCGACGACCCGACGCCGGACCGGCCGGGGATCCGCATCTCTGCTCCGCCGGTCTACCGCCACCACTACGACGGCGCCCGCTGGTCCAAGCGCTACGGGGACACCCCCACCGCCGCCTACGCCTGCTCCTGCGGCCAGACCGGCACCGCCACCGGACAACAGGCGGTGGCCGCCCTGGTCACCGAGTACGAGGCACACAAGCACTTCTGCACCGGCACGCCCGGCCCGCGCACCGAAAGGAGGAACGCCGCATGACCAGCGTCAACCCGCCCGCTCCGTCCGTCGACGGCGCCGCCCTGCTCGACCAGGTCGAAGCATTCCACCGCCGCTTCAACATCTTCCCCACCGAAGCCGCCTACGTCGCCGTCACCCTGTGGGACGCCCACGCGCACCTGATCGACGCGTTCGACGGCACCGCCCGCCTCGCCTTCCTCTCCCCGGAGCCCGGCTCGGGCAAGTCCCGCGCCCTGGAGATCGTGGAGACCCTCACCCCGCGCGCCGCCACCACCGTCAACGCCTCCGCCAACGCCCTCTTCCGGCTCGTGGAAGCCGACGGCGGGACGCCGACGCTGCTGTTCGATGAGATCGACACCGTCTTCGGGCCGAAGGCCGGGGGCAACGAGGAGGTCCGCGGGTTCCTGAACTCCGGCTACCGGCGCGGCGCCAAGTCCCTGCGCTGCGTCGGGGACGGCTCGAACCAGAGCACCGAGTGGTTCTCCTCGTTCTGCGCCGTCGCCATGGCCGGACTTGGCTCCCTCCCGGACACGATCCTGACCCGCTCGGTCATCATCCGGATGCGCAAGAAGGCCCCCAACGAGAAGGCCGAACCGTACCGCCGGCGCGTCCACGAGAAGCAGGGCCACGCCCTGCGCGACCGGCTCGCCGACTGGGCCACCATCGTGCACGACGAAGTCGCCCAAGCCTGGCCGGAGATGCCCGAGGGCGTCTCCGACCGGCCCGCCGACGTGTGGGAACCGCTCCTCGCGGTCGCCGACGCGGCCGGCGGCGACTGGCCCGAGCGCGCCCGCGCCGCCTGCGTCGAACTCATCAAGGCAGCCCAGGAAGGCGACGAAGCCTCCCTCGGCGTCCGCCTGCTGACCGACCTGCGCGACAAGGTGTTCTGCGGTGCCGACCGCATGCCCACCGCCGCCATCCTCGAAGTCCTCCTCGGACTCGATGACGCCCCCTGGGCCGACCTGAACGACGACGGCAAACCGCTCACCGCCCGCGGCCTGTCCAAGCTCCTGAGCCAGTACGTCCGCCCCGACAACACCCCGATCCGGCCCCGGGGGATCCGGGTCGGCAGCGGCACCCCGAAGGGCTACTACGCGGAGGACCTCAGCGACGCGTGGGCCCGCTACTGCCCCCCTCCCCCCGAGAAGTCCGCAACATCCGCAACGTCCGCAACACCGCAGGTCAACGAGGGTGAATCCGTGGCGGAAGACCCTTCCGAGAGCCGCCACGTGTTCGCGGAAGCCGACACACGCCAACTCCGCATCGCCGGCTGACCAGCGGCGCCCGATAGGTGCCGCCGCGCATACGGGTGGCGGCACCTATCCGCAACACAACCGGCATCCGCCACAAATGCAGGCCGCTGACCAGCAATGTTGCGGCGTGGCGGATGTTGCGGATTCCCCAGAGGCCCACAACAACCCTCGCGACGAAGGGCATTCGATGAGCACGCCCTCACGTATGCATGCCGACCCCCGCGCCACACTTCGGGCTGGCCTCCCGGACCGGTACCTCACCCCCGACGACATCGCCGCGATGTTCGAGGTGCCCCTCGAAACCGTCTACCAGTGGCGCAAGAAGCGAACCGGCCCGCCCGGCTTCCGCATCGGCAAGCACCTCCGCTACGACCCCGCCGATGTGCACGCCTACGTCACCGGCCGCAAGGACGCCGACCGCGACGCCGCCTAACAAACACCCGCCAGAAACAGAAGGGGAGAGCCGCTATCAGCGGCTCTCCCCTCGGCATGTTCGGAAAGGACCGCCGCCACATGGCAGGCCACATCCAAGACCGCTGGTACAAGACCGAACCCGACGCCAACGGCAAGCCCCGCCGCGTACGCACCGATCGCTACGGCACCGGCATGCGGTACCGCGCCCGGTACATCGGCCCGGACGGCACCGAAAAGAGCAAGTCATTCCCCGATGGACAGAAGCGACTGGCCGACCAGTGGCTTGCCCACATCGAGGCCGACATGTCGCGCGGCCAGTACATCGACCCCGCCGCCAGCCGGGTGACGTTCCGGCAGTACGCCGAGAAGTGGCTGAGCACACAGACCACCGAGATGACCACACGAGAGTCAGTCGATTCCGCGATCCGTGGCCATGCAATCCCCTACCTCGGCTCGCGACCGCTCGGCTCCTTCAAGCCGGAACACATCCGAGACTGGCTCAGCGAATTGGAGCGGGCCGTTCCTGCCTCGTCGTACCGACGCGTGATCTACAACAACGTGTCGACGGTCCTCAATGCGGCTGTTGACGACGGCCACCTGTCGAAAAATCCCTGCCACGCGCAATCCGTGCGGCCCCCTGCTGCAGGAACTGGTCGCGTTGTGCCGTGGGCCGCAGAGCGCGTCTTCGCCGTGCAGGCAGCACTCCCGGAGCGCTACCGCGCGACGGTCGACCTCGGAGGCGGGTGCGGACTCCGGCAAGGGGAGATCTTCGGGCTTCCGGTCGACGAAATCGGCTTCGACTCCGGCTGGCTGCACATCGCGAATCAGGTGAAGGTGACGAAGCAGGGTCTCGTGTTCTCCCCGCCAAAGCGGAACAAGATTCGTGACGTCCCCTTGCCGGACCGCGTGGCGCACGTCCTCAAGAGGCACATGGAGACGTTCCTCCCGGTCGAGGTCACGCTGCCGTGGCTCCGGCCGGACGGTCCGCTCGTCACCAAGCGGCTGCTGTTCACCCGCCTCGACGGCGGAGGCGCGGTCCGGCGGACCGACTTCAACGACCGCACTTGGAAGCCCGCTCTCGTCGCGGCCGGAGTCATCCCCGCCCCGAGACCGGGCGAGCGCCACCAGGCCGCCCGCGAACACGGCATGCACGCCCTCAGGCACTTCTACGCCTCCGTCCTGCTGGACGCCGGCGAGAACATCAAGGCCCTGAGCCACTACCTCGGACACAACGATCCGGGGTTCACGCTCCGGGTCTACACGCACCTCATGCCGAGCAGCGACGCACGGACCCGCAAGGCGGTGGACGACTTGTACGACGCCGCTGGCACCGCCACGAACGAGAACTAAGGCAAACAGGCGCCTTGAGTGGCTTCGCAGAATACCGGCTTTCCCGAGGCGCCTGACCGGTTCCTCCGTTTCATATACCGCGCTGCCCGCAGTCATGCAGAATGCCTCCATGGACCTATTCTCCGAGGCAGTAACCGATGAGAGCCCAGACCGGCCACGAGCCCCCAGCTGGGAAAAATATCAAGATTGGCTGCGACCTAAATGGGAGGCGCTATTGTCGTCGAACCCTGAAGAGGGTGAGATGCAAACGTTTCTGGAGTCCCACCCCTGTCTTCTGCCAGGTGCGACTGACAGCATTGGGCACGGAGGTCATCATGGGGCTTCTTTTAGCGCAGTAATTAGACAGCCTCCCCTGGAGGGACTCGGACCGAAGCGCATTCCAGATTTCATGTGGGTGAGGCGGGACACAGGCGCCATCCGACCCATCTGCATTGAGATTGAGAGCCCCGGCAAGTCGTGGTTCAACAAAGACAGGACTCCGACGGCTGAACTAACTCAAGCCATTGATCAGATCACCGAATGGAAAGTCTGGTTTGACTCACCCGAGAATCGCCTGATCTTCGGAAAGAGATATGCGCCCCAGTTTTCACATCGCCCGATCGTACCGCAATTCGTGCTCGTCTTCGGACGGAACTCAGAGTTCGCGGCAGGCCATTCCAAGCATGTAAATCCTGACTACATGCGCCGCAAGCGTGACCACATGCCCCGCAAGGACGAGCACTTCTTCACTTATGATCAACTTAGGGCGGAGCGTGAAGCAGAAATTTACGCAACGATCACCAACAGAGTCTACGAGTGGTCTCTGGACTCCATCCCGCCCACCTTCTGTACGGGGGCCCACATCACCGAGTTGAGCGCAGTCGTTAGCGATCCGTCGCAAGCTATCTCTTCGGCGGACCTCCTCGGCCCGGAGCGCAAAACCTACCTAGCGGAACGCTGGAATTACTGGCGCTCGGTCGCGCTGTCCCCCCAAACCCACGTGTACACACTGGGACGGGAATAGCTCGGCAGCGGGCAACTAGCCTCGCTCATGCGTGCATCAGGACCGGCTCGGCGTGAGGATCACTCAGATCGCTTCCTCTGATGCCTTCGGTCTGGAGGACCGCCCGGACCACGCCGCAGGACTGGCCCCGCTGCTCCACCAGCGCGCAGCGCGTCTCCAAAAGCAGCCATCAAAAGCCCGCCTGCGTCAATCGCGGCCTGGACCTCTGCTACGGCTTTTCGTAGAGCCCGACCGTCCGCGGCTACGGCCTCACCATTGAGCCACTGCTGGGCAAGGTTGCCGATCTCGACCATAACCAGTTGCTCGGCAAGATCACTCGGCCCAACCCCCTGAAAGAGAAAGCGACGCACGATCGTCCTGGCCAGGAGATAGCGGTCTGGAGCGACCGCTATCCAACCATGTGCCTGGACGGCTCGCTGTTCCGGCAAGTCGGTAGAGAACACATCTGGGAGCAGAGCGGGAAGCCTGCCGGCCTGGTAATGCTGATGGAACGCAAGAATGACGCCGGCGTCTAGGGTGTCGAACGACATGCGACCTTGCTCGTCGCGGACGATAAAGCTGCCCATATCGAACGGCTCATCGTATGGTATATGGCCCTTTTCCTGGGCCTCGAAAAAAGCTTCGGAGCGGTAGAACGCCTCAGCCAGATAACTCAGTATCCGCCAGCGGCCAACCTTACGGGCAAAGTCGCTGGTAATCCTGAGAAGCGGCAGGCCCGCGCGTTCGCAGAGTTCGTCCTTCAGCGCATCCCTCTCAAGGGTTGCTGGATCACTGAAGTGCTGACGTCCATCCAACTCGACAGCGAAGCGCCCCCTGGATGTGACCTTGTCGACCATCACGAAGTCGAGGTGGGCAGCGAGGGCGTACGACTTCGTTCGCCAGGTCAGCCCGTCCATGCCGTCGACGTCGATAACGTCCGCCAGCCTGGCTTTCAGGGTGACTCGATCCCCCTGCTCGTCTGCGATCTCCCGAAGCATCCGATCTGCAGCCGACTCATAGCTGTTCACCAGCATGGGTCGTATCCCACCGCGAGCATCCATGTCCCCTGTGTAGCAGCCTCCGCCGACAACGACCGGGGATTGCCTTACTCGCGCAACCGATCAGTCCCCCACAAGGGACACAAGCCCAAGTGGAAGACGTACGAAGCAGATGAACCCGCGGTCTCTAGGTGCTCGCTCTCGGACCAGACGGCCCAGAGGCGGCCCAGGAGTAGTGAGACTCTGCGGGGCCGGCGGTCATTGACCGTCGGCCCCGCAGGATCGCTTTGGCAGGAACCTGCCCTGACCAGCCCTTACAGCACCGGCAGGTTCTTCCGCAGCTCGAACGCGGTCACCTCGGACCGGTACTCCTCCCACTCCGACTTCTTGTTGCGCAGGAAGAAGTCGAAGACGTGCTCGCCGAGGGTCTCGGCGACCAGGTCGCTGCGCTCCATCAGGGTCAGGGCCTCGCCGAGGTTCTGCGGGAGGGGTTCGATGCCCATGGCGCGGCGCTCGGCGTCGGAGAGGGCCCAGACGTCGTCCTCGGCGCCCGGCGGGAGTTCGTAGCCCTCCTCGATGCCCTTGAGGCCGGCGGCCAGCAGCAGCGCGTACGCCAGGTACGGGTTGGCGCCGGAGTCCAGCGAGCGGACCTCCACGCGCGCGGAGCCGGTCTTGCCGGGCTTGTACATCGGGACGCGGACCAGGGCCGAACGGTTGTTGTGGCCCCAGCAGATGTAGGAGGGGGCCTCGCCGCCGGCGCCGGCCGTGCGCTCGGAGCCGCCCCAGATGCGCTTGTAGGAGTTCACCCACTGGTTGGTGACCGCGGAGATCTCCGCCGCGTGCTTGAGCAGGCCCGCGATGAAGGAGCGGCCGACCTTGGAGAGCTGGTACTCCGAGCCGGACTCGTAGAACGCGTTCCGGTCGCCCTCGAAGAGGGAGAGGTGTGTGTGCATGCCGCTGCCGGGGTGCTCGGAGAAAGGCTTCGGCATGAAGGTCGCCTGGACCCCCTGCTCCAGGGCCACCTGCTTCATGACCAGGCGGAACGTCATGATGTTGTCCGCCGTGGAGAGCGCGTCGGCGTAGCGCAGGTCGATCTCCTGCTGGCCGGGGGCGCCCTCGTGGTGGGAGAACTCGACCGAGATGCCCATCGACTCCAGCATGGTGATCGCCTGGCGGCGGAAGTCCATACCGACGCTGGTCGGGGTGTGGTCGAAGTAGCCCGAGTTGTCGGCCGGAGTGGGGCGGGAGCCGTCCAGCGGGCGGTCCTTCAGCAGGAAGAACTCGATCTCGGGGTGGGTGTAGAAGGTGAAGCCCAGGTCGGAGGTGCGGGCCAGGGCGCGCTTGAGCACGTAGCGCGGGTCCGCGAAGGACGGGGAGCCGTCCGGCATGAGGATGTCGCAGAACATGCGGGCCGTGCCCGGGGTCTCCGCACGCCACGGCAGGACCTGGAAGGTGGAGGGGTCCGGCTTGGCGATCATGTCGGACTCGTAGACCCGGGCGAAGCCCTCGATGGCGGAGCCGTCGAAGCCGATGCCCTCGTCGAAGGCCTGTTCCAGCTCGGCCGGGGCCACGGCGACGGACTTCAGGAAGCCCAGCACGTCCGTGAACCACAGGCGTACGAACCGGATGTCGCGCTCCTCCAAGGTCCGGAGCACGAACTCCTGCTGCTTGTCCATCTTCCGCTTCCCCATCCTTGCTGGTCAGGCCGCCTGGGAACATCCCACCACAACACCGTTTCAAGCGCGTTGCGGACCTTGATCGCCCCAGCGTCCTAGGCCTGAATGCCTGTCGTACGGCAGGTGTACTGCTCTGCTGCCCATCTTGCCTCCTCTCGCCGACATCCGTAATGGCCGGTCCGCTTCCCCCGTGAGCGACACCACACCCCCTTAATTTGAATCTGAGATGCAAGTTTTCATAGCGTGCTGACCAGCAGAGCCGATCCGTCGAGCCGAGCAGTCGAGCCGTGAGGAGTCACGATGCTGTCCGAGCAGTCCGCAGTCACCGTCCGCGCCAGCCTTCCCGCCGTCGGCGCGGCCATCGGCGAGATCACCGAGCGCTTCTACGCCCGGCTCTTCGCCGCCCACCCCGAACTGCTGTGCGACCTCTTCAACCGCGGCAACCAGGCCGCCGGCCTCCAGAAGCAGGCGCTCGCCGGCTCCATCGCCGCCTTCGCCACCCACCTGCTGGAGCACCCGGACCAGCGGCCCGACGCCCTGCTCAGCCGGATCGCCCACAAGCACGCCTCGCTGGGCGTGGCCCCCGAGCAGTACCCGGTGGTCCACGAGAACCTCTTCGCCGCCATCGTCGAGGTCCTGGGCGAGGCCGTCACGCCCGAGGTCGCCGCCGCCTGGGACGAGGTCTACTGGCTGATGGCCAACGCGCTCATCGCCATCGAGAAGCGGCTGTACGAGGAGAGCGGCAGCACCGGGCGGCGGCCGTGGGAGGTCGTGGAGCGCGTCGAGGAGACGGCGGACGTCGTCACCTTCCGGCTGCGCCCGGCCGACGGCGGTCCGGTGCGCGACTTCCGCGCCGGCCAGTACGTCTCCGTCCAGGTCGAGCTGGCCGACGGGGCTCGGCAGATACGGCAGTACAGCCTGTCCGGCGCGCCCGGCGAGACGCTCCGCCAGTTCAGCGTCAAGCGCGTGCAGGGCGACGACGCTACGCCCGAGGGCGAGGTCTCGAACCACCTCCACGCGCGCGTGCGCGAGGGCGACGTCCTCGACCTCTCCGAGCCGTACGGCGACCTCGTGCTCGGCGACAGCGCCGGCCGGCCGCTCCTGCTCGCCTCCGCGGGCATCGGCGTGACCCCGATGGTCGCGATGCTCGCCGCACTGGCGGCCGACGGCCACGATGCCCCGGTCACGGTCGTGCACGGCGACCGCTCCCCCGCCGACCACGCCCTGCACGCCGACCACGAGGCGTACGCCGCCAAGCTCCCGGACGCGTCCACGCACTTCTTCTACGAGCGTGACGCCGAGCCCGGCACCCGCACCGGCCTGGTCGACCTCACCGACGTCACCGTGCACCCCGGCACGCGCGCGTACCTGTGCGGACCGCTGCCGTTCATGCGCGCGGTGCGCTCCCAGCTGATCGAGCAGGGCGTGGCTCCGGCGGACATCCACTACGAGGTGTTCGGACCGGACCTCTGGCTCGCCCAGGCCTGAGAACCTTGCGGCCGCCGCCACGCACGGCCTGCGTGGCGGCGGCCGCAAGGTTCTCAGGCCCCGAAGCGCCGTGCCCCCTCCCGGCCGATCTCCTGCTCTCGAGGAGGTCGGTGCCCGTCATCCCGGTGGCGTGCGCGCGTCCGGCCGAGCCGGCGCCTCAGACGCCCCCCGGCCCCCTGGAGATGCCCAGCAGCACGGGGCCGGTCGGTTCGGCCACCATGTCGCCCACCGTCAACGGGTCCAGCGTCGCGAAGAACGCCTCCTGGGCCCGGCGCAGGGCACCCCGCAGGCGGCAGGCGGCGTTCAGGGGGCAGGGGGTCGTGCCGCCCTCGCAGTCGACGACGTCGCCGTCCCCCTCGAAAGTGCGGACGACCGTACCCACGGAGGCCGTACGGCCCCGTTCGGTGAGGGCGAGGCCGCCGCCCCTGCCGCGGCGGGCGTCGACGAGGCCCAGGTGCTGGAGTTCCGCCACGACCTTGGCGGCATGGGTGTACGGCACGTCCATGTCCGCCGCGACCTGGCGGGTCGTGGGGTTGGCGTCGCCGGCGACGGCGAGCCGCATGAGGACCCGCAGGGCCAGGTCGGTGGAGCGCAGCAACCGCATATCGTGAGGGTAGGTAATGCGCATCCGGGGTTCAAATTATTCGGTTGCCGAGCCCTCCATAGGGACAGGCACTCCTTGCGCACTACGATCAGCGAGCCCCACTGTCCACGTCCGTTTCCCCCAGAAGGACACCTCATGGGTTCCGCCAAGAACAGCAGCAGCGCGGCGCGCAAGGCGCGCATCGAGGAGTTGCGGCGCGCCGAGCGTGCCCGGGAGCGCCGTAACCGGGCGCTCACCATCGCCGCCAGCGCGGTGGTCGTCGGCGGTCTCGTCGTCGGCGGTGTGGTCCTCGTGAACTCTCAGTCGGACGACTCCGGCAAGAACAACACGGTCTCCAGCGGTGACGCGAAGGGCTCCGGGGACTCCGGGCACTTCACCACCGGCAAGGACGGCGTGAAGACCTGGTCCGGGAAGCTGGCGCGGACGCACGTGACGACCAGGGTGTCGTACCCGATGCACCCGCCGGTCGGCGGCAACCACAACCCGGTGTGGCTCAACTGCAACGGTGACGTCTACACCAAGCCGGTGCAGGACGAGAACGCCGTGCACGCGCTGGAGCACGGCGCGGTCTGGGTGACGTACACCGACAAGGCGCAGAAGGCCGACGTGGACGCGCTCGCGGCCAAGGTGAAGAAGACTCCGTACTCGCTGATGAGCCCGTACCAGAACCAGGACGCCCCGCTGGTCCTGTCGGCCTGGGGCCACCAGGTGACCGTGAAGAGCGCGAGCGACCCGGAGGTGGACAAGTTCTTCGCCACCTACGTGCAGGGCGCCCAGACGCCCGAGCCGGGCGCCTCGTGCACCGGCGGGATCATGAAGTGAGGCGGCAGCACATCGGCTGGGTGGCGGGCGCCGCGGCAGCGGTGCTCGTCGCGGCCGGGGCGATCACGTACGCGGTCGCCGAGGACGGCGGATCGGACCCGAAGACGCCCACGGCCGAGTCCGCCGACGCCGGGTTCGCGCGGGACATGGCCGTCCACCACCAGCAGGCCGTCGAGATGTCGTACATCGTGCGGGACCGCACGCAGAACGAGGAGGTGCGGCGGCTCGCGTACGACATCGCGCAGACGCAGGCCAACCAGCGCGGGATGCTGCTGGGCTGGCTGGATCTGTGGGGGCTGCCGAAGGTGTCGGCCGATCCGCCGATGACCTGGATGGGCATGGGCGACATGGCCTCCGGCAAGGACGGCGCGCTGATGCCGGGCATGGCGACCAACACCGACCTGAAGAAGCTCCAGTCGCTGAGCGGCAAGCAGGCGGAGGTCCTCTATCTCCAGCTGATGACGGACCATCACAAGGGCGGTATCCACATGGCCGAGGGGTGTGTGGCCAAGTGCACCGTCGGGGTGGAGAAGCGGCTCGCGCAGGGCATGGTCGACGCGCAGCAGTCGGAGATCGAGCTGATGGCCGGCATGCTCAAGGAACGGGGCACACAACCACGTTCGTAAGCCGCGATGCGGTCGAAAGCCCCAAATCGCCCCGGATGACGATTACTTGAGCTTCTCTTGACCTTTGCGTTCCCCTGGCATGAACGGTTCATCGAAAGAGTGGCCCCCATCGTGTGATCCCTTCGCGGGCCGACGCCGCCGCGGGCCGGTGTGCGGATCCACGACGTACCGACCACTACATGCATGCGAACCGCATCGCAGGGGGTTCTATGAGATCCAACCGCGCCAAGGTGCGCGCCGGCGTGAGCATGGCAGCGACACTGCCCATGATCGCCGGAGCGCTGGCGTTCGGTATATCCGCGGCGCACGCCGCGGACACCCCGGCCCGTGACGCACTGGCGGGCACCAAGCCCGCGTGGGCCACGGCCAAGGCGGACAAGGGTGCCACCGCAGACAACGCCCAGGTCAAGGCCCGCGTGTACCTGGCCGGCCGGGACCGGGCCGGACTCGCCGCCTACGCGAAGGCCGTGTCCGACCCCAGCTCGCCGCAGTACGGCAAGTACCTGAGCGCCAAGAAGGCGCAGGCCCGCTTCGGGGCCACCAAGGCCCAGGTTGCCGCGGTCAAGTCCTGGCTGAAGGCCGCCGGGCTCCAGGTCACCGAGGTCACCTCGCACTACGTCGCCGTCTCCGGTGACGTCGCCGCCGCCGAGAAGGCGTTCGGCACCCAGCTGCACAACTTCACCAAGGGGTCGAAGACCTACCGCGCCCCGGCGAAGACCGCCTCGGCGCCGGCCGGTCTGCAGGGCGCCGTGCTGACCGTCACCGGTCTGGACAACGCCCCGCACAAGTCGACCCACGACGACCAGCTGCCGCCCCCGGACGCCGTGTTCAAGAACTCCGGGCCGTTCTCCTCGTACTTCGGCTCGAACATCGCGACCACGCTGCCGGACGCGTACGGCGGGAAGATCCCGTACGCGATCAAGGGCTACACCGGCAAGCAGCTGCGTGCCGCCTACGGCGCGGGCGACTACACCGGCAAGAACGTGCGCATCGCGATCACCGACGCGTACGCCTCGCCGACCATCGCCTTCGACGCGGGCAAGTACGCACTGAAGAACGGTGACGCGGCCTGGAAGACCGGTCAGCTGCACCAGGTGCTGCCGAAGAACTACACCAAGACCAAGGAGTGCGGCGCGGCCGGCTGGTACGGCGAGGAGACCCTCGACGTCGAGGCCGTGCACGCGGTCGCGCCGGCCGCCGACGTCACCTACGTGGGCGCCGCGTCCTGCTACGACGACGACCTGCTGGACTCGCTCAGCAAGATCGTCGACAACCACCTGGCCGACATCGTCTCCAACTCCTGGGGCGACATCGAGGCCAACCAGACGCCGGACCTCGCGGCCGCCTACGACCAGGTCTTCCAGCTGGGCGCGGTCCAGGGCATCGGCTTCTACTTCTCCTCCGGTGACGACGGCGACCAGGTCGCCAACACCGGTACGAAGCAGGTCGACACCCCGGCCAACTCGGCGTGGGTGACCGCGGTCGGCGGTACCTCGCTGGCCGTCGGCAAGGGCGACACGTACCAGTGGGAGACCGGCTGGGGCACCCAGAAGGCGACCCTGTCGGCGGACGGCAAGAGCTGGACGAACTTCCCCGGCGCGTTCACCTCGGGCGCGGGCGGCGGCACCAGCAAGACCGTGGCGCAGCCGTACTACCAGAAGAACGTCGTCCCGAAGGCGCTGGCCACGGCCAACAACGCCGCCGGCAACCGCGTCGTCCCGGACATCGCGGCCATCGCCGACCCGAACACCGGCTTCCTGGTCGGCCAGACCCAGACCTTCCCGGACGGCACCGAGCAGTACAGCGAGTACCGCATCGGCGGCACCTCGCTGGCCGCCCCGGTGATCGCCGCGGTCCAGGCCCTGGCCCAGGAGGCGCACGGCGGCAAGGCGCTCGGCTTCGCCAACCCGGCGATCTACGCCAAGTACGGCAAGACGGGCGTGTACCACGACGTCACGGACAACCCGACCGGCTCCGGCCTGGCGGTGGCCCGTATCGACTTCGTGAACGGCCTCGACGCCTCCGGCGGCCTCGCGACCTCGGTCCGCAGCCTCGGCAAGGACAGCTCGCTGTCCGCGGTGAAGGGCTACGACGACGTCACCGGCGTGGGCTCGCCCGCGGGCGGCTACGTCCAGTCGTACCGCCGTCACTGATCCGCTGACGCGGTAGGGGCGCTCTGACCGGCTGACGCCGTAGGGGGGCGTGGGGTACACAACACCCCACGCCCCCCATCGCGTCGCTCTGACGATTACACTGGGCCAGTGCCTCCGTTGAACTTCTGGTCGATCTATCAGCATGGCTTCGCACGCGTCGCCGCGTGTACGGGTCACACCGTCATCGCGGACCCGCATGCCAACGCCGAAGCGGTCCTGCGCCACGCACGCCGGTGCGCCGAGGAGGGCGTCGCCGTCGCCGTCTTCCCGGAGATGGTGCTGTGTGGCTACTCGATCGAGGACCTGCTGCTGCAGGACGCGCTGCTCGACCAGGTCGAGGAGGGGCTCAGCGAGGTGGTGGCCGGGTCGGCGGAGCTGCTGCCGGTCCTGGTCGTCGGTGCCCCGCTGCGCCACCGCAACCGGATCTACAACTGCGCGGTCATCGTGCACCGCGGCCGGATCCTCGGTGTGGTCCCCAAGTCGTACCCGCCGAACTACCGGGAGTTCTACGAGCGCCGGCAGATCGGCGACGGCGCCGACGAGCGCGGCGGTTCGATCCGCGTCGGCGGCGAGGCAGTCCCCTTCGGCGTGGATCTGCTGTTCGCGGCGGAGGACGTCCCCGGTCTCGTACTGCACGCGGAGATCTGCGAGGACATGTGGGTGCCGGTGCCGCCCAGCGCGGAGGCGGCCCTCGCCGGTGCGACCGTCCTCGTCAATCTCTCGGGCAGCCCGATCACGGTCGGGCGGGCCGAGGACCGCAAGCTGCTGTGCCGCTCGGCGTCCTCCCGCTGCATCGCCGCGTACGTCTACGCGGCGGCCGGCCTCGGCGAGTCGACCACCGACCTGTCCTGGGACGGCCAGGCCATGGTCTACGAGAACGGCGCGCTGCTGGCCGAGACCGAGCGGTTCCCGCTCGGCGACAGTTACGCGGTGGCCGACGTGGACCTCGACCTGCTGCGGCAGGAGCGGCAGCGGACGGGCACGTTCGACGACAACCGCCGTACCCATTCGGCACGGACGAGCGACTTCCGGACGGTCGGGTTCGAGCTCGACCCGCCGCTCACCGACCTGGGGTTGCGCCGCCGCCTGGAGCGCTTCCCGTTCGTGCCGGCCGACCCCGACCGCCTCGCCCTGGACTGCTACGAGGCGTACAACATCCAGGTCGAGGGCCTCCAGCAGCGCCTCGCGGCGATCGGCGGCCCGAAGGTGGTCATCGGGGTGTCCGGCGGCCTGGACTCCACGCACGCGCTGATCGTCGCCGCCCGCGCGATGGACCGCGCGGGCCGCCCGCGCAGCGACATCCTGGCCTGGACGCTGCCCGGCTTCGCCACCAGCGACCACACCAAGGACAACGCCCACAAGCTGATGAACTCGCTCGGCGTCACCGCGGCCGAGCTGGACATCACGCCGACCGCACGGCTGATGCTGCAGGAGATGGGTCACCCGTTCGCCTCCGGCGAGCCGGTGTACGACGTCACCTTCGAGAACGTGCAGGCGGGTCTGCGCACGGACTATCTCTTCCGGCTGGCCAACCAGCGCGGCGGCATCGTCCTCGGCACCGGCGACCTGTCGGAACTCGCCCTCGGCTGGTCCACGTACGGCGTGGGCGACCAGATGAGCCACTACAACGTCAACGGCGGGGTACCGAAGACTCTGATCCAGCACCTCATCCGCTGGGTCATCAGCAGCGGCCAGTTCGACGAGGAGACCGGCAAGACGCTCGCCGCGATCCTCGACACCGAGATCAGCCCGGAGCTGGTGCCGGGTGAGGAGATGCAGTCGACGGAGTCGAAGATCGGGCCGTACGCGCTGCACGACTTCACACTGTTCTACGTGCTCCGGTACGGCTTCAGGCCGTCGAAGATCGCCTTCCTGGCGTGGCACGCCTGGCACGACGCGGAGGGCGGTGCCTGGCCGCCGGGCTTCCCGGATGCCAAGCGGGTGGCGTACGACCTGCCGGAGATCCGACGCTGGCTGGAGGTCTTCTGCCGCCGCTTCTTCGGATTCGCGCAGTTCAAGCGGTCGGCGATGCCGAACGGGCCGAAGGTCTCGGCCGGCGGTTCGCTCTCCCCGCGGGGTGACTGGCGTGCGCCGTCGGACAGTTCGGCACGGGCGTGGTTGCGGGACCTTGAGCGCTTCGACCTTTGAGTAGCCCCCGGGTCAGCCCTTGAGCGAGGCGACGAAGGGGGCCCAAGCAGTAGCGCTGAGGATTAGGGCAGGGGCATGGGGGGTCTTGGAGTCGCGGACGGGGACGAGTCCGGGGATGCTGTGGGCGACTTCGACGCATTCCCCGCCGTCCCCGTTGCTGTAGCTGCTCTTGAACCAGAGCGCGTCACTCAAGTCGATCCGGTTGCTTGCCATTTCGGTAATCCTCTGCCGCTGCCTTGATCATGTCGAGGGACGTGTCTGGTGACAGCGCGACGGCCCTGAGCCGATCGTATGCCTTGCGGTACTGCTTCACGAGGGCCGGATCGTCGATGGTGTCACCGCTGTAGGACGCCTCGGTGTAGATCAGCGGCGGCGCGTCCGGGAAGGTCATCACCATGATGGAGGCGGCCATCATGGGATACGCACCGCACGTCCGCGGAACGATCTGCGGAGTGATCCGGCGCCGCTAGGCCAACTCCACGACCCGGTCCAACTGTTCGGCCGCCTCCAGCGGAGGAAGGATCGGGTCCGCGATCAGCGACTCGTGCAGGACCGCCCAGTACTCCGGGGTGGAGTGATCCTCCTCGAAGAGGCGGGCGCGAGCGAGTCGGGCCGTCACCTTCTCCTCGACCCACTCGTCGGAGGCCGCCGGGTGGGCCGACCGGACAAGCGTCCGAGCGTACGGGGCGGTCTGGAGCAGCCCGGGGAAGATGATGGGTGACCACAGCTCAATGGACTCCGCGTACTTCTCCGCCTCCAGGGCCTTCTCGAAGTAGGCGGCATGCGGCCCCCTCCGCGCCTTCCGCACATCCTCACAGTGCCGCTCGAAGAACCCATCGGTGTTGAGCACGCGGTCCGCATGCCGGGCCAAATCGAGCGGCATCCTCCGTTCCCCGTGCTCGATGTCACTGAGGTACGTCTTGCCGTAGAAGCTGCCCTCAAGGAACACCTCCAACGACATCCCCGCCGCCTCCCGCTTCCACCGCAACTCCTTGCCGTAGAAGGTCGGGACGCTCATCGAGCCGTCGATGTCCTTGCGCCGTGCCATGGTTCACCTTCCGCTGCCCCGGTCGCGAACGCGAAGCCCCTTCCACCGTACCGACCCCGACGACGCTCTGTGAGGCATTCGTCACGCAACACACAGAAACAGGAAGACCCCACCCATGCCCGACCGCTCCCCCACGGAACTCGACCTGCTCGCCACGCCGAAGGCCGTACCGGAGCTGCGCCACCACCTCCGCGCACGCGACTTCGAAGTCCGCTTGTGCGCAACGGAGTTACTGACGAACGTGATCGACCACCTCGGCGAGGGCACCCCAGTGACGGTCCGCGTCACCGCCACGCCCCACGGCCACACCCGCGTCGAGGTCACCGACCCCGACCCGCGGGCTCTGCCAGTACTCCTGTCCGCCGCCGGGATGGCCGAGTCCGGCCGTGGCCTGGCCCTCATCGAGGCGCTGGCCCATCGGTGGGGCGTGACCCCGGAGGCGGACCGCAAGACGGTCTGGTGCGAACTGACCGGGCCGGCGGACGGTGACTCAGAGCAAGATCATCAGACTCGGCGCCGATTGCCCGCCCCAGGACGCTGATGGCCTGATGACACCGGAAGAGGCCGAATCAGCACGGAAACTGCTGCTGACGATGGATGAAGCGCCACCGTTCCCGGACCTCTGAGGGGAGTCGCACGCTCACGGACTGTACAGTCCCCCCTCTCGGCCGACCTGGGTCAATCGTCGTCGCTGACTACCTCCACGGCCTCCCTGACATCCCGGTCGGGGTCGTCCGCGAGGCCCTGCAGCAGCTGGGCGACACCCGGGGTGGACCAGCCGCCGACCGCCCACACCAGCGCCTCCCGCACCCCGGGATCGGGGTGGGCAGCCAGGTGGGCAAGTTGGGCGAGCGGGCCCCGGCGCCGCATGCCGAACCAGTGCAGGGACTCCCGCAACACGGCGGGGTCTCCCGGGTCGCCGGCCGCCGCGACCCTCGCGAGCAGCACCCTCGCCGGTGGCGGCGGGCCGTCCAGCGGATGCGGCAACCGCTCGCGCAGGCGCCGCGCCCCGTACCCACCGCGCACCCGGCATCCGAAACAGGTGCAGGGGGGCACACCATGCGCGTCGGGCAGGTACCGCCAGCCCACCACCTGCGGTGCGGTACGGATCCGGTGCACTTCGCGCGGCCCGATCGCCCGGGGCACGAAGACCTCCCACCCGCGCGGGTCCTCCAGCACCGCGATCCGCCGCACCGCCTCGGCTGCGGACACGGCGGCCTGGGTGCCCCGCCTCCGGTCCGCGTACCGCCCGACCAACACCTCCTGGCCGTCGCCCAACCGCACATGCACGGCGACAAGCCCTCCCCGACTGCCGAAACGGGCCAGCTCACGCAGCCATTGGTGAGTGAGCGTGTACGACGCCAGCACCGGGAAGCAGAACACCCCGCGCCCACCGCCCTGTCCGTGACTGACGGCACGGATCCCGGACCGCCGGATGCGCGGCGCGTTCGCCGCCGACGTCAAGTGCACGAACATCGCCATGGGCGGCATGCTAGGTGCCCGGTCCAGTTCGTGCAGTGCCTCAACTCAGCAGCGAGCGCAGCCGCAAGACGGTCTCGTGCGAGCTGGCCGAACCGGGGCAGCGGTCGGCCACGCAGAACGAGAAAGCCGTTGGCGCACCCAGGCAGGGTCGGGGTTGCCGTGGGGCCGGCCGACCACGACCACGGTCGACACGGTCGAAGGCTATCGCCCGGCCGAAGACAGCCCTCAGACCCGGCAGTGCGAACACATCGGGATCGAAAATCGGTCGTCTTGATCACCCATCGCACCGCCGCCAGCCGCCCAAACACACAGCAGCCTCACAGAAAAAACACAGATGGCCTACGGGCGGGCACCCCCTTCCAACAGGCTGACCTGCCGAAAGGTTCACGCCATCAGGTCATCACACGAAAGTGAACACCTGTACGAGTACACATGTGTGTGCGTAGAGTGCCGACGTGCACCGGCGGAGCCTGACCACTCCGTACGCGCACATCAGTCAGCGACCGGGGGAACGCCGTCGCTCACGGGGAGGGGTTGCATCGCCATGCCGTCGCACCGGCCATCCGCGTGCGTGAGCCCGGCCAGGGACCTGCGCTTCTGAGTCTCCGTGAGAGTCCTTGCAATTCACTGCTCTGCGGAGCATCGGCCGATCAACCGGCGCATACACACTCTGAAGAAAGTGATGCTCCGTTGCCTTCCCGACCAGGAAGATCGCTCATACCAACGCCAGGACGTTCAGGACTACTTGCCCGAATCATTCTTCTGCTGACCGCAGTTGCGGTCGTCGCCGGCCTTGCTGTCAGGCCCGACCTCGCCGGCCTCTCGGACCAGGACGATGCACGCCTCGTGGGAGATTCCTACGACGGCTATGACACCAAAGCCGCTGAACAGTTGCGCGGGGATCAGTGCGTGGCTGTCGATGCCCTGCGCAAGGGCGGACCGAACCTGTTCGCCCTGGCTCAGGGCGCCGTCGGGCTGCCGTCCGACCAGCTCCACCAGAAGCTGAACCGGGACCTGAACGACGTCAAGACCCCCCTGCACCAGGCCTTCGACGCCGACGAAGCCAACAGCGGCCAATGGCAGAAGAAGGTCGAAGACCAAGGACAGGCGTGGAGCAACGCTGTCAGTGGCCTGGATGCCTACCCCGGCGCGCCGCAGGGAGCGAACAAGATCTACGACAAGATCGGGCTGCTTCCGTGGATCTACCAGACATGGGGCCGGGGCATCGACCTGTTCTCGCCCTTCTACGAACCGTCTCCCACTGCTGACGACAGCACGAAGGCTGCCGCGGTCGCGATCGGTGACCAGCTGTACACCACTGGGGGGACACCGGAGGAGCAGCAGGCATGGGCGCTGTGGAAGAAGAACTCCGGGAAGATCGAACCCAACCAGTTGTTCGTTCCCAGGGTGTTCGCCGATGACGCCCGCATCTTCCTGTCCTCAGGCGGCTTCCCCCGCACCGCTCCGGCCCCGGACACCCCGGAGTTCCGCGTCGCGGTCGAGGACCTGAAGGCCCGCTTCGCCGCGTGCGCGTGGCACGACCCGATCGACCCGGACCGGGTTCTCGGCAAGGAAGTTGCCCAGGCGTCCACCGAGTGGCAGCAGGAGATCGCTTCGCAGGCCACGCAGCGACAGCAGATCCTCGCCGCCAACGTCACCGCCACCAAGGCGTTGCAGGACGGCACGTTCGCCCTGGGCAAGCTCCTGGGCCAGTCGTGGATCGCGGACTACTCCACCCGCTGGCTGGACCACTACACCGAGGGCGGCATCAACTGGATCGGTGACGCCCCGCTGGAGATCCAGGTGGAGGCGGCCAAGGGCAAGTGTCTCGACGTCCAGGGATCCGGGAAGGCCAACGGCACCCCGGTGCAGATCTACACCTGCAACGGCAGCAGCGCCCAGAAGTGGCAGCTGTGGGGGGTCTACGACGGCCACTACACCCTCCTGAACGTCAACGCGCAGAAGTGCCTTGAGGTGCTGAACGGCGCCAGTGCCAACGGCACGAAGATCCAGATCCGGGACTGCGGCAGCAGCAAGGCACAGCAGTGGACGTTCAACGTCCGCGCCGCGGACGAACTGCGCAACATCGCCACGGACAAGTGTCTGAACCTGGCCGCGTTCGACAACGGCAAAGACGCCCAGCTGAACACGTGCAACGGCTCCAACGCACAGAAGCTCCGCATCGTCCCCAAGGGCCACACCGGCAGCGCGCCGTCGAAGGCCGACGTGGACAAGGCCAAGGCGAACGTCACAAGTGCGCAGTCGGAGGCGAAGAAGCAGCTCGCCGCCGTCAAGGCACAGCTCGCCACGGCGCAGAAGGCCGCCACGACGTCGGACGCGGCCATCCAGGCCGCCTACGGCATCGCCGACACCAACGGCGCGCCCCGGGGCCGTGGTCTGCTGGTCGGCCAGCAGAAGGACCAGGTCACCAAGGGTTCGGTCGCCGCACTGCAGGCGATGGAGAAGGCCGCCGAGACCGCCGAGGCCGCCACTCGCGCCTCCGCCGGCGACACCCAGACCATCACGCAGCGCGCCCTGGCCCAAGCCGCCCAGACGAAGGCGGAGTTCCGCAAGGAGGCCGCCAAGGCGGCCGAGTGGCAGGCGAAGGCCGCCGCCGACGCGGCGAAGATCCACCGGGACAACGCCAAGAAGGACAAGGAGACCGCCGAGGCCAAGCTCGCCGACGCCCTGAAGGCCGAGGGCGATGCGAAGGCGGCCGCCGCCGACGCCCACGCCAAGCGACTCGCCGCCGAGGCCGAGGAGAAGACGGCCAAGGCGGAGAAGGAGAACGCCGCCGCCAGCCGGGCCGAGGCCGCCGATCACCGCAAGAACGCCGAGTCCCAGGCGACGAAGGCGAAGGACGCCAAGGACAAGGCCGAGGCCGCCGAGAAGACCGCCGAGGGCAAGCGGGACGACGCGGTCAAGGCGAGCGACCACGCCAAGTCCATGCGCGACGACGCCTGGGACGCCGAGCAGAAGGCCGACGCGGCCCGCGCCAAGGCCGACGCCAAGGACGCCTACGCCGACTCCCTGGACTCCGGCGATGCGGCCGACGCCGCCCGTACCGCGGCCAACGAGGCGGACAAGCACGCCGACGACGCCGAAGCCGCGGCGAAGAGGGCTCGCTCCGAGGCCGACGCCGCCACCCAGGCGGCAGCCGATGCGGATGCCGCAGCCACCCGCGCCGAGGCGGCCGCCAAGCGGGCCCGCTCCGACGCGGACGCCGCCCAGGCGGCGAAGCTGAAGGCGGACGCGGCGGTGAAGACCGCGACCAGCGCGGTGGCGGACGCCATCAAGGCCTCCCAGGACGCCTCCGCCGAGGCCAAGACCGCGGTCAAACTGGCCAACGAGGCCGAAGCGCACGCCAAGGACGCCAAGACTCAGGCGGACGGCGCCAACGCGGAGGCCGCCAAGGCACTCGCCGCCTCGGCGAAGGCCGCGGGCTACGCCCATGTCACCGCCCAGGCGGCCGTGGACGCCGGTGAAGCGGCCAAGCAGGTCGCCAACCCGGCCAACGACGCGATCCAGCTCGGCTCCCCCTACGTCGATACCGACTCGGCCGCCGGCCTGGTCGTGCTGACCGGACAGGCGTCGAAGACCATCGCCGAGCAGCAGCAGGCGGTCGCCGACGCGCACGCCAAGAACGCGGCGGCCGAGGCCCAGGCGGCCAAGAACCTCGCCGACCAGGCCAAGGGCGACGCCAAGGAGGCCTACCAGCACGCGGCCAACGCCGCCCAGTACGCGGCCGATGCCCGCACCTACTCCAAGGAGGCCCTCGGCTACGCCGCCGACGCCGCCAAGGCTGCCTCAGCGGCCTCCGCGTCCCTGGCCCGCACCGTCGAGTACGACAAACAGGCCGCCGAGGACGCCGCAGCCGCCGACAAGGCGGCCGGACGCGCCGAGGGCTACGCCAAGGACGCCCGCGACTCCGCCGACGCCGCCGAACTCGACGCCGAAGCAGCCCGCTCCGCCGCCACCCAGGCCGAACAGGACGCCAAGGACGCCCGCGCCGCCGCCGACCGCGCCGACGCCGCCGCCACCGAAGCCGAACAGGCCGCCAAGGACGCCGACAAATACGCCAAGGAAGCCCAGGACGCCGCCGACAGGACGGAAAAGGCGGAGGCCAATAAGGAGGCATCCAAGGGGTCCGGTACGGGCATTCCCGGTGTGTTCGCCGTCCCGGACGAGTCCACCGTGGAGATCGTCAGCTCCAAGCAGCACGGAACGTGCCCCGGGATGCCGGAAGCAGCCATCAAGGGCTGCGACGCTACGTTCGACCTGGTCGTCAACTACGAGGCCGACTTCTACCTGTGCACGGATGACAAGGCGCAGGCCACCGCGGATGGCTGCCCGAAGTCGGCGTGGCAGTTCCTTCAGCGTACGACGCTGAAGAACGTCAAGATCGACAACTGGCAGCACCACTTCTCCGGCAAGGACATCGTCCGCGCCGGATGGCAGAGCCTCTTCGGTGACGTGGCCGGATCGATCCTGTTCTCCTTCTTCGCCGAAGACATGATGGACTGCCTCCACGGCAGCGCCAGCGGCTGCGCCTGGGCCTACGCGACCTACGTCCCACTAGAAGGCGCACTCAGCGAAATCAGCAACGCGGTCAAGGCGCTCGACGCCGCTGCCAGGACCGGGATCGGTTACGCGGACGCCTGGAAGGCGCTACGCGGCCTCGGACTCTCCGAGGTCGCCCTCGAGGGCATCGGTGCGAAGATTCTCAGGACCTTCGTCGGGACATGTCTCGGGAAGAAACCCCTCCGTGCGGCGATCGCGAGCAACGGTGCTCCATGTGAGGGGATAATCGCCTACGGCAGCACCGATCTGTCTCTCATGGCGTACAAGGCGAGGAAGGCGGCCGGGATCAGCTCCGGCCGGAATGTCGCAGTCGCGAGGGTTCCTGGCTGGAATGATCCGAAGACCGGTGATCTTGTGGTCGGTTTCAGCAAGGGCGGCGGGTACCACTCGGAGAACCACATCCTGGACCAGTTGAAGGCTAAGAACTTCAGTCCGAAACAGATCAAGGAGCTCTACAGCGAGCGAACCCCCTGCGCTGCGTGCGAACCCATCCTTCAGAAGGAACTCGAACCGGGAACGTCGATCTCCTGGTCCCTGCCCGACGGACCTGGCTCCGGCAACCTCCTCTACGCGTTGATCCAGAAGTTCGAGGGGCGAGCACTCCGCCGGTCCACTGAGCAGCCCGTGGAGCAGTAGCGCTATTCAGACTGGGGTGGGCATCCCAGCGATGCCCACCCCAGCCCTGCAGGAGAAGGAGAAACACCATGTCCGAGTACGGTTTTACCCGCGCATCCGAGGACGTTATCGCCATACGGAACGAACTGGCCGATCAGGTGATCCAGGCGCTCCGGCATGCTGGTCTGCCCGCCTTCCGCGAGGGAGAGAAGGAAACGGCGGACCGGGCGGGCGCGTTGGTCCACGTCGAGCCGGACGCTGATGTCGGCTCTGCGCCCGTGTCCGTGGGATGGAGATGCGGTCCTGCCATGATGCAGACGGCTGTCGAAAGCCTCGCCTCCGGCAATCCTGACGCGCCGGTCGTACGGTATCCCGGGACAATCGGTCAGCACATGCAGAGTGCACTGGTCAGAATTCTGCTGTCCGCGGGGATCATCGCCACCTTGGAAAACGACACGATGAATCCGGATCACGTCCTGGTGTTCGGGTTGTTCTCCGACCTCCCACCTGGACTGAGGCCAGCGTTCGTGCGACCGGGAGTTTAGCCTCGATCTTTCATGCGGGGCCGTCAGATTGCTGAAGCACCTCCCTCTTTGGTGAGTATTGGTCGGGGTTTACGGAGTCTGGTGGAAGGGTGATCTTGACTGAGGAGAAGGATCTCGAGAACGGGTACCTGGAGGACGTCTACGTGACGGACATCGGGCTGACCTGGGTCGCCTCACGGTGGAGCCTGGTGGACATGTTCAACCGGGAGCCGGACCGCCACACCCGCGAGGACGGACCCGTCGCGGAGTGGCTCGGCTTGGCGGAACTGGCGGTCGACGAGTTCGACCGGTCCAGGGCCGTGCAGTTGGGCCAGGACATCCAGCGGCTCCTGCGGCCCCCGCTCCCGGACGACACGATCCGCACGGCATGGCTCGGGGCGGCCCACGGCCTCTTCGACCCGGCCGAGTACGGCATCAGCGCCCGTACCTGGCTGCAGCGCACCGAAGAGGCCTGGCTGTCCCGAGTGCGCCGGGACGATCCCGCGTTCGTTCCTCCGCCGCCAAAGCCGGTGGTGGACGAGGAACTGAGGCGGGCCGTCCTCCAGTTGATCCACCCATCCGCGGAGCACCTCGGCCGCGCCGCAGAGAACCCTCCGTTCGGCACTCCGGTGACCGGGCTGGTCCCCGCGCTGGAGCGGGTGGTCACCGAGTCGTGCGCGGACCTTGGATATCGGCTGTTCCTGCGTGCGATGAAGGCGTACCACGTACCGGCCGACAAGCCGAGCCTCGTCGCCCTCGGTGAGCGGTTCGGCTACCCGTATTGGGTGGTACGTGAAGGCCTCAACGACCGACCTGCCTGACACTGAGGCACAGGGGGAGGGCGGGAGAACGAATCCGCCCGCCCCTGTGGCATATCCGCGCCCCTACGTCGACCTCACCCGTGCCGAAAGGAGCGCGCTGCGCGACAAGACGCCGCTGCCGCTACTGACCTTCAATGTGTGATGTCGGCAGTGGCTGACGGTCCTTGATCCCTGCGGTATGCCCACTGCATGAGGTATGCGCAAGGGGGCGGGCTGACCGACGAGCGGCGGGCCTTCCGCGAGAGGCTGAGGATGGAGGCGTCCGAGCGGTTCGCCTTGGGCGACGAGAACGCGGTCATCGCGCACGAGCTGCGTGTCAGCGTCCGGTCGGTCCAGCGCTGGCGCAAGGCCTGGTCCCAGCGCGGGCCGAGAGCCCTGGCCTCCAAGGGGCGGGCGTCGTTGCCGTTGCTCAGTGACGAGCTGTTCGCCGTGCTGGAGCAGGAGCTGGCCAAGGGGCCGGTAGCGCACGGCTGGCCGGACCAGACCTGGACCCTGTCACGGATCAGGACGCTTATCGGGCGTCGGTTCCACAAGAGCTACACCGTCCAAGGTATTGCCGCGCTGCTCAAGCGGCATGGCTGGAGCTGCCAGGTGCCGGCCCGCCGGGCGGTGGAGCGCGACGAGGCGGCGGTGGCCGGGTGGGTGAAGGAGACCTGGCCGAGCGTGGAAGGACCGTGGCGACGCTCGGGGCCTGGCTCGTCTTCGAGGACGAGGCCGGTTTCTCGATGACGCCGCCTACCGCCCGCACCTGGTCCCGCCGCGGCCACACTCCCGTCGTGCGCGTGCGGGGCCGCTCCCGCCGCCGGTTATCCGTCGCCGCCCTGGCCTGCTACAAACCCGGCGAACGCTCCCGGCTGATCTACCTGCCCTGCCCGGACGTCCGGCCCGACGGACGCAAAAGCTTCTCCTGGAAGGACTACCCGCGACCTGATCCAGACCGCACACCAGCAGCTCGGCGGCCCGATCGTGCTGGTCTGGGACAACTTGAACACCCACCTGACGGCCGGGATGCGCCGTTACATCGCCGAACGCGACTGGCTCACCGTCTACCAACTCCCGCCCTACGCACCGGACCTCAATCCGGTCGAGGGCGTCTGGTCGGTGCTGCGGCGCACCACCACGGCCAACCGCGCATTCGCCGACCCGCAAGACCTGATCATCGCCGTCCGGCGGGGCTTACGCCAGCTCCAGTACCGCCACGACGTCCTCGACGGCTGTCTCACCGGCACCGGACTCGTGCCCGCCCCACGATGACGACATCACGCATTGAAGGTCAGTAACCGCTGAAGAGGTCGAGAAGCTGCGCGGCCTCGGCGACGTCATCGACCTCGACGAGGTGCGGGACATCTGCCTCCCGCTCTCCCGCCTCCTCAACCTCTACGTCGGCGCCACGGACGGCCTCAGAGGCGCCCTGAACACCTTCCTCGGCGAGCAGGGCTCCCAGTCCGGTATGACCGGAGTCTGGGAAGTCCCGAATGAAAGCGTCGCCCGACAGGCACGGAAGTTGCTCGCAAGCCAGAACATCATCAACATCAGAGTGAGGATCGCCTCACCGTGATCACCACGAAGTACGCACTCGCAAAAGCCGTTGTGGACTTGATCATCTCGATTGAGCTCACGGTCGGAGAAGACCTTCCCCACGACGTTGCTGCCGGCATTGCAGAGCCGGTCGTCACGGGGCTGCCGAGGCACTGATAGAACTCCGCCATGACCTATCGGTTCGTTGCACGTGCGGCTGGCGCAGAGATAGACCCTGACGGTGACTTCGTCGAGGCCGGTGTTGCAGAAGGGGAGGACGGCAGCGGCTTCGTCATGTTGTTCATGTGCGACGGCCAGGAGCCGGACGACCAGGAGGTGTCACTCGGGATGGACACGCATTGCCTGGTCACAGCCAACCAGGGCACGGCGTACGGATGCTGCGGTCGGCGGTGTTGAACGGGAACGTCCTGCGCGTCTCCCTGGAACCCTCGGCGCTGGCGGCTCTTGGCCTGGACGACACGGAGATCGAGGCGGTCCTTGAAGCGCCGGCCGAGGACATCGCCAGGTTCCGTGAGGTCCTTCCTCAAGTGTTGGCTTACGGCCGGGAGAATGCACGACCAGTACCTGTCGAGGTCTGACGCTCTGCGCCTGCGGCAAGTCGCCGGTGGCAGATGAGGGCGGGTGCGATACCGGCGAAGGCAGACCCCAAGCCGACTCCGGGCCGCACTACACCTCACCGCGATCCTCATGTGGACCCGACACTGATCGCCAACCGCTAGGACAGTGGCCGACCGCCAAGGCCCGTCCGGCTGACGGCGCGAGGCGAGAAGGTGATCGGACCTATCCAGCCCTGGCGGATGAGAGCGATCTGTGACGGCAGCGGTGACACGGGGTCGAGGACCCTTCCACGGGACCAGTTCTCGAACAGTCCCTCGGTCGTCTCGACCGCGGACACCACCATGGTCACTTTCAGCTTCCCGTCACTCCAGGTGTTCCACAGAGCCCAGCCCTCAGGCCGGGGCTCGACACCGATTCGCGCGCATACCTCCTCGTAACCTTCCTCCATGCCGGCCGGCATGGCCCCAGGCTTCAGCACCGAGGCTCCCACGAGTCGCACCAGGGGCCGGTCCTCCTCCAGGCGGCCGTCGCCATCGAAGTGGTAGTGACGCAGAGCCCGAGAAAGCGCGTTCACGCTGCGCTGGAGCGCTGTCGCATCTTCCGGGTCTTCCTGGCACGAAAGCCATCCTTCGCTCGATGCTTCCAACTCGACGCGGCTGGCGAGGCGTTCGATCTCCTGGAGGTAATCCAGATCACTGAGCTTTGGCGAGGTCATGACCCGAAGTGTCACACCAGGCCAGTCGACACCAACACAGGTTATCCATCCGGGCCACAGCACCATGCGCAGCGCAGGCTTCGGGAGACAGGCCCTAGCCGGCCGGGTCCGGCGGATCCAGCAAGCGCGTCGCCCGTTCCGTACGCAGATGCAGCGCCGTACGGCCCCTGCGCTGCGTCGTCACCAGCCCCGCCCCCCGCAGGGCCCCCAGATGCTGGGACACCGCGCTCGGGGTGACGCCCAGGCGGTCGGCCAGGGTCGCTGTCGTCAGGGGTTCGGCCAGGGCGGTGAGGAGGGCCGTCCTGGTGCGACCCAGGACCGGGACGAGGCCCGCCAGGGTCGGCGGGGGCGGTTCCCAGAGCAGGCCGACGCCCACGGCCGGGTAGCGGATCGACGCGGCGGTGAGCGGTGACTTGTCGACGCCCACGTGCGGCCAGTTGAAGACACTGGGCAGCAGGACCAGGCCGTGCCTGCCCGTGTCCACCGTCCAGACCGCGTGCGGGGTGCGCCGGCCGTGCACCACCAACTGGCCGCCGTCCCACGCGATGTCCCGGTGCAGTTCGGCGAAGAGCGCCTGGACCCCGCCGTCCACCAGGGTGAGCGCGCGCCTGCCGATGTCGGCCTCCAGAACCGCCCGCATCCGGCCCCAGTGCGGAGCAATCAACAGTTCGTGGCAGCGGTGCAGCGCTGCGGCGAGCCGCGGCAGTACCGCCTCCGGCTCGGGAGTCTCCTCCTGCGGGATGCCCAGGACCGCCGCGTACTCGCGCCGGAAGAAGGCGTCCTCCGTGGCCCGCAGCACCTCCAGCTCCGCCGCCATCGACGGCAGCCGCTCCTGCGGCACCGGGAACAGGAACGACGGCAGCGGCCCGGCGATCAGCGCCCGCAGCAGCGGCAGTTCACGCTCATCCGCCAACAGCGGCCGCTCCCCGCGCACCCACGGCTCGTGCACCGCGTGGCCACCCGTACCGAGCAGGATCCGCAGCGCCAGCACCGTCTCACCCAGCGGCGAGAGAGCGAACCGTACCTTCGCGACCGAGGCTGCGGTGAACCGGACCTCTACCGCCATACCGGCATACCGCCATCCGTTCCGCCTCCCGCCCCGTCATCCCCATCATGTAGCTGGAGCTAAACGATAGTCGGGCGCCCATCGCCAACCCCAGACTGCCCGCCATGGACTTGGACTTCTTCACCTCGTACGACGGCACGAAGCTCGCCTACCACGCGACCGGCGACGGCCCCGCCCTCATCTGCCTGCCCGGCGGGCCGATGCAGGACTCCGCCTATCTCGGCGACCTCGGCGGCCTCACCGCCCACCGTCGGCTGATCCGGCTGGACCTGCGCGGCACCGGGCGGTCGGCACGGCCCGAGGACTCCACCACCTACCGCTGCGACCGCCTCGTCGACGACGTGGAGGCCCTGCGCCGCCATCTCGGCCTCGACCGGATCGATCTGCTCGCCCACTCGGCCGGCGCGAACCTGGCCGTGTCGTACGTGAGCCGCCACCCGGAACGGGTCGGCAGGCTCGCGCTCATCACGCCGAGCATCCTGGCCGTCGGTGTCGCCATCGACGGAGAGGACCGGCTCCGGGCCGCGCGGCTGCGCAGCGACGAACCCTGGTTTCCGGAGGCGTTCGCGGCCCTTGAGGCGGTCGTCGCCGGGCAGGGTACAGCCACGTCCTGGCAGGCCGTCGCCCCCTTCTGGTACGGCCGCTGGGACGACGCGGCCCGCGCCCACCAGGCTGCGCAGGACGAACAGCGCAACGCCGAGGCTGCCGCCGCCTACGCGGCCCCCGGTGCCTTCACCCCGGACACGACACGTGCGGCCCTGGCGCGCTTCCGGTCGCCGGTGCTGGTGCTCGCCGGGGAAGCCGACGTGGCGGGCCCACCCCGCGCGATGGCCGAGGTGGCCGGGCTCTTTCCCCACGGCCGACTGGTGATCCACCCTGGGACCGCCCATTTCCCGTGGCTGGACGACGGACCCCGTTTCGCGGCAACGGTCACGAACTTCCTGAACGAAACCGAGACCCTCTGAGTCAGTGCTGCAGCGCCCCCGCCTGCTCGGGTACGTGCGCAACGATGACGCGGCCCACCGAAACAACCTCCCGCCGCCGGTCCACCAGGTACGCCGCACTCGCCACACCCAGCCCAAGGACAGCCAGCGCCGCCCCGGCAACCGCAGGCGACGTAACTCCGAACCCCGCCGCCAACGCCAGCCCCCCGATCCAAGCGCCGCCGGCATTCGCCAGGTTGAACGCCGCCTGGTTGGCCGAGGAGGCGAGGGAGGGAGCCGCCGCGGCCTTCTCCATGACCATCAGCTGGAGCGGGGAGCCGGTGACGAACGCCGCCATGCCGAGCAGCGCCACGGCCAGGGCAGCGCTCCACTCCGCCCGCATCAGCACAGGGAAGAGCAGCAGTGCAGCCACCATCGAGGCGAGCCCACCGAACAGCGTGCCCCGCATCGAGTGGTCCGCCAGCCGGCCACCCAGCAGGTTGCCCGCCGTCGCGCCGACGCCGAACAGGGCGAGCAGCACCGTCACGCTGCCCTCGGCGAACCCGGCGGAGTCCGTCAGCATCGGGGTGACGTAGCTGTACGCCGCGAAGAGGGCGCCGAAGCCCGCCACCGTCGTGCCGAGGGCCAGCCAGACCGGCAGGGAGCGCAGGGCGGCCAGTTCGCCGCGCAGGCCCGTGGTGGGGGCGGCGGCGCGGTCGCGCGGGATCAGGAGGGCCAGCGAAGCTATCGCCGCGAGGCCGATCGCGCTCACGCCGAGGAACGTCGCCCGCCACCCCAGGTGCTGGCCCATCAGCGTGGCGACGGGAACGCCCACGACGTTGGCGACGGTCAGGCCGAGGAACATCAGGGAGACGGAGCGCGCCTTGCGCTCCGGCGGGACCATCGCCGTGGCCACCACCGCGCCCACGCCGAAGAAGGCGCCGTGCGGCAGGCCGCTGAGGAAGCGGGCGGCGAGCAGGGAGTCGTAGCCGGGGGCGAGCGCGGAGAGCGCGTTGCCCGCTACGAACAGGGCCATCAGAGAGATGAGCACCGTGCGGCGGGGCATCCGGGCGGTGAGCGCGGCCAGCAGCGGGGCGCCGATGACGACGCCCAGCGCGTACGCCGAGACCAGGTGCCCGGCGGTGGGGATCGAGATGTGCAGGTCGTCCGCGACGTCGGGCAGCAGGCCCATGATCACGAACTCGGTGGTACCGATACCGAAAGCGCCGACGGCCAGAGCGAGCAGGGCCAGGGGCATTGAGGGCCTGTGCCTTTCGAGGTAAGAGAGCGGGGTTCCGTCACCAGTTTATGTTCAGCTACGGAACAAAGTCTCTCAGGCCCAGTATTCCGGCCGGTTACGAGGACGTGTCCACCTTCACACGAGCAGCCACCGGGAGGTGGTCACTGTTCGTGCGGGGCAGCGTCCAGGAGCTCTCGGGCACGACGCCCTTGACCATGATCTGGTCGATCCGGGCCATCGGGAACGACGCCGGCCAGCTGAACCCGAAGCCGCTGCCCGCCGCGCCCTGGGTGGAGCGCAGCTGGGAGGTGACGTTCTTGAGCGAGCGGTCGTTCATCGTGCCGTTCAGGTCACCGAGCAGGACGACCCGCTGCAGGGGCTCGTGGGCGATGGCCTCGCCGAGCGCGTCGGCGCTCTTGTCCCGCTGCCGGGCGGTGAAACCGGCCTCCACCTTCACCCGCACCGAGGGGAGATGCGCGACGTAGACGGCGATCGGGCCCTTGGGGGTCGTCACGGTCGCGCGCATCGCGCGCTTCCAGCCGAGCTTGATGTCGACGTCCTCGACGTCGGTCATCGGGTACTTGCTCCACAGGCCGACCGTGCCGACGACCGAGTGGTACTTGTACGTGGACGCGAGCGCCTTCGCGTACACCGGGACGGCGGACGCGGGCAGTTCCTCCAGCGCCAGCAGGTCGGCCCCGGACGCGGCGACGTCCTGGGCGGTCGCGGCCGGGTCGGGGTTGTCGGCGTTCACGTTGTGGGTGGCCACCATCAGGTCGCCGCCGGCGGCCGTCCTGTCGGTGAGCAGTCCGCCGAAGAGGTTCAGCCACACGATCGCCGGGAGGAGGATCGTGAGCAGGGCGGTCGCCGACTTCCGGAGCACGCCGAGGACCAGCAGGACCGGGATGGCCAGGCCCAGCCAGGGCAGGAAGGTCTCCGTGAGGCTGCCCAGGTTGCCCACCCGGTTCGGGATGTGCGAGTGCAGCAGCAGCACCAGCGCGAGCAGCAGCGCGAGGACGGCGACGACGATGCCCCGGCGCCAGATGCGTGGATCGCCGCGCCAGCCGCCGAACAGGCGGTGCATCAGGCGCCGAAGCCGGGATCCCGGTCGCTCGGGCTCCGAGCCGCCGTTGTCCGTCTCCGTCATGTACGCCTGCTGCGCCATACCGTCTGCCTCACTGCCTGCCGTGCACACCGTCGTTCCCCTGCGTTCATCCGACCCTAGGGGATGATCGACCCTGATCCCGCCGTCCCATGACGGCCGTACGGAAGACGAGGACGAACGAGTCGGCGCCCGGGGTTCCGGTTACCCCCGGGAGCGGCGTGGTCTGTGACGAAACGTGCACATACGTGCTACGAGCCTGTCGAGCTGACGGGTCGTAGGCCTTCCAGGACGGTGTCGACGATCTGTTCCGCGAGTCCTTCGGGCAGGTCGTCGTCCGGGCGCATGACGGAGCGCACGAGCATGGGGCCCATGAACATGTCGTTGGCCAGCTCCAGGTCGACGTCCGCCCGCAGTTCGCCGCTCTGCCGTGCGCGGCGCAGCACTTCCAGGGAGAGGGCGCGCCGGGGCGCTATGACGTTGGCGTGGTACGCCGCCCAGATCTTGGGGCTGCTCTTCATCTGCGCGTACACGTTGTGCAGGATCGCCGACGAGCGGCTGGCGAGGCCGCGTTGGCGCAGGGACTCCAGCAGCACGACCAGGTCGTCGCGCAGGGAGGTGCCTGGGAGCACGGGGTCGGGGGGTTCGGCGGCGCGCACCACGTCGACGAACAGCTCCTCCTTTCCGCTCCAGCGGCGGTAGATGGTGGCCTTGCCGACCCCGGCCGTGCGCGCGACGCGCTCGATGGAGAGCTCGGCAAGGGGTACGCCGTCCTCCAGGAGCTTCACGACGCCCTCCAGGATGGCGCGTTCCACGGCCTCACTGCGCGGTCGGCCCCGCACGGGCCCGTCCGGCCGCGTCCGGCTGTCGGCAAGGCTCACTCGTCCGTCCTTTCACTGTGTTGCGGGAATTCTCCCGCAACAGCCTCCTTCCCCCGTGGATCCGTGGGTTTCGGTCAGTCCGCGGCTACGACCAACTCCTGCTCCTTCTTGCCCTCCTGGCCGACCGGCGGCTTGCCGGGCAGGAAGAGGACTGTCACCAGGGCGCCGACGAGCGCCACGCCCGTACCACACAGGGCGGTGACGTGCATGGCGTGCAGGAAGGCGTCGTTGGCGGGGGCGACGAGGGCCTTGCCCGGCCCGCCGAGCTTCTCGGCGACGCCGAGCGTGGCCTCGATGGACTCGCCGGCCGTGTCCCTGAGGCCGGGCGGCAGCAGGCCCAGCTTGCCCTCGATGCCGTTGCGGTACGAGGTGGAGAGCACCGAGCCGAGCACGGCGATACCGAGGGCGCCGCCGACCTGGCGGAAGGTGTTGCTGAGCGCGGAGGCGGAACCGGCCTTCTCGCGGGGCAGGGCCTGCATGATGACGACGGAGGTCGGCGTCATGATGTGCGCCATGCCGGTGCCCATGAGGAAGAAGACGACCTCCAGCACCCAGATCGGCGTGTCGGCCTCGAAGGAGGAGAACGCGGCCAGCGTCGCCGCGATCAGCACCAGGCCCGCGGTGGTCGTGGCCCTGTTGCCGAACCGGTCGACCAGCAGCCGGGCCCGCGGCGCGAAGATCAGCTGGGCGGCGGCCAGCGGGAGCAGCAGCAGACCGGACTGCAGCGGCGAGTAGCCGCGGACGCTCTGGGTGTAGAAGACGGAGAAGAAGGTCACGCCCATCAGCGCGAAGAAGACCAGCGCGATGGCGGCCATGGCGGCCGAGAAGACCTTGTTCTTGAAGTAGGTGACGTCCAGGGACGGGTGGTCGCTGCGCTTCTCGAAGATCACGAAGCCGGTGAGGACGGCGAGACCGGCGACGATGGTCGCCAGCACCTTGGCATCGGTGAAGTCGGCCAGCTCGCCGCCCTTGATGATGCCGTAGACCAGCAGGACCAGGCCGACGACGGACAGGACCACGCCGACGGGGTCGAGCCGGCCCGGCCGGGGGTCGCGCGAGTCGGGCACGAGCCACACCATCAGGGCGAGCGCGATGATCACGATCGGCACGTTGATCAGGAAGACCGAGCCCCACCAGAAGTGGTCGAGGAGGGCGCCGCCGGTGATCGGGCCGATGGCGATGGCGAGGCCGACACCGCCGGCCCAGATACCGATGGCCTTGGGCTGCTCCTCGCGCTCGAAGACGTTCATGAGCACGGCGAGGGTGGCGGGCATCACGAAGGCGGCACCGAGGGCCATCAGGGCACGGAAGGCGATCAGCTGGTCCGGGGAGCCGGACTCGGCGGCCAGGGCCGAGCCGATGCCGAACACGACGAGGCCGCCGAGCAGGACCTTCTTGCGGCCGAGGCGGTCGCCGATGAGGCCGGCGGTGAACAGCAGACCGGCGAAGACCAGGGTGTAGGCGTTGATCGCCCACTCGATCTCGCTCTGGGTGGCGCCGATGCCGGTGGGCGCCGGGGTGGAGATGGTCTTGATCGCGACGTTCAGGATCGAGTTGTCGAGCACCACGATGAGCAGGCTCAGCATCAGCACGCCGAGGATCGCCCATCGGCGCCGGTGTACCGCTTCCGGTATCCGGTAGGCAGGGACGGAACTTGTCATGTGTCCGAGCCTACGGCCATTTCAATACGGAACCGTCTCGTATCTTATTCCTTTACCGAGGCCTTACACAGCGGGGCCAGAGCGGGGCCATGGGGGTGATGTGACCCGCCGAAGGGATCACAGGGGGCTCCTCTGGCCCTCGCTGGCACGAGGTGCCACCATGGAAGCGATCCGGGGACGCCGTCAGGGCGCCTCGAGATGACTGAAGGAGCCGTTGCCATGACGCAGCTTTCGGCTGCCCAGAACAAGCCTTCCGACGGCAGCAAGGCGCTGTACGGGGGGAAGGGCACTCGCCGCATCACCGTCCGCGACATCGCCCTCGCCAAGGAACGCGGCGAGAAGTGGCCCATGCTCACCGCCTACGACGCGATGACCGCGTCCGTCTTCGACGAGGCCGGGATCCCGGTGATCCTGGTCGGCGACTCGGCGGGCAACTGTCACCTCGGGTACGAGACCACCGTGCCCGTCACCCTCGACGAGATGACCATGCTGTCGGCGGCCGTCGTACGCGGCACCCAGCGCTCCCTGATCGTGGGCGACCTGCCCTTCGGCTCGTACCAGGAGGGCCCGGTGCAGGCGCTGCGCTCGGCGACCCGGCTGGTGAAGGAGGCGGGCGTCGGAGCGGTCAAGCTGGAGGGCGGCGAGCGCTCGCACGAGCAGATCCGGCTCCTCGTCGAGTCCGGCATCCCGGTGATGGCGCACATCGGGCTGACCCCGCAGTCCGTCAACGCGATGGGCTACCGCGTGCAGGGGCGCGGCGAGGAGGCGGCGCAGCAGCTGCTGCGGGACGCGAAGGCCGTGCAGGACGCGGGCGCGTTCGCGGTGGTGCTGGAGCTGGTTCCGGCGGAGCTGGCGGCCGAGGTGACGCGGGTGCTGCACATTCCGACCGTGGGTATCGGCGCCGGGCCGGAGACGGACGCGCAGGTGCTGGTGTGGACCGACATGCTCGGGCTGACGTCCGGTCGTGTCCCCAAGTTCGTGAAGAAGTACGCGAACCTGCGTGAGGTCATGGGCAACGCGGTGAAGGAGTTCGCCGAGGACGTCGTCGGCGGTGCGTTCCCGCTGGAGGAGCACTCCGTCCACTAGCCAACTAGCCACTGCGGCAACACCCCGGACAGCCCGCCGATCATCCCCCGTCGGCGGGCTGTCCCTTTTTTGCGCCTAAACCGGCGCCGCTCTCGCGTAGGTGGTTGCTCGCCGTCGTGGTTGCTCAATTGGTGGTTGCGGTGTTCGTCGGCGTGTTGTCGGTGGCTGTAGGTGCCCTGTCGGTGGTTTGTCGGTGGGGGCTGGCATCTTCATGGGCATGACGCGAATCGATGACAACCCCGCCGGCGGACGCGCCGCCGTGACCGTTCGGGGACTGGTCAAGCACTACGGCGAGACCAAGGCGCTGGACGGGGTCGACCTGGATGTGCGGGAGGGCACCGTGATGGGGGTGCTCGGGCCGAACGGTGCCGGGAAGACCACCCTCGTACGGATCCTCTCCACCCTGATCACGCCGGACGCCGGGCAGGCCACCGTGGCCGGCTACGACGTCGTACGGCAGCCCCGACAGCTGCGCCGGGTGATCGGGCTGACCGGGCAGTACGCCTCGGTCGACGAGAAGCTGCCCGGCTGGGAGAACCTCTACATGATCGGGCGGCTGCTCGACCTCTCCCGCAAGGACGCCCGCACCCGCGCCGACGAGCTGCTGGAGCGGTTCTCGCTGACGGAGGCCGCCAGGCGCCCGGTGAGCACGTACTCCGGCGGTATGCGGCGGCGGCTGGACCTGGCCGCGTCGATGATCGGGCGGCCGGCCGTCCTGTACCTCGACGAACCGACCACCGGGCTCGACCCGCGCACCCGCAACGAGGTGTGGGACGAGGTCAAGGCGATGGTCGGTGAGGGGGTCACCGTGCTGCTCACCACCCAATACATGGAGGAGGCCGAGCAGCTCGCCTCCGAGCTGACCGTCGTGGACCGCGGGAAGGTCATCGCGAACGGCGGCATCGAGGAGCTGAAGGCCAGGGTCGGCGGGCGCACGCTGCGCGTGCGGCCGTTGGACCCGCTGCAGCTGCGGCCCCTCGCCGCCATGCTGGACGAGCTGGGCATCACCGGGCTCGCGGCCACCACCGTGGACCCCGAGTCCGGGACGCTGCTGGTGCCGATCCTCAGCGACGAGCAGCTGACCGCCGTGGTCGGCGCGGTCACCGCGCGCGGCATCACGATCTCCTCCATCACCACCGAACTGCCCAGCCTGGACGAGGTGTTCCTGTCCCTCACCGGCCACCGTGCCAGTGCCCCGCAGGACGCCACGCCCGCCGAGACCCGCGAGGAGGTCGCCGTATGAGCGCCGCCACTCTCACTCCGGCCGCAGTCGCCTCGAAGGCGGCCGACGCGCCCATCCCGCTGCGCGCCCATCTGCGCCACACCGGCGCGCTCATCCGCCGCAACCTGCTGTGGATCCGACAGGACCCGGAGTCGATGTTCGACGCCATCCTGTTCCCGGTCATCTTCACCCTGCTGTTCGTGTACGTCTTCGGCGGCTCCATCGGGCAGTCCCTGGGCGGCGGTCAGGAACGGTACGTGCAGTACGTCGTGCCCGGCCTGATGGCCATGATGGGCATGAACATGGCCCAGGGCGTGGGCACCGGCTTCAACCAGGACTTCAACTCCGGTGTCATGGACCGCTTCCGGTCCCTGCCGATCGGGCGCGGCTCCGTGCTGTTCGCCAAGATCGCGGTGGAGCTGATGCGGATGCTCTTCGCGACCGTCATCCTGATGATCGTCGGCGTGCTCGTGGGCTTCGACATCACCAACTGGCCGGGGATGCTCGCCTCGGTGGGCCTGTCCGCGCTGTTCGGCTCGGCCCTGATGTGGGTGTTCCTCACCCTCGGCGTGGTGATGAAGAGCGCGCAGTCCGTGCAGGCCATGGGCTTCCTGGTGCTGATGCCGCTGCAGTTCGGCTCGTCGATCTTCGCGCCGACCCGCTCGATGCCGGGCTGGCTGCAGAACTTCACCGACTACAACCCGCTGTCCGCCCTGGCGGACACCGCCCGCGGCCTGATGGTCGGCGGACCGGTCGCACACGGCCTGTGGGTGACCCTGATCTGGTCGGCCGGCCTCACCGCGGTGATGGCCCCGGTCGCGATCCACAAGTTCCGCACGAAGAGCTGACGTACGGAAAGCTGACGTACGGAGAGCAGACGTACGAAGAGCCGACGCTCAACGGCTCCACAGCAGGGCGGTGGCCTCCGCGAGGGAGAGGTCACCGCCCTCGGCGTGCGCGGCCGCATACGCGGGGCCGTCGAGCGTCTCACGGATCCGGGACTCGGTCATCTCGTACGTCCGGCGCTCCAGACCGGAGGGCACGTGCTCGGTCGGCAGCAGGGCGTTCGCGGCGGCCAGGCAGCGGGCGGCGTCCGCGGCTCGGGTGCCGCCGTCCAGGCTCGCCAGGGCCATCGCCCCGATGGTGAGGCAGATGGAGCCCAGATGCGGGGTGACCACCTGGGACAGCGGGTCGTCGGCGCGCTGCAATGCCGTGCGGACGCGGTCCAGTGACTCCTCGGAACGGCGGTCGAGCGCGTCCAGCCAGGCGTCCTGGCTGAGGATCATGACGTCGAAGACGACGAAGTGCGCGATCGTGAACTCCTCGCGCAGCAGCCGGAGTTGCTCGCGTGCCTCCTCGGTGCGCCCGGTCAGGCCGAGCCAGGCGGCGAGGAAGAGCCGGGCGGCCGGCATCGCCTCGTTGACGGCGCCCTCCTGGTTGGCGATGACGTCCCGCAGCATGCGCTCGCCGCGTTCGGTGTCGCCCCCCTCCAGGAGCACGCTGCCGAGCCGGGCGCGGAGCACGGCCATCTGGGCGCGGGCGCCGAGACGTTCGGCGTGGACGATGGCCGCCTCGTAGTCGGCGGCGGCCGCGAGGTAGGCGCCCTTGCGTTCGTTGGCCTCGCCGCGTGCGGACAGCGCCTCGGCGATGCCCCACTGGTCGCCGAGGCGGCTGTAGATCTCCAGGGCCTCGTCGGCGTCGCGGGTCGCGTCGCCCGCCCAGGCGGTGCGGTTGGCGAGCAGGTTGGCGCGCAGCTGCAGGGCGCCGGCCAGCTCCCACTCGAAGCCGGGGGTGTCCCGGCAGGTCTGTATGGCGGCGTCGGAGATCGTGTGCATCCGGTCCGCGCCGTCGGTGAGGATGACGGCGTAGAACCATATGGCGCCCGGGGCGCGGCAGGTCTGCGGCAGGCCGGGCTCGTAGACCTGGGCCATGACCCGCAGCTTGGCCTGGGCCTCGGGGGTCTGCCAGCTGTTGATCTCGGTGTCCATGCAGGCGAGATGGGCGAGGTGGACGCCGCGCCGGGCCTCGACGAGGAGTTCGCCGGTGAACGGGGGCGGGGTGTCGGTGCAGCGCTCCCAGACCGGGAGGGCGGGGCGGACCGGCTCTGCGAACGGGTCGGGGCCGAGGGACATGGCCTCCTCGCACCAGGTGCGGCACTCGATGCGCAGGTCGCGCATCTGCCAGTACCAGACCAGGGACAGCACCAGGCTGAGCGCCTCCTGCTCGTCGCCGAGGGCGACGGCGTGCCGCAGGGCGGTGCGCAGGTTCTCGTACTCCAGCTGGAACCTGTCGATGGCGGCGCGCTGTTCGCCGCCGCGCAGCAACGGGTCGGTGGTGCGGGCGAGTTCGCGGTAGTACGTCAGATGGGCGCGCTCGGCCTCGGCCCGGCGCCCGGTCTCGTCCAGCCGTTCGGCCGCGTACTCGGCGACGGTCTCCAGCAGCCGGTAGCGCATCCCGCCGTCCGCCGACGGGGAGGCCACGACCAGGGACTTGTCGACCAGGGAGCCGAGCGCGTCAAGGGCGGCCGGGCCGCACACACCTTCGGCGGCGGCCAGGTCGCAGCCGCCCGCGAAGAGCGACAGCCGGCACAGGACGTCCCGTTCGTCGGCGTCGAGCAGGTCCCAGGACCAGTCCACGACGGCGCGCAGGGTCTGCTGGCGGGGCAGCACGGTGCGGCTGCCGCTGGTGAGCAGCCGGAAGCGGTCGTCCAGCCGGCCGGCTATCTGGCGCGGGGTCAGCATGCGCAGGCGGGCGGCCGCCAGCTCGATGGCGAGGGGCAGCCCGTCGAGCCGCCGGCAGATCTCGGCACAGGCCTCGTAGTCTTCCTCCAGGCGGAATCCGGGCCGGGCCGCCGCACCTCGCTCGGCGAACAGCCGCAGCGCGACCGGTTCGGGCAGCGGCTCCACGGGCCGCACCAACTCCCCGGGCACGGCGAGGGGTTCGCGGCTGGTGGCGAGGACGGTCAGCTGCGGGCAGCGGGCCAGCAGCCGCTCGGCCAGCCGGGCGGCCGCCTCGACGACGTGCTCGCAGTTGTCGAGGATCAGCACCATCCGGCGGCGGGCGCAGTACTCCACGAGCCGGTCGACCGGGTCGTCCACGTCGGTGATCGCCCGCATGGCCTCGACGCCGGCGCCGTGCAGCACGGTCTCGCGGGCGCCGATCGCGGTCAGCACGGCCTGCGGTACGGCGTCCGGGTCGTCGACGGGCGCCAGTTCGGCCAGCCACACCCCGTCCCGGGCGGTGTGCCGTACGGCCTCGGCGGCCTCCTGGGACAGCCGGGTCTTGCCCGCTCCGCCGGGCCCGAGCAGGGTGACCAGCCGGGCGGCCGCGAGGTCGGCGCCGATGGCCGCGATGTCGGCCTCCCGGCCGACGAAGGAGGTGAGCCGGGCGGGCAGGTTGCCGAGGGCGGCGGGCGGCGCGGGCTGCGGTTCCCGCTCGGTCTCGGTGAGCAACTCGGTGTGCAGGGCGCGCAGTTCGGGGCCGGGGTCGGAGCCGAGCCGGTCCGCGAGGAGCTGTCGTACGTCCTCGTAGGCGGCCAGCGCCTGGGCCGGGCGGCCCGCGTCGCGCAGTGCGCGCAGCCTGAGTGCCTGGAGCGGCTCGTCCAGGGGATGGCTGTCGCACAGCGCGGCCAGCTCGGGCAGGGACTGCTCGGCGTGGCCCAGGGCGAGGGCGGCGGTGTGCCTGCCGCGCAGGGCGTCCAGGCGGCGGGTCTCCCAGCGGGCCGCGTCGGCGGTGTGGTCGGGCAGGTCGGCGAGGGCGGGGCCGTGCCACAGGGCGAGCGCGTCGTCCAGGACGGCGGCGGCCTTGGCGGGGTCGCCGTCGGCCAGGGCGCCGAGGCCCTCGCCGGTCAGCCGGTCGAACCGGCCCAGGTCGATGTCGTCGGGGTCGGCGGCGAGCCGGTAGCCACCCTCGGCCGAGGCGACCGCGTCGGCGCCGAGGGCCCTGCGCAGCCGGCCGACCAGCGCCTGCAGCGCGCCCGTGGCGTCGGCGGGTGGCTCGGCGCCCCACACCTCGTCCACGAGCAGGTCGGTCGGGACGGTCCGGCCGGCCCGCAGCGCGAGCACGCTCAGCAGGGCACGCAGGCGTGCCCCGCCGACCGGGACGGGCGTGCCGTCGGGGCGGAGTGCCTGGGTGGGGCCGAGAAGGCGGTAGCGCACGGGGTTCATTGTCTCCGGAGCGGTCGGTACGGGTCACCGGGTTCGGGCGGCGCGCCGCCCGGGACCTCCGGGGTCGTCCGGGATTTCCAGGGTGACGAGGACGCCGACGGCGCGGCGGACGCGGTAGGGCACCCGGCGCGGTGGCTGTTCCTCCTCCTCGAAGCCGCCGAACCACCTCGGGCAGCTGTCGACGGGCTCCAGGGTCCGTGCGCCGGGCACCGGCTCCAGACTGCGCCCGGTCGACCGGAAGACCACCGTGCCGGGCTCCAGGTCGGCGAGTACGGCGGGTTCCGCGGCGCGCGGGTCGTGGTGGGCGGCGTACTCCTGGTGCACCAGGTCGATGGAGCGCACGCGGCCGACGGTCTTGTGCTTCGGGCCGCCGTGGTTCTCCACCCATGCCTCGGCGCCGTGCCAGTGGTCGTTCCCGGCTTCCTCCCCGTCGACGGCGACCAGCCGCCAGCCGACTTCCTGGCCCACGCTGAACGGCCTGCCGCAGCACTCCATCTGCCAGTCCTCGTAGAAGACCCTCATCACCGTCATTCCCCCACCCTCCTGGAACCGGACGGCCACCGCGAGACGTTTTCCTGGTGAGTCCCCGGCCGGTACGGTCGGCCTCCCGACCGTACCCGCCCACAGGAGCCGCTCATGACGACCGCCACCACCCGCCGCGGCGAGAGCCGGATCAGCCCCGTGTTCGTCGGGATCCTGGCCGTCACGGCGGTGACCGGCTGGGCCACCTGGACCGGGTTCGCCGAGCAGCCGGGTATCGCGGTGTTCCTGTTCGTGACGGCGGCCTGGATCGTCTCCCTGTGTCTGCACGAGTACGCGCACGCGCGCACCGCCCTGCACAGCGGGGACATCACGGTCGGCGCGAAGGGCTACCTGACGCTGAACCCGCTGAAGTACACGCACGCGCTGCTGAGCATCGTGCTGCCGGTGCTGTTCGTGATCATGGGCGGGATCGGCCTGCCGGGCGGCGCGGTCTTCATCGAGCGCAGCCGCATCCGGGGCCGCTGGCGGCACAGCCTGATCTCGGCGGCGGGCCCGCTGACCAACGTGCTGTTCGCGGCGGTGTGCACGGCGCCCTTCTGGCTGCACGCGCTGGACGGGGTGCCCCGCGACTTCCGGTACGCGCTGGCGTTCCTCGCCCTGCTCCAGGTGACGGCGGCGATCCTGAACTTCCTGCCGGTGCCGGGCCTGGACGGGTACGGGGTGATCGAGCCGTGGCTGTCGCACCAGGTGAAGCGGCAGGTGGAGCCGTTCGCGCCGTTCGGACTGCTGTTCGTGTTCGCGCTGCTGTGGGTGCCGTCGATCAACAGTGCCTTCTTCGACGCGATCGACGCGATCCTGCGCGGGCTGGGCATCGACGGCTTCTCCCGCGCCTGCGGCTACGAGCTGTACCGCTTCTGGCGCGACACCCCGGAGATCTGCACGATCAGCCCGTGACCGACTTCTCCTGCGCCGCGGCGGCCCGGCCGCGCTTGACGTAGTACCAGGTCATGTTGGACGACAGGCCCGCCAGCAGCACCCAGACGATCCCCAGCCAGCTGCCCTGGACGAACGAGACGACCGCGGCGGCGACGGCGAGGACGCAGACGACAAGCGTGTAGAGGGCGAGCCGCCGGGTCGGGCTGGGCGGGGGCAAGAGGTGCATGGGGGTCGGCTCCTTGCGGGGGACACTGCTACGACGACCAGTGTCCCCCATGCCCTCAGACGTCCGTGACGCGGAGCCCGGCGTGTGCCTTGTAGCGGCGGTTGACGGAGATCAGGTTCGCCACCAGCGACTCGACCTGGTGGGCGTTGCGCAAGCGGCCCGCGAAGATGCCGCGCATGCCGGGGATGCGTCCGGCCAGCGCCTGGACGATCTCCACGTCGGCGCGCGCCTCGCCCAGCACCATCACGTCGGTGTCGATCTCCTCGATGTCCGGGTCCTGGAGCAGCACGGCCGACAGATGGTGGAAGGCGGCGGCGACCCGGGACTCCGGCAGCAGGGCGGCGGCCTGCTGCGCCGCGCTGCCCTCCTCCGGCTTCAGCGCGTAGGCGCCCTGCTTGTCGAAGCCCAGCGGGTTCACGCAGTCGACGACGAGCTTGCCGGCCAGCTCCTCGCGCAGGGACTCCAGCGTCTTGCCGTGGCCGTCCCACGGTACGGCGACGATCACGATGTCGCTGCGGCGCGCGGTCTCGGCGTTGTCGGCGCCCTCGACGCCGTACCCCAGCTCCTCGGCGGCGGCCTGGGCGCGCTCGGTGACGCGCGAGCCGATGATCACCTTCTGGCCGGCCCGGGCGAGCCGGTAGGCGAGGCCCTTGCCCTGCGGGCCGGTGCCGCCGAGCACGCCGACGACCAGCCCGGAGACGTCGGGCAGGTCCCAGGGGTCCTTGGCGGGGGCCTTCGCGGGAGTCTGTGCGCTGTCGGTAGAGGTCATGGGGCGACTCTACGTCTGTGGGGCGGACGGCACCGGGTCAGGTGAGCCGCGTCACGGGCAACCGGCGGAAGGTGATGGTCTCGTAGGCGCTGAAGTCCCCTGTCTCGTAGAGGAGTCCGACCGTGCCGCGGTCGACGCGGACCAGGTCGGAGTAGGCGGCGGGCAGTCCGTCCACGGAGAGGGCCTTGCGCCAGGTGGTGCCGCCGTCGCCGGAGGCGCGGAGGGTCATCAGGGCGCGGGCGGCGGGGTCGGCCGGGGCGGAGAAGAGCAGCAGGTCGGGATCGCGGAGCTGCAGGACGGAGGCCTCGCAGACCGGGGTGGTGAGTCCGGCTTGCGGGCGGAAGGGCTTGACCAGCGTCCTGCCGCCGTCCCTGGAGTGGGCGTCGGCGCGGTTGCCGGGCGAGGGCGAGTCGTTGCGGGTGTTGAAGTAGACGCGGCCGTCGGGGAGTTCGGCGGCGGTGGTCTCGTTCACGTTGATGTAGCCGTCGGTGTTCTCGTCCAGGTAGCCGAGGTACCAGGTCTCGCCGCGGTCGTCGCTGAGCAGGCAGTGGCCGCTGTTGTACCTGGCCTCGGCGCCGGTGTCGGTGCCGATGGGCGGCAGGGTGTGGTTGCCGGGGACGAGCACACGGCCGGAGCGGAGCTGCAGGGCGTGGCCGGGGGTGGTGGCGTACCAGCGCCAGCCGGGCTCCTTCACCTGCGCGGTGATCTCCTTCGCCTGGGACCAGGTCGCGCCGTCGTCATCGCTGTGCTGCACCCACACCCGGCGGCCGTCGGCGTCGCTGATCTGGCCGCGCAGGATGGCGGCCTCGGTGGCGGCGGCCGCGGCACGCACGTGCACGAGCAGGATCCGGCCGGTGTCGAGGACGACCGGGGCGGGGTTGCCGGCGAGGTTCTTCCCGTTGCTCGCGGCGACCCGCAGCGGGCCCCAGGTGCGGCCGCCGTCCGTGGACCGCTTCAGCACGATGTCGATGTGCCCGTGGTCGGCGGCGGAGTCGACCCGCCCCTCGCAGAAGGCGAGCAGTGTGCCCTTGTGCGTGGCCACGACGGCCGGGATGCGGAAGCCGGCGTAGCCCTCCTGGCCGGCGCGGAAGGGGACGGACACGTCGGTCATGGGGGCGGCTCCTCACGCGGAAAACGTTCAGTGATGGGCCGCCAACATCCCCAGGTTGGGCGAATTCGGGGTGAACTCCGCGTCACGAGTGACCGGTTGGGGCAGGATGCGGTCGCATGGACGCCGTACGGGTCGCGCTGCTGCGCGAAGTACTCGCCGGGACCGAGTGGTTGGGGGCCACCCGGCGGTTCGCCGGCATGCTGCGCGGGTCCGTGGTGGCGCACGGGGGCGGGCTGCTACTGGTGGGCACACCCGAGTACGAGCCCTGGCATCTGGCCGCGCATCTGGTGGACGAGGCGGCCTGGTCCGGCACTCCCGAGCTGGCTCCGACCCTCGTACGACACCACGCGCGCCCCTCCGATCCCGCGCACCTCGCTGTCGGACCCGGCCGGATCGAGGAGGCACGGCGCGGCGAGACCTTGCTCGTGGTCGCCCCCGAGGAGCCGGCGGAGCTGCTGGAGCGGGTGCACGCGGCTCGGCGGGCCGGGGTCACGGTGCTGGCCCTCGGTGCGGGCGGGCCCGAGCTGTCCGCGATGGCCCACGACACGCTGGCCGTACCCGAGGGGGCGGAGCTGGACCTGGACAGCGTGCAGCACCTGGTGAGCGCAGCGGCCGGCGAGAACGGAGGCGGAGGCGGAGGCTCTCCGAGAGTTCGCCGTGGCTTCCGGGACCGTTTGTCGAGGCTGGCGGAGATCCTGACGGCACCGCCGGCTGCCCCCTGGTGACTGCCCAATTTCCCACCCACCCGACTCGGTCGGCTGGACGGGAAAGCCGATTGGGCACCTTCTCAGCCGACTGAGACGGGCGGGCGGGAAAAGAAGTTGCCCCAGCCTCCCCCCGAGCCCAGCATGCCGAAGTGGCTTCAGCTCTCCTCCCCGACCTCGCCCCCTGGAAGGCCTCCGCCGACTTCCGCCGACTCTGGGCATCCGGTCTGATCAGCAACTTCGGCAGCTTCCTGACCTTCGTCGCCCTGCCGGTCCAGCTGAAGGACCTCACCGGCTCGGCCGCGGCCGTGGGCGCGATCGGAGCCGTAGAACTGATCCCCCTCATCGTCTTCGGCCTGTACGGCGGCGCCCTCGCAGACGCCCTCGACAAGCGCCGGCTGATCGTGTGGACGGAGGCCGGCCAGGGCCTCCTCAGCGCCGCCCTGCTGGTCAACGCCCTGCTGCCCAGCCCCGCAGTCTGGCCGCTCTACGTCATCGCCGCCCTCTCCTCCGCCCTGGTCTCGGTACAGCGCCCCGCCCTGGACTCCCTGCTCCCCCGGATCGTCGCGCACGACGACCTGCCCGCGGCGTCCTCCCTGAACTCCCTGCGCTGGACGGTCGGCGGAGTGGCCGCCCCGGCGATCGCGGGCGTGGTCGTCGCCTACGCGGGCCTCGGCTGGGCCTACGCCGCCGACCTGCTGACGTTCGCCGTGTCCCTGCTGTTCATCATCCGCATCGCCCCCTCCCCCGCCTCCCACGAGGCCGCGAAGCCGGACCTGCGGGCCATCGCCGAGGGCGCGCGCTACGCCTGGAGCCGCAAGGAACTCCTCGGCACCTACATCGTCGACCTCGCCGCGATGTTCCTGGCCATGCCCCTCGCCGTCCTGCCGTTCCTCGCCGACGAGCTGCACGCCGAGTGGGCGCTCGGCCTGATGTACGCGACCGTCCCGCTGGGCGCGATGGTGGTCGGCCTGACCAGCGGCTGGACCTCCCGGGTGCACCGGCACGGACGCATGGTGGTGCTGTCGGCCGCGCTGTGGGGCGTGGCGATCGCGGCCGCGGGAGTCGTCGGCAACGTGTGGCTGGTGCTGCTGCTCCTGACCGTCGCCGGCGGCTGCGACATGGTCAGCGGGGTCTTCCGGGCCGCGATGTGGAACCAGACGATCCCCGACGAGCTGCGCGGCCGCCTCGCCGGCATCGAACTGCTGTCGTACTCGGTGGGTCCGACGCTGGGCCAGGTCCGCTCGGGCGGGGTCGCCGCGTGGGCGGGCGTACGCGCGTCCGTGTGGTCGGGCGGACTGCTGTGCGTGGGCGCGATGGGCCTGCTGGCCCTGTGTCTGCCGGGGCTGATGACCTACGACGCCCGGACCAACGAGCACGCGGTGCGGCTGCGCGAGCAGCGCACCGCCACCCCCACCGCACCCACGCAGGTGTGATCAGTCCTGGTCGGCTTCCTGGTCACCGCGTGCCGACGCGTCGTGCCAGCGGGGATCGGTGTCCCACTCCAGGTTGCGCTCGGCCGCCGTCTCCATGGCGTGCCGGGCCTCCTCCGGGGAGGCGTACGGCCCGAAGCGGTCCTTGCCCGGGCACTCCGGGCCCTCTTCGACCTTCTTGTGCTCCAGGCAGTAGTACCACTCGCCCGGCTTGCCGACGGTGCGCTTCTTGAACAGGGCCATGAACAGCTCCTCTCGCCACGGACATGTTCCCCCATGCCCGCTGGTTAGACTCGCTGGCATGTCTGGCCAGTCGCTGCTCGTACCAGGGGAGCTGTCTCCCACCCGTTCGGTACCCGGAAACATCCGCCGCCCCGAGTACGTCGGCAAGCCCGCGCCGACGCCGTACACCGGACCGGAGGTGCAGACCCCCGAGACCGTCGAGGCGATGCGCGTCGCCGGTCGTATCGCCGCGCAGGCGATGGCGGAGGCCGCGAGGATCATCGCGCCGGGTGTGACCACCGACCAGCTGGACAAGGTCGCCCATGAGTACATGTGCGACCACGGGGCCTACCCGTCCACGCTCGGCTACCGCGGCTTCCCGAAGTCGCTGTGCACCTCGGTCAACGAGGTCATCTGCCACGGCATCCCGGACTCGACGGTCCTGGGCGACGGTGACATCGTCAACCTGGACGTGACGGCGTACATCGGTGGGGTGCACGGCGACAACAACGCCACGTATCTCGTCGGTGACGTGGACGAGGAGTCGCGGCTGCTGGTGGAGCGGACCCGGGAGTCTCTCAACCGGGCGATCAAAGCGGTCCGGCCGGGCCGGCAGATCAACGTCATCGGCCGGGTCATCGAGTCGTACGCCAAGCGCTTCGGCTACGGGGTCGTACGGGACTTCACCGGGCACGGCATCAGCTCGTCGTTCCACTCGGGCCTGATCATCCCGCACTACGACAGCCCGCACGCGACGACCGTCATGCAGCCCGGCATGACCTTCACCATCGAGCCGATGCTGACGCTGGGCACGCACGAGTACGACATGTGGGACGACGGCTGGACGGTCGTGACCAAGGACCGCAAGCGGACGGCCCAGTTCGAGCACACGCTGGTCGTGACGGACACGGGTGCGGAGATCCTCACCCTGCCGTAGCCGGCCCACCTCCCCGCAGCCCGCCCTGACACCCAGGGCGGGCTCTTTTCTGCCCCGATTGCTGCCCGGATGTTTTTCCGACAGCCTGTCGGTAAACTTACCGACAGTGGGTCGGCAAACCGAGGAGAGCCCATGGAGTCGTTCTCGTCCCTCATCCGCACCGCGTCCCACGAGCAGCACGTGGAGGCGGAGACGTCGACGTTCATGAGCGACCTGCTCGGCGGCCGGCTGGGCGTGACCGCGTACGCCCGCTACACGGAGCAACTGTGGTTCGTGTACGAGGCGCTGGAGAGCGCGGCCGAGCGGCTGGCGGCAGATCCGGTGGCGGGGCCGTTCGTGCGTCCCGAGTTGTTCCGGCTGGCCGCGCTGGAGCGGGACCTGGCGCATCTGCGGGGGTCCGGGTGGCGAGCGGGGCTGAGCGCGCTCCCGGCGACGCGGGCGTACGCGGACCGGGTGCGGGAGTGCGCCGAGCGCTGGCCGGGCGGGTACGTCGCCCATCACTACACCCGCTATCTGGGCGACCTCTCCGGCGGGCAGATCATCCGTGACCGGGCGGAGAAGGCGTGGGGCTTCGCCAGGAAGGGCGACGGGGTCCGCTTCTACGTGTTCGAGGAAATCCGCAACCCGGCGGCCTTCAAGCGTGACTACCGGGACCTGCTGGACGGCGTCACCGCGGACGACCTGGAGAAGCAGCGCATCGTGGCGGAGTGCAAGAAGGCGTTCGCGCTGAACACCGCCGTCTTCCGGGCCCTGGGCGAGGAGTTCCCGCTGAGCGCCTAACGCTCCAGGAAGACCCGCCCCCCGATCTCCACCCACCCGTGCGGCTGAGGCGCCGTGAGGATCTGGGAACCCCTGCCCTGCGTGATGTTCAGCGCCCGCCCCAGCCGGTCGGTGAGGAGCAGCGCCGCCGCACCGGTCGCCTCGTCCTCCTCGATCCCGTCGTCACGGCCGGGGAAGCCGCGGGCTCGGATCCGGCCGGCCGCCTCGTCCTCCCACGCCCAGGCGTAGATCCACTCGCCGGGCGGCGGCACGTCGAGGGCGTCGACCTCGGCGGCGGTGGGGTACTGGCGCAGGGTGCGCGGCGGGGCCCACTCCGCGCGGGCCTCGATCCAGCTGAACTCGCCGTCCAGCCGGGCACCCACCACCCCTGCGGGCGTGACCAGTTCGGGCACGTCCAGCAGCCAGGCCGTGCCGACGCACGGGTAACCGGCGAAGGGCAGACGCAGAGTGGGCGTATAGATGTCGATCACCCCGCGCTCGGGGTCGTCCACGAACACGGTCTCACTGAAGCCGAGCTTCGCGGCGAACTCCTGCCGCTCACTCCGCTCGGGCAGCACCGATCCGTCCCGGACGACACCGAGTTCGTTGCCGTAGCCGCCGTTCGGCGCACAGAACACGCGGAGCACGTCGTAGTCAGTCACTCCGGAATTGAAACATCGCGGCGCGAGCGAGCGCGTCCCAGGCGGGGGCGCCGCCCGGGAGGGGCCAGGAGGGGGTGGGAGCCTCCTCGTACGGCAGCGAGGACATGACGTCGCCGTACGCCCGTACCAGCGTGTCCCGCTCCCGCTCGGCGTCGGCGTCGGCGGGACGGGCCGCCAGCTGCTCCATGCTCCGCTCGTGTCCCTGGGTCACCTCGTCGGCGGTCCGGCGCCAGTCCTCCTCGTCCGGCAGCCGGGTCAGGACGACGCAGGGCGGGGTCCGGCCTTCCGCGAGGGATGCGACGGCACGGTCGTGGCCGTCCAGGATCACCCAGCCGTCGAGGAGTGTGACCCACCACAGGAGAACCGGCGCGAGCGTGCCCTCGCGCGCGTGCTTCCGGTACGCCTTCACCCGCGGGTCGTCCTCCGGCGACAGCGGCCGCAGCGGGACGACGCCCTCCCAGCCGCCACGGCACCAGTCCAGGTGGCCGCCGGGCCAGCCCCACAGGAAGTCGCCCCACCAGACGTACGTCGGAAACCGGTGGCGCTCCCCGAGGTGCCACCGTCCCTCGTGCAGGGGCCCGCCCTGCGGCGCCTCCTCCAGCCAACGCGCGTACTGGTGGACCCAGTTGCCCGGCCGGCGCTGCCGCGCCGAGCGGGGCGGCGGCAGCGGTGAGCGGTAGCCCGCAAGGCGGTGCACGAAGAGCCCCTCCCGCGAGCAGCCGCCCTCTTCCTCGCGGCCCAGCAGAACCGGCCGCTCCCCCTGCCGCAGCAGCAGCCGGCCGCCGGGCGCGCACTCGAAGCGCAAGGGCGGCGGACCCGGCCGATCCCGCACGTCCAGCACGACGCCGCCGGCCCCCAACAACTCCCTGTGCGCAGTCCCCATACCCCCCATCCTCCCATCCCTTGACCCTCCCTTTACCATTCCTTGGGGTCTCTTTTGAGCCGTCGAGATCAAGCCGTGCCTGTGAGATTTCCGTGAGAGCTGAATCACGACCCGGGCGGGTATTGGTGAGGTAAGCCTCATGTAAGTTAGGGCCGCCTTACCAACTCGTTCCCGCTTGGAGCCTGCATGCGAGCCGTCCGACTCACAGTCACCGCCGCCGCCACCGTGGCCGCTCTGACCGCCCTCTCCGCGTGCACGGCGAAGAGCGACGCCAAGGACGGCGACGCGATACAGGTGACCGCCGCCGACTCGAAGTGCGAGACCTCCGCCAAGTCGGTCCCGGCCGGGCAGGTCACGCTGAAGATCGAGAACAAGGGCTCGAAGGCCACCGAGGTCGAGATCCTGTTCCCGGACGACCGGATCGTCTCCGAGAAGGAGAACATCGGCCCGGGCACCAAGTACACGCTGACCGCCGAGGTCAAGGCGGGCTCGTACGAGATCGCCTGCGTCCCGGGCATGAAGGGCAAGGGCGTCCGGCAGAAGCTCACGGTCACCGGCTCCGGCAAGGTCGCCAAGCGGGACCCGAAGCTGGACCAGGCGGTCGCCGACTACCGCGCCTACGCCCAGGAGCAGGCCGACGCCACGCTGCCGCTCGTCGAGACCTTCGTGAAGGCGGTCAAGGACGGCGACGTCGAGGCCGCCAAGAAGGCGTACGCCCCCTCCCGCCTCGGCTGGGAGCGCACCGAGCCGGTCGCCGAGTCCTTCGGTGACATCGACCCGAAGGTCGACGTCCGCGAGGACGGCCTGGAGGACGGCCAGAAGTGGACCGGCTGGCACCGCCTGGAGAAGGCCCTCTGGGCGGACAAGAAGATCGGCGCCGAGGAGAAGACCCTCGCCGACCAGTTGGTGACCGACCTCAAGGACTGGCAGGAGCGGGTCGGCAAGGCCGAGATCACCCCGACCTCCATGGCCAACGGCGCCAAGGAGCTGCTCGACGAGGTCGCCACCGGCAAGGTCACCGGTGAGGAGGAGCGCTACTCGCACACCGACCTGGTCGACTTCAAGGCCAACGTCGAGGGCGCGCAGAAGTCGTACGACCTGCTGAAGCCGGTCGCGCAGAAGAACGACGCCGCGCTGGTCACCGAGCTGGACAAGCAGTTCGCGGCGCTGGACACGCTGCTCGACAAGTACCGCTCGGACAAGAACTCGTACGACTTCACCTCGTACGACACGGTCGGCAAGGCCGACCGCAAGCAGCTCTCGGACGCGGTGAACGCGCTCGCGGAGCCGCTGTCCAAGCTCGCCGCCGCGGTTGTGAAGTAAGGGGAGACACGTCATGACCGAGACCCGGGAAAGCATGGACAGCCAGGGCAGCCAGGGCAGCTCCTCCCCCTCGCGCCGGGCGCTGATCGGCTGGGGTGGTGCCGGCCTCGCGCTCGGTGCCGCAGCGGCCGGCGGTGCCGTGGCGGCGGCCAAGGCGGGCAACGACGTGGAACCGGCCGCCGCCGAGGTGGGCGCCGCCGTGGAGTTCCACGGCGCCCACCAGGCCGGCATCGCCACGCCGGTGCAGGACCGGCTGCACTTCGCCGCGTTCGACGTGAAGACCGCGGACCGCGCCGAGTTCGTCCAGATGCTGAAGGACTGGACCGAGGCCGCGCGCCGGATGACCGCCGGGAAGGCGGTCGGTGAGGGCGCGTACGGCGGGCTCGCCGAGGCGCCGCCGGACGACACCGGTGAGGCCCTGGGCCTGAAGCCCTCGCGGCTGACGCTCACCATCGGCTTCGGGCCCTCGTTCTTCGACAAGTTCGGGCTGTCCGGCAAGCGACCCGAGGCGCTGGTCGACCTGCCCCAGTTCCCGGGCGACAACCTGGACAGGACGCGCACCGACGGCGACCTGTGCGTGCAGGCCTGCGCGGACGACCCGCAGATCGCCGTGCACGCCATCCGCAACCTGGCCCGCATCGGCTTCGGCAAGGTCGCCATCCGCTGGTCCCAGCTCGGCTTCGGCAAGACCTCGTCGACGACTCCGGACGCCCAGACCCCGCGCAACCTCATGGGCTTCAAGGACGGCACCCGCAACATCGCGGGCGTCGAGACGGACCGGCTGAAGAAGTTCGTGTGGGTCGGCGAGGGCGACGGCACGAAGTGGATGACCGGCGGGTCGTACCTGGTCGCCCGGCGCATCCGCATGCACATCGAGACCTGGGACCGGACCCCGCTGCAGGAGCAGGAGGACATCTTCGGCCGGGACAAGGGCGAGGGCGCGCCGGTCGGCAAGGCCAAGGAGCACGACAAGCCGTTCCTGAAGGCGATGAAGCCGACCGCGCACGTGCGCCTCGCGCACCCCGAGTCCAACAACGGCATCACGATCCTGCGCCGGGGCTACTCCTTCACCGACGGCACCGACGGCATGGGCCGCCTGGAGGCGGGCCTGTTCTTCCTGGCCTACCAGCGTGACGTGCGCAAGGGGTTCATCCCGCTGCAGCGGCAGCTGGCGGCCAAGGACGCGCTCAACGAATACATCCAGCACGTGGGTTCGGCCGTCTTCGCCGTCCCGCCCGGTGTCACGGGCAAGGACGACTGGTGGGGCCGCACGCTGTTCTCCGAGGAGGCGTAGCCCGTGTTCTCCAACTACCTGATCGGCCTGCGCGAGGGCCTGGAGGCGTCGCTCGTCGTCTGCATCCTCATCGCCTACCTGGTGAAGACGGACCGCAGGGACGCCCTGAAGCCGATCTGGATGGGCATCGGCGTCGCCGTCGCCCTCGCGATGGGCTTCGGCTGCGCCCTCGAATTCGGCTCGCAGGAGCTGACGTTCGAGGCGCAGGAGGCGCTGGGCGGCTCGCTGTCCGTCGTCGCCGTCGTGCTGGTGACCTGGATGGTGTTCTGGATGCGGCGCACCGCCCGGCACCTGAAGTCCGAGCTGCACGGCAAGCTGGACGCGGCGCTCGCCATGGGCACGGGCGCGCTGGTCGCCACCGCGTTCCTGGCCGTCGGCCGGGAGGGCCTGGAGACCGCCCTGTTCGTGTGGGCCTCGGTGCACGCGGCGAGCGACGGCACCCCGCGCCCGCTGATCGGCGTGGCCCTCGGCCTCGCCACGGCGGTCGTCCTCGGCTGGCTGTTCTACCGGGGGGCGCTGAAGATCAACCTGGCCAAGTTCTTCACCTGGACCGGCGGCATGCTGGTCGTGGTCGCGGCGGGCGTGCTCGCGTACGGCTTCCACGACCTGCAGGAGGCCAACTGGATCCCGGGCATCCGGGACCTGGCCTTCGACATCAGCGACACGATCGAGCCGGACAGCTGGTACGGCACGCTGCTGAAGGGCGTGTTCAACTTCCAGCCCGACCCGACCGTGGTCCAGGTCACGGTGTGGCTGCTGTACCTGATCCCGACACTCGCGGTCTTCCTCGCCCCGGTAGGGTTCGCCTCCGGGAAGGGGAAGGTGAAGGCACCTCATGACCAGGGAACGCAGCCGTCGAACGCTCCGCAGGCGTGACCGGAACGCACTCATAGCAGTCTCACTGACCGTCATGTCACTGACGGCGAGCGGATGTGTGGTGGTGCACGGGGAGCGCGAGATGCTTCCCGCCACCACCCGCGCCGAGGCCGCCAAGGCGCTCACCCAGTTCACGGACGCGTACAACAAGGCCGACAAGGCCTACGACCGCTCCCTGGACGAGGACCATGTCACCGGAGCGCTCGCCGACATCGACGGCGCCCGGCTGAAGGCCGGGCAAGCCAACAGCCCGTCGGGCAACGCGCATCACGTGCAGCTCACGCTGACAGACGCCCATTTCGCGATCCCGAAGAAGGCCGGCTGGCCGCGCTGGTTCGTCGCGGACGCCAGGGGCAACCTGGGCAGCAGCAACGCCCGATGGCTGCTGGTGTTCACCCGCGACGACCTCGGCGATCCGTGGCAGGTGGCCTATCTGACGCTGGTCGCGGCCGCTGACGTACCGCAGTTCAAGAAGGACGAGGACGGCTGGGCCGAGGCCGTGCCCGCCGACTCCACGCAACTGGCCGTGCCGCCCGCCGACCTGAGCAAGGGCTACGCGGCCTATCTGAAGAACGCCGGCACGACGTTCGCGGACGGCCGGTACACCAGCGGCCTGCGCACGGACCGCAAGAAGCAGACGTCGAAGCCGGGCCTGGTCCGGCAGTACATCGACGAGCCGTTGACCCACGGCGACTACGCGCCGCTCGCGCTGCGCACGGCGGACGGCGGGGCGCTGGTCTTCTTCACCACGCACCACTACGAGAAGCAGACCGCCGCCGCGGGCACCTCCGTGCCGACCCCGAACAAGGACGTACAGGCCCTCACCAAGGGCGAGATCAAGCAGTCACTGACGCTGGAGATCATCTCCAACGAGGCCGCCCTCGACCCGGCGGGCAGTGGTCCGGTGTCGATCCTGGGGCGGGTGCAGGGTCTGACGGCGGCACAGGGCGAGTAGGGGGTCTCGGGGACGTGCCTCAGCGCTGCAACGGCCAGGCGGTGCCCGTGTGGTCGGCCGCGGCGCCGGCGTGGCGGGCGCAGGCGTCCGTGAGGGCCTCCAGCAGGCTCAGCGGGTCGGGCAGCGCGTGCTCCGGGCCGCGGACCCAGCGCACCTGCTGGTCGTCGCCGGGCAGCCGGGCGGGCGGTACGAGGACGTAGGAGCCGCGGCAGTGCCAGCGCAGCCCCGGGTGCTCGTCCATGGTCTCGGGGTGGCAGTCCAGCTCGCAGGGCCACCACTCGTCCTCGTCCTCGGGGGTGCCCCGGGTGAGGGTGAAGAACAGCATGCGGCCGTCGTCGCTCTCGGCGACCGGACCGACCTCCACACCGGCGCCGAGGAGCCGGTCCAGCGCCTCCCGGCCGGCCTCCAGGGGCACGTCGAGGACGTCGTGCACCATGCCGGTGGCGGTGATGAAGTTGGCCTGCGGCTGGTGCCGGGCCCAGCGCTCGATCTGCGCGCGGTCCGTCGTGGACTGGGTCTGCCAGGCGAACGACACCGGGTGCCGGGCCGGGGTGGGACAGCCGACGCGGTCGCAGGAACAGCGGTAGCCGGGGGCGGGGTGCGCGGCGGGTGCCAGGGGCAGTCCCGCTGTGGCGGCGGCGAGCAGCAGGGCCTCACGGCCGCCGTCGTCGGCGGCGGTCTCCTTCGGGCGGCGTCCGAGCAGCCACTGGGAGAGTTTGCCCTGCCGGCCGCTCCGGCCGCCGAACGTCGCGCTCATCTAACCCCTTGTTCCGGTGGTCGCCTCGCTGTGTGTGCGGACAGCATGCCTTACCGTCCCATCTTCCAATGCTTCGGGGGGCCGGAGCGGGGATCCGCAGGAACCGGACGAGACGTGCCTCACAGCACCTCAGCGGGGGGCGAGGCCGTACAGCGCGTAGTCGACCAGGGTGTCCGTGTACGCGTACGAGATCGGCCCGGTGTGCTGCAGCCAGCGCTGGGCGAGCGGTGAGACGAACAGCTCCAGGGCGATACGCGGGTCGACGTCGGGGCGTACCGCGCCGCTGTCCTGCGCGGAGCGCAGCCGGTCGACGTACAGCTGGAGCTGGGGTTCGAGGAGCTTGGTGACGAACTCGCGGCCGAGCTGCTCGTTGACCACGCCCTCGGCGGCCAGCGCGCGGCTGGGCGCCTCGAAGCGGGGGTCGTACAGCTCGTCGACGGTGGCCCGCAGCACCGCCTTGAGGTCGGCGGCGAGATCGCCGGTGTCCGGGATGGCGTACGGCTCCTGCCCCGCCGCCCTGGCCGCCTGCTCGCCGAGGTCCAGGAAGGCCTCCATCAGCACGTCCGCCTTCGACGCCCACCACCGGTAGATGGTCTGCTTGCCGACCCCGGCACGGGCGGCGATCCCCTCGACCGTGGTCTTCGGGTATCCGACCTCGACGACCAGGGCAAGGGCGGCGTCGTAGATCGCCCTGCGGGACTTCTCGCTGCGGCGGGTGGCGTCGGGGGCGGGCTTCTTGACCATGGGGTGAAACTAACAAGCCCCGCTGACTAAGCGGTCGAATCCACTAAGCGGTCGAATCCTCCGGCGGCCAGGCGTCGCCCCAGTCGGCGTCCCGGGCCGCCTTGTACAGGTCGCCGTGGCGCTTGGTGACCGTCGTGCGGCGCAGCCGCTCGTCGGCCTCGCACAGATCGAGGAGCACCTGGCCCTTGCGGATCTGCGGGCGCCGGACCACCCGGGCGGGGGCCGGCTCGGCGGGCAGCCGGGTGGCGGCGACGTAGCTGAACTTCTCGTCCTCGTACGCCAGGGAGCCGCCCTTGACCTGGCGGTGCAGGGAGGAGCGGCTGACCCGGGCGGAGAAGTGGCACCAGTCCGTGCCGGGGACGATGGGGCAGGCGGCGCTGTGCGGGCAGGGCGCGGCGACGCGGAACCCGGCGCGGACGAGGCGGTCGCGGGCCTCGATGACCCGGGCGTAGCCGGCGGGGGTGCCGGCCTCCACGATCACGACGGACTGCGCGGCGGCCGCGGCCGCGTCGACGAGGGCGCTGCGGTCGGCCTCGGCGAGTTCGTTGAGGACGTACGACACCGTGACGAGGTCGGCGCTGTCGAGGGTGAGCGCCGTGCCGATCCGGGCCCGCTGCCAACGGGCGTCGTGCAGCGCGGGGTTGGCTTCGGCGATCTCCCGGCCGAGGGCGAGTGCGGGCTCGGCCCAGTCCAGCACGGTGACGCTGCGCTCGCCGGGCCAGGTTGCGGTGACGGCCCAGGTGGCGGCGCCGGTGCCACCGCCGACGTCGACGTGGCTGCCGGGCGTCCAGCCGGGCACGGCGTCCGCGAACGCGTTCAGCGCCGAGCGGACGGCCTCGAAGGTGGCCGGCATGCGGTAGGCGGCGTACGCGGCGACGTCGGCGCGGTCGCGCAGGATCGGGGCGTCGGTCGGCGTGGCCCCGCGGTAGTTGGCGATCAGCCTTTCCACGGCGCCGGCGGCTTGCTTGGGCGGAAGTCCGTCCAGGATCGCGGCCAGGGAGGCGCGGAGGGCTTCGGCCGGGGATGCGGGGTCGTTCACCTGCCGATTGTATGGCTGGGCGGTGCCGCTGCCGGCCTGCTGGGGGCTCCGCCCCCAGACCCCCGGGCCTATGCCCACCCACCACCCGTCTCGGTCGGTTGGAAAGGCGCCGCCACGGGGTCTGACTCGGGCGGCCCGGAGGTGCGCCTCAGATCACCGCTCTCGCCAGACGCGTGGCCGCAGCCGCCCTCGGCCGGCTGTCGGGCGGCCTGCGTACGGGATGCACCGTGTTCGCCAGCAGCACCAGAAACGTGTCCGTCGCCGGATCCACGACCAGCGAGGTCCCCGTGAACCCCGTGTGCCCCGCCGCTCCCCTGCCCGCCAGCTCGCCCATGAACCACGGCTGGTCCAGGGCGAAGCCAAGGCCCGGCGGGGTGAACAGGAGTTCCACGAAGTCGGGGCCGAGGATGCGCGCGGGGCCGTACGAGCCGCCCGCGAGCAGGGCGCGGCAGAAGACCGCCAGGTCGTGCGCGGTGGAGAAGAGGCCGGCGTGGCCCGCCACCCCGCCGAGCGCCCAGGCGTTCTCGTCGTGGACCTCGCCGCGCAGCATTCCGCGGTCGGCCTTGGCCCAGGGCCGCCGCTGGTCCTCGGTGGCCGCCGCGCCGGGGCAGGGGCCGAAGGCGGTCGCCATCATCCCGAGCGGGCGGGTGATGCCGTCCTCGATCAGGACGTTCAGGGGGCGGCCGGTGATCCGCTCCAGGACGAACTGGAGCAGGATCATGTTCAGGTCCGAGTAGAGGTAGCGGCCGGGCTCGGACGTGGGGGCCTGAGCGCGGAGCATCGCGAGGCGGGCGGTGGCGTCCGGGCAGTCGTACAGCGGGAGTTCGGGGCGCAGCCCGGAGGTGTGGGTGAGCAGCTGCCGTACGGTGACGCCGTGTTCGGCGGCCGCGGTGAACTCGGGCAGGTAGGCGCCGATCCGGGCGTCCATGCCGAGGGTGCCGCGCTCGATCTGCTGCACGGCGGCGACGGACGTGCACAGCTTGGTGAGGGAGGCCAGGTCGAACGGGGTGTCGACGGTCATCGGGATCCGGTCGGCGGGCGGCAGTTCGACGCCGGTGTCGGTCTCGGGGTCGTAGGAGGCGTAGCGGACCGCACAGCCCGCTGCCTCGGCGACGGCGATCACGGGCCCGCGTCCGGCCATGACGACGGCACCGGCGGCCCACGGGCGGGCTCCGGTGGTGAGGGCGTGCACCTCGCCGGCCAGGTGCTCGAGTTCCTTGGCGTCGAGCCCGGCGCGTTCGGGTGTGCCGGCGCGCAGTCTGGGTGCGCTCAGTTGTCCTCTCCCTCCGACCCCGCACGGGTGTTCCAGGGACGGCACATTCCCATGAAGCAGGCCGCCGCTACCAGTGCTCCCGCCAGTTGGACGACCGCCATGGGCACGGCGGTGTGCTCCCCGGCGACGCCGACGAGCGGGGAGGCGACCGCTCCGACGAGGAAGGAGGTGGTGCCGAGCAGGGCGGAGGCGGAGCCCGCGGCGTGCCGGGTGCGCAGCAGGGCGAGGGACTGGGCGTTGGGCAGGGTGATGCCCATCGCGGACATGAGGACGAACAGGGCGGCGGCGATCGGCGCCAGGCCGACCTCGCCGAAGGTGCCCGCGGTCATCAGCAGCAGGGCGGTCGCGGCGAGCACGATGATCGCGAGGCCGGTGCCGAGCACCTTGTCCAGGCTGACCCGGCCCACCAGGATCCGGCCGTTGACCTGCCCGGCGATCATCAGCCCGACCGAGTTGACGCCGAAGAGCAGGCTGAAGGTCTGCGGGGAGGCGCCGTAGATCTCCTGGACGACGAAGGGGGAGGCGGATATGTAGGCGAACAGCGCGGCGAAGGCGAAGCCGCCGGCCAGCATGTAGCCGGTGAAGGGCAGGTCGGCGAGCAGGCCGCGCATCGAGCGCAGCGCCTGCCCCACTCCTCCGCCGTGCCGTTCGGCGGGAGGCAGTGTCTCGGGCAGCCGCAGCCAGACGAGCGCGGCGAGCGCGGCCCCGACCACGGTGAGGACGACGAACACGCCCCGCCAGTCCGTCACCCGGAGGATCTGCCCGCCGATCAGGGGCGCCACGATCGGCGCGGCCCCGGAGATCAGCATCAGGGTGGAGAAGAAGCGGGCCATGGCGACACCGTCGTAGAGGTCGCGTACGACGGCCCGCGCGATGACGATGCCGGCCGCGCCCGCGAGACCCTGGGCGAGGCGGAAGGCGACCAGCGCCTCGACGGTGGGCGCGAAGGCGCACAGGGCGGTGGCGACGAGGTAGACGGCGAGGCCGGTCAGCAGCGGACGGCGGCGGCCCCAGCGGTCGCTCATCGGGCCCACGACCAGCTGCCCGAGCGCCATGCCGGCCAGGCACGCGGTGAGGGTGAGCTGGACGGTGGCGGCGGGGGCGTGCAGGGAGCGGGTGACCTCCGGCAGGGACGGGAGGTACATGTCCATCGCCAGCGGGGGTGTGGCGGTGAGGCCGCCGAGGACGAAGGTGACGAGCAGACCGGTGCGGCGGATGGCGGCGGCCGAGACGGGTGCGGTGGTGGACTGGCACTCCGTCTCCGGTGTCGGTGCCGCCGCGTGCTCGGGCATGTGTCCCTCCCTCTCCTGCTGGATCGGCCTCTATGCTCGCAGCTCGTACACACTGCCGGGGCACACATGAACGAGGACGGGGCGGGATGGCGGAGCAGACCGTGCGGTGGGGGATCCTGGCGACCGGCGGGATCGCGGCCGCGTTCGCGGCGGACTTGGTCACTGCGTCCAACAGCGGCTCCGCCGCGGGGCCGGATGCGGAGATCGTGGCCGTGGCCTCGCGCAGCCAGGAGTCGGCGCAGGCGTTCGCCGACCGGTTCGGGATCACGCGGGCGTACGGCGACTGGGAGTCCCTGGCCGCGGACCCGGACATCGATGTCGTGTACGTCGCCACCCCGCACTCGGCGCACCGGGCGGCGGCCGGGTTGTGCCTGGCGGCCGGGCGGAACGTGCTGTGCGAGAAGGCGTTCACGCTCAACCTCCGCGAGGCCGAGGAACTGGTGGCGCTGGCGAAGGAGCACGACCGCTTCCTGATGGAGGCTATGTGGATGTACTGCAATCCGCTGGTCCGGCGATTGAAGGCGCTGGTGGCGGACGGGGCGATCGGCGAGGTGCGTACGGTGCAGGCCGACTTCGGTCTCGCGGGCCCCTTCCCGAGCACGCACCGGCTGCGGAATCCGGCACTGGGCGGCGGGGCGCTGCTGGACCTCGGCGTGTATCCGGTGTCGTTCGCGCAGCTGCTGCTGGGTGAGCCGGACGACATCGCCGCGCGGGCGGTGCTCTCGGAGGAGGGCGTCGACCTTCAGACGGGCGCGCTGCTGTCCTGGGAGAGCGGGGCGCTGGCCTCGGTGCACTGCTCGATCGTCGGCGGTACGGGGGTCACCGCCTCGGTGACCGGTTCGCGCGGCCGCATCGACATCCCGTCCGGCTTCTTCCACCCGGACCGCTTCGTGCTGCACCGCGACGGCCGTGACCCCGAGGAGTTCACCGCCGACCCCGCCGACGGCCCGCGCACCAGCCTGCGGCACGAGGCCGAGGAGGTCATGCGGGCGCTGCGGGCGGGCGAGAAGGAGTCGCCGCTGGTGCCGCTGGCGGGCAGTCTCGCGGTGATGCGGACGCTGGACGCGATACGGGAGCGGGTCGGGGTGCGGTATCCCGGGGAGGCTCGCGGGGAGGCCGTGGCCACCGTCACCGGCTAGCCGTATGGCGGACACCTGATTCCGCATCGCGGACTTCCCGCCTACGCTGCGGAACCATGACTGACAGGCAATCGAAGATCGCGGTGGTGACCGGCGCCGGCTCCGGTATCGGGCGGGCCGTCGCCGTCGAGCTGCTGCGCGCCGGCTGGTCGGTGGCGCTGGCCGGCCGGCGCGTCGAGACGCTGGAGGAGACGGCAGCACTGGCGCCCGGGGCGCCCTCGCTCGCCGTGCGCACCGACGTGTCCCGGCCCGAGGACGTGGACGCGCTGTTCGCGGCGACCGTGGACCGGTTCGGGCGCATCGACCTGCTGTTCAACAACGCCGGTACGTTCGGCCCGGGCGGGGTACCCGTCGAGGACCTGCCCTACGACGCCTGGCGGCACGTGGTGGACACCAACCTCAACGGGGCGTTCCTGTGCGCGCAGGCGGCGTACCGGCGGATGAAGGAGCAGGACCCGCAGGGCGGCCGGATCATCAACAACGGCTCCATCTCCGCCCACACGCCCCGCCCGCACTCGGTCGCCTACACCGCTACCAAGCACGCGCTGACCGGACTGACCAAGTCGCTGTCGCTCGATGGGCGACCGCACCGCATCGCGGTCGGGCAGATCGACATCGGGAACGCGGCCACCGACATGACGGCCCGGATGCAGACCGGGGCACTGCAGGCGAACGGCGAGGTGGCCCCGGAACCGGTGATGGACGTGGCCGACGTGGCGCGCACCGTGCGGCACATGGCCGAGCTGCCGCTGGAGGCGAACGTGCAGTTCGCGACGGTGTTGGCGACGGCGATGCCGTACATCGGGCGAGGCTGAGGCCGGGGCGGAACCCAACCGCTCAAGTTACACAAGCGGAATTTCAACGTCCGCACTATTGCGGCCCGTCGGCCGCTTATGCTCAACTTTCCTCCACAAGAGCTTCACACTTGGAGTACTGGAGTTCCGCAGCCATATCCAGGGGGGAGTCGGCAGCCGTTCCACCGGACCGGAGTTGGGGGTGGACCTCGCGTGGGACCGCGGGGTACGCACCGGTCGGTGGAACGGCTGCCGCTGTACTCAATCCGGTACCTCAGCGCCGGTGCCGCGGCCCCGCCCCGGACTCCGGCTCCACCTCGGCCCGACCCTCTTCGGCCCGACCCTCTTCGGCCCGAGCCGTCTCGACCCGAGCAGCCTCGGGCCGAGCAGCCTTGGCCCGCACCGCGCGCCGCCGCAGCGCCCACGCACCCGCTCCCAGCAGTGCCGCCGTACCGGCCGCGCCCTCCAGCAGCCGCCACGACGAGGGGTGCCCGGAGGACGCCGAGCCGGGAGCACCGGCCGCGGCGTGGGCCGCCTTCCCCTCGGGCGCCGGGCTCGCGCTCGCCCCGCCCTCGCTGATCGGCTCGACGAGCATGCCCACCGCCTGCGCCGAACGCCCGGCCCCGAAGCCCCAGTCGAGCAGCGCGGCGGTCTGCTCGTAGACGGCGTTGCTGCCCTCCGCCGGATGCATCACGGTGACCAGCAGGGTGCGGCCGCCCCGGGTGGCCGCGCCGGTGAAGGTGTTGCCGGCGTGGCTGGTGTAGCCGTTCTTCACGCCGATCAGACCGTCGTACGTGTGCAGCCCCCAGGCCCCCGTGAGCAGGCGGTCGGTGTTCTGGATCTGGAAGGTCTTCTTGCCGCCGGCCGGGAAGTCGGCGGTCCTGGTGCCGCAGTAGCCGCGGAAGTCGCCGTTCTTGAGGCCGTGCCGGGCGAAGAGCGTGAGGTCGTACGCCGAGGAGAGCTGGCCCTTGTGGTCGAAGCCGTCGGGGCTGATCACATGGGTGTCCAGGGCCTGCAGGTCCTCGGCCATGGCCTGCATCTCGGCGACCGTCTTGGCCACACCGCCGTTCATGTGCGCGAGCACGTGCACCGCGTCGTTGCCGGAGCGCAGGAACACGCCCTGCCACAGCTGCTCGACGGTGTAGGTGATGCCGGGCTTGATGCCGACGAGGCTGGAGCCGGCCGGGATGTCGGCGAGGTCGGCGTCGGTGACCTTGTAGCGCTCGGTCCGCTCGAACTTCTTCAGCACGGTGTCCGCGAACAGCATCTTCAGCGTGGACGCGGGCGCCAGGCGCCGGTGCGCGTCGAAGGAGGCGAGCACCTCGCCGGTCCCGCCGTCGGCGACCAGCCACGAGCGGGCGCTGAGCTTCTGGGGCAGGCCGCCGGCGCCGCGCACCTGGACTCCGGTACGGGCCAGCCGCTCACCGCCGATCACGGTCGCGGCGGAGGCGGGGGCGGCCACGGACAGGGGGAGGGCGGCGGCCGTCAGCCCGAGGGCGGCACGCCGGCTGAGCCGGGAACATTCACGCACCCGGGGACCGTACACCGCACCCAACAGGCTTTTCCTGGCAGGAGGCCCTCCATGGCACAGGAATTTGCTGTCTTATGAAAATTTGACCCCCCATCCTGCTTTCTCAGCTCTGACACACCTTTTACTCAGCGCGCCTCAAAGGTTCCTCCCTAGCTTGTGGCCGCGCCCACAGCGGGCGTCAAGAACCTTCGAGGAACGGGATGTTTGGCATCTATCTCAAGCGTGAGCTGAGCCGCCGCAAGAAGGCCGCTCTGGTCATCGCGATGGGTCTGGCGCTCGGTATCGCGCTGGTCATCACCGTCAGCTCGGTGTCGGCCGGTATGACGCAGGCGCAGGACAAGGTCCTGAAGTCGCTCTACGGCCTCGGCACCGACATGACGGTCACGAAGGCGCAGTCGGCACCCAAGGCCGGCAGCTCGCAGGGCCCGAACTTCAAGTTCGACGCCAAGTCCAGCAGCAAGACCGCGCAGAGCTCGGACCGGGTGATGACACAGGGCGGTCAAGCTTTGAAGTCCTCGCTGGTCGAGAAGGTCGCCGCGCAGAAGGGCGTGGCGAGCGCGGTGGGCGCCCTCTCCCTGAACGTCACCAAGGTCGACGGCTCCTTCACCCAGGGCAAGGCGAAGTCGTCCACGTCGTCGTCCGGCTCCCAGCAGCAGGGCGGCCCGGGCGGCGGCACCGGCGGCGGCAACGGGCAGGTGCAGGGCGGCGGCGCCAACTTCAACGTCAACAGCTACTCGGTGGCCGGCGTCGACGTCACCGACCAGGCCCTCGGCCCGCTGGCCACGATGAAGATCACCTCCGGGAAGACCTTCACCTCGGCGCAGACCGACGCGAAGGTGGCGGTCGTCAGCAAGTCGTACGCCAAGGAGAAGAAGTACAAGGTCGGCTCGGACTTCAAGATCTCCGGCACCAAGTACACGGTCATCGGCATCGCCACTCCGGACAGCAGCAAGTCCACCACCGACGTCTACCTGCCGCTGAAGCAGGCCCAGTCGCTCGGTGACGCCAAGAACAAGGTCACCACGATCTACGTCAAGGCGACCGACTCCCAGCAGATCTCCACCGTCAAGAAGACGATCCAGAGCAACATCACCGGTACGACGGTCACCACCTCCTCCGACCTGGCCTCCACCGTCTCCGGCTCGCTGTCCACGGCCTCGAACCTGGCCGGCAGCGTCGGCAAGTGGCTCTCGATCATCGTCCTGGTCGCCGCCTTCCTGGTGGCCGCGCTGCTCACTTCGTCGGCCGTGTCCCGGCGGGTGCGCGAGTTCGGCACCCTGAAGGCGCTCGGCTGGCCGAGCCGCAAGGTGACCCGGCAGGTGGTCGGCGAGTCCATGGTCAACGGCCTGATCGGCGGCGGCCTCGGCATCGCCCTGGGCCTCGCGGCCGCCTACACGGTCACCGCGATCAGCCCGAAGCTGCAGGCGGAGCTGGGCAGCGGCGGCGGTGGCGGCATGGGCGGTGGCATGGGCGGCGGTCCCGGTGGCGGCGGCCCCGGCCAGCAGGCCACCAAGAACACCCTGGAGATCGCGCTGACCGCGCCCGTCTCCCTGACCACCATCGCCCTGGCCGTCGGCCTCGCGGTCGCCGGCGGTCTGATCGCCGGCGCCATGGGCGGCTGGCGCGCCTCCCGGATGCGCCCGGCCGACGCCCTGCGCAGCGTCTCCTGACTCACCCTTCTGTTCACTCACGGAGCACCCATGTACAGACTCACCGGCGTCACCAAGCGGTACACGCGGGGCAAGGAGACGGTGGAGGCGCTGCGCGGCGTCGACCTCACCATCGCCGACGGCGACCAGCTGGTCATCCAGGGCCCGACGGGCGGCGGCAAGTCCACCCTTCTGCAGATGATCGGCGGCCTCGACCGCCCCTCGTCCGGCAGCGTCGAACTGGACGGCGTCGACCTCGCCACGATCAGCGAGGCCAAGCTGACCCGGCTGCGCGCCGAGAAGATCGGCATCATCTTCCAGGCGTTCAACCTCATCCCGACGCTGACCGCGCAGGAGAACGTGGAGACGGCGCTGGTCCCGCTCGGCGTCAAGCCGGCCGAACGCCGCGAACGGGCGGCCGAGGCCCTGCGCTCGGTCGGCCTGGGCGAACGCCTGACCCACGTCCCGTCCGAGATGTCCGGCGGCCAGCAGCAGCGCGTCGCCATCGCCCGCGCACTGGTGAAGAACCCGAAGGTGCTGCTGGCCGACGAGCCCACCGGCAACCTCGACGAGGGCACCCGCGACGACATCATGGCCCTGCTGGAGGGCCTGTGGCGGGAGCACGGGCTGACCTTCATCATGGTCACCCACGACTCCTCCATCGCCCGCCGGGCCCCGCGCCTGGCCACCATCAGGGCGGGCCAGATCACGCTCACCGAGCGGGGCGGGGGTGCGGGACGACAGCAGGCGTACGGGCAGCCGTCGTACGGGCAGCAGGCGAACGGGCGGTATCCGCAGGAGCAGTACGCGCAGCAGCAGTACGGCGGCGGTTACGGCAACTGACGTCGCAGTAAGCCCTGTTGGGGCCGCATCTACGGCTCGCTGGGGCCGCTCAACGCCCGAGCAGGCGATCGATCTCGGTCAACTGCTCTGCGGTGAACGGCCCTTTCGCGATCGCGCCGGCGTTCTGCTCGGCCTGGGCGACGGTCCGGAAGCCCGGGATCGGCACGGTGCGCGGGCTGCGCGCCCACAGCCAGGCCAGGGCGCCCTGGGCGGGGGTACGGCCGTCACTGGTGAGGATGTCCCGCAGGGCTTCGACCCGGCTCACCCACTCGGGATCGGAGCCGGACCCGTCGCCCCCGAATCCCTGGAGCCAAGCCGGCGGCTTGCTCCGAATGTCCCCGGCTTCCAGGGAGGTGTGCCGCTTACCCGTCAGCAGCCCCATCGCGAGCGGGCTGCGGTTGATGCTGGCGAGGTCCAGCCGCTCGCACAGCTCGATGAGCCGAGGCGCGTCCTGAAGAACATTGAGCGCGTGCTGTACAGCCGTACAGTGCGGCCCTTCGGCGAAGACGGCGGCGCGCTCGGGATCGTCGGTGCTCCAGCCATAGGCGTGGATGAGCCCTTCCCCGACCAACTCCTCACACAGATCCCGCAGTTCGGCAGCACGCACCGGATCGGCGTCGGACAGATGAAGCTGATACAGATCGATGTGATCGGTGCCGAGGCGACGCAGGGACGCGATCAGGGCCCGGCGGGCGTACTCCGGGGTGTCGTCGGCGCCGGTGAGGGTGCGGGTGTCCGGGTCGAAGACGTTGCCCCACTTAGTGGCAAGGACGACTTCATCCCTGCGCTTGCCGAGCGCCCGGCCCAGGACCTCCTCACTGTGCCCGGTGCCGTAGACGTCGGCGGTGTCGAAGAAGGTGACGCCGAGGTCGAGGGCACGGCGAACGGCCCGCACGGACTCCTCGTCATCCACCTTCCCCCACCCGAGGGGCTGCCCATCGGCGGCCTGCCACTCACCACCGATGGCCCAGCACCCAAACCCGAGCGCACTCACTTCGATCCCGCTACGTCCCAGTGTCCTGCTGGTGGTCTCCATGCCGCAGAACGCTAGGAGTTGAAGCGCACACGATGGCAAGCGGTTGCACAGGGGGGATTACGCCTGCCCGGTCTCGAACCGGGAGATCCTGCCGTCGTCCTCGATCTCGAAGTGCCACTTGGTGCGCATCTCGCCCCAGGCGTCGTTGCGGTAGCGGGCGATGAGGTCGCGGCCGCCCCGGGACTCGTTGTCGACCTCCATGTGGCCGTGGGAGGTGAAGATCTCCCGGTCGATCCACTCGGCGAGGTCGCGGTCGGAGCCGTCGTCGGCCATCGTCGCGCCCGGCGAGAGGAGGGACATGAAGCCCTCGCGGTCGTGCGAGTTCACGGCGTTGACGAAGGCCCGGACGGACGGATCGCTGAGCTTGGCTGGCTGAATCGTCATGGCGCCAGACTCACACCGCTCCCCCGCACCCGCCACCCGAACGCCATCCACGACGGGCCCGCAGGAGCACGGGGTGCGACGGTGACAAGGGACTTCATAGGCGCTGACAGGAGTGACGACCGTGACCTGTTACGACCGACGTGATCTGGGCCTGCTGCTGCTCCGGCTGGGGACGGGCGGGGTGCTCGTCGCACATGGCACGCAGAAGCTGTTCGGCTGGTTCGGCGGCCACGGCCTGGAGGGCACGGGCCAGTTCATGGAGTCCGTCGGCTACGCGCCCGGGAAGGCGAGCGCGACGGCGGCGGGCCTGGCCGAGGCGGGCGGCGGCACCCTGCTGGCGCTGGGTCTGGCAACCCCGGCGGCGGGCGCGGCGGCGGCCGGCGCGATGGCCGGAGCGGCGGCGGTCCACCAGCCCAACGGCTTCTTCGCCCAGGAGGGTGGCTACGAGTACGCGGCCAGCCTGGGCCTGGCGGCAGCAGGCCTGGCGATCGCCGGCCCCGGCCGCCTCTCCCTCGACCACGCGTCCGGGCATGTTTTCGACCGGGGGTGGATGGTGCCGCTGGCACTGGGAGTGACGGCGGCGGCTACGGCGGTGGTGGTAGGAGCACGGAACCGGCGGGTGCGACAGAAGACGGAAGGCGAGCAGGAGGTCCTGTTCGAGGACTAGCCCATCCGGAGCATGCCAGGCTTCGGGGTATGAATGACCAGGACATCCCCACCGATCTCTGGCCGACGATCCACGAACTCTGGGACCGTCTGGAGGCGACTCGCAGGCACGCCGGCCCGGAGGGCGTACTGCTCCGCATCCTCAAGCTGTCGGAGGAGGTGGGCGAGGTGGCCGAGGCGGTGATCGGCGCGACCGGCCAGAACCCACGCAAGGGGGTCACCCACACGTGGGAGGACGTCCAGGGCGAGCTGTGCGATGTGGCGATCACGGCGCTGGTGGCGCTGCGGACGTTGACGCCGGAGGCGCAGGAGGTCTTCGAAGCGCACCTGAAGGGTGTACGGGAACGCCCGCTGACTCCTCCTGCATGACCGCTGATGCTCGAACTCAGCCAACGAGGCGGCTCCGCAGGCGAGTCAGGGTGGACACATCGAGACCGAGACCATTGGTCAGGAAGGCCCCGAAGCTGCCGTAGTCGTGCACGGCCTGGTCCCGGAAGGCGGCGAGGTAGTCGCTGCGCACCTCCTGGAGAGGGATGAGCAGGTCGGGATTCTGCATGTATCCGGCCGCCTTGAGCTGGTCCCGCAAGGCCTGGTCAGAGGCACGAACACGGCGCGGCTGGCAGTGCCTCCCGAAGCCATGGCCAACTGCTGGCGCAAGCGGTGAACAAAGCCACCGCAGGCCCCTTGCTCAGGGTGCCCACCGCATTCATGCCACTCCCTCCTGGCCTGTGAAGCTCAAGTCGTCGGTCGAGGCGACATGCTCGGGGGGCGCGGTGAGGTGCCTGGCGGCATCCAGGGTTTCCCGAATGCGCTGGGCGAGGGTGTGCTGGTCGGGGTCGTTGACCCACCGTTCATAGGCGACCTTGAGCGCGGCGATCCCGATTTCCGCGGCGAGTGCTGCAGTGGTGGTCTCCAGACCGCGTTCGCGCAGCGCCTGGGTGAGCGTGGCGGCGAGTGCGGCGAGTTTGGCCAGTTCGCGTTCCTGGAGTTCGGGATTGGCGGCGATGACGGCCTGGCGCTGCCGTACCAGGTCCTCGCGCTCTTCGTAGACGGGAGCGGCTTCGATCAGGGCGTGGGTGACCACCCCCAGTGGCGGGAGCGTGGCGGGGGCGGTGGCGGTGGCGTCCGCGAGGACGTCGGGGAGGGGGTTGGCGCTGGGGAAGAGGACTTCCCGTTTGTCGGCGAAGTGCCGGTAGAAGGTCCGTTCGGTGAGCCCGGCGCGGGCGGCGATCTCCGCGACGGTGGTGGCGTCGAAGCCCTTGTGGTTGTAGAGCTCCAGCGCCGCCTTCTCCAGGCGGCCTCGTGCGTCGGGTTTCCATCGGCTCATGCTCCGATCCTACACCGCGATGACAGAAGCTGACATCAGAGTGATGACAGGGCCTGACATCGGTGCTACGGTGATGTCACGAACTGACATCAGGGCTCTCTGCCCCCGGTGGGGAACCCGCAGCAGGAAGGCGCACACCATGCGCGTATTCGTCACCGGAGCCTCCGGACACATCGGCTCCGCCGTCGTCCCCGAACTCCTCGAAGCCGGGCACCAGGTCGTCGGCCTGGCCCGTTCGGACAAGTCCGCCGCCGCGTTGACGGCTGCCGGTGCCGAGGTGCACCGAGGCGACCTCGACGACCTCGACGGCCTCGCCGCGGCCGCCGCCGCGGCCGACGGCGTCGTCCACCTGGCCTTCAAGCACGACGCCATGTTCGCCGGCGACTTCGACGGCGCGGTCGCAGCGGATCTGCGCGCCATCGAGGCGCTCGGGGACGCGCTCGCCGGCACTGGCAAGCCTCTGGTGACCACGTCGGGAACCGTGCTGTTCGCCTTCGCGGGACTGAAGGACGCCCTCACCGAGGCCGACGCGCTCGACGCGGGGCCGCGGATCGACGCCGAGAACGCGGTGGTCGCACTCGCCGAACGCGGCGTCCGCTCGTCCGTCGTCCGGCTCACTCCTACAGTGCACAGCACGCTCGACCACAACGGCTTCATCCCGACCTTCATCTCCATCGCCCGGTCGAAGGGCGTCGCCGCCTACGTCGGCGACGGGGCCAACCGCTGGCCCGCCGTGCACACGCTGGATGCGGCACGCCTGTACCGGCTGGCGCTGGAATCCGCGCCGGCGGGGTCACGGCTGCACGCCGTCGACGACGAGGGGATCACCTTCCGCGAGATCGCCGAGGGCATCGGTCGCGGGCTGAACCTGCCCGTGGTCAGCATCCCGCCGACCGAGGCCGAGGCCCACTTCGGTTTCCTGAGCGCCCACGCCCAGGCCGACAACCCGTCCTCGAGCACGCTGACCCAGGACCTCCTCGGCTGGAAGCCCGTTCAGCCCGGCCTCATCGACGACCTCGGCCAGGGCCACTACTTCGACGCCCCGGCCACCACCACACCCTGAGCCCGCCCCATCTCCATCCCGCCCCATCCAGGCCCGGGGTGGCTGGTCCCCAGCCACCCCGGCCTGCTCGAAGACCTGGAGAGCGGCGACCACCTCGCCGCACCGACGGCCTGACCACCCTCCCGTGCCCCTGCCGCAGACCCCACCCAGGAAGGAAGAACCATGCCCCGCTCCCGTTTCGCGATCGACAGCGAACTGGCCGCAGCACTCCAGGCCATGCCGATCGGCCCGAACGGCGTCTTCGACCTCACCGACATCCCCGGCACCCGCCAGGCCGTCCGCGCGCTCGCCGAATCCATCGCCGCCACCATCCCCGACGAGCCCACCGTCACCGCCCACGAGATCCAGGTGCCGCGCGCCGAAGGCACCGACGTCCCCATCGTCCTGCTGCGTCCGCAGAACGCGCCCGGACCGCTGCCGGTCCTCGTGTGGTTCCACGGCGGTGGGCAGGTGCTCGGCTTCGCCGCGCAGGACACACCCTGGCTCAAGCCGCTGTCCGCGGCACTCGGCTGCGCCATTGTCAGCGTCGACTACCGGCTGGCCCCGGAAACCCCCGCGCCCGGCGCCGCCGAGGACGGATACACGGCCTACCGGTGGATCAGCGACAACGCCACCGATCTCGGCCTCGACCCCACCCGGATCGGCCTGGCCGGCCAGAGCGGAGGCGGAGGCATCGCCGCCGCCACCGCCCTTCTGATCCGTGACCGCGGCGCGGCGACCCCCCTTTTCCAGCTGCTGATGTACCCGATGATCGACGACCGCAACACCACCGACTCCAGCCACGGGATCACCGACATCGGCATCTGGGACCGCTCGACCAACATCCTGGCCTGGCAGGCGATCCTCGGGGACCGCGTCGGCACCGAGGACGTCACGTCCTACTCCGCCGCCTCCCGGGCGACCGACCTCGCCGGTCTGCCCCCGACCTTCATCGGCGTCGGTGAACTCGACCTCTTCCGCGACGAGAACCTCGACTACGCCGCGCGCCTGCGCGCCCACGGCGTCCCCGTCGAGCTGCACCTCTACCCCGGCGCCTACCACGCCTTCGACATGTTCGCCCCGCAGTCCCACCTCGCGGCGAGCTTCCACCACACACTGAACGACTACCTCGTCCGGCACTTCACGAAGACCCCGACAACGCCGACTGCTCAGTAACACGCAGGTCTGACGGCCTGCATCCTGTGCGGAATCCCGACAGCGCCTCCGAGCCGATTGCCACACCGCTCGGTTCGGAGGCCCATCCGAAACGAAATTGGAGTACTCCCATGCGCATTGGAGTCCCTTGCGAGCCCGCAGGGGAGACGCGCGTCGCCGCGACACCGGCGACCGTCAAGCAGCTGACAGGACTCGGGTACGACGTAGTGATCGAGTCGGGCGCCGGGACACTCTCCGCCTTCGCCGACGAGTCGTACGTGGCGGCCGGGGCGCGGATCGGCACGGGCGAGGAGGCGTGGGGCGCCGACATCGTCTTCCGGGTCAACGGCCCGTCGATGGACGAGGTGGGCAAGCCGAAGGACGGCGCCGCGCTGGTCTCCACACTCGCGCCGGCCCTCAACCCCGAGCTGGTCGTCGCACTCGCGGCGCGGCCGATCACGGTGCTGGCGATGGACGCGGTGCCGCGCATCAGCCGCGCCCAGTCGCTCGACGTGCTCTCCTCCATGGCCAACATCGCCGGCTACCGCGCGGTGGTCGAGGCGGCCCACGAGTTCGGCCGCTTCTTCACCGGCCAGGTGACCGCCGCAGGCAAGGTACCGCCGGCGAAGGTGCTCGTCGCGGGCGCGGGTGTGGCCGGCCTGGCCGCCATCGGTGCGGCCTCGTCGCTGGGTGCGATCGTGCGCGCCACCGACCCGCGCCCGGAGGTGTCCGATCAGGTGAGGTCGCTGGGCGGCGAGTACCTCCCGGTAGGGGTCCAGGAGGAGACGCAACAGTCGTCCGACGGCTACGCGAAGGCCACCTCGGACCTCTACAACGAGGCCGCCGCGAAGCTCTACTCCGACCAGGCCGCGGACGTCGACATCGTCATCACCACCGCCCTGATCCCGGGGCGTCCGGCGCCGAGGCTGATCACGGCCGCAGACGTGGCGAGCATGAAGCCGGGCTCGGTGATCGTCGACATGGCCGCCGGTATGGGGGGCAACGTCGAGGGCAGTGTCCCCGGGCAGCGGGTCGTCACCGACAACGGCGTGATCATCCTCGGTTACACCGACCTCCCCGGCCGCCTGCCCACCCAGGCTTCGCAGCTTTACGGGACCAACCTGGTCAACCTGATGAAGCTGCTCACCCCGGGCAAGGACGGGAAGTTCGTACTCGACCTCGACGACGTCGTACAGCGCGGCATCACCGTGGTCAAGGACGGCGAGAAGCTGTGGCCACCGCCGCCCGTGCAGGTCTCGGCGGCGCCCGCTGCCGTCAACACGGGACCGGCTGCCGACGTACCCGCCAAGGAGGAGAAGGCGCCCATGAGCGCCGGCACCAAGCTCGGACTGAGCCTGGCCGGCATCCTCGCCTTCGGCCTGATCGTCGCCTTCGCCCCGGCCCCACTACCGCAGCACTTCACCGTGCTGATGCTCGCGATCGTCATCGGCTACTACGTGATCGGCAAGGTGCACCACGCGCTGCACACCCCGCTGATGAGCGTCACCAACGCCATTTCCGGCGTCGTCGTCGTGGGAGCGCTGCTGAAGGTGTGGCACCCCGACCACTTCATGCAGTCGCTCGGCGCCGTCGCCGTCCTGCTCGCCTCCATCAACATCTTCGGTGGCTTCGCGGTGACACGCCGCATGCTCGCCATGTTCAGCAGAGAGAACTGACGTCATGAGCGTTTCCGCCATAGCCACCGCGGCGTACGTCATCGCCGCGCTGCTCTTCATCCTCGGCCTCGCCGGACTGTCCAGGCACGAGAGCGCCAGGCAGGGCTGGACCTACGGCGTCGCCGGCATGGGCGTCGCCCTGGTCGCCACGATCGTCTACGTCATCAAGAGCGGCCACGACCAGGTCGGCAGCAACAGCACGCCGGGCATCGTCCTGATGTTCGTCGCCGTCGTGGTCGGTGGTGTGATCGGCCTGTGGCGTGCCCGGATCGTCGAGATGACCGGCATGCCCGAGCTGATCGCGCTGCTGCACTCCTTCGTCGGTCTGGCCGCCGTGCTGATCGGCTGGGTCGGCCACCGCGAAGGCGTGCTGGCCGGCGAGCCGGTCGAGTCGCCGATCTCACTGTGGAACATCCACAACGCCGAGATCGCCATCGGCATCTTCATCGGCGCGGTCACCTTCACCGGCTCGATCGTGGCCAACCTCAAGCTGTCGGCGAAGATCAAGAGCGCCCCGCTCATGCTGCCGGGCAAGAACCTCATCAACGTCGGCGCGCTCGTCGTCTTCGCCGTGCTGACCGTGCTCTACATCGTTGTCTCCCACGACAGGACCGACAGCACGGCCACGATTGTGCTCGCCCTGATCACGCTGGTCGCCCTGGCGCTGGGCTGGCACCTGGTCGCCTCCATCGGCGGCGGTGACATGCCGGTCGTGGTCTCCATGCTCAACAGCTACTCCGGCTGGGCCGCGGCGGCCTCGGGCTTCCTGCTCGACAACGACCTGCTGATCGTCACCGGCGCGCTGGTCGGCTCCTCGGGCGCGTACCTGTCCTACATCATGTGCAAGGCCATGAACCGGTCCTTCACCTCGGTCATCGTCGGCGGCTTCGGCATCGAGGCCAAAGCCGCCGAGAACACCGAGCACGGTGAGCACCGCGAGATCTCGGCCGAGGAGACCGCCGAGCTGCTGGCCTCTGCGTCGAGCGTGGTCATCACGCCGGGCTACGGCATGGCTGTCGCCCAGGCGCAGTACCCGGTCGCCGAGCTCACCCGCCTCCTGCGCGAGCGCGGTGCCGACGTCCGCTTCGGGATCCACCCCGTCGCCGGGCGGCTCCCCGGGCACATGAACGTGCTGCTGGCCGAGGCGAAGGTGCCCTACGACATCGTGCTGGAGATGGACGAGATCAACGACGACCTGGCCGAGACCGACGTCGTCCTGGTCATCGGCGCCAACGACACCGTCAACCCGGCCGCGGCCGAAGACCCCGGCAGCCCGATCGCCGGCATGCCGGTGCTCCGGGTCTGGGAGGCGAAGGACGTCGTAGTCTTCAAGCGCTCCATGGCCACCGGCTACGCCGGCATGCAGAACCCGCTCTTCTTCCGGGACAACTCCCAGATGCTCTTCGGCGACGCCAAGACGAAGGTCGACGAGATAGTCGGAGCGCTCTCCCTGGCCCGGGCGCAGCGCGCTGCGGCGTAGGTCAACAGGCACTTCGGTCACTCCAACGCATGCGTGACAGCCGCACTCACAGATCCTCAGGGCCCGGCAGCCGAAGGCCGCCGGGCCCTCAACACGTCGCTGTTGACTCCGCAATGCCACCCGCGCTCACCGAGCATGCCCCATCCCCTGAAGCGACTTTCGCTGTCGGTTGCTTCGCACGGGAGCTCAGCCCGTACTCAGCCGTTGCTTCTCCCTCGCCGGGCTCACCCAAGTCCGGCTCGAACGGATCATGATCGAACGGGCACGGGAACGCCTGATCGCCTCCGGGATGTCCTCCGCCTTGCCGCCTCCGAGCATGGCCTGCTGGTACACCGGGTCCTTGCTGCGGACGACCTGCCCGATGAAGGCGAAGAGGCTGGTGTCGTCGACGGGCTGAGGGACGGAGGCGACACCTTCGGGGAGCCGATCGGTTCCATCGGCCTGCACCTCGATGGCGGTACGAAGGTCGATGACGCTGCCGAGCCGCAGGTCGGCCAGGGCGGTGACGCCCTCCGGAGGAATCTTGGCCAGACTCTCGGACCGGTACAGCACACCCCATCGGGTGGTCTTCCCGTCGTAGGTGCGGTAGCCGCCGGTGTCGCGGGCGTTGACGGTGCCGGGGATGGTGAGAAGGCGCTGGGTGGAGAGGAACTGGGGCTGGGAGCCGTGCGCCGTCCGTGCGTGGGCCGCCGTCATCGCCTGCGCGGTGCCGGGGGCGAGGGGGCCGGCTAGGGCCGGCGCGAGGGCGATTGCGCTGGCCGCGCGGGCTTTGGGTCTCATGTGAGTGCCCCTTCCTGGAAGCAGGGGGGCGAAGCTAGCGCTGGGATCTTGAGAGCGGAATACGGATGCTCATGGAACGCCTGGACGTACGAGTCTCCGCCTCGCAAAGCGGGCAGAGCCTCTGTCATCTCTCCTGGTACTCCAGCCGTAGATCGTGACTGGGCTGGTGTTGGCTCATGCTTTCCTCGGCTTGCGGGGCTTGGCCCAGTTGCCGTGCGGCCGGTTTCGTTCCTGGGCAAGCATCGCTGCGTCGAACTGAGCCTTGCTTGTGACGGTTCGCGGTTCGGGTTCGAGCACGGCCGCACTTGCTCGCCACGGGGCGGCCGAGGCCCAGCCGACGAGGGGCATGGTCTCGTTGTAGTGGGGTGCGAACCGTGCAGCGATGAGTGCCGGCATCCGGTGGTTCAGCCCCCGCACATGCTCGATGAACGCCTCGGGAAGCGAGAGGTGGTGTGTCTCCACGTAGTGCGGGAAGTCCTGGCGCCAGAGCCAGGTGCCGTCGGTCACCAACGACGAGCAGCCGAGGGAGTGGCGGTGCGCACTGCCGGTGATGACGTCGTGGCCCGCTTCCATGACGTCGATGAGGATGTGGCCGGCATCCAGATAGGCCACAAGGTCCGCCTCGTCTGGCTCGCCGAAGGGCCGGACGGCGTCGCGGATGGATCCGTTGGGCCGACCGGGGAGGTTGTCGAGTTCGTCGTAGAAGCCCAGCAGTCCCAGCACCGTATGTCCTCTCATCCACCCGGAGCCCGGGGTTGAAACACCAGCCCTCGTCGGACGGGGCGCGGCGGGCAGAGCTGTTCTCGGGCTCTGCTGGAGCCTCAGCGGTCGGCCTCAGCCGGCGAGGCGGACGCCGAACAGTGGGGAGCCGGAGGTGGAAACGCCGGTGCCGGAGGCGCTGATACCGGGCGTGCCGGTGGCGCTGGGATCGTTGTTGCCGCGGAAGTAGACGGCCGCCCCGTCGCCCGCGTTCTCGTCGGGTACGCCGACGAGCAGGTCCCATTGCAGGTCGTTGTGGGTGTCGGCCAGGTGGAGGGAGCTGCCGAAGTGGTCGCCGGTCTCGTCGTTGCCCGGAACGTTGGGGGTGCTCTGGGCGAAGAACCGGGCGGACGTGCTGCTGTCGGCCCCGATGGCGTCGAAGCCCTTCTCGCCGCCGAAGACGAGGGTGACCGCGCCGGTGCCGGTGGCGCTGCCCAGGCTCTCGCCGGGGGCGCCGATGGCGAGGAGCTGGGAGCCGTACCCGTGGGACGCCGCGACCTCCAGGGAGGCGCCGAAGCGGTCGCCGGGTTCACTCGTGTCAGGAATGCTGGGCGAGTCCTGCGTGACGGTGTACGAGACGGTGGCGGACGGGCCCTTCGCGTCGCCGTTGAAGACGCGGACGGCGCCGCCGCCCTCGTTCGGGGCGCCGAGCGCGATGTCCTCGTAGTAGTTGTTGTCGAAGTCGCCGATCGCGACGGAGGTGCTGGTGGGCAGCTTGACGGTGCTGGCCGGGCTCAGGCCGGTGGCGGAGCCGAGCGCGTAGTACGTGCTGGCGCCGGTGACGACGATGTCGGCGATCAGGTCCTCGCCGCCGAAGTTGCCCGAGGCGATGGCCGTCGGGGCGCCCGTGACCGAGGCCGGCGGTACGAAGCGGTAGCCGCCGCCGTGGCCGCCCGCCTTGGTGAAGCCGCCGCGGTAGACGTCGATCGTCGGAATGTTCGAGCCGATGGCCAGGTCCGGCTTCTGGTCGCTGTCGACCAGGGCGGCGAGGACCCGGCCGAACTTGTCGTGGGAGGCGGGCGCCGGGTCGGCGACCGTCACCCCGCTGGTCAGGCCCGCATCAGAGCCCCACAGGATGGCGACCGCGCCGCCGTCGACGTCGGTGCCGACGTCCTCGCCGGGGGTGCCGACGGCGAGGTCGGCGTAGCCGTCGCCGTTGAAGTCCTGCGCCACGACGGCGTCGCCGAAGCGGTCACCGGCCTCGGCCCCGCCCGGGACACCGGGGCTGTCCTGGCTGATGACGGTACGCCGGGTGTTGTTGGGATCGGTGGTTCCGCCCCACAGGATGACGACCTGCCCGGCTGCGGACTTGCCGGCCACGTACGCGCCGGGGGCGGAGACCGCGATGTCGCGGTAGCCGTCGCCGTTGAAGTCGCCGGGTACGTTGGATCCGGCGGCGGTGGCGGAGCCTGCCGTGACGGTGAGCAGCCCGCCCGTCAGGGCCGCGGCGGCGGCGATGGCCAGGGTTCTGCGGAGGTGCTGGGACACGCTGAGTCTTCCTGCTTGGTGCATACATCGAGAAGGGGGAGCCGCCCGTGCCGACCGGAGGTGACCTCGTCCCGGCGGTACGCGGCGGTTGAGCGATCAAGGAGACCCGTGGCCGGGAGCAAAGGTTGTACGAGGGATTCGCGCGCGGCGATGCCGTGATGGACGGGCCGGCCGACGGCCGGATCAGGGATACCCTCGGGCGGTGTCGAACAGGTCGGTAGCAGCCGGAGTAGGTCTCGCGCGGGTCATGGCGCATTGCGGAGGCAGCCCAGCGGCAGCCGTGCACCACTTGGCGGGTGCCATCGCCTCCGCGCCGGAGGACCCCGAGCCCTACACGGTTCTTGCCGAGTTGTGGAGGGACAAGCCGTCGGAGCTCGCCGAAGTCGTTCAGGATGCCGGCTCCTTGAGGACGGTACTGGCGCAGTCGTACATCAGCTTCCTTGAGGACGACATGGACGGCGCGGCGCTGGCGATCGGATCGGTCACGGGTGTGCGACCCGACATCGCATGGGCCAGAGCCCCCTGGTTCAGCGATGAACGATTTCTCGGTGTGGTGAGTGCCGACGCGCTGGCCGAGGCCGCAATGCGGACGATGGACTACGGCCATGATCTGAACACCGAAAGCACGCGGGAGCGATTCCGGCCCTGGTTCGACGCCATCGACGTGGTCGCTGCCCGCCAGCCGTTGCCGGAGGCGTTGGCCAAAATGGCCATCCTGCTGCGGGCATGCGGTCTCACCGATGCGTCGTTCGCCCTCTGCGACCAGGCGGACTCCGTTGAGCTGATCATGCTGACGGAAGTCGTGCGAGCGGGCACGTGGCGCAAGCTGGGTGATCCTGAACAGACCGTGGCGGCGTTCGAGCGTGCTCTCGCCCTGGACCCGGGCAACTGGTCGCTCTATCTCGACCTGGCCGACGTGCATGCCGAGCAGGGCGACTTCGCCTCTGCGGTCCGACTGATCGATCAGGCGATGAAGTACGAGCCCGCTGAGCCCTCACTTCGCGCGGCCGGGGCTGCCTACCGTGCACGGCTCACCGGCTCACCGGCCGAACTGAGCGAACTCATCGAACTGGCACCGAATCTGCCGAACGACTCGTACCGGGATCTGCTGATCGACCACGCATGTGCTGGTCCCGCCCTGCCTGCCGAGCTCCTGGCTGCGGCCCGCCGCATCCAGAACAGCTGAGGCTGCGCACGCCTCGCCGCACCGCCGGGAGCGCACGCCACCGTGACGGATAGTCAGTACCGGATCTCGACGACGCGCCCTTCCATGTCCACTTCAGGCACCTCAGGAATACGCCCCGCAACCCCCATCGCGATCCGCTGCGCCGACCAGGCCGCCGCAGCGGCATCGAGGACGTCGTCCGCAGGAACGCCATCCGCCTCGCCGAGCTGATCCGGCAGCACAAGCCCGGCTGCGGCCAGCAACTGGCGCCGCGCATTCTGGCCACGCCACGTCTTCTTGGCGTGGCCCAGCGGCACTCCCCCGGCCAGGGCGTAGAAGGACACCTCAGGGTGGACCTCGTGGATCCGCTCGTCGGTGAGCCAGCATGCCCGGGCCTCAAGAAGTTTGGGAGCCAGCGCCCACGCCTGTCGGCTCAGACGGTGACCCGTGAGCTCATGGCACCGATCGCCGGCGGCCACGTAATCCGACTCCAGCCACGCCGGGCGCGGCGCCACGAGGAAGACGCTGTTGCGCCGTGCTCTCAGGAGTGCCCTCGCGCCGAGATCCGCGGCGCGCCAGCCCTTCTCGATCAGGCCCAGCGGCATGTCCACCGCGATCGCCTCTGCCCCGGCGGCACGCTCGATCAGCGCATCGAGTCGGGCGTCCACGAGGCTGCCTGCGAACGTGCCGTCCGTGAGCCTGATGCCTGTCCAGCCCTGCCTGCCGCAGGCGTCGACCCCCAGGACTTCCATCCCGCCTCGTCTCTCGCGCAGGAGGAACAAGAGGAAGAGGCAGACGAGTCGGGCTGTACGCCGGGTTCTGTTCTCCGGGGTCCTCGCGGACCTCGAAGCGACGGCCATCCATCTAGGACCGACGTTGCCGTCGGCCTCGTGCGGTCTACCCGCGGACTCGGGCGGGCAGCCCTCGAACGTCCGCGCAGAGCGCTTTTTACGGCGCTCCTCTTGACCTTGCTCCGGGTGGGGTTTACCTAGCTGCCCAGGTCACCCTGGGCACTGGTGGTCTCTTACACCACCGTTTCACCCTTACCGAGGGCCGAAGCCCCCGGCGGTTTGCTTTCTGTGGCACTGTCCCGCGGGTCACCCCGGGTGGCCGTTAGCCACCACCCTGCCCTGTGGAGCCCGGACGTTCCTCGGGAAGCCCCCTAAGGGGACTCCACGCGGCCGTCCGCCCGGCTCGTCTGCCGTGTCGACCATGGTACCGGGCGTGCGGGGCGGCGTGGGCCGGCGGTCGCCGTGGCCAGTACCGAGCCCGCCAGGATCAGGGTGAAGGCGACCAGGATGCCGGAGGTCAGCGGCTCGTTCAGGAACAGGGCTCCCGCCGCCACCGCCACCGCCGGGTTGACGTACGTGATGACCGTGGAGCGGGTCGGGCCGACCTCCTTGATCAGTTCCAGGAAGGCCACGAAGGCCAGCGCCGTGCAGATGACGCCCAGGCCGGCGAGGGAGGCCAGGACCTGACCCGACGGTACGGCGGGCGGCCAGGTGGCCGCTGCCGCGGGGGCGTAGACCAGGGCGGCCAGGGTCAGGCACGGGGCCGTGAGCTGGAGGGTGGGGACGTCCTTCAGCCACCGCGCGGCTATCAGCGGGGCCGTCGCATAGCCGAGGACGGTCAGCAGGACCTCGCCGAGCGAGCGCGCGTCGCCGCCGGTGAGGTGGGGAACGGTGAGGACCGCCACGCCGGCGAGGCCCAGGGCCAGGCCTGCGGCACGCCGCACGCCGAGGCGTTCTGCGTCGCCGAAGAATCGGGCCAGGAGGACTCCGACAATCGGTACGCCTGCGATCAGCAGGCCCGCCGTGGAGCTGGACAGGTGCCGTTCGGCGTCGGTGAGGGTGAACCACGGGCCGATGATCTCGATGCACGCGAAGGCCAGCATGGGGCGCCAGTGCGTGCGGACGACACGGATCAGGCTGCCCTGGCGGATCGCGAACGGGAGCAGGAGGAGCGCGCCGAGCGCACAGCGCGTGAACACCACCATGGCGGGGGACAGGTCGCCCACCGCCACCTTGATCATCAGATAGGGAATGCCCCAGACCACTCCCATCAGGGAGAACAGGAACCAGCCGCGTGCAGTCATGGGGTCGAGTTTCGGTCGTCCCCGCGTCAGGTGTCTTGAACGCTGTTGCGGTACGCCGCCGGGGTCACCCCCAGTACGCGGCGGAACCAGCGGGTCAGGTGCGCCTGGTCCGCGAAGCCCACCAGGCCCGCCACCTCGGCCGGGCGCAGTCCGGCCTCCAGCAGGGTGCGTGCCCGCGTCACCCGGTACTGAGCAAGCCAGGCGTACGGGGGTACCCCCATCGTCGTACGGAAGGCCCGTAGGAGCTGGTAGCGGGAGAGGCCGAGGTCGGCTGCGAGGAGGGACAGGGAGGGTGGGGACGTCAGTTCGTCTGCCAAGCGGTCGCGGACCGTCAGGGCGAGGGTGGCGGCGCCTGGGATGTGGTGCGAGATCGGTCTTGCCGTGGAGTGGCGGTGGGACAGGGCCGTCAGGAGCCAGGGGAGGCGGGATTCGACTTCCAGGGGGTCGGGGCACCTGCTGAGTTCCGTGTGGGTCGTGCGCAGGACCCTGGCCAGTTCGGGGTCCTCCAGGAGTGGTTCGCGGAAGTGCGGGAAGGTGCCGACGGTGCCGTCCGCCAGCAGGGACGGCTCCGCATACAGGGCTCGGTAGGCGTAGCCGTCGGTGGGCGTGCCGGGGCCGCCGGTGTGCATCTCGCCCGGTTCGAGGACGACGATCGTGCCGGGGCCGGTGCGGATGTGGCCGCCGCGGTAGTCGATCACCTCGGAGCCGCCCACGCAGACGCCGATCGTGTACTCGTCGTGGGCGTGCGGGGCGTAGGTGTGCCGGTGGAAGTTCGCGGTCAGGAGGTCGAGCGGGGGGCCGCAACGGCCCAGTCGCGCTCTCGTCCACAGCGCCTGTTCCGCCATCGCCCACTCCCCTGCCGTACTCCCTGCTAAGGGTGCAACGCCTTCAGGCCCCGCTTCCATGCCGCGTCCAGGTCGGCGTCGGCCGGAAACCGGCCGTGGATCTCCAGGATCACCATGCCGTGGGCAAAGGCCCAGACCGCGCGGGCCAGGTCCAGGTCGCCGGCGCAGGCCCGCAGCAGTGGCAGGGCGGCCCGGTCTTCGAGGCCTTCGGGGAGTTCGGTGCGCGGGAGGGGCTGTTCCGTGGCCAGGCAGTACAGGTGCGGATGTGCGAGGGCGTAGGCGCGGTAGGCCTCGGCCAGCGCTTCCAGGGAGCCGGGCGTGTGAGCCTCCGCCGCCTCCAGGGCCTCCGCCGTCTCCAAGGCCTCCGCCGCCTCCAGAGCCTCCGCCGCTTCCAAGGCCTCCGCCGCCTCCAAGGCCGCGGCCGATTCCGTCAGCATCTGTGCCGTCAGCTCGACCTCTACGGCGTGCTTGTCGGGGAAGTGCTTGTAGAGGGACGGGGCCTTGATGCCGAGGCGGTCGGCCAGGGCGCGCATGGTGAGGGCGGCGGGCCCGGACTCCTCCAGGAGGGCTCGCGCCGCCGCCGCGATCTCTCGTGCCCTCGGCGTCAGACGCTCAGCCACGCTGGAAGCCCTCCTTCGTCCGCAGTCCGTATCCGAAGGCGCGATCGTACGAGATGTGGGCCAGCCAGCCGCACAGCGCCGCGAAGGCGGGGGCCCAGGTGAAGGGGCCGAACGCGTACGCCGCCATCAGCGCCAGTGGGACCAGGGCCCGGTGCATCGCGTTGTAGTACGGCACCGCGCGCGGCGCCAGTTGCCCCTTCGCCATGTGCGGTGCCTCGTCCAGCGCGACCAGGAAGGTGAGGTCCGGCAGGACGAGGAGGACGAGCGCGAGGGTGCCGGCGAGCCAGCCGTGGTTCATGGCCTCCAGCACCGCGAAGGCGGACCAGAACAGGGCTCCCGCGAGCCAGGCCGTGCGGCGCAGGACGGTGAGGGGCGAGGTGGCGCTCGTGGTCGTGGCGGACATGGCTGCCTCCGGGGTCGTACGGCGCGGGGCCGGATTGGCTAACGTCGTTAGCCATGACGGTATGGCTAACGACGTTAGCCGTCAAGGGGGCGGCGGCCAGGGGTCGACCGAGGGAGTCGGCTAAGGGGTCGTCCGCTCCAGCGTGGCGAACGCGGCCCCCAGTCGGGCGCGGTGGTCCTCCGCGACCTCCTTCACCGGATCCCCGGCCATCAGCCGGCGCGCCGAGGTGACGTACACCGTGCGGTACGCGGCGACCGTCAGGGCGGCCAGCAGGTGCGGGTCGGCAACCTCCGTTTCGGCCAGGGCTGCAGCCAGGGCGGACTCGACCTCCTCGACCCCCTCGCGGGCGCGGGCGCGCAGGGCCGGTGAGTCGATGACGACCCGCCAGAAGTGCACGAACCTCTCCGCCATGCCGCCCAACGGGTGCTGCTCGTCGAGGAGTTGGAGCGCGAGGCGGTGCAGGGCGGCCAGCGGGGGCTCGCCGGGGGTGCGATCGTGTACGGCTGCGGCGAACAGTTCGGCGGCCTCGGGGATGCGGTCGAGGAACAGGTCCTCCTTGCGCGGGAAGTAGTTGAAGACGGTCATGGTGGAGACGCCCGCCTCGCGGGCCACCTCGGCGACCGTCACCGCGTCGAAGCCGCGCTGCGCGAAGAGCAGCGTGGCGATGTCCGAGATCCGCTGCCGCGTCTCCCGCTTCTTGCGCTCCCTCAGAGAAGGCTCTGGACCCCGACCCTTGTTCATGGAAAAACTATAGCCGCTCGAAATTTTTAGTGACTACAGTGAAGCCTATGACGGTGAACGAGAACATGACGACGACGGATTACGACGTGGTGGTGGCGGGCGCCGGGCCCGTGGGGCTCTTCCTCGGCTGTGAGCTGGGGCTCGGTGGGGCCCGGGTGCTGGTCGTGGAGCGGCTGACCGAGGTCGACGAGACGATCAAGGCGGGCGCGGTCAACATCCCGAGCGCGGTGGCGTTCTACCGGCGGGGCCTGCTGCCGGAGATGGCGGCGGTGTGGGAGGCGGCACTGGAACGAATGCGCGCCTTCCGGAAGCAAGGCGACGAAGGCGACCGGCCCCGCATGCCCCCCAAGTTCGCCGGGCACTTCGCCGGGATCATGATGGACCCCGATCTGTTCGACGGCTCCGACCCGCTGTGGGCGGAGGTCGGCCCGGCCGCCGAGGCCGGACTCGGTGTGCCGCAGGCCGAGTTGGAGCGCATCCTCGCCCGGCGGGCCGCGCAGCTGGGCGTCGAGGTGCGCCGGGGCGTGGAGCTGACCGGCTTCACGGCGGACGGGGACGGGGACGGGGACGTGGACGGGGTGACCGTACACATCCGTGATCTTGCGAGTGGCCCCGAGGAGATCCGGGCCGGCTGGCTCGTGGGGTGCGACGGCGGTCGTTCCACCGTCCGCAAGCTCGCCGGGTTCGACTTCCCGGGTACGGACCCGGAGATCACCGGCTACCAGGCGGTGGTGGAGATGGCCGGCACCGAGCGGCTGGGCGCGGGCTGGAACACGACCGACGTGGGGACGTACGTCCACGGGCCCTTCCCGGGTCGCATCCTGAGCGTGGAGTTCGACGGGCCCCCGGCCGACCGGTCGGCGCCCGTCACCGCCGAGGAGCTGCAGGCCAGCCTGCGCCGGGTGTCGGGCGTACCGGAGGTGAGCATCACGAAGGTGGTCACGGCCACCCGGTTCACCGACAACGCACGCCAGGTCACGGACTACCGCAAGGGCCGGGTGCTGCTCGCGGGCGACGCGGCGCATGTGCACTCGCCGTTCGGCGGGCAGGGGCTCAACCTCGGTATCGGGGACGCGATGAACCTCGGCTGGAAGCTCGCCGCCGTGGTACGCGGCCTGGTGCCCGAGGCCCTGCTGGACACCTACACCGCGGAACGGCACCCGCTCGGCGCCTGGGTGCTCGACTGGACCCGCGCCCAGATCGCGCTGATGCGCCCCGACCGGCACGCCCGGGCCCTGCGCAAAGTGGTGACCGACCTGGCCCTGACCACCACCGGCACCACCTACCTGGTCACACAGATCTCCGGGGTCTGGCAGCGGTACGACCTGCCCGGCGACCACCCGCTGACCGGCCGCAGCGCCCCCGACCTGGAACTCGCCGACGGCACCCGGCTCGGCGAGCATCTGCACACCGGACGGGCCCTGCTGCTCGACCTCGCGGACGACTCCGAGCTGCGCGCCCGCGCCGAGGGGTATGGCGAGCGGTTGGACGTCCTGACCGTCGCCTGCCCCGGGCGGACGGACCTGGCCGCGCTGTTCGTCCGGTCGGACGGGTTCGTGGCGTGGGCGGCGGACGGCCATGAGGACGGCAAGGCCCTGCCCGAAGTCCTGGAGCGCTGGCTCGGCGCACCCGCGGACGCCGTCCATCCCGCCGCTTGACCCTGCCGCGACGTCAACGTCTGTACTGGTCCCATGCGGATCGGAGAACTCGCCGCCGCCGTCGGCGTCACGACGCGCGCGGTGCGCACTACCACCGCCTGCACGCCGAGGACCCGGACAGCGTCGTACGGGCCCTCAGGCGGGCGTGAACAGGATCTTCGCCGTGCCCGGATCCGCTCGGGTGAGGCGGACCCGCAGGCGTTCGCCGAGCCGCAGGTGCTCGCCCTCGATCCGGCCGATCACGGCCGGGGACTCCAACTGCACGGCGCCGACGGTCGGTTGGTGCTCGGAGAGGTCCACCACGCAGCCGTCGAAGACGTCTTGGACCCGGTCCTTGAGGAGGGCGGCCTCGACGATGTCGACGCACTCCCGCTCGACCGTGCCCGCGCGCCGGGTGCCGTCGGCCATCTGCTGGGGCAGCGCGTCGAGCGCGGCGAGGACCCAGTCGGGCGGGGTGTGGCCGGCGGCGGCCGCGAGGCAGAGTTCGGTGGCATAGCGGTCGGCGAGGCGGCGCAGCGGGGCGGTGCAGTGGGCGTAGGGGGCGGCGACGGCGGCGTGGGTGGTGATCGCGGGCAGTTTCCCGTCCCGGAAGACGGTGTAGCCCGCGCCGCGCAGCAGGGTCGTGCACTCCTGGAGGAAGGCCGCGTGGCGCGGGTCGTGCGGGTCGAGGGTGCGGATCAGCGCCGCGTACGACACATGGTGCGGCCAGTCGATGTGCAGGGCGACCGCGGTACGGCGCAGCCGGGCCACGGCTCCGTCGGGCGCGGCCGGGAGGGTGCGCAGGATGCCGGTGCCGGTGGCCACCATCAGGTCGGCCGCGGCCATGCCGGTGAGCAGGGAGAGCTGGGCGTTCCAGCCGTCGGCGGGCAGCGGGGCGCGGAAGGCCAGCTCGTAGGTGTGGTCCCGTTCGATGATCTCCTGCTCGGGGACGCCCAGCGAGATGCCGCCGCGCTCCACCTCCAGGCGCTCCCGGGCCTGCCCGATCTCCTTGAGCAGCGCGACCGGTTCCTCCGCCGTGCGGCTGTCGATCTGCCGCTGCACGCCCGCGTAGTCGAGCTGAGCCCGGCTGCGCACCAGGGCCCGGCGTACGTCGACGGCGACGGTACGACCCTCCGCGTCCAGGTCGAGCGTCCACAGCACGGCGGGCCGGGTCCGGTCGGGCAGCAGGCTCCCGGCGCCCTCGCTGAGCACGGTGGGGTGGAGCGGGATCTTCTGGTCGGGGAAGTAGAGGGTGTTCACCCGCTTGTGCGCCTCCGCGTCCAGTGGTCCACCGGGTACGACGAAGGCGGCGACGTCGGCGATGGCGTACCGGACCCGGTAGCCGGTGCCCTGCCGGGAGAGGTGCGTCGCCTGGTCGAGGTCGGTGGAACCGGGCGGGTCCACGGTGAAGAAGGGGAGGTCCGTGGCGTCGTACGACGGCAGGGTGGGCGCCTGCGCCGACCGCTCGGCATCCGCCTCGACCTCGGCCGGGAAGGCGTCCGGTACGCCGAGTTCGGCACGGAGCGCGGCAAGGGCGGCCCGCAGGGGGGCCTTGGGGGCGCCGGTCACGCGGATCCTGCGGCGGGGCATGTGTCGAGCGTAGGTCGAAGGGGCTGGGGCAGCACCCCGTACCCTGGCGCAGAACCGGAGACAGAACCGGAGAGAAGGAGTACCACCCGTGCTTGTCCTGCTGCCGCCCTCGGAAGGCAAGGCGTCCTCGGGCCGTGGCGCCCCGCTGAAGCTGGAGTCGCTGTCCCTGCCGGGGCTGAGCGACGCGCGGGAGGCGGTGCTCGGGGAGCTGGTCGAGCTGTGCGCCGGGGACCCCGAGCAGAACGAGAAGGCGCGCGAGGTGCTCGGGCTGAGCGAGGGGCTGCGCGGCGAGGTCGCGAAGAACGCCGGACTGCGCACGGCCGGGGCGCGGCCCGCCGGGGAGATCTACACGGGTGTGCTGTACGACGCCCTCGACCTGGCCTCCCTCGACGCGGCCGCGAAGAAGCGGGCCGCCCGGTCGCTGCTGGTGTTCTCGGGGCTGTGGGGCGCGGTGCGCGTCAACGACCGCATCCCCTCCTACCGGTGCTCGATGGGCGTGAAGCTGCCGGGGCTCGGGGCGCTGGGCGCCCACTGGCGGACGCCGATGGCGTCGGTGCTGCCCGAGGCCGCCGCGGACGGGCTGGTCCTGGACCTGCGGTCCGCCGCGTACGCGGCCGCGTGGAAGCCGAAGGGCGAGGTGGCCGGGCGTACGGCGACCGTGCGGGTGCTGCACGCGCCGACCCGGAAGGTCGTCAGCCACTTCAACAAGGCGACGAAGGGGCGGATCGTACGGAGCCTGCTGTCGGCCGGAGCCGCGCCGAAGGGTCCGGCCGAGCTGGTGGAGGCGCTGCGGGACCTCGGGTACGTCGTCGAGGTCCAGGCGCCGGCGAAGGCGGGGCAGGCGTGGGCGCTGGACGTGCTGGTGGAGGAGATCCACTGAACCTTCTGAGCCTTTTCCTTCCCTGAGAGCCTTCGCTGAAGGCATCCGGCTGGCGTTGCAATATGTGCAACGCTCTTTGCGCACCCTGCATCGCGTCGGCAGGATGAGCGGCATGGCCTCGTCTGTGCTGGACCTCGCGCCCGTCGTGCCCGTCGTCGTCATCGAGGACGCCGCCGACGCCGTACCGCTCGCCCGTGCGCTGGTGGCCGGCGGGCTGCCCGCGATCGAGGTGACGCTGCGGACGCCGGCCGCGCTGGACGCGATCCGCGCGATCGCCGGTGAGGTGCCGGACGCGGTGGTCGGGGCGGGCACCGTGATCGCGCCGGAGCAGGTGGGCGTGTGCGTGGCGGCCGGGGCGCGGTTCCTGGTCAGCCCCGGATGGACGGACGCGCTACTGACGGCGATGGGGGCGTCCGGGGTGCCGTTCCTGCCGGGGGTGTCGACCACCTCGGAGGTGGTGGCACTGCTGGAGCGCGGACTGCGGGAGATGAAGTTCTTCCCCGCGCAGGCTGCGGGCGGGACCGCCTATCTGAAGTCGCTGGCCGGTCCGCTGCCGCAGGCCCGTTTCTGCCCGACGGGCGGGATCGGGCCCGCGACCGCGCCGGAGTATCTGTCCCTGCCCAACGTCGGCTGCGTGGGCGGGAGCTGGATGGTCCCGGCGGACGCGGTGGCCGCCGGGGACTGGGTCCGGATCGAGGAGTTGGCGCGGGCCGCCGCGGGGCTCAGGGACGTAGGTGGGACGTGTCGTTGAACAGCCGCACGCTCGCGTTGCCGTCCGCGTAGTACGCCACCGCCGACAGGGAGGCCGCGGAGAGTTCCATGCGGAACAGCGACTCGGGCGGGGCGCCCAGGGCGAGGCGGACGAGGGTCTTGACCGGGGTGACGTGTGTGACCAGCAGGACCGTGCGGCCCGCGTAGGCCGCGACCAGCTTCTCCCTGGTGGCCTCCATCCGGGTGGCGGTCTCCGCGAAGCTCTCACCGCCGCCGGTGGGGTGGGCCTCGGGGTCGGCGAGCCAGGCGTTCAGGTCGTCCGGGTGGCGCTCGCGGACCTCGCCGAAGGTGAGGCCCTCCCAGGCGCCGAAGTCCGTCTCCCGCAGGCCCTCTTCGATCGTGACGCCCAGGCCGAGGCGGGCGGCGACGATGCCGGCGGTCTCGCGGGTGCGGGCGAGGGGGGAGGCGAGGATCGCCTGGATCGTGCCTCGCCTGGCGAGTGCCTCTGCCGCTCGGTGGGCCTGCTCGCGGCCCGCGTCCGAGAGGGAGGGGTTGGTGCCGCCGCTGCCGGAGAAGCGTTTCTGGGGGGTGAGGGGGGTTTCGCCGTGGCGGAGGAGGACGAAGGTGGCGGGGGCGCCGAGGTCGGGAGCGGCGCTCCAGCCGGGGGTGCTGGTGCGATGCTGCTCGTCGGGGGTGGCAGGGCGCTGCTCGCTGGGAGGTGCGCCTTTCTCTGGGACGGGCGCCGCCCCAGCGGCACGACTGCCCGCAGCTGCGTCGGCTGCTGCGGCATCGGCTGCACGGCCTTGCGCCATTGCCGCCCGCGCCTTCGCCGCGCCCGCTGCCGCGTCCCCCGGTGGGCCCGAGGGCTCGGGGACGGGGCGCGGGGTGTCCAGGGCAGCCCTGGACTCGGACGGGGACCACTGGCCGCCCTTGACTCCCGCGTCCATGGCCTCGTTGGCCAGGCGGTCGGCGTGTTTGTTCTGTTCGCGGGGGATCCACTCGTAGGTGATCCGGTCCGCGGGGAAGACCCGGCCCGCCTCCGCCGCGAGAGGCTTCATGGAGGGGTGCTTGATCTTCCAGCGGCCCGACATCTGCTCGATGACGAGCTTGGAGTCCATGCGGACGTGGATCCGGGCGGTGGGGTCGAGGTCGTGCGCGGCGCGCAGGCCGGCCAGCAGGCCCCGGTACTCGGCCACGTTGTTCGTGGCGATGCCGATGTACTCCGCGGTCTCCGCCAGGGCCTCCCCCGTCGCCGCGTCGATCACCACGGATCCGTAGCCCGCGGGCCCCGGGTTGCCCCGCGACCCGCCGTCGGCCTCGACGATGAACTCCCGCACCGCCCCGGCCCCTTACAGACCCGACTCGGCCGTACGCACCAGGATGCGGCGGCAGTTCTCACAGCGGACCACCGTGTCCGGCGCCGCCGAACGGATCTCGTTCAGCTCGGTGATGGCCAGCTCCTGGCGGCAGCCCTGGCAGGTGCGGGCGTACAGCTTGGCCGCGCCGATGCCGCCCTGCTGCTCGCGCAGCTTGTCGTACAGCTTGAGCAGGTCCGCGGGGACGGAGGCGGCGATGACCTCGCGCTCCTTGGTCACCGAGGCGACCTCGCCGTCGATCTCCTCGAAGGCCGAGTCCCGGCGGGAGCCCGCGTCGTCGATCTTCGACTGCACGGACCCGACCCGCTCGGTCAGCTCGGTCACCCGCTCCTGCGCGCCCTCACGGCGCTCCATGACCTCGAGGACGACGTCCTCCAGGTCGCCCTGGCGCTTGGCGAGGGAGGTGATCTCGTGCTGGAGGTTGGACAGGTCCTTCGGCGAGGTCACGGCGCCGGAGTCCAGGCGCTGCTGGTCGCGGGCGGCGCGCTGGCGCACCTGGTCCACGTCCTGCTCGGCCTTGGTCTGCTCGCGGGCGCAGTCGCTCTCCTCGGTCTGCGCGGCGACCAGCAGGTCGCGCAGCTGCGTCAGGTCCTTGTTCAGCGACTCGATCTCGGCGTGCTCGGGCAGCGACCTCCGCTTGTGTGCCAGCTGCTGCAGGCGGACGTCGAGGGCCTGGACGTCGAGGAGTCGGATCTGGTCGGCGGGCGCGGCGTTCAGTTGGGGGCTCCCGGTTAACTAGTGGTGACGTTGGACGCCGCGTGGGCGGTCCAGGGGTCGGTGACCGTCTTGGACACGTGGACGCGCAGGTCCCAGCCGTGGCGGTCGGAGATCTCGTCGAGCTGTGCTGCGGCCAGCTCGCACCAGGGCCACTCGGTGGCCCAGTGCGCCGCGTCGAGCAGCGCGAGGGGACTGTGGGCCACCGCCTCGGAGGCGGGGTGGTGGCGCAGGTCGGCGGTGAGGAAGGCGTCGACGCCGGCCGCGCGGACCTGGTCGAAGAGGCTGTCGCCGGAGCCGCCGCTGACGGCGACCGTGCGGACGACGGCCTCGGGGTCGCCGGCCACCCGGACGCCCTGGGCGGTGGCGGGCAGCCGCTCGGCGACGCGGGCGGCCAGCTCGCGCACGGTCAGCGGGTGGTCGAGTTCGCAGACGCGGCCCAGGCCCCGGCGGCCCTCGGGGTCGGTCGGGTCCGGCACGAGGGGTCGTACGACGCGGAGGTCGAGCGCGCCGGCGAGGGCGTCCGAGACGCCCGGGTCGGCGGTGTCGGCGTTGGTGTGGGCGACGTGCAGCGCGATGTCGTTCTTGATCAGCGTGTGCACGACCCGGCCCTTGAAGTGCGTGGCCGCGACCGTGGTCGTACCGCGCAGGTAGAGCGGGTGGTGGGTGACGAGCAGGTCGGCGCCCAGCTTCACCGCCTCGTCGACGATGTCCTGCACCGGGTCGACGGCGAACAGGACCCGGGTGACCTCCTGGTCGGGGTCGCCCACGACCGTGCCGACCGCGTCCCAGGACTCGGCCCGCTCGGCGGGCCACAGGTTGTCCAGCGCGGCGATGACTTCAGACAGACGGGGCACGGGGAAAAGGCTACCTGGCCGTTCTGCCGGGCTGTACCGCATCCGCTCCCGCTGGTCCCGCTCAGCACAAACGCCCCGGTCTCCTCAGAGGAATCGCTTCTGCGCCACCCGTATGTGTGAAGCCGGGGCCGGGCGATCCCACGCGTGCGCGTACGAAAACTAGCTTCGTCGCCGGAGGTGACCGAACGATGACTGCCTGTGCGATCGAACCCCCCTCCACCGGCGAGGACGACGGTGTGCCGGGGACGCGGTGTGCCATCACGGCGGACGGTGCGTACGCCGCCCGCCTGGCGCTGGGCGGCGACTCCTGGTTCCCGGAGCGCTGGACCCTGGACGGCCCGGAGCCGTACGCGGTGCCGCTGCCCGGCAACCAGCCGGAGGAGCCCGGCACCCAGGTGCAGCCGATGGCGGACGGGCGGGTGCTGATCCAGCGGCTGGTGGAGCGCCGGCACACGTTCTCGCTGCTGTACCCGACCGGCCCCGGCACCGGTGAGCTGCCGCTGGGCGCGGTGGAGTGCCGGGAGCCGGGCACCCGGCTCGCGCTGTTGCCGCCGGCGCCGGACGGGGTGCGCGCGTACGCCCTCGCGGTCGGTCCGCGTTCGAGCGCGGTGTGGCTGGTGGCGGGCGGGGCCTTCGGGCCCGAGCAGCTGGCGGAGGTGCCGGGGCGCTGCTCGGGCGGGGTCTGGCTGGACCGTGACGGGCGGCTGCTCGCGCTGGACCGGGAACTGGGCGGGCGCACCAAGACGGTCGTGGTCGACCTGGAGCGCGGCGGCGAGATCTCGCCCCTGTTGCAGATCGCGGAGGGCAGCGACGACCGGTTGCTGCTCTGCGAACCGGACAGCGGGCTGCTGCTGATCTCCTCGGACGCGCCCTCCCCCGGGCAGGAACGATTGGGCTGGGGGGTCATGGGCAGCATGCTGCCGGTGCGCTTCCCGGAGTGCCTGCGGCTGAAGGACTGTGCGGTGACGCCCTTCGCGATCCAGCCGGGGCAGGCGCTGATGCCGGAGAGCTGCGCGGTGGCGCTGCGCCTCGACGGGCAGTTCGGCAGCTGGATCGGCATCTGGCGGCCGGCCGGGCGGCAGGTGTGCCATCTCCCGGCGCCCGAGGGGTGGTTGACGGGGTCCGGGTTATGGACACAGGACGGGGTGCTGCGGCTGCCGTTCGCCACCGGGGAAGTCCCCTGCGGCGTGGCGGAGTTGACGGCACCCATGGGGGACGCGGGTCCGGGGGATCCGGTCCGGAACGGCACGGCTGCCGGGGTGCCCGAGGTGCCCTGGGAGGCGGCGGAACCGGATCCTCCGGGACCGGTGGCGGTCCGTCCGGTACCGCTCCAAGAGGCACCTCTCGACGGACTTGTAACGAAGTAGCACCGGTCGGCGTGCCCGCCTGGATTCGGCCCGTGGTGTGGCGGTTACACTCGCCGCGCTGTAAGAGATCTTGTGACGGGGTGAATTCTTCCGATGAGCGACACCAGCACGACTCAGCCGCTGTCTGCCGACTCTGAGAACGCGGCCGGACACGGCCGGCACCGGGGCCCGATCGCGGTGCAGGACAATGAGACGGCGCCGCACGGGCGTCACCGTAAGCCGGCTCAGGAGACCGCCGAGGCGGCTGCCTGACGGTAGTGAGAAAGAGGGGGTGCCCGTCCGACCGGCGGGCACCCCCTCTCTCGTTCTCCCGTTGTGTTCAGCCGTGGTTGAGGCCCGGTCCTCAGCCGCGTTTGAGGCCCAGCACCTCGGCCGCGGCGAACGTCTCCCGCGGCGGCCGCTCCGCGTAGTGCGGGGTGAGCAGCGCGTCCAGCTCGTCGTAGGTGAACGTCTCCTGTTTGCTGTCGAACTTCGCCTGCACCCGCGGCCGTTCCACCACGGCGACCATGCCGCCGTGGACGACGAGCAGCTGCCCGTTGACCCGGGCGGCGGCGGGTGAGGCCAGGTAGCCGACCAGCGGGGCGACATGCTCGGGGGCGAGCGGATCGAGGCTGCCCTCGTCCGGCTCCTGGAAGCCCTCGAAGACGTCCGCGGTCATCCGGGTCCGGGCGCGCGGGCAGATCACGTTGGCCGTGACGCCGTACTTGGCGAGGGCGAGGGCGGTGGAGGTGGTCAGGCCGACGATCCCGCCCTTCGCCGCCGCGTAGTTGGGCTGTCCGGCGGAGCCGGCCAGGAACGCCTCCGAGGAGGTGTTCACGATCCGCCCGTACACCTCCGCCCCGGCCGCCTTGGCGCCATCCCGCCAGTGCGCGGCGGCGAAGTGGGTGGTGTTGAAGTGTCCCTTGAGGTGGACGCGGATCACCGAGTCCCACTCGTCCTCGGTCATGGAGAAGATCATGCGGTCGCGCAGGATGCCCGCGTTGTTGACGAGGATGTCCAGCTTGCCGAACTCGGCGATCGCCAGGCCGACGAGTTCCCGGGCCTGCCGGAAGTCGGCGACGTCTCCGGTGTGCGCGACCGCCCGGCCGCCGCTCTCGCGTATCTCGGCGGCGACCTCCGCGGCGGGCCCGGCCGAGGCCTGGCCGGAGCCGTCGCGGCCCGGCTGTCCGTAGTCGTTGACGACGACGGCCGCGCCGAGCCGGGCGAGTTCGAGCGCCTCGGCCCGGCCGAGACCGCGCCCGGCGCCGGTGACGACGGCGGACAGTCCCTCAAGTGGCAGTGGCATTGCGGTCCGTCCTCAGATCTCGATGCACGTACGCAGGGCCGTCCCGGTACGCATCTGGTCCAGGGCCTCGTTGATCTCCGCCAGCGGCACCCGGTGGGTGATCAGGCCGGCCAGGTCGACGCGGCCCGCGCGCCACAGGGCGATGGTGCGCTCGTAGGAGCTGAGGACGTCCCCGCCGCCGTACATGGACGGCAGGATCCGCTTCTCGTCGAAGAACAGCTCGAACATGTTGAGCTGCAGGAAGTCGTCCATGGCGCCCGCGCCGACCACGACGAGGGTGCCGCCGCGCCGGGTGTTCTCGTACGCGGTGCGGGCGGTGGCGGACCTGCCGACGACCTCGAAGACGTAGTCGAAGCCCTCGCCGCCGGTGACCTGTTGCTTGGCGTCGGCCAGCTCCTGAGGCGAAACGGCCTTCGTGGCACCGAACTTCAGCGCGGACTCGCGCCGGGAGGCGACCGGGTCCACGGCGACTATCTCGGCGGCGCCCTTGAGCCGTGCCCCCTGCACCGCGGAGATGCCGACGCCGCCGCAGCCGATGACGGCGACCGACGAACCGGCCTCCACGTCCGCGGTGTTGAGGGCGGCGCCGAGTCCGGTCGTCACCCCGCAGCCGATGAGGGCGGCGATGTCGAAGGGCACGTCGTCCGGGATCGGCACCGCGCAGCCCGCGTCCACGACGACCTCCTCGGAGAAGGTGCCAGTGCCCGCGAAGCCGAAGACATCACCGCCGCCGGAGCGCTTGAAGTTGGGGGTGCCCGCGTTCATGAACCCGGCCAGGCACAGCTCGGTCTGGCCGCGCTTGCAGGCGGGACAGGCACCGCAGGCGGGCAGCCAGCAGATGACGACCCGGTCGCCGGGCTTCAGGCGGGTCACGTTCTCGCCGACTTCGAGGATCTCGCCGGCGCCCTCGTGACCGGGCACGAAGGGGGCCGGCTGGGGCAGCACCCCGTTCATCGCGGACAGGTCCGAGTGGCACAGTCCGGTGGCCCGCACCCGGACCCTCACCTTGCCGGGGCCAAAGCCCACCGCCTCGATGTCGTCGAGGATCTCCAGCTTTTCCTGGCCGATCTCGTGCAGTACGGCTGCGCGCATGGTGCGGCTCCCCTCGGAGGCTCTTCAGGAGTGCTGAACGATGGTGTCGGCCAGGACGGGCGCGTCCTCCCGCTCGACGGCGCTCACGGCGACCCGGACCTGCCCCTGCTCGCGCCACATCCGGATGCGCAGGGTCTCGCCCGGATACACGACCCCGGCGAACCGCGTGGTGTACTCGCGCACCCGGGTCACGTCGCCGCCGAGCAGCGTGTCCACGACCGCCTTGAGCGTGATGCCGTAGGTGCACAGCCCGTGCAGGATGGGTCGGTCGAACCCGGCGAGCTTGGCGAACTCGGGGTCGGCGTGCAGGGGGTTGTAGTCGCCGGAGAGGCGGTAGAGCAGGGCCTGGTCCGCGCGGACCGGGCGCTCGACGGTCCGGTCGGGTTCGCCTGCGGGCGGCTCCAGTCGGGTGGAGGGGCCGCGGTCGCCGCCCCAGCCGCCTTCCCCTCGTACGAAGATCTGGGCGTCGTTGGTCCACAGCGGGCCCTCGGCGTCGGCGACCTCGGTGCGCATGACGAGGACGGCGGCCTTGCCCTTGTCGTACACGGCGGCGATGCGGCCGGTGGCGGTGGCGGTGCCCTCGGCCGGCAGGGGCCGGTGGATCCGCAGGGTCTGGCCGCCGTGCAGGACCCGCGCCAGGTCGACGTCGACGCCGGGCATGGACAGGCCGCTGATCACCCCGGGCGAGCCGGAGCCGGCGACGGTGGCGAAGCTCGGCAGCGCGTGCAGCCGGGACTCCAGGGTGTAGCGCAGCTCGTCGGGGTCGGTGGCGGGGCTGTCCTTGTCCGGGTTCGCGCCGGCGCCGATGCCGAGGTGGTAGAGCTGGACGTCCTTGGTGGTCCAGGTGATCTCACCGGTCCGGGGCTCGGCGGCGAGGGCCAAGGCTGCGTCGATGGGCATGGGGCTCCTGACGGGTCTCAAGACCTCGGTGCGGACGTCCGCACCGTCGGCCGCACCGAGGTCGTCCACGGGCGGATCTAGAACGCGTTCCAGTCCGGCGCCCCCTGTATAGCCCAGCACTCCGCACTTGTGAAGGCTCCTGACGCCGTGTCAGTTGATCGAGCAGTGACATTTGTACTGCCCGAGTGCGGACATCCGCATCTGCCGGGGGCCGGTCCCGGACTCCTACCGTCGTAGGCATGACGCAGACGCGGCGCGCCGCGCCCGGTGCGATCATCGTGCGGCGGGGACCAGCTGATCGGGGGACGAAGAGATGTCGTGGTGGACGCGGGCGAAACGCCGGATCCGGGCCGTACGGGAGGCTCGGGCCCGCTGGCAGGCGGACATGGAGCGGTTCCGGGTCGCGCAGCGGGCCGCCCGGAAGAACGGGCACGCCGCGGACGTCGACCACCCGGGCCCGCCGCCCACCGGCTTCGCGCTGCTGCCCTGGCTGCTGATGGGGATGGGGTCCTTCTCCAACCTGCTGCAGGGCCGGACCCCGAACCCGTGGGTCGGCGGCCTGGGGCTGCTCGCCTTCAACTCGCTGTACGTCTACGTCACCTTCCGCTCCTTCGACCGGGAGAAGCGCGAGGCGGTCTCCACCCGGGTGGCGCTGGGGCTGATGGGCCTGCTGACCACGGGCCTGGCCGTCGGATACGGCGGCAACTGGCTGATGTTCTTCCCGCTGCTGGGCCTCGCGACCGGCGCCACCCTGCGCGGCCCCTGGCTGGGCCGCACCGGTGTGCTGCTCTCGGTGTACGCGGGAGCCGTCTCCGGCGTCCGGGACGGCTGGGGGGACGCGACGAACATCGGCTACGCGACCTTCCTGTCGAGCATGGTGACCGCCGCGATCCTCGGCCTGTCCGAGGCCGTGCGGGAGCTGCGCGCCGCCCGGGAGGAGCTGGCCCGGCGGGCCGTGGAGAAGGAGCGGCTGCGCTTCTCCCGCGATCTGCACGACCTGCTCGGTCACACCCTGTCGGTGATCGTGGTGAAGTCGGAGGCCGCCCGGCGGCTGGCCCCACGGGACATGGACGCGGCGCTCACGCAGATCGGTGACATCGAGTCGGTGGGCCGGCAGGCGCTCACCGAGATCCGCGAGGCGGTGACCGGCTACCGCGAGGGCAGCCTGGCCACCGAGCTGACCCGGGCCCGCTCGGCGCTGTCCGCGTCGAGTGTGGAGCCGGTGGTGCGCCAGTCCGGGACGCCACTGGCCCCGCAGGCCGAGGCGCTGCTCGGCTGGGTGGTGCGCGAGGCGGTCACCAACGTGGTCCGGCACAGCGACGCCACCCGCTGCGAGATCACCATCGAGAGCACCGTCGAGCAGGCCCGGCTCACCGTCACCGACAACGGCACCGGCCAGGCCGTCACACGCCCCGCGGAGGGCATCGGCGGCACCGGTCTGACGGGCCTGGCCGAGCGCCTCGCGGCGGCGGGCGGCTCCCTCAGGGGCGGCCCGTCGCCGCGCGGCGGCTTCACGGTCACCGCCGAACTCCCGGTGGAGCCGACGGAACCGACCGCCGTGGCAGCGGCTACGGCGCCCAGGGCGAGCTGACCGCCCAGCTGACGTCGTCGCTCCACGAGGTGCCGCTGTCCCAGGCGTTGGAGCCGCCGTTGCTCGCTATGTAGACGTTGAGGTTGTAGTGGCGCAGGTATCTCGTCGGGTAGTTGTAGGAGGCGAACGAGGTGCCCGTGCCGCTCTTGCCGGTCTGCGGGCAGAAGGTGGCGTCGGCCCGGAACTGGCCGGTGCCGTCCATGGGCTGCCGGTAGAGCCGGTAGTTGTAGTGGCGCAGGAAGTCGCCGGGGTAGTTCCGCGACTCGAAGGAGACGCAGGAGCTGTCGGCGAGCCCCCGGCGCACGATCCAGGTCGCGTCGTTCTTGTCGAGGGACGAACTGCTCGACGTGACCGAGGAGATGACGGCCGCGTCGTTCTGGTGGCGGACGTAGTCGGTGGTGCAGCAGGAGGTCGTCGCGCGCAGCGAGATCTCCGCGCCGGCGCCGAGCGTGCCGGTGCTGCCGGTCGGGCCGCCGTAGCCGACGGAGACGATGTTGGACTGGACGGCGTCGTCGGCGGCGTCCGTCGGGATGCCGGAGGTCATCACGCCCTCGAAGAAGGACCCGATGGAGCCGTTGCTGTTGTCGCCGCCGGTGCCGAGGACGATCGCGCCCTCCTGGTGCATCGGTGAGTAGCCACTGGTGGTCGGCTCACCGCCGGAATAGGTGGTGGTGAGCCCGCCGGATTGCGCATTGCCGTATTTCAGCGCGAAATGGTTCTGCCCGTTGTTCTTCAGCAGCGCGGTCACGAACGGCAGCGGTCCGGTGCCGGTGTTGGACGTGTTCTTGCTGTACCCGGCGTCGGACTGGAACAGCCCGTTCTCCAGGTCGGCCTGCACCCACGGCCCCTGCCCGTAGCAGGGCGAGAACCAGCACTCGGTACCGAAGTTGATGGCGTCCATGTGGCCGTTGCCGGTGTCCAGGTTGTTCGTCTCGGCGTTGCCGTAGTCGAAGCAGCAGCGGCCGTTGACGTGGGTGCCGGAGGTCACCATGTACATCCCCTCGGCCTGCCCGTTGACGGCCACGCCCGAGGTGGAGTTGTCGCGGTAGCCCATGCCGGCGGAGATCTCCAGGCCGTAGACCTGGTGTCCGCCGACGGTCACCGGCAGGGCGTCGGCGGGCGCCCCGACGTCGGCCGCGCCGGCTCCGCCCGCGCCCTCGATGGTGAGGTGGTTGTGGCGCGGGGACTGGTCGTAGATCTCGGTGATGATGCAGGTCGTGCCGGAGCAGAAGGAGTCCTGGGCGGCCGCGTTGGCGTAGCCGCCGGTGGCCAGCAGGCCGATGTTCGCGGTGGCGCCGTCGGAGGCCCGCTTCACCTGGTAGAGCGAGCCGCTGTATGACGAGTACAGCGCCCGGACCAGGCTGTGCGCGGCGACGCAGGGCGTGCCCGCGGCCGCGTAGACGTCACAGGGCAGCGAACTCGCGGCGGCGGCCTGCGGGGCGCCGACGCCGACGACGAGCGCGGCGATGGTCGCGAAGGCCGCGAGTGCGGACAGGGCGGCTTTTCTGAGCCGCCGCGGACATGAGCGCAGGAGTGTGGGGAGCACGTGCACCTCTTCGGTTCCTCGTAGGGCGGTGCGGGGGGGGGAGGCCGAGTGGGTCGATATACCGAACGTCGTTCGATCGAAATACCGAACCCATTCGACGTCGAAATGCCGAACAATTACCGGAAATGCAGAGGCGATTGTTTTGCGGGTCCCCGTGGACCGTCAACCCCTCGGGACTCGAACCATGACGAGTCTTTAATTTCCGCCCTTGGCTACGCTGGGACCGTGAAGAACATCCGGGTCCTCCTCGCCGAGGACCAGGGCATGATGCGCGGCGCGCTCGCCCTGTTGCTCGGCATGGAGGACGACATCGAGGTGGTCGCCCAGGTCGCGACCGGTGACGCGATCGTGGCGGCCGCGCTGCTGCACCGGCCGGACGTGGCCCTGCTGGACATCGAACTCCCGGGCATCAGCGGCCTGGACGCGGCCGCCGAGCTGCGCGAGCAGGCACCCGACTGCCGGGTGCTGATCCTGACCACCTTCGGCCGGCCCGGCTATCTGCGCCGGGCCATGGAGGCCGGAGCGGCCGGTTTCCTGGTCAAGGACGGGCCGGTGGAGGAACTGGCCCAGGCGATCCGGCGCGTGCTCACCGGGGAGACCGTGGTCGATCCGGCGCTGGCCGCGGCCGCGCTCAGCGCCGGGCCGAACCCACTGACCGCCCGGGAGCGCGATGTGCTCAAGGCCTCGGCGGACGGGGCGACGGTCGCCGACATCGCCGGCCGGCTCCATCTGTCCGAGTCCACGGTCCGCAACTACCTGTCGTCGGCCATCGGCAAGACGGGCACGCGGAACCGGGCGGAGGCGGTGCGGGAGGCCCGGCAGCAGGGGTGGCTGTGACCTCCCGGCGGGCCTACTTCGTCACCTCCTCCGACTCGGAGGACGTTCCTGCCGGTGCCGTGCACACGAACCAGTTGGCCCCCTGGAAGCCGTCGATCGAGCGGATCGCGGATCCCATGTTGCGAAGGGAGAAGCCGTCGGTCCGCTCGGCCACGGCCGTCCTGCCGTCCTTCCAGTGGCAGGTGACCTCCCGGGCGGTCTTGGCGACCATGCCGATCACCAGTCGGCCGGAACTCTCGCCGCCGTACCCCAGGCGGGTTGCCATGGACTCCATGTCCTTGCCCGAGTAACGCTCGAACTTCTCGACCGAGTTGAACATCACCTGCTGCGGCCGGTGATCGCCCCAGCCCCGGGTCGCGAAGAACGAGATCTTGCCGATCAGGTCGGCGGGCTTGCGCGCCTCCGCCGGCTCCAGGCCCAGCCCGGCCATGGCCTCGAACTGACGCTCCGCCTCAGCCTCGTTGCGCGGCGCTCCCCACACCTGGACGCCGACGCTCCACTCCTTGCCCCGGTAGGTCCCCCGTCCCAGCTCGGTCCGTTGCGGCTCGTACACATGCCGGGCCTCCGCCGAGGCCGGCGGCTTCGCCACGTGCGCCTGCCGGTCCGCAGGGCCGCCGCCCGGCAGCCCCGTCACCGCGAGGGCGCCCGTCGTCCCGGCCACCACCAGCGCCGTGACCGACGCCACCGCCCAGCGCCGTGCTCTGCGCCGCCGGCCGCCGCGGATGACCGCCTGCACCGGGGCTATACCGATCTCGACCTCGTCCGCGGCGTCCGCGAGGAGGAGGGCGATGTCCGTCTGGCTCATGTCGTCGTTCCTGTTCCGGTCCGCGCTCATCACTTCCGCCCTCCCTGCGTCACCATCTCGGCAAGTCCCGGTATGGCGCGGAGTTTCGCGATCCCCTTGGCCGCGTTGCTCTTCACCGTGCCGACCGAGCAGCCCATCGCCTCCGCCGCCTGGGTCTCCGTCAGGTCCTCCCAGTAGCGCAGGACCACCGCCTCGCGCTGCCGTGCGGGCAGTTGGGCGAGCGCCTTGAGCAGGGCGCTGCGGTCGTCGGCCTGCGCGATGCGGTCGCCCGTGTCGGGCACCTCGTGCACCAGGCCCGAGTCGTCCCTCGGCGCGAGGAACTCCTTCAGCCTTCTCCTGTGTTTGCGCGCATGCGCGTTGATCATCACGCGCCGTACGTACGCCTCCGGATCGTCGGCCGAGCCGACCCTGCGCCAGGCCACGTAGACCTGCTCAAGGGTCGACTGGACCAGGTCCTCCGCGGCGTGCTGCTCCCCCGTGAGGAGAAATGCCGTACGCATCAGCCGCGGCCAGCGGCCGATCATGAAGCTCTGGAACTCCTCGTTCCGAGCCTGCTTCCCGTCCCCCATGGGCACCTCCTAGATGTCAAAAGGAGTCCATGGGCCGCCCGGACCGTTGCCTCATCTCGCAGAACTCGTCGAAATTTTCTTCGGCAGCCACAGCAGCATGAGCACCACCCCGCCCAGCAGCACCCCGGTCCCGGTCCGGAAGGCCAGCGCGTACCCCTCGGTCAGTGCCTCGGCCCCGGCGCCGCGCCCGGTGTGCGCCGTACGCGCCGCCGCGATCGTCGACATGACCGCGAGCCCCAGCGAACCGCCCATCGTGCGGGAGGTGTTGACCAGCCCGGACACCAGCCCGGCGTCCGAGGCCGACGCCCCCGAGGTGGCGAGCGCGGCCAGCGGCGTGGCCGAGAGCCCGGCGCCCAGCATCATCAGGATCCCCGGGCCCATGACGGAGGTCAGGTAGGCGCCGTGCACGGTCATCGTCGACTGCCAGGCGAACCCGGCGGCCGCGATCAGCGCCCCCGCCACGGCCACGGTGCGCGCGCCCCGCGCCGGCAGGAAGCGGGGCGCCAGCTTGGAGCCGAGCACCACCGCGAGTGAGCTGGGCACCAGCGCGAGTCCGGCGACCAGCGGCGAGTAGCCGAGCACGTTCTGCGCGTACAGCGTCATGAAGAACCACATGCAGAACATCGCCGAACCGCTCAGGAACATCGCCGTGTTCGCCGACGCCACCGAGCGCAGCCGGAACAGTCCGAGCGGCATCAGCGGGGCCTCGGTGCGGGCCTCGACGGCGAGGAACAGTCCGACCAGCGCGAGCCCGCCGACCAGCGGCACCAGCGTGGCCGCCGCCGTCCACCCCTCGCTCTCGGTCCGCGAGATGCCGTACGCCACCGTCGCCAGACCCGCCGTCACCAGCAGCGCGCCCGGCAGGTCGAGCCGCCGCCCTCCCCCAAGCTTCTCAACTTCGTTCGAGCAGGCGGGACCCCCATCCGCCCGGCTCTCCGGCAGCCACCGCAGCGAGCCGGCGAGCACCACCGCGCCGACGGGCACGTTGATCAGCAGCACCCACCGCCAGTCCAGCACGTCCACCAGGGCCCCGCCGACCAGTCCGCCCGCGGCCCCGCCGCCGGCGCCCACCGCGGTCCAGGTCGCGATCGCCCGGGCCCGGGACGGCCCTTCGGGCACCGCGGCCGTCAGCAGCGTCAGGGTCGAGGGCGCCAGCACCGCCGCGCCCAGCCCCTGCACGGCCCGCGCCAGCAGCAGCTGCCAGCCGTCCTGGGCCAGCCCGCCGCCCAGCGACGCCAGCGTGAACAGGCCCAGCCCGACGAGGAACATCCGCTTGCGGCCGTAGAGGTCGCCGGCCCGCCCGCCGAGCAGCATGAACCCGGCGAAGGCGATGGCGTACGCGTTCACCACCCACTGGAGGCCCGACGTGCTCAGTCCGAGGTCGGTGCGCATCGACGGCAGGGCGACGTTCACCACGGACACATCGAGCACGACCAGGAACTGTCCGGCACAGGCCAGCGCCACCACGAGCCAGGTGGGCGGGGTGACGCGGCGGGATATGAGGGGCGAGGTGTCGGCGGCTTCCAGCATGGCTGTCATGCTCTCAACCCGGTTACGGTCCTTGCATCGGCATTTCGGACCACCGGGTCCTGGGTCGTACGACCTACACCCGGGCTACGCCGCCCGCAGCAGTGTGACCACCGCCGCCCCGCCCAGCCCGATGTTGTGGGCGAGGCCCACCCGGGCCCCGGGCACCTGCCGTTCCCCCGCCTCGCCGCGCAGCTGCCAGACCAGCTCGGCGGCCTGGGCGAGGCCGGTCGCGCCCAGCGGGTGCCCCTTGGAGATCAGCCCGCCGGAGGGGTTCACCACCCAGCGGCCGCCGTACGTCGTCGCCCCCGACTCCACGAGCTTGCCGGACTCGCCCACCGGGCACATGCCGAGCGCCTCGTACGTCAGCAGTTCGTTGACGGAGAAGCAGTCGTGCAGTTCCACGACGTCCACGTCCTCGATGCCGAGCCCGGCCCGCTCGTACGCCTGCCGTGCCGCCTCGCGGGACATCGGCTGCCCGACGACGTCGATGCACGAGCCGGACGCGAACGACTCCTCGGTGTCGGTGGTCATGGCCTGCCCGGCGATCTCGACGAGGCCGGTCAGCGAGCGCTCCTCGGCGAACCGCTCCGACACCACCACGGCCGCCGCCGCGCCGTCCGAGGTCGGCGAGCACTGCAGCTTGGTCAGCGGCCGGTGCACCATGCGGGCGGCGAGGATGTCGGCCACCTCGTAGACGTCCCGGAACTGGGCGTAGGGGTTGTGTGCGGAGTGGCGGTGGTTCTTGGCGGCGACCGCGGCGAGCTGGGCCTCGGTGGTGCCGTACCGCTCCATGTGTTCGCGGGCCGCGTCGCCGAAGATCTGCGCGGTCGGCGGGGTCATCTCGAAGCCGTGCCGGGCGGCCATGATCCCGTAGTGCCGGGCCACCGGCGAGGTCTGGAAGTCGCCGCCGTCGGCCCCTCCCCCGAGCGCCCCCTTCTTCATCTTCTCGAAGCCCAGCGCCAGCACGCAGTCGCAGGCACCGCCCTCGACCAGCTGGCGGGCCAGCATCAGCGCGGTGGCGCCGGTCGCGCAGTTGTTGTTGACGTTGTAGACGGGGACCCCGGTCAGGCCGAGTTCGTAGGCGGCGCGCTGGCCGGCGGTCGAGGGCTGGAAGCAGTAGCCGACGGGAACCTGTTCCACATCGGTGTACGCGACCCCGGCGTCGGCGAGCGCCGCGCCCCCCGCCTCCCGCACCATGTCCCAGTACTGCCATTCCCGGGTCTCGGGCTTCTCGAAGCGGGTCATCCCGACCCCGGCGACATAGGCCTTCATGGCGCGCCAGACTAGAACGCGTTCCATCAACACACCAGACCCTGACGGCAGTTCAGAAACCCATGAGCCGGTCAAGGATTCATTAGAGGCCCGAAGCAACGGAATAGTTGCCTGTGCATACGAGGTTTACCCACCACTCATGTCAGGCGGGAGGCCTCACTCAATGACGCACACGACGACCGACCAGCCCCACCGGAGGGCCGGCGGAGCCGTGGTCCCGGTGCTCGCCTTCGCGGGCATCGTGGTCGCGGTGATGCAGACGCTGCTGGTACCGGTCATCAAGGACCTGCCGCAGCTGCTGGACACCGCCCCCAGCAATGCCACCTGGGTCCTCACCTCGACCCTGCTGTCCGGCGCCGTGGCCACCCCGATCATGGGCCGGCTCGGCGACCTCTACGGCAAGCGGCGCATGCTGATCCTCAGCCTCGCCGTGATGGTGGTCGGCGCCTTGGTCAGCGCGCTCACCAGCCAGCTGCTCACCATGATCGTGGGCCGCACCCTGCAGGGCTTCGCCATGGGCGCGATCCCGCTCGGCATCGGCCTGATGCGGGACATGCTGCCGCGCGAGAAGCTCGGCTCGGCCATGGCCCTGATGAGCTCCTCGATCGGCGTCGGCGGCGGCCTCGCGCTGCCCGCCGCGGCCCTGGTCGCCCAGCACATGAACTGGCACGCCCTGTTCTACGGCGCCGCCGGCCTCGGCGCCCTCTCCATCGTCGTGACCCTCCTCGTCGTACCGGAGTCCCCGATGCGCGCCGAGGGCTCCTTCGACCTGCTCGGCGCGACAGGCCTGTCGACCGGCCTGGTACTGCTCCTGCTGCCCATCACCAAGGGCAGCGACTGGGGCTGGTCCTCCGGCACGACGCTCGGCCTGTTCGCCGCGTCCGTCGTCGTACTCGTCCTGTGGGGCCTGTACGAGCTGCGCGTCCAGGCGCCCCTGGTCGACCTGCGCACCACCGCCCGCCGCGAGGTGCTGCTCACCAACCTGGCCTCGATCATGGTCGGCGTCAGCTTCTACGTCGTCTCGCTCGTCCTGCCCCAGCTGCTCCAGCTGCCGAAGGCGACCGGCTACGGCCTCGGCCAGTCGATGGTCGTCGCGGGCCTGTGCGTGGCCCCGCTGGGCCTGACGATGATGTTCACGGCGCCGGTGTACGCCCGGCTGTCCGCCCGCTTCGGCCCCAAGGTCACCCTGATCATCGGCCTGCTGATCATCGCGATCGGCTACGGCGGCGGCCTCGGCCTGATGGACGCGGCCTGGCAGACGATCGTCACGTCCGTGGTCCTGGGCGCGGGCATCGGTCTGGCCTACTCCTCCCTCCCCGCGCTGATCGTCGGCGCGGTCCCGGCCTCGGAGACCGGCGCGGCCAACGGCCTGAACACCCTGATGCGGTCCATCGGCACGTCCGTCTCCAGCGCCGTCATCGGCATGGTGCTGGCCAACACGGCGCACAACGTGGGCGGGCTGGAGATCCCGACCATGCGCGGCTTCCACGTCTCCTTCCTGATCGCGACGGCCGCGGTGGCGGTGGGCCTGCTGCTGGCCCTCTTCCTGCCGAAGCCGGACCGCGCACCGCAACTGCGGGCGAGCAGCGAGGAGGACGCGAACCTGAAGCGCGCCGAGGAGGTCCTGCGCGGCTTCCGCGGCCGGGTCCTGGACGCCGAGGGCACCCCGGTCCCCCGCGCCAAGGTCACCCTGATCGACCGCCGGGGCCGCCAGGCGGGAGCCACCCTGTCCGCGGAGGACGGCACCTACGCCCTCGCGGTCCCCGCCCAGGGCGCCTACGTCCTGGCCGCCAGGGCCGCCGGCCACGGCCCGCACGCCTCGTCCGCCACCCACGCCGGGGACGAGCGGGCGGTCGAGCTGGACCTGCCGCTGCCGGGCGACACCGTCCCGACCCGCTGAACTCCCGCTGCGGCGAACCCTTTTCGTCCGAGCCCGCGCGGCATCCGGGGCCCGGACCCGGACGAGAAGGGTTCGTCGCAGCGCCATATTTTGAACGCACGTCATACCGTTCTGGTCCTCGGGCCGGAAGAACGGGGCGCTGCGCTCCACGGACCTGAAGACCTGGACCGCCGGCGCCATGGTGCCGGACCCGAGCGAAGAGCTTCTTCGCCAAGGACAGCAACGGGACGTACCTCTACATCTACAACACGGCCACCGACCGGGACGTTCTCCACTACAAGGTCAAACGCCCCGGTCAGGCCTGGAGCGCGGACAGGCTCCTCGCCGACGGGGCCACGGCCGACGAGTACGCGCCGGGCAAGTTCTACGTCACCTGGGAGTTCGACACCTCGCGCATCAAGGTGATCAAGCTCGACATCTCCGACACGACCGGCTAGCCCCGCCGTACCGCCGGCCGCCCAGTGTCCGTACCCCCTGTCGCCCGTCCGGCAGGGGGTACGGCAGCATGGGCGCTCATCCGCACGTACGACCGAGAGGGACCCCCATGACCGCGGCACCCAAGCCCGAGATCCTGGCCGCGTTCGAGGCCGCGAAGGGCTTCATGCCCGTGGACGAGGGGCTCGCCCTGTACGCGGCCGCGGTCGAGGCGGGCCGGCTGGGGCTGCCCCTGCTGGAGGTCGGAACGTACTGCGGCCGCTCGACGGTCCTGCTCGCGGACGCGGCCCGCGAGGCCGGCGTCGCCGCGCTCACCGTCGACCACCACCGGGGCAGCGAGGAGCAGCAGCCGGGCTGGGACTACCACGACCCGGAGACCGTCGACCCCGAGATCGGCCTGATGGACACGCTGCCGACCTTCCGCCGGACCCTGCACAAGGCCGGCCTGGAGGAGCACGTGGTGGCGCTCGTCGGCCGCTCGCCGCAGATCGCGGCGATCTGGAACTCCCCCCTCGGCTTCGTGTTCGTCGACGGCGGCCACACCGACGAGCACGCCACCGCCGACTACGAGGGCTGGGCACCGCACGTCGCCGAGGGCGGCCTGCTCCTCATCCACGACGTCTTCCCGCACCCCGAGGACGAGTTCACCGGCCAGGCGCCGTACCGCGTCTATCTGCGCGCGCTGGAGTCCGGCGCGTTCACCGAGGTCTCCGTGAACGGATCGTTGCGCGTACTGCGGCGGACCGGGACGGGCATCTGACCCTAGGCTCGTCTCCTGATCACCGGGGGTGATCCACAGCGGGGGGGGATGGGACCGTGGACTTTCTGATCGGACTGGCCCTGATCGTCTTCGGGGCGCCGCTCGTCGGCCTGCTCGGCAACGCGCTCGAGGGCTCCGGACGCAAGGGGCTCGGCAGGGCCATCGGCATCGGCGTGTACCTGGCCGTCCTCGTGGTCGCCGGGTGGCTGATCATCCGTGGTTTCTGAGCCGTCCGTGTTTTCCGAGGCGGGCCTGCCACCCACCCGGCCCACTCGGCCATGTGAAGGACCTGTGTGGCCGCTAGGGTGGCAGGCGTGTCGTACGTAGGCCCGGACTTCGATCCCCCGCAGCCCCGCCGACCCCGGCGAGGGCCGCTGACCGTCGCGCTCGCCGCGCTCGTGCCCGGTGCTCTGCTGGGCTGGCTGGTGTACGAGGCGGTGGGCGGGTCCGGGGGTTCGGGCTCCGGCTCGGACACGGCGGGCCCGCAGACCTCCGCCGCCTCGCCGAGCACCGCCGAGCCCTGGTCGGCGCCGGCCGCCGACGACGACAAGCAGAAGAGTCCCTCGCCGTCGCCCACGTCGACCGCCGACAGCCCCGACGGCCCCCTCAAGGGCAAGGTCGTCGTCATCGACCCGGGCCACAACCCGGGCAACTTCTCGCACGCGGCCGAGATCAACCGCCAGGTGGACATCGGCACGAACAAGAAGGAGTGCGACACCACCGGCACGTCCACCAACTCGGGTTACACAGAAGCCCGGTTCTCACTGGACGTGGCCCACCGGCTGCGCACGATCCTGGAACAGCAGGGCGCCACGGTGAAGTTGACGCACGACGGCGACTCCCCGCCCTGGGGTCCCTGCGTCGACGAGCGGGCCCGGATCGGCAACACGGCGCACGCGGACGCCGCCATCTCCATCCACGCCGACGGCTCCGCGGAGGGCGACCGCGGCTTCCACGTCATCCTCCCGGCGTCCGTGCACGCGGGCGCCGCCGACACCCGCCCGATCGTCGGTCCTTCACGCGACCTCGGCGAGCGCGTCGCGGGCAACTTCCTCCGTGTCACCGGTGAACCGCCCTCCAACTACGTCGGCACAGGTACCGGTCTCGTCACACGTGAGGACCTGGGCGGTCTCAATCTGTCAACGGTTCCCAAGGTCTTCATCGAGTGCGGCAACATGCGCGATAGCAAGGACGCGGCACTGCTGACCAGCGGCGCCTGGCGGCAGAAGGCGGCGCAAGGGATCTCTGAGGGAATCGTGAGTTTCCTGCGCGAGTCGTGACCGGCGGGCGGAACCGGCCGGACAGCGGGATCTTGTGGACGATAGTGTCTACCGACGACGAGACGACTCACGAAGGACCTTTGAAGTGAATATCCGCTCCCTCACTAGAGGCGACGGCGTGGTGATCGGAGCAGCGGTGTTGCTGTTCATCGCGTCGTTCCTCGACAACTACTCGTACGACGACCTGCCCGACAGCGTCGACCTGCCGAACCTCTGGGAGAGCGGACCGGTCCTGCTCAGCGTCGTCCTGGCGGGCCTGATTGCGGCAGCGCTCATCGTCGTGGCCCGCGGCCTGCCGCAGCCGCCCAAGGTCGCCGGTCTCGAACTCGGCCCGTTCGGCGTCGCGTTCGCGGTGTTCGCCGCGTGGAGCGCGCTTGGCAACGTCATCGATCCGGTCGGCGGTCTGAACAACGTCGGGGGCGGCTCGGACAGCAACGCGCCCAGCGCGGGCACGGGCCTGATCCTCGCCCTCATCGCCACCCTGGTCATGGCCGCCGCCGCCATCGCCACCCCCCTGGTCCCCGCCCTGCAGGCGGGCCTGGTCCCGGCTCCCAAGCCGGCCGCCCCGCAGCCCTACGGCGCCCAGCCGCCCGGTGGTTACGGCTACCCGGGTGCCCAGCCGCAGCAGCCGTACGGTGCCCAGCCGCAGCCGGGCCAGCCGTTCGGGCAGCAGCCGGCCCCGCAGGCCGCCGCCCCGGCGCCGCAGCCGGCCGCCGGTGGGGACTTCTCACCGTTCTGGTTCGCCGTGCCGGTGGCGCGGCAGCTGTTCGCCGAGGACGGTTCGCCGACGCCGATCGCCGAACTGGCGCCCGGCACCTGGTACTTGGCGGTCGAGCAGCGCGGTGCCGCGCTGGTCGCGCAGACCCAGGACGGCCGCCGTGGCGTGCTGCAGGACACCTCCGGGATCCAGCGCGGCTGAGCCCCGCACGTACCATCGCCGACGGCCCCTCGCCCTTCCGGGTGGGGGGCCGTTGCCGTACAGTCGCCTCCCGCTCATTGGCTGACAGAGCGTCAGGAGGCAGGCATGCGGCTCGGTCTCGCACTCGGCTACTGGGGTCGCGGCCCTTCCCCGGAGCATGTGCCTCTCGCGCAGGAAGCGGAACGGCTCGGCTATCACTCGGTGTGGACGGCCGAGTCCTGGGGTTCGGACGCCTTCACCCCGTTGACGTGGATCGCCGCGCAGACCTCGACGATCAGGCTGGGTACGGCCGTTGCCCAGATGGCGGCCCGCTCGCCGACCGCGACCGCGATGCACGCGCTCACCCTGGACCATCTCTCCGGGGGGCGGATGATGCTCGGGCTGGGGCTGTCGGGGCCGCAGGTGGTGGAGGGCTGGTACGGCCGCCCGTTCCCGAAGTCGCCGCTGACCGCGACCAGGGAGTACGTGGACGTCGTACGGCAGGTGCTGCGGCGGGAGGGGCCGGTGGAGTCGGACGGCCGCTTCCATCCGCTGCCGTACCGGGGGGCGGACGGCACGGGTCTGGGCAGGCCGCTGAAGCCGATCACCCATCCGCTGCGGCCCGGCCTGCCCGTGCTGCTGGGTGCGGAGGGTCCCAAGAACGTGGCCCAGACGGCCCGGATCGCCGACGGCTGGCTGCCGCTGTACTGGGCGCCGAGCCGGCCCGAGGTGTACGGGGACGTGGTGCGGGAGCTGCCCGAGGGGTTCCTGGTGGCGCCGATGACCCGGGTGAAGGTGTGCGACGACGTGGCCGAGGGTCTGCTGCCGGTGAAGGCCATGCTCGGCTTCTACATCGGCGGGATGGGCCACGCGGCCCGCAACTTCCACGCCGACCTCATGGCGCGCATGGGCTACGAGGAGGAGGCCCGGCGGATCCAGGAGCTGTTCCTGGCCGGGCGCCGTGAGGAAGCCGTGCTGGCCGTGCCGGACGCCTTCGCCGACGAGATCTCCCTGGTCGGCCCGCGCGAACGGATCGCGGAACACCTGAAGTTGTGGCGGGGGGGTCCGGTGACGGACCTGCTGGCCCTGTCACCGGACCCGCACACCCTCAGGGTGCTGGCGGAGCTGAACGCCTAGCCGCCGCTCAGCTGCGAGGCGGACGGCACCTGCTCCTTGACGGGGGCGCCGGCGCTCTGGCCCGCGTCCTTCACCTTGTTGATGATGTCGTCGAAGGCACCGGCCGCGCCCTCGTCTCCGCTGCGCAGCTTGGACGGCAGGCTCTTCAGTCCTTCGATGCCCGCGGTGAGCGGTGCCAGGGCCTTGGAGAGCAGCGGATCGCCCTGGGCGTTCTTCTGGGCCGCCTTGAGCCGGTTGTAGGCGAAGGCGCCGGCCAGGCCGGCCTTCACCAGGGTCAGCTTGCGGCCCTTCGCGCCCTTCTTGAACTTGCCGTCCTTCCAGGGCTTGACGATCCACTGGTAGACGGCGCCGGCCGCAAGACCCGCGTTCGCCACGAACCGGGCCTTGGCGAACTTCTGGCGCTCGGCCGACGTGCTCGGACTGGGCGTGGCCGCGTCGAGGCCGGCCACCTGCGAGGTGTCCTTCGTAGTGGTCTTCTCGTTGCTGCCGCAGGCGGTGGAACCGGCGAGCAGGGCGCAGCACAGGGTGAGCGCCACGCAGAGACGCCGTATCGGTACGGGCACGAGGTCCTCCGGACGTGTCTCCCCGAGCGGGTGTTTCCTCCGGAAGCCTCACCCGGACGGCCGGTGTGCGCCACTCGGGCGACTCCGTCCGGGGTCCCGGCCGGGTTTCAACGTCCCAGAAGCGGCAATCCGATGGGTATGTTCCGGTATCGCCCTGGTGTGAATCCGGCCGGGAAGGTCATCGCGTTCGTCGCCGACGCCATGGCTCTCATCCTCGGCCTGTGGATTCTGCTCTACCTGCTGGACGCGAACCGGGCCAACAACGTGGTCCGGTTCGTGCACGACGCCGCCACCTGGCTGGCCGGCTGGTCCCTCCATCTGTTCACCCTCGACCAGGCCTGGGCCCAGGTGGTCGTCGGCTACGGCCTGGCCGCCGTGGTCTACCTGTTCGTGGGCCACGCCATCGCGAACCGGATGCACCACCGGCACTGATCCCTCAGCGGCAGCAGTCGGGGTCCAGGCCGGTGGGCAGGTGTTCCCCTCCGAAGACCGCGCAGGTGGCGTCGTGGCCGCCCAGGGCGGCGACGGCCAGCAGGAGGGAGCCCGCCGTCCAGGTGGTCAGCTCGCGGGGCCAGATCGCGTCGTCGTCGAAGACGTAGCCCGTCCAGTACAGGCCGCTCTCCGGGTCGCGCAGGTGCTGGATGGACTGGAGGATCTCCAGGGAGCGGTCGGACTCGCCCATCGCCCACAGGGCCAGGGCCAGCTCGCTGGACTCGCCGCCGGTCACCCAGGGGTTGGGGACCACGCAGCGCACGCCGAGGCCGGGTACGACGAAGCGGTCCCAGTCCGCCTCGATGCGGGACTTGGCCTCCGCTCCGGTCAGGGCGCCGCCGAGGACCGGGTAGTACCAGTCCATGGAGTAGCGGTCCTTGTCGAGGAAGCGCTCGGGGTGGAGGCGGATCGCGTGGCGCAGGGCGCCCACCGCCAACTCCCAGTCCGGCTGCGGCTCCTCACGCTGCTCGGCGATGGCGAGGGCACAGCGCAGGGCGTGGTGGACGGAGGAGCTGCCGGTGAGCAGCGCGTCCGGGGTGGGCGTGCCGTCGTCGTCGCGGCGCCAGCCGATCTCGCCGCCGGGCTGCTGCAGCCGCAGCACCCACTCCATGGCCGCGTAGACGGTGGGCCACATGCGGTCCAGGAAGGTGTCGTCACCGGTGGACAGGTAGTGGTGCCAGACGCCGACCGCTATGTAGGCGACGAAGTTCGACTCGCGGGCGCGGTCGGTGACGTCGTCGTGGGCGCCGTCGGCGTAGGCGGCGTACCAGGAGCCGTCCTCGTTCTGGTGGGTGGCGAGCCAGGTGTACGCCCGCTCGGCGGCCTCGTGTTCGCCGGCCGCGTCCAGGGCCATCGCGGCCTCGGTGTGGTCCCACGGGTCGAGGTGGTGGCCGCGGAACCACGGGATCGCGCCGTCCTCCCGCTGTACGGCGAGGATGCCGCGCACGGTCGCGGCGGCCTGCTCGGCGGTGAGGACCCCGGGCAGGACGAGGTGTTCTGTCCGGGGGGTCGTCACTTGGCGGCCGCCTCGGCTTCGGTCTCGGTCTCGGTCTCGGTCTCGGCGAGCCGGGGCAGGTGCGGCTTGGTCGCGTAGGCCACGAAGCTCTTGCCCATCAGCGGGTTCAGCGCCTGTTCGGCGACCCGGGTGGCGAGCGGCTTCTTCATGATGTCCCAGACCAGCAGCCTGTGGTACGCCCGCACCGGCAGCGCCTTGTCGTTGTCCACGCCGAACGCGCACTTCAGCCACCAGTACGGCGAGTGCAGGGCGTGCGCGTGGTGGGTGCCGTACGGCCTGAGGCCCGCCTCGCGGATCTTGGCGAGCAGTTCGTCGGCCTTGTAGATGCGGATGTGTCCGCCCTCGACCTCGTGGTAGGCGTCGGACAGCGTCCAGCAGACCTTCTCGGGCCCGTAGCGGGGCACGGTGATGGCGATCCGCCCGCCCGGCTTGAGCACGCGCACCATCTCCGCCAGCACCCCCTTGTCGTCGGGGATGTGCTCCATCACCTCGGAGATGATGACGACGTCGAAGGACTCGTCCGGGAAGGGCAGCGCCAGCGCGTCGCCCTCCATGGCGGTGGCGGTGGCGCCGGCGGGGGCCTCGCCGGCCTCCTTCATCGCCGCGAACCACTTGGCGACCTCGCGGATCTCCTCGCCGTTCTGGTCGAGGGCCACGACGTGCGCGCCGCGCCGGTAGCACTCGAAGGCGTGCCGACCGGCCCCGCAGCCGAGGTCCAGGACACGGTCGCCCGGGGCGAGCGGGAACCGGGAGAAGTCGACGGTCAGCACGTGGCCCTGCTTTCGGAAGAGATGCCGGTGTCGGTCGTGGCGGCTGCCGTCGTGGCGGCTGCCGGGGCAGCACTCGCTGCGGTCGCGGAGCGGCCGGGTTCTGCGACCGCGGAGCGGTGGACGCCTGCCGCGGAGCGGCCGGGTGCCGTGCTCGCGGAGCCGGCGATGGCCTCGCGGTACCGGGACACCGTTCCCTCTGCGGCGCGGGCCCAGGTGAACCGCTCCAGCACTCGCTCGCGACCCGCAGCACCGAGCCGCACCCGCAGCTGCGGGTCCCCCAGCAGCCGGCCGAGCCCAGCGGCCAGCGCCCCCGCGTCGCCGGGCGGTACGGCCAGGCAGGTCTCGCCGTCGCGGCCGGCGACCTCGGGGATCGCGCCGCCGGTGGTGGCGACCAGCGGGGTGCCGGTGGCCATGGCCTCGGCGGCGGGCAGCGAGAAGCCCTCGTAGAGCGAGGGCACGCAGGCGACCTCGGCCGAGCGGATCAGGTCGACGAGTTCGGCGTCGGAGATGCCCTTGACGAAGTCGACGGCGCCTTCGAGGCCATAGCGCTCGATGGCCTGGGCGACCGGGCCCTCAGTGGGGCGCTTGCCGACGACGACCAGGTGGGCGCCCGGGTGCTCGGTGCGCACCTTCGCGAGGGCCTCGACGAGGAAGACCAGGCCCTTGAGGGGCACGTCCGCGCTGGAGGTGGTGACGATCCGGCCGGGCACCTCGGCCACGGCCGGATTCGGCGCGAACAGGTCGGTGTCGGCGCCGATGTGGACGACGTGGATGCGGTCGTCCCGGACGCCGAGGTGGTCGACGATCTCCTGGCGGGAGGTGCCGGAGACGGTGAGTACGGAGGGCAGGCGGCGGGCGACGCGCTTCTGCATGCGGGTGAAGGCGTACCAGCGGCGCACCGAGTAGCGGCGCTGCCAGCCCTCGGCCGCGTCCAGCTCCAGCTGCCGGTCGACGGTGATGGGGTGGTGGATGGTGGTGACCAGGGGGGCGCCGATGTCCCCCAGCAGCCCGTACCCGAGCGTCTGGTTGTCGTGGACGACGTCGAACTCGCCGCGCCGGGCGCGCAGATGGCGGCGGGCGCGCAGGGAGAAGGTCAGCGGCTCGGGAAAGCCACCGGTCCACATCGTCGCCACTTCCAGGGCGTCGACCCAGTCCCGGTACTCGTCCCGCTTGGGGGTGCGGAAGGGGTCGGGCTGGCGGTAGAGGTCGAGGCTGGGCAGCTCGGTCAGGGTGAGCTGGGGATACCCCTCGTCGAGTACGGGGTAGGGCTGTGAGCCGATGACCTCCACCCGGTGGCCGAGGCGGGCCAGCTCGCGGGAGAGGTGTCGTACGTAGACGCCCTGGCCGCCGCAGAACGGGTTCCCTTTATAGGTGAGAAGCGCGATGTTGAGCGGTCGCTCGCCGTCGGCTGCAAGGTCCTTCGGGGACCCGGCCTCCCTGGCCTCAGCGGTCACTCTGGACCCCCTTCTCCCTGCACTGTCCCGCGAGACTACGACGGGACGCTAATCTAGAACAAGTTTCAGACTTGATCGTTCAAGAGGCTCTGAATCTACCGGCAGGTAGGGGCCCTGTGAGCAGTGGATCAGGTGATTCACGCCACGACGGGGACCCCCTCCGTGCAGGATGATCACAAGCCCCAACAGACGCCCTCACCGACTGTCACGGAACGGGACCCATGCCTGCGGAATCCAAGCTGGAAGCCAGTAGCGTCCGGCCCCCTTCGGCGCCGCTGACCGAGCGACAGGAGGCCCGCCGTCGCCGGATCCTGCACGCGAGCGCGCAGCTGGCCAGCCGGGGCGGTTTCGACGCCGTACAGATGCGCGAGGTCGCCGAGTCCTCGCAGGTGGCCCTCGGCACGCTGTACCGCTACTTCCCGTCCAAGGTGCATCTGCTGGTCGCGACCATGCAGGACCAGCTGGAGCACATGCACGGGGCGCTGCGCAAGAAGCCGCCGGCGGGCGACACGGCGGCCGAGCGGGTCGCGGAGACCCTGATGCGAGCCTTCCGTGCACTCCAGCGCGAGCCCCACCTGGCCGACGCGATGGTCCGCGCCCTGACCTTCGCCGACCGCAGCGTCTCCCCCGAGGTCGACCAGGTCTCCCGGCAGACCACGGCGATCATCCTGGACGCGGTGGGCCTGGACCACCCGACCCCCGAGCAGCTCTCCGCGGTCCGCGTCATCGAACACACCTGGCACTCGGCCCTGATCACCTGGCTCTCGGGCCGCGCCTCCATCGCCCAGGTGAAGATCGACATCGAGACGGTGTGCCGGTTGATCGACCTGACGGAGCCGGGATCGCCGGAGAAGCATCCGTGAAGCCGGTCCGATCGCTGGGGATTCTGAGCCTTCTCGAAGGGCAGAAGACCTACGCCCGGCGGAGAGCCGAGATGCTTGAGCAGGTTGACGCATTGGCACCCGACGAGCGGCCCGTCATCGCCTCGTACATGAAGAGAGGCAGTGTCGTCCTCGCCATCATGGAGCACACGACCGACATCGTGGAAGCACAGTTCGGCACGCCCGGGGGAAGCGGGATCTTTACCGACGGTGAATTCTACTGGCGTGGCGACGCCGCACATTATGTGGAGGTCTACGGGGTGTCCCCCGGGCGGGATTTCATCCAACACGTGCAGGAAAGAAACGGCGAACCCCCGGTGTTGAGCCAGGACGAGATCGCGGACATCGACGACTACTTCGTCGCCATGCGGCGCACCAAACCGTGAATGAACCCCATCACTGCTTGAGCTTTCCAGGGTTGATGCCGTGAAGGCTTTGAAGTGACATCCCCCTGCCCCCTGGACATGCAAGAACCTACGAGACGGGTTCCCTTCGCCGGCATGGTCCGGATCAGGTGATGGGGGTCGCCGTCCAGCCTGACTGCTGCTTTTCAGCCTCTCAGCCCTACCGTCGCTGTCGGCCCCGGCGGATGCTTGCGCGTCGCGCCAAAGTCGGCTACTCCGGTGAGACTCCCTCACTCGCCTCGTAGGCACTTATAAGGATACCCCGGTAGCGCCTTAAGGAACCCGACAAATGGGATTATTTTTCATCAAGGCGCCAACCTGCGGTTACGCCTACGCAACCGGCTCCAGCCCGCTCCAGCTCCGCCCCGGCAGCGCCTCACCGGCCCACTCGTCGAGCAGGCGGCGGGCTTCCGGTTCGGGGGCGGCCAGGGACACGCTCTGTGCTCCCGCGTGGACCGTGCGCTCCTGTTCGTGGGTGCCCTCGCTGCAGCAGGCGCACAGGACGTTCAGGCTGCTCGCCGGTTCGGCGCCGTAGTTCTGCTCCACGAACAGGGTGATCAGGGCGTCCAGGTCGGCAGCTTCGCCCGCGTTCACGGTCACCGTCAGCGTCGGCAGGTCGGAGGCCTCGAAGAGGAGGAGTTCGTCGAAGACGGGGAACTCGTGGCCGTCGACGACCCGGTGGCCCTTGGGTTCGCCGTCGTGGACGACGATCTCGCCGAAGCGGCGGCCGCCGGTCACGGGCACGTTCATGACCCGGCCGCGGGTCGGGCAGAGGCGGTCGATCCAGACGACCTCCCGTTCGCCGCCGGTGTCCAGACGGACACAGGCCGGGCCGAAGCGGCCGCGGATCTCGCCCTCGCCGTCCGGGAGTTCGATGCCGAAGCCGGTCCAGGCCGCGCGGGCGGTGGCCCAGTCGCGCTGGACGGTGGCGGCGATGCCGAGGTTCCAGTACGCCGGGTCGCCCTCGCCGCGCGGGGCGCGGGCGGCGGCCTCGCGGCCCAGCTCGTACGCCTTCGCCCAGTTGCGCAGGAACTTGTGGGCGAGCGCGGCGTCGTACCACCACACCGCGCTGCGCTTCTCGTCCGGGTAGTGCGCGAGGACCTGCTCCAGCAGGCCGGCCGCGGTGAGCCACTCCTCGGCGTTCCACGCCTCGTAGGCCTCGTCGATCAGCCGCTTGGCCTCGGACTTGCGCACGCTTTCCCACCCTGGTCGGTACGAGGAATCTTCGGAACCGCAGGAGAGTACCCCGCGGCTCCGACACCCTCTAGTCCTCGGGTGGGAACACCGGCTCCGCGCTGCCCACCAGCGTGATCATGATGGCCTCCACCGGGCAGCTCTCGGCGGCCGCCAGGAGCTGTTCGCTCGCGTCGGTGTCCGGTTCGACCGGGTGGGACTGGCGGGCGGAGTCGAGGCGGAAGCCGTCCGGGGCGTGGTGGAGGCACTGGGCCGAGCCGATGCACACGGACCGGTCGACCTCGACGTGCCAGCGGTCGCCCATGAGCTATGCCCCCGCCGGGAGGTGGATCATCTTGTGTTCCAGGTACTCGCCGTAGCCCTCGGGGCCGAACTCCCGCCCCAGGCCCGAGTTCTTGTAGCCGCCGAACGGGCCGAGCATGTCCAGGCTGAAGGTGTTCACGGAGTAGGTGCCGGTGCGGACCTGCCGGGCGACCTCGATGCCGTGCTCGACGTCGGCCGTCCACACGCTGCCGGACAGGCCGTAGTCCGAGTCGTTGGCGATCTTCACGGCCTCCTGCTCGTCGCCGTAGGGGAGAAGGCAGATCACTGGGCCGAAGATCTCCTCGCGGGCGATGCGCATGGAGTTGTCCACGTCCCCGAAGAGGGTCGGCTCGACGTACCAGCCGCGGTCGAGTCCGGCCGGGCGGCCGCCGCCGGTGAGGGTCTTGGCGCCCTCCTCCTGGCCGATGCGGATGTAGTCGAGGCTGCGCTGCTGCTGGCGCCGGGCGACCAGGGGGCCGACCTGGGTGGCCGGGTCCAGCGGGTCGCCGACCTTCAGGGCGTTCGCCGCCTGCGCGAAGGCGTCGGCGAACTCGTCGTAGCGGGTGCGCGGGACGAGGATGCGGGTCTGGGCGACACACGCCTGCCCGTTGTTCATCCAGGCCGCCGGGACGATGCCCGACACCGCTGCCTGGACGTCAGCGTCCGGGAGCACGACCGCCGCCGACTTGCCGCCCAGCTCCAGGGTGACCCGGGTGAGGTTGCGGGCGGCCACCTCCATCACCCGCTTGCCGGCCGCGACCGAGCCGGTGAAGGAGACCTTGTCGACGCCGGGGTGCCCGACCAGGTACTCGCTGACCTCGCGGTCGGCGGGGAGGATGGACAGGACACCCTCGGGCAGCCCGGCCTCGCGCGCGATCTCACCGAGGACGTACGCGTCCAGCGGCGACTCCGGGGACGGCTTGAGCACGACCGTGCAGCCGGTCAGCAGCGCGGGCGCGAGCTTGGCCGCGGCGACGAACTGCGGCACGTTCCACGGGACGACGGCCGCGACCACGCCGACCGGTTCGCGCGTCACGAGGATCGGGCCGAGGACGCCGTCGCGGCGCTCCTCGTACGGGAAGTTCTGCGCGACCTTGATCGCCGAGTCCCACACCATCATCGCGCCGAGCGCCTGGGCGAGGACGCTCCAGGAGTACGGGGAGCCGTTCTCCGAGGAGATCACGCGGGCGATCTCCTCGTGCCGGGCGAGGATGCCGTCCTTGATCCGGGTGACGACCTCGATCCGCTCGGCCAACGAGGCGCGTGGCCAGGGGCCTTCGTCGAAGGCGCGGCGCGCGACGGCCACCGCCCGGTCGACGTCTCCCTTGGAGGCGTGCGGCACCCGGCCGATGACCTCCTCGGTGTGCGGGGAGATCACCTCGATGACGTCCCCGCCCAGCGGGTCGGTCAACTCCCCGCCGATGAACAGCTGTCCGTGTTCCACGAGCTCGGTCATGGCCGACTGCCTCCCGCCGCACCGCCTGTTTCTGACGCTGTTTCAGAAACTGATACCAGTTCTAGTGGCGGTAAGCCAGACATCAGAGGTCGAGCTGGTACTCGAACGTCGTGTGGGTCGGCGCATAGCCGAGCGCGTCGTTGATGCGCATCATGTGCGGGTTGTTGTCGGCGGTGTCGGTCAGCAGGCCGCCGAGATCCGCGTGCCGTTCCAGGGCGTGCCGGATGGAGGCGGCCTTCATCCAGCGGCCGAGGTCATGGCCGCGGTGCCGGGGCAGGACGCCGGTGCCGTAGTGCTGGCCGTCGCCCCTGCCGTCGCCGGGGACCACCAGTTCGGTGAACCCGGCGATCGAGCCGTCCGACTCGTCGACGGCGGCGACGGTGTACAGCAGGTCGCCCCGCTTCTCGATGGCCGCGGCGGCGGCCCTGATCCGCTCCAGGTCCCAGGTCACCGTGCCGAAGTCGGTGCTGCCCATCGGCATGTCGTCCATGGCGTGACGCGACTCGACATACGTCTCGGCGAGGTCGTCGGGGACCGTGCCCTCCCAGGAGGTCAGACGGTAGCCGGGATGCGGCTCCTCGATGATCCCGGTGAGAGCCGTGACGTCCGCCTCGGCCAGCGGGAGCCGGGTGAAGACCAGGGTCAGGACCCGGTGGAAGCCCCGGGCCGGCAGGAACCCGTCACCGGGAGAGCCGGCCTCGGCCTGGGTGACGACGCAGCGCCGGCCGTCCTCGCGCGCGGCGGCCACGGCCGCCTCCAGGAGCCGGGTGCCGGCACCCTTCCGCCGCTCGGCCGGGTGGACCTGCAGCTCCAGTTCGGCGAGATGCTCCTGCCCGGCCCTGGTGTAGAGGCGCAGGAACGCCGATCCGACGGGGACTGAGTCGGCGTCGGAGGCCAGCCACGCCAGACGGCGGGAGGACAGTCCGGCGTCGGGGTCGGTCAGCGGGGTGATGCGTATGGTCAAGGTGTCTCCATCGGCCTGGGTGATCGGCGGCCCGGAGAACGTAGTTGCTCCGACTCGGACGCGGCAAAGGGTTAAACCAGGGGCACTTGGAGTACCTGACGGCCAGTCAGGTCTGGTTATAGTGGGCAGCTGTCGTGGGGTGCGGGCGCCGGCGGGGTGGAGGACACATGACGGAGACGTTCGATCACGGCGGGGGCGTACGGTCCATCCGGGTCCCCATTCCGGACAACCCGCTCGGGTACACGCTGGTGTACGTCGTGGACACCGACCGGGGTCCGGTGCTGGTGGACTCGGGCTGGGACGACCCGGCGTCCTGGGAGGTCCTGAACGCAGGGCTGGCGGCCTGCGGCACCTCGGTCGCGGAGGTGTGCGGGGTGGTCGTCACCCACCACCACCCGGACCACCACGGTCTTTCGGGGCAGGTTCGCGAGGCCTCCGGGGCGTGGGTGGCGATGCACGCGGCCGACGCGGCGATCGTGCGCAGGACGCGCGAGACACGTCCGGAGCGCTGGTACGCGTACATGGCCGCCAAGCTGACGGTGGCCGGCGCGCCCGAGGAACACGTCGCTCCCCTGCGCGCCGCCCGCGGCCGCCGCACCTTCCCCGGACTCTCCCCCGCCCTGCCCGACCGAGAGATCGTCCCCGGTGAACTCCTCGACCTGCCGGGCCGGCGGCTGCGCGCGATCTGGACCCCGGGCCACACACCCGGCCACGTCTGCCTGCACCTGGAGGAGGAGCATCCGGACCGACTGCCCGGCAGCGGGCGCCTGTTCTCGGGCGACCACGTCCTCCCGGAGATCACCCCGCACATCGGCCTGTACGAGGACCCCGACGACGCCACGGTGACCGACCCTCCCCCAGTCTCGGCTTCGCTCGACCGGGGGGACCCCCTTGGCGACTACCTGGACTCCCTGGAGCGCGTCGGCCGCCTCACCCCGGCCGAGGTGCTCCCCGCCCACCAGTACGCCTTCACCGACGCGCCGGCCCGGGTACGGCAGCTGCTCACCCACCACGAGGACCGCCTCACCGACCTGCTGGCCCTCCTCTCCGAGCCGCTCACGCCCTGGCAGCTGGCCGAGCGCATGGAGTGGAACCGCCCCTGGCCGGACATCCCGTACCCGTCCAGGAACATCGCGGTCTCGGAGGCCGAGGCGCACCTGCGGCGCCTGGTGAAGCTGGGGCGGGCGGAGCCGGTGGCGGGGGGCGAGCCGGTGGCGTACGTGGCGGTGTAAGTGGGGCTCGACCTCGGTGAACCGTCATCTGTGGCCGAGCTGTTCACCGAGGACGGCAGCTGGGCGTGGCCGGAGGGCGGACGCCGGGTCGAGGGCCGGGAGGCGCTGCGCGAGTACTTCGGCTCCCGCCCGGCCGACCGGCTCTCGCGCCGCCTGATGTCCAACGTCCTCGCCACCGTGACGTCCCCGGACACGGCCACCGCCACCTCGTACTTCTCGACCTACGGCGGCCGATGGCTGCTGGAGACCCCCGTCCTGCACCTGGCGTTCGCGGGCCCGACGCCGAAGGTCAGCTGAGCCCGGCGGCCTCCCGTTCGGTCCGGCTCAGTGGCGGGCCGGGCAGGGGGCCCCTGCGGGGGCCGAAGCAGATGGTCCACAGCATGTCGGGGGCGAAGAGGCGGGCCGCCGGGGTCTTCAGGCTCATCACGTCCAGCAGACCGCGCAGGGCGCGCGGGTTCCTGGAGCCGGCGGCGACCGCCTTGTCGACGTACGCGGTGAGCAGCCGCTCGACGGCGGTCGGCGGCTGGGGCGCCGCGCCGGGGTAGTACGCGTCCTGGCCCACGGCCAGGTTCCAGGCGTTGCCGACCGGCCGGGCCACCGCACGCTGGATGCGGCGGGCGGTGCCGGGGGCGGTGGGACCGTGGCGGTCGAGGACCCGGCCGAGTTCCTGCACGCTCTGCGCGGCGACGGAGAGGCCGTGGCCGTAGACGGGGTTGTAGCCGGCGACGGCGTCCCCGATGACCGCGAAGCCGTCCGGCCAGGTCTCGGAACTCTCGTAGTAGCGGCGGCGGTTGGCGGTGCTGCGGGTGGTGACCGGGTCGGTGAGCGGCTTGGCCCCGGCGATGAGCCGGCCGATGATCGGGTCCCCCAGTCCGGTGAGTGCGAAGTGCTCGAACTCGTCGGGGTCGGCGGTCGGTTGGCCGCCACGGGTGCCCGAGAGGGTGACCAGCCAGCGGTCGCCCTCGATCGGTACGACGACTCCGCCCCGGCCGGGCGCGTCGCGCGGGTCGGCCTGGACGTTCACGACGGGGTAGCGCAGGGCGGCCGTGCCGTCGGGGGCCGCGTAGACCCGGCTGGCGTAGGCGACGCCCGCGTCGACCACCCGCTCCTCCACCGGGGCGTGGCCCAGCTGCTGCAGCCATTTGTGCGCCTGGGAGGCGCGGCCACCGGCGTCGATCACCAAGTCGGCGCGGAGGGTGGTGAGTTGCCCGCCGGGCCCGTCCGGCACACGGATTCCGGTCACCCGCCCCTTGTCGCCCGCGAGGCCCGCCACCCGTGTACCGTCCCGCAGCGTGATCCGGCGCCGGGCGAGGACGTCGGCCCGGATCACCGCGTCCAGCAGGTCCCGGCTGCAGACGATCATGTGGTGCCGGGAGTCGGTGAACCGCCGGAACCACTGCCCCGAGGGCGCCTTGCTCACCAGGTCGGCCATCACGTCGATCAGCCCGGCGCCCCTGCCGACCAGCTCCCCGGTGACACCCGGCAGCAGCTCCTCCAGCGCGACCACCCCGCCGGACCACAGCAGGTGGGCGTGGCGGGCCTGCGGCAGCCCCTTGCGCGGCTCGGGGCCCTCCGGCAGCCGGTCCGCCTCCACGATCGTGACCTCGTGAAAGCGGCTCGCGAGCACGGAGGCGGCGAGCATGCCGGCCGTGCTCCCGCCGATGACGATCGCGGTACGGCGGGCGGTGACTCTGTCAGGCATGAATGGCGAGACCTTCTGTGGCGACCGCCTCCCGGCGGAACGTATCGACAACCGACGAGTGGAACCGCAGAGCGTGCGCGATGCACTCCAGCTCGCCGTCGCGCTCCGGGCTGCCGCCGGAGGCGGGGTCGGGCCCGAACCCGGATCCGCCCGCGGGCGCCGGCTCCCTGTGCCCTGTCTCCGGCGGCTCGTCCCCGGTCCCCGGTGAGCGCAGGATGTCCGTGGCGATCAGGATGTCCACCGCCCCGGCGATGCCCCGGGCCACGGAGTCGGGGTGGCCGGCCGCCGTTGCCGCCCGGTGGGCCCGGTGGCGGCGGGCGGGGCTGAGGTGCGGGGAGAGTTTGAGCAGGCCGTCGTTGATGGCGGCTCGGCGCAGTTCCAGGCGCAGGGCGGCGCCGCTGACCCGGCCGGTCGCCGGGGCGGCCGGGGGCGTGACGGTGAGCATCGCCTGCCACAGGGGCTTGAGGCGCCGGTGGGTGCGGACGAGGTCCCGGCGCTCGTCGACGACCGGGCCGGCCTGCCCGGCGATGAAGCCCACGGCGACCAGTCCCGCCTCGGCGATGGCGAACGGCGGGGCGACGTACGTCGACAGCCAGTCCCAGTCACGGCCGCTCCAGCGTGCGCCGATCGCGGCGAGCTTGGCGACGTCGAAGATGAGCCCGAGCGCGTAGGCGACCTGGAGGAAGACCACGGCCCGGCGCAGCCAGGTGTCCTCGACCTCCTTGAACCAGGCCCACAGGATGCCCGCCGCGACCAGCGCGGACACCATGTGCGCGACCAGGTAGAGCAGCGCGAACTCCCGCATCCAGGGCGTGTTGGCGTAGTAGGTGTCGAGGTCCCGCAGCCGCTCCACGTGGTGGTCGCCGAGCAGGAACGTCGTCCACAGGCCGAGGATGATGGCGCCGTAGACCATCCAGACCGTGCGGGTACGCCGGCCGCGCACCGCGGACGGGGGCTCGCGCCAGGTGATGATCAGCCAGAGGCAGGCCCCGCAGTAGGCGGTGAGGAGTGAATAGACCCACAGGCCCGCGAAGTTGGGGACGCCGGTGATCTCGTTGATGCCGTGCAGGTTGCCCGGGGGCAGCGAGGCGAAGACGACCGCGCCGATGCCGAGCAGCAGCGCGGTGGCCCGCAGGATCGGGTCCTGCCAGGCCCGTCGCAGCAGCGGCAGCTTGATGACGAAGGCCACCGCGAGCAGCACCGCGGGGACGGCGTAGGCGGCGAACGAACCCGCCATGTCCCAGCGCATCACGGCCCGCCGATGTTGCCCAGCGAGGACGACAGCCGTCCGGTGAGGGTGTCCTGGGTCGTCCGCCCGGCCGCCGCGCCCGGCCCGACGACCTTGGAGAACTTCGCCGCGAGCCGCAGCCCGCACTCCTCGGCCTCCCACTCCGCCTCGGCCGCCGCCGCGGCGGGCGACCGGGTGGCCATGGCGACCACCTGGTCCCAGGGGATGTCGTCCTCGGCCTGGGCGAGCAGCCGGCGGGCCGCGGCGGGCATGCCGGCCGGGTAGTGCACGTCCAGCGTCTGGTAGTGGATGTGGCCGATCTCGTGCCCCGCGATGACGAACTTGTGCTCGTCGGGCGCCCGGTCCTCGACCACGACGACGTACTGCTCGTCCATGGCGAAGGTGACCCCGGAGACGTCCAGGCCCGGCGGGAAGGTGACGAACTTCAGCCGGACCGGGCGGTCCAGCTGCGGGCTGAGCGTGGCGCAGACCGCGTGCAGGAACGCCTTCGGCTCGGTGGGCGGGGTCAGTGTCCGGGCGGTGTCACGGACGAGCCGGTCGAGGAACCGCTTCGGCGACCTGGTGGGTCTGCGGGACTTCGGCGCTCTGTCGGGGCTCATGCGTCGTCCTTGCGGTCGGCGGGCGTGCGGCGACCATAAGGCGGGGACGACGGTAACGGCACGTTCCCGCAGCCGCAACGATCATTTACGGCCAGAACTGGATCAGTTACGGCCGGAAGCGCATCAGGCACGCCCGGCGCCCCCGGCCTGCCCGGCCTGCTCCGACGCGATGATCATCTCCGCCAGATCGGCGAGCGTGGCCAGCTGACGGGCGTTCATCTGCGGGGCCCGCGCGGCCAGTCGGACCAGTCCGCTCTCCCGCAGCCGCAGCAGCGGGTCCGCCTCCGCCTCCAGGTCCTGCAGCACCGGCTGCAACGCCTCCTGCAGCGCCTCCTGTTCGTCCGCGGTGAAGAAGCCCGCGGGCAGACCGAAGAACCTGCGCAGCCGGTCGATGTGTTCGAGGCTCGGCAGGCCGCTCTTGCGCCACTCGCTCAGCCACTGCCGGCTGGTTCCGGCGATCCGGGCCAGCTCGTCCAGCGAGTACCGCTTGCCGTCGGGCCGGCGCCGGGTCTCGCGGACGAAGTCCAGCCGCTGCCGCACCCGCCCTGCGAGGCAGCCCTCCGGCACCCGGCCGCCCGAGAGCAGCTCGACGACGACGCCGACCGGGATGCCGGTGCGGTGGGAGAGGCCGGCGACGTCCAGGACCTCCGGCAGCCGGCCGGGCCGGCCGGTCAGCTCGCCGAGGCGGTCGAGTACGTCGGCCAGCGGGGCGTAGGCGTCACTCACCGAGGTCCCCCCTGGGCGTGTCGTCCGTTCCGTGGCTGAGCTGACGCGAGGCTACCCGGTCGCCCGTGCGCCGACCAGACGTGACAACACCCACTGCGGAATTAGGCAGCAATCGTTGACAGTTGACGGTGCGGTGGGTGAGGATCGGGGCACAGAGAGCAAGATCGACCCGCCTCGGGTGCTGCCTATGGGGGAGCAGCATCCGGGGCGTACCTCTGTCCGCCTTCTCCCCACGAAGGTGAGCCTTCGATGCCGCATGCCGTCCTGCTCCTCGGAGTGAGCCACCGGGCCGCGTACGACGCGTACCCGCTGGAGCGCATCGCGGCGGTCCACCCGGTGGTGCTGGTCGACCCGTTCCCGCCCGTCTGGGCACGCCCGTACCTGGCCGGGCACATCGCCGTGGACCCCGGCCAGGAGGCGGCCACCGCGGAGGCGGTCGCGCACTACGCGTTACGGCACCGGGTGAGCGGCGTACTGACCTGGACCAGGGAGTACCTGCCCGCCGCCGCACGCATCACGGCCCGGCTCGGCCTGCCCGGCATCCCGTACGAGACGGCCGTCGCCTGCGCCGACCCGGCCGCGGCCCAGGTGCTGCTCGCCCGGCACGGGATTCCCCCGGCCGGCCGGGAGGACGCCGACGCCCCGCTCGTCCGCGCCGAGACCGTCGTCCTGGACGACGAGGTCCGCATCGCCGCACTGACCCGTACGGCACCGGGCCCGCCGCCCGCCCGGCAGCCACTGCGGCACTCCGTGCACGCCCACGACGGGCTGCTGCACAATCGCTTCCTGCGGCAGACGGTGGAGCGGACCGTGCGCGCGCTCGGTCTCGCGCACACCGTCGCCCACATCGGCCTGCGGCTCACCGCCCGCGGACCCCGCGTCACGGACGTCGTCCCGCACCTGCCCGGCGATCTGATCCCGCTGCTGGTCGAGCTGGCCACCGGCGTCGACCTCGCCCGAGCCGCCGCCGCTCTGGCCGTCGGCCGGCTCCCTGACATGGCGCCGACCCGGCAGCGGGCGGCCTCGATCCAGTTCGCCTACCCGGCCACGACCGGCCGGCTGACCCACCTGGACATGGACCCGGCCGCCGCGTACGAGCCGTCCGCCGAGCGCATGGTCCTCACCCGGCAGCCCGGCGACCACGTCACGGCGGCCGCCCACGCCGACCCCGAGGACCGCCTCGCGCACTGGGTGGCGGAGGGCGAGACCCCGACGGACTGCGCGCACACCCTGCGCCGCATGGCCCGCCACCTGACCGTGGCCGTCACCCCACCGGCCCGGCCGTACGCGGCGTAGGGCCTGTCGGGCCAACGCCCGCGGCAGCCAAGCCCCTTCGATCCCGTACCCGCCGCCCGGGCGCCACGCCTCCCCCCGTTCTCCCCGCAGCCGCCATGGCCGTGACCCCGGTCACCGTCTCCGTGTGCCCACAGCCACCCCTCGGGCCGCGCACGGCTGCCGGTAAAGTGGCGGCGTCGTCATCACACCTGTACGGGGGGAAGCCGGTGCAATTCCGGCGCTGACCCGCAACCGTGAACTGTCCGTCCTGGACGGTGAGCCGGACTGCCCCGCCCGGGACGTTGACCGGCTCGCGTGCGCGGCGACCCGCAGCGCACGGCACCGTCGAGGTTTACGGAGCCGAGCCGCCCGGGTGTTCCCGTGCGCTGCCGGTTCCCCGCAGGAGAGGCAGTCGCCGACCATGAACGTCCGCCGCAGTGCAGCGGCTCTCGCCGCCGTAGGTGTGCTGGCCGCCGCCGCACCCGCCATGGCCGCCGACCCGTCCCCGTCCGCGCCTCCGAAGGTGACGATCCCGGCCGGTCTGTTCGGCAAGACGGACCCCACGTACGACGGTGTCTGGCGCCAGTCGCTCGCCCTGCTCGCCCAGCGGACGCTCGGCTACCGCCCGGCCGGCTCGGCCGTGGACTGGCTGGTCGGGCAGCAGTGCGACAAGGGCGGCTTCGCCGCGTTCCGGGCCGACACCGCCAAGCCCTGCGAGGGCAAGGGCGGCGCCCAGCCCGACACCAACAGCACGGCCGCCGCCGTCCAGGCGCTGCAGGCGGTCGGCGGTCACGACGCCGAGGTCCGCAAGGCTCTGGTCTGGCTGACGACGCTGCAGAACGAGGACGGCGGCTGGGGCTACTCACCCGGCGCTCCCAGCGACACCAACTCCACCGGCGTCGCCATCGGCGCGTTCGCCGCGGTCGGCCAGGACCCCGCCAAGCTGCACGCCCAGGGCAAGAGCCCGTACGACCTGCTGGCCAAGTTGTCCATGCCGTGCGACGGCACCGGGGGCGGAGCGCTCGCCTACCAGCCGGACAAGAAGGGCAAGCTGGTCGCCAACGCGGACGCGACGGCGGCCGGCGTGCTGGGCGCGCTCGGCAAGGGGTTCGCGCCGAAGGCCGGGAAGGCCCCGGAGCAGAGCTCCATCTGCCGCAACTCCGACAAGCCCACCCCGGCGGAGGTGGCGAGCGACGGCGCCGCCTATCTGGGGAAGGCCATGAACCCCGACGGGTACCTGAAGTCCGCCCTGCCCGGGGCCAAGGACCAGCCCGACTACGGCAACACGGCGGACGCGGTCGTCGCGCTCGCCGCGAAGGGCTGGGCGGGGCAGGCGAAGAAGCCGTACGCCTGGCTGGAGAAGAACGCGGCGAAGTGGGCGGAGCAGAGCGGCCCGGCCGCCTACGCCGAGCTGGTCTTCGCCGCGCACGCGATGGGTGAGGACCCGCACGACTTCGGCGGCACGGACCTGGCGCAGGCGCTCAACGCGACGGGCCCGGCGCCGCAGAAGGCCGCCGCCACCGCGGAGCCCGGCAAGCGCGCCGAGCACGACTCGGGCATCGGTGTCTGGTGGATCGTCGGTGCCGGCCTCGTCTTCGGCGTCGGCATCGGCATCCTGCTCAGCGGCCGCCGGAAGCGGCAGCAGCTGTGACCGCCGTCCGCCGTGCCGCGGCCCTGCTGGTCGCCGCGCTCGTCCTCCTCGCCGGTGCCGCCCAGGCGCACGCCACCGGCTACCGCTACTGGTCGTTCTGGGAGCGGGACGGCGGCCGCTGGACGTACGCCACCCAGGGCCCGTCGACCGCCCGTCCCGACGACGGCGCGATCCAGGGCTTCCGCTTCGCGGTGAGCGAGGACTCCGCGGACGCCAGCCGGCCGCGCGGCACGGCGGACTTCGCCACGATCTGCGCGGGGACGCCCGCGAAGCCGGGTACGAAGCGGGTCGCCCTCGTCATCGACTTCGGCACGCCCGCGGACGCCCCGTCCGGCGAGACCCCGCCCACCCGCCGCACCGCCTGCGCGCGCGTCTCCCCCGACGCGACGACGGCCGAGGCCCTGGCAGCCACCGCAAAGCCGCTCCGCTACGACACCAACGCCCTGTTGTGCGCGATCGCCGGGTATCCCCACAAGGGCTGCGGGGAGCAGGTGTCCGCCGACGACACGGAGAAGAAGGCGACGCCTGTCGGCGAGAAGCCCCGGCAGAAGGACAGCGGCCCCTCCCTCGGCCTGCCGATCGGCGTGGGCGCGGTCGTCCTCCTGGCAGGGGCGGCGGTGTGGCAGGCCCGGCGGCGCCGGGATGCGTAGTCCCCGGGCGCGGTCCGGTGGGGGCTGGTCGCGCCCACACGGCGGAGCCGCAGATCGACACAGCCCGCGTCCCTTCGGGGCGCGGCCGGCACCGCTCCACCCCGGCGCCTGGTGGCTCTGGTCGCTCGGGCTCGGTACGGCCGCCACCCGGACCACCAACCCGCTCCTCCTCGGCCTCCTCATAGCCGCGGCAGGCTACGTGGTGGCCACCCACCGCTCCAGCGCGCCCTGGGCCCGCTCCTACGCCGCCTTCGCCAAGCTCGCCGTCGCCGTGCTGCTCATCCGCCTCGCGTTCACGGTCGTCCTCGGCTCACCCATCCCCGGTACGCACGTCCTGCTCACCCTCCCCGAAGTGCCCCTCCCCCACTGGGCGCAGGGCATCCAGCTCGGCGGTGAGGTCACCGCGGAAGCGCTGCTCTTCGCCGGCTACAACGGCCTGAAGCTCGCCGCCCTCCTCATCTGTGTCGGCGCCGCCAACGCCCTGGCCAGCCCGGCGCGTCTGCTCAAGTCCCTGCCCGGTGCCCTGTACGAGACCGGCGTGGCCGTGGTCGTGGCGCTCACCTTCGCGCCGCACCTGATCGCCGACGTCCAGCGGCTGCGCGCCGCCCGCCGGCTGCGCGGCCGCCCGGACCGCGGGGTACGGGGCCTGCTCCAGGTCGGACTGCCGGTCCTGGAGGGCGCGTTGGAGCGTTCGGTCGCCCTCGCGGCCGCGATGGACGCCCGCGGCTACGGCCGTACCGCCGCCGTCCCCGCCCGGGTGCGCCGTACGACGTCCGCGCTCACCCTCGGCGGCCTGCTCGGCGTGTGTGCGGGGACGTACGGGCTGCTCACCGCGGAGGGCGGCACGTACGGGCTGCCGGTGCTGGGAGCCGGGGTCGTCGCCGCGCTCGCGGGCCTGCGCCTGGGCGGCCGCCGCACCCCGCGCACCCGGTACCGCCCGGAGCCGTGGGGTGTGCACGCGTGGCTGGTCGCGGGCTCGGGTGCCGTGGTCGCCGCGCTGCTCGCGCTCGCCTCCGTACGCGCCCCGGACGCGCTGCACCCCGGCGTAGTACCTCTGGTGGCCCCCACCCTGCCCCTGTGGCCCGCGGCCGCGGTATTGCCGGCCCTGCTGCCCGCCTTCATCGTCCCCAAGGACCCCCAGGACTCCAAGGAGCCGTCGTGATCCGCTTCGAGGAGGTCAGCGTCACCTACGAGGGCGCGGCCGAACCGACCGTCCGGGGCGTGGACTTCGAGGTCCCCGAGGGCGAACTCGTGCTGCTCGTCGGCCCGTCCGGGGTCGGCAAGTCGACGGTGCTGGGCGCGGTCAGCGGGCTGGTCCCGCACTTCACCGGCGGCACCCTGCGCGGCCGTGTCACGGTGGCCGGCCGGGACACCCGGACCCACAAGCCGCGCGAACTCGCGGACGTGGTCGGCACGGTGGGGCAGGACCCGCTCGCGCACTTCGTGACGGACACGGTGGAGGACGAACTCGCCTACGGCATGGAGTCGTTGGGGCTCGCTCCGGAGGTGATGCGGCGCCGGGTCGAGGAGACCCTGGACCTGCTGGGCCTCGCCGACCTGCGCGACCGCCCCATCGCCACGCTCTCCGGCGGACAGCGGCAGCGGGTCGCGATCGGCTCGGTCCTCACCCCGCACCCACGGGTGCTGGTCCTCGACGAGCCGACCTCGGCACTCGACCCGGCCGCCGCGGAGGAGGTCCTGGCGGTCCTGCAGCGCCTGGTCCACGACCTGGGCACAACGGTCCTACTGGCCGAGCACCGCCTGGAGCGTGTGATCCAGTACGCCGACCGGGTCGTACTGCTGCCCTCCCCAGGGGCCGCCCCGCTGCACGGCGACCCGGCCGAGGTGATGTCCGTCTCCCCGGTGTACCCACCGGTGGTGGACCTGGGCCGCCTGGCCGGCTGGTCCCCCCTCCCGTTGACCGTCCGAGACGCCCGCCGCCGGGCAGCCCGACTCCGGGAACTACTGGCCCAGGCGCCGACACCCGCGACCGAAGCACGGCCGGAGCCGTTGGCCGAGGTGGCGTCCCAGCCGGTGGCCGCCGACGGCGAGGACGCCTCACAGGGGCCACCCGCACCCGACGACGAAAGCTGTACGGGTGGTGCGGGTGGGAACGAGATCCGCGCCGAAGGCGAAGCCGAGGCGAGGATCGTCACGGCCAATGCGCCGCAGGCATCCCGCTGGCAGCGGATGTTCCGGCGAACCCCCGCTCCCACGGCCACCGCTGCCCCACAAATCGCCGAAGTCCGCTCCCTGGCCGTCCGCCGAGGCGGGATCACAGCCCTGCGGCACATAGACCTGACCGTGGCCCCAGGCGAGACCGTCGCACTGATGGGGCGCAACGGCGCCGGCAAGTCCACCCTGCTCGGCTCCCTCGTCGGACTGGTGGAGCCCACCGCCGGTACCGTCCGAGTCGGCGGAGCCGTACCGCATCGGATGCCGCCCCGGGACCTCGTGCGCCGGGTCGGTCTCGTGCCGCAGGAGCCGCGGGACCTGTTGTACGCGGACACGGTGGCCGCCGAGTGCACGGCCGCCGACCGGGACGCGGCCGCCGCGCCCGGCACCTGCCGGGCCCTGGTGTCCGAGCTGCTGCCGGACATCACGGACGACACCCACCCCCGCGACCTGTCCGAGGGCCAGCGTCTGGCGCTCGCCCTGGCGGTCGTCCTCACCGCCCGGCCTCCCCTTCTACTGCTCGACGAGCCGACCCGGGGCCTGGACTACGCGGCCAAGGCCCGCCTGGTCACCGTGTTGCGGGAGCTGGCCGCCGAGGGACACGCGATCGTGCTGGCCACGCACGACGTGGAGCTGACGGCGGAGATCGCGCACCGGGTGGTGCTGCTCGCCGACGGCGAGGTGATCGCCGACGGCCCGACGGCGGAGATCGTGGTCTCTTCCCCTTCCTTCGCCCCGCAGGTCACCAAGATCCTGGCCCCGCAGCCCTGGCTGACCGTCGCCGCGGTCCGGGAGGCCCTGGCATGACCACCACCTCGCGGGCCCGGGTCCGCGCCGTCCGGCTCGGCCCCCGCTCCCTCGCCGCTCTGATCCTGGTCAGCGCGGTCGGCGTGGTCGGCTTCTGCTGGCCCTTCCTCGCCCCGCCCGGCTCGCAGATCGGCGCGCACGCCGAGGACGCGCCCTGGCTGTTCGCGGGCCTGCTGATCCTGCTGGTCGCGGTCGTGTCGGCGACGATCTCCGAGTCCGGTCTCGGTCCGAAGGCCGTCGCGATGGTGGGCGTGCTGGCCGCGACCGGGGCGGCGCTGCGCCCGATCGGCGCGGGCACGGCCGGGATCGAGCCCATGTTCTTCCTGATGGTGCTGAGCGGGCGGGTGCTCGGCCCGGGCTTCGGGTTCGTGCTCGGCTCGGTGACGATGTTCGCGTCCGCGCTGCTCACGGGCGGGGTCGGCCCCTGGATGCCGTTCCAGATGCTGGCGATGGGCTGGTTCACCATGGGCGCCGGGCTCCTGCCGGGCCAGGTCCGGCTGCGCGGCCGGGGCGAGCGGCTCCTGCTGGCGGGCTACGGCTTCTTCGCGGCGTTCGCCTACGGCACGGTCATGAATCTGGCCGGCTGGCCCTTCATGGGTGCCCTGACCTCGAACATCGCCTTCGACCCGGACGGGACGGTGCGCGCCAACCTGGCCCGGTTCGTCGCCTACTGCCTGACCACCTCCATGGGCTGGGACCTGGGCCGGGCGGTCTGCACGGTCGTTCTGACCCTGGTCCTCGGCCCGGCGCTGCTGCGCGCGCTCCGCCGGGCCACCAGGCGTGCCGCTTTCGAGACCGCGGTCACATTCGACGCACCCGCTGCGTGAGGGGCCGTATCCGGGCTGTCAGCTCCCTGGTGAAGCACCCCACATGACGCAGGTCACCTACGATCCAGGATCGTTGTTCGTTATGTCCGATTCATCCCTCAGTGCACCCCTTCTGACCTGCACTTTGAGACCCACGCCACACTAACGACCTTTCCGCCCGATCCGGCCACAACTAGTAAAAGGGGTCATTGCGGACCCGCCTCAAGCCTGTTTCTGTAGTGGACGTCGCCAGGCGCCACGAGCCCGAACGGGTCGCGGCGCCGACGTATGCGGCAGGCCCCCACACCGGGGGGTTGCGACATACAGGCGATCCGATGTCCCCGACGTAAGAGGTTCTCCGTGTCCGTCTCCTTCATCCGCCGCATCGCTTCCCCGAAGAAGGCCCTCACCGCCGCCGCCGTGGCCGCCGCCACCGCCGGTCTGGCCCTGACCGCGGCGCCCGCCCAGGCCGCCACCACCCAGGCCTCCTCCGCCCAGGCGATCGCGCACAAGATGATCCCGGACGCCGCGCAGTTCAACGCCTTCAGCAAGATCGTCGAGCACGAGAGCGGCTGGAACCCGGCCGCGACCAACAGCTCCTCCGGCGCCTACGGCCTGGTCCAGGCCCTGCCCGGCTCGAAGATGTCCTCCGCCGGTTCCGACTGGAAGACCAACCCGGCCACCCAGATCAAGTGGGGTCTGGACTACATGAACTCCCGCTACGGCAGCCCGGTCCAGGCCTGGAGCTTCTGGCAGGCCAACGGCTGGTACTGAGCCACCCGGCTCCCGGCCCCCCCGGCCCCCGGCCCCCCGGCCTCAGGCCACCCCGCGCCAGGCCACCGCGCCGCCGAAGAAGCGCGCGATGCCGGCCAGCGCCGCCCGGTACGACCCTCCGTGGTCGACGGGCCCCATATCCAGCACCCGCACCCTCGCCCCCTGCTCGGCGAGGGTGCGCGCGCATGTCCGGGCGTTGCCGATCGGCACGTCGGTGTCGTTGTCGCCCGCGTACAGCCGCACCGGCACGTCGGGCTTCCAGTCGCAGGTGTGATCATTGGCCCGCAGCGCCTCGCGGAAGGCTCCCGTCGGCCGGGTGAGCTGCCGGTAGAAATCGTCCGTCAGCAGCTCCCGCACGTTCGGGGCGAGCTGCCGGACGATGTCCTCCTCCTCGTGCCGCCCGTCGAAGAGCCCCTCGACCCGGTCCGCGTACGGCGCCCGGAACACCTCGGACGGGTCCTTGTATAGGGGGTGCAGCCGGTTCTGTGCGACGAGGAAGTAGGAGATGTAGAGCACTCCGCTGATGTCGTTGACCCGCCCGTCCGTGAGCGCGGGCACCTCGGTCCCCGCCAGGTCGTACGGCCCCGCCACCGGCGCCAGCGCCTTCAGCCGGAATCCGGGCGCGTCCCCGTGCTGCACCGCCCGCCCCACGGCCATCGCGACCTGCCCGCCCTGCGAGAAGCCGGTCGCGTACAGATCCCCGTTCAGCGTGCGCCCGAGTCGCCCCGCCGCCGTCCGGGCCGCCCGCAGCATGTCGACGGAGGCGGTGACGGCGGACCGTGTGTCCATGTACGGATGGCGGCCCGGCCCCTTGCCCAGCCCCAGGTAGTCGGGCGCGGCGACGGCGTGCCCGGCCGAGGCGAAGAGGTACGACTGCGCCCGCGCGTCCTCCGCGACGGAGGGTGCGTAGGCGCGGTCGGTCATGGTCCCGTGCGTGTCGGAGACGAGGTCGAGGGTGCGGCCGCCGCCCTCGGGCAGGGTGAGCAGACCGGTCGCGGTGGTGGGCCGCCCGTACGGGTCGACGGTGAGGTACATCACCCGGTACGCAGGACGCCGTACCGCATCGAGTCGGTCCCCACCTGAAGCTGCTCCAGGCCGCGGGCGTCCTCGGCACGGCTGTGCCGGGCGACCGGCACGACGGACACCACCTCTCCCCGGCGGTCGCCGCGCGGCCCGGCGACGGCGGCCGGAGCGGCGGCGACGTCGGCGAGCAGCGCGACAGCCGCGAGCGCACCCGCCTTCCGCATACGCCAACTGGGCTGCTTTTCTCCTGATTTGCGCGTGTCCTCTGTCATGTCCCGAACGCTACGGACGCACGCTTCGCCGGGACATCCGAGAGTCCCCCGCGCCCGTGGTGGACCTGTCACCACTCTGTCCGTCCGGCTGACCGGAGGAAGCATGACGACGCCGTCACCGCCCCTGCCCGACCCGGAGGCGCGGGGGGTGCGGCTGGTGGTCGTACTCCTGGTGCTGACCGTGGTCAGCGGCCTGATCGACGCGGTCAGCTATCTGGGCCTGGGCCGGGTCTTCACGGCCAACATGACCGGCAACGTGGTGGTGCTCGGCTTCGCGGCGGCCGGCGCGCCCGACTTCTCCGTCCCGCACACGTCGACCTCGCTGGCCGCCTTCCTGCTGGGCGCGGTGACCGGCGGCCGGGTGGCGGCCCGGCACGGCAACGGCTCGCGGCGCAGGTGGGCCCGGCTGACCCTGGCGGCGGAGACGCTCCTGGTCGGCACGTCGGCGGCGGTGGCTTTCGCCTGGCCGGACACGACCGGCAGCCGCTACGCGCTCATCGCCCTCACCGCGTTCGCGATGGGCCTGCGCAACGCGACGGTCCGCAAACTGCGTATCCCCGACCTGACGACCACGGTCCTCACCATGACCCTGACCGGCCTGGCCTCCGAGTCCCGCCTCGGCGACGCCACGGGCCACCGCTCCCCGCGCCGCACGGCGGCGGTGATCGCGATGCTCGCGGGCGCCACCCTCGGCGCCTGGCTGGTCCTCCACCACGGCCTGGGCATCCCACTGCTGCTCGCGGCGGCGCTGTCGGGGGTGCTGGCCGTGGTGGCGTCGGGCCGGGAATAGCTCGACTGTTCGGAGTAACAACCCGGGCGCACCGCGCTGTAGGGCATGAGCATGGCGCCATGGGACTCAGACCTCCCGCGAAGCTTCGCGGAAAGATATCCGGCGCCCTCATGATCGCCGGCCTCGTCGTGGCTTCAGCCGTGCTCATCGGCTTGGGACGGCAGGACATCATTCATGCGCTGTCGTACGCCGGCCGGCTTGCCGGGGGCCTTCTGGTCGCCGCGGGACTGACGGCCCTCACCGCGGCCGTCTGCGTCGTCGTGGACAGGCTCCTCGGACGCGGAACGAAATACACGACCGCGATCACTCTCTTCGGAGTACTGGCCATACTGGGTGCCGGTCTGCTCCTTCTGACGGTTCAGATGGGGGAGTACACGCACTGGCTCTGGCTCTGGCTCGGCCTCGTAGTGTGGGCGTGCTGGGCACTCTGGGATCTCCTTCATCGCCGGCAAGCGTGGCGGGAAATCACTTTTCGACGCAACTTCGCGGCCATTGTCTCCTTCACTGCGCTCATCACCGCGGCCAACTTCGTCTACTCGCAGATCTACGAGCCCTATTCGTCTCCCATGACGGTCGTCATGTCCGCGAAGATCGGAAGTATTCACAAAGACGAGACCACCACGTATGTGCCGGTGACGTTCCAGTTGGAGAACACCGGCAAGGTAGGCGCGTATGTGGTCGGGGCGAGCTACTCGCTCACCGGGCTCAACTGGAAGTCCACCTACGAGAACCCCAGAGACCTGAAGCAGTGGGAGAAGGACATAGACACCGACACATTGAGCCTTTTCAGCGCTGCCGCTCCAGGGTGAGGACGGCTGCGGCGATTGACGACATTCGATTCGGGCTGCATCGTGCCCTGCGGAAGATCC
>NZ_JBIAWE010000015.1:0-244649 GCF_042895235.1 Streptomyces sp. NPDC001410
TGACCTTGATCACCAAGGTCAGAGTCAGACGAAGATCACCAAGTGGGTCACTTTTGATCCGCCGTCAGAGGGTCAGCGTTCGGCCGTCGTCGAGAACTGCGGCGACGAGTCGCTGAGCCAGCTGTACTGTCATGTCTCGGCCGCATTCGGTTGTCAGCAACAGGGGCAGGGTGACCCGAGCGAATCGCCCAGCCGGTGTGAAGGCTTCCAGGTCCGCCGTGAGCGCCGCAGCACAGACTTCCACCGCATTCTTGGTCGCATCCGAGGTGAGAGGTTCGCTGCGCCGCAGATAGGTGACGAGCGTGTCACGCAGAGCCATACCGATCGCGTCATTGATGTCTAGGTGTTCGGCCAGGTGCCCAGACAGTGCCGTGGCGCAGGCGGCTGCCGGTTCTTCCGGCAGCTGTTGCAGGATCCTGTCGGCGGCAGTCACGAGTTCCGGCTGAACGCCGGCTGCGCTCGCAGCGGCATCCGCGATGGCCTGGGCGGCCATCTCCGCTTCGGGTAGTTGTTGCGTCGCAGGAACCCAACGTGTCATCAGGTTGGCCGCCGCCAGCTGGCATTCTCGGTCGTCGTCTTCCTCGAGGACATGAGCGACGGCTTGGACGAATTGTGTGGCCAGGTAGGAAGCATCGGAGTCCCGGACGCTCTCGCCCCAGCCCGCGGATGGATCTGGTGCGTCGTTCAGCACTTCGAGTGCTACGTGACGGACCGCGTGGCTGGAGGTTGGGCATTCGAGGAGGCCCAACAACACGACTCGGTCCCAGCCATGGCTCTCTTGGTAATTGGTGGTCAGCGCTTACATGCAACCACACGTTGGCCTGTTCGGCGAGAAGAGGGCCGAACCGGAAAGAGCGAGTCAGGCTGAGGCGGGTGGCATCGAAGCCGGTCATGACATCACGTGCCCCACGCCAGCCATAGATGGCCTGCGCGGAGTCACCGACCATGACCAGTTGGGCGTGGGTGCCCTGAGCGGTGAATACCTCTTCCACCACCGAGTTGGTGTCCTGTGCCTCGTTATGGCGACGAGAGTTCGGAGTTTCGACCAGGAGTGCGAATCGTGTCATCCGTGCGAGTGGAAGCCGTGTCACGCCTGAAGCGGCCGTCAGTCGACACCGCTCGGCGGGGGGGCTCATGCCCGTGACACAGGGCACCGAACAGCTCATCAAGCGGGATACTCAGCGCGTGGGCCAGGGCGTGCCACGTTTTGAGGGTCCCAATGGTGCGTGCGCCCGCAGCCCGGCGGGCCCGTCCTCGTTTGCCAGCAGTGCGCCAACGGCGGGCGGCGACTCATCGGCTCCGAAGCGCGGGCCCAGGCCCTGGCCCATCTGGCCCTGCACGTGCGCCGAAATCCACTTCCCGCGCATCTGCGGACGTGTCAGTGCCAGGAGCGAGGCTGCATGTGGCACTCCCGGCACCGGGGCTGCCACGGGCCCATCCAGCTCCTGCTGACCCGCGAGTGCGGTGGACGCCTGTGGCGCCTCACCGACGCGTGCGCCGCATGCGCTGCTGCTACGTCCCAGGCGTCCATCGTCCCCGAAACGGTCCTGGTCCCCGCCGCCCCACCACAGAGCCAGGAACCCGTACGCCGGCGCCCCATCCGAGCGCCTGACAGTCGAACCCCGGTACGGGAGATGCTCAACTACCTTGCCGCCGCCCTGCCCGCCGATATGGGAGCTGACGCCCGGTTGATCGCCCTGCAGTGCGCACTTCGCATGCGCGACACAGCGCAAACGAAGCTGCCTTACGGCGTGCTTCGGAGCCTTCGCCCGGGAGCTGCCGCAGATGCATGGCATGAGCTCACCCAAGCCGGGTGGCTACGCCCGCTCGCGTTCGGCGAAAGCGCAGTAGAGGTTCGGATGGTTGACGTCGCCCTGCTCGCGCAGCATCCTGCCCGGCCTGACCGGCTACAGGCGGCGGACTGGGCGCTGCGCACCGCTTGCCGTACCCATCCGGGCTCCGACTCCCTTTCCGTGCTCGTCACCCTGTGCCTGGCGAGTCACTGCCCGCCTGGCGAACACAGTGGGACCGCCGAGAAAGAGCAACTGGCGCGGGAATGCGGAATCTCCCTTCATGCACTCCACGGCACCCTTGACCACCTGAAGAGAACACACGTCCTGAAGTACTGGGGTGAAGACCAGCTGCCTGACGATTTGCTGTGGACATTGATGCAATCAGTCGTGGCCGTGTGAGCACCCGGAGCACATCGCTGTTTCACGCCCTCCTTGGTCGCTGAAGCCGTGCCACAGAGGGCATGTGCGCACAACACCAGCTGACCGCCGAGCCAGCTGCCTGCCAGCCTTTCACCAAGGTGCAGCGCCACCGTCGATGGCGGCGCGCGTCTCGGACCGAGTACCCTGAGGGCAGTCGGTGATCTTGGTGCCAACTATCCCCGGTTTGTGACAACTAAAGTCTGTGGTCGCAGACGGTCACCGCCGAACCCGCGGCATCCCCAGCCCGATCCACGAGATGATCTCGCGCTGGATCTCGTTGTTGCCGCCGCCGAAGGTGAAGATCACGGCGGAGCGGTAGCCGCGCTCCAGTTCGCCGTGCAGGACGGTGCCCGCCGAGCCCTCCTTCAGCGGGCCGGCGGCCCCGACGACCTCCATGAGCCAGGCGTAGGCGTCCCGGCGGGCTTCGGAGCCGTAGACCTTGACGGCGGAGGCGTCCTGCGGGGTGAGGGTGCCTTCCTGAACGGCCGTCACCATCTGCCAGTTGAGGAGCTTCATGGCGTCGAGCCGGGTGTGGGTCCGGGCGAGCAGGCGGCGTACCCAAGGCAGGTCGAGGACCCGGCGGCCGTCGGCCAGCTTGGTCTCCATCGCCCAGCGCTGCACGTCGTGCAGGGCGCGGATCGCCATGGTGCCGTGTGCGGCGAGGGTGACGCGTTCGTGGTTGAGCTGGTTGGTGATCAGGCGCCAGCCCTGGTTCTCCTCGCCGACCCGGCGCGAGACGGGGACGCGGATGTCCTCGTAGTAGCTGGCCGTGGTGTCGTGCGAGGCGAGGGTGTTGATGACGGTGCACGAGTAGCCCGGGTCGGAGGTCGGCACCAGAAGCATGGTGATGCCCTTGTGCGGCGGCGCCCCCGGGTCGGTGCGCACGGCCAGCCACACCCAGTCCGCGGTGTCGCCGTTGGTGGTCCAGATCTTCTGCCCGTTGACCACGTACTCGTCGCCGTCGCGTACGGCTCGTGTCCTCAGGGACGCGAGGTCGGTGCCGGCCTCGGGCTCGCTGTAGCCGATGGCGAAGTCGATCTCGCCGGAGAGGATGCGGGGCAGGAAGTACGCCTTCTGCTCCTCGGTACCGAACTGCATGATGGTCGGGCCGACCGTGTTCAGCGCCATCAGCGGCAGCGGCACGCCGGCCTGCGCGGCCTCGTCGAAGAAGATGAACTGCTCCATCGCGGACATCCCGCGCCCGCCGTACTCCTCGGGCCAGCCGACGCCGAGCCAGCCGTCCGTGCCGAGCCGCCGGATCGTCTCGCGGTAGAACCGCTTCTGCGCGGCCGGATCCGCGTACCGGGCGTAGGCATGGTCGGGCACCAGCTCGGCGAAGTAGGCGCGCAGTTCGCTGCGCAGTCGCTGCTGCTCGGGCGTGTGGTCGAGGTGCACGGCGCCTCCAGGGTCCCCAAGGGCGGTCCTGACGGCGCACACCGTAGAACGTGTTTCAGAAATAGGGAATGGCGCGCCGGGGCTCAGTTCAGGGCCGCGATGAAGCCCGTGCACGCCTCGGCGCAGGCCCGGCACACTCCCGCGGTCGATTCGGCGCCGGGCTGCCCGGCGAAGGCGTCCGCACAGTCGAGGCAGACCGAGCGGCACCACTCCAGCTGGATCCTGACCCCTTCCTCGTCCTGACGGTCCTGCTCGGACAGCATCCGGCAGGTGGCGTCGCACACCTCGGCGCACATGATGCCCAGCCGGCGCACGCGATCCTGGCGCGGCGAGCCGACCGGATCCAGGAGGCCCGCACGCACCGCACACGCCCTGGCGCACTCCGTGCACGCCTGGGCGCACTCGAAACGGTCCTCCAGGAACCTGTAGAGCTGCTGTGGAGAAGTCGGCGATGTCACACCGGGCGGGTAGCCGGGCGGAAGCGTCGCAAACCCGTTCGCCGGGACGAGGTGATACCGCTCCACGGGACCGGATGACGCCGCTCCGTCGGGACGAGGTGACGCCGCGACCGGGCCGTGTCGCCGTCCATGGAGGCGCGGTCACCCACGGTGTCCGGTTCGTCCCGTTCCGGGCGGGGTATTCCTGTTCTATGAGTACCGCACAGATGCAGCTGGCTGCGGCAAGCGGTCTGATGAGCCTCGTGCTCTTCCTGGTGGCTGTGGCCCTCCTGGCGTTCCTCGCCGGCGGCTACTGGATGACCTCCCGCGTCAAGTACCGGGAGTCCCCGCGACCGCGCCCCGAGGAGCAGCCGCACCTGCCACCCGAGGGCCCGGTGCACGAGGTCCGGGAGAACAGGGAGTCCCAGGAGGTTCCCGAGATGCCCAAGGGCGGTCGCCCGCTCACCCCGTACGAGCTGACCAACATGGACACCAGGCCCAGCGCCTCGAAAGAGCGCCCGCGCTGGAGCAAGGGGTCGAGTGGCTCGTTCGGCGGCGGCGGACTGGGCGCCCACTGACTCCGACCCTACGCCGAACACCGACACCACGCCGAACACCGGACACCACCCACACGACACCGAGCGAACGACCGGCCCTGGCCCGCGCCAGGCCGCCGTACGGCGCTAGGAACCCTTCCTGGCGGCGTCCAGGCGGCCGACGCGGGCCACGTTCCGCACGTCCTCCGGGTCCTGGCTCGGCTCGGCCGTGAACCAGGCGTCGAGGATCTCCGTCAGCACCGGTGCCGAGGTGAGCCGCAGGCTGAGCGCCAGGACGTTGGCGTCGTTCCAGCGGCGGGCGCCCTCGGCCGTGCCGGCGTCCGTGCACAGGGCCGCGCGGACGCCCGGCACCTTGTTCGCGGCGATGGAGGCGCCGGTGCCGGTCCAGCAGCACACGACCGCCTGATCGGACGTGCCCTCGGCGACGTCACGGGCGGCCGCCTCGGAACAGACCGCCCACTGCGGATCGGCACCGGACCGCAGCGCGCCGTACTCACGCACCTCGTGGCCGCGCCGGCGCAGCTCCTCCACGAGGAGGCGGGCGACGGGTTCGTCCATGTCGGAGGAGACGGAGATCTTCATGCGCGGCTCAATCCTCCCGGGTAGGGGAGCCTCGGAGGCCTGGTGACATCTATTGCGGACATCGGTTTCGTCAGCTCTCAGCAACGACCCTATCCGCACGCAGCCCCGGTTTCCCGCAGAGGCGCTTGAAGGCGCCGACCAAGGCTTCCAGGTTCATCGGCAGTCCCTCCGCAGCCCAGGAACCCGAGTGCCCCGGTTATCCGGATTTACCGACAGAGATCATGTTCAGCCCGGTGAATTCACCCCGTATGACGCTGTCGTGAGTCATGCCTTCTGAATGCACCGCAGCTCGCGAAACCGACTGGTTTCGGGTGGGAATTCGGAGCTGCTTCGACACCACACCAGCAGAAGTGGACGCTGATTCCATGGAGTTGCCGGGCTGCGCGCGAATGGCGGCGAGGTCGTGCCTGTCCTTTGGTTGACGGGTGAAGATTGTGTATTAGGGTGAATGCGTTCCTGTCGATCACCACCGAACGGCAGGACGTCCCAGGGAGTTCCGCCCCGTCCGTTCCCAAAGTCGCCAGCGTGCGGCCGAGTTGATCCCTGGCGTCGTGTCGTGACGGCGCCACAGCCGAATGGCGGACCTTTTCTGGGTGCTGGGCGGGCATCCGGCACAGCGGAACGCCGTGCCGGCCATCGGCCTGTCCCCGGCGGCCGCGACCGGTTGTGCAGCGGTCGCGGCGGTCCCCGATCCCCACTGCTCTGACACCGAATTTCCCTGATGGTGATGACGATTCAATCTGAAACGGGAGGCGCCCGGTGATATTTTCCCGTGCGCCGCGAGGACGCCGTGACGCAGCGGATGCCACGGCACAGTCACCGGAATCAGCAGCGCCACCTTCCACTCCCTCGCCCCCGGCGCCGAGTCCGCTGCCGGATCTCGTGCCGCTGACCGCGGAGGAAATCGCCCTGATGCGCGCGAGCGTGGCCGTGGTCGGCCCGCAAGCAGCGGACATGACGGTGTACTTCTACGCCATTCTGTTCGCGCGCCACCCCGAGGTGCGCGAGCTCTTCCCGGAGAACCTGGACGTCCAGCGCGACCGGTTGCTGCGCGGGCTGCTGCAGATCGTCGACCTCGTCGACGACCCGGAGAACCTGATCCGCTTCTGCGGCCGACTCGGGCGCGACCACCGCAAGTTCGGGGCGCTGGACGGCCACTACCCCGCGGTGGGCGAGTGCCTGCTCGCATCCCTGGCCCGCTACGCCGGCCCGGCGTGGAGCCCGGAGCTGGCTGCTGCATGGACGCACGGATACGACGTCGTCGCGCAGGTGATGATGCACGCCGCCGGGGAGGACGCCCGCACGGCGCCCGCGGTGTGGGAGGCGGAGATCATCCACCACCGGCACCGCGGCCATGGCATCGCGGAAATCACCGTGCGGCCCGACGCGCCCTACCCGTACACGGCAGGCCAGTACGCGAGCGTGGAGACGCCCTGGCACCCCAAGGCGTGGCGCTACTACTCCCCCGCGCACGCGCCGCGAGCGGACAACACCGTGACCTTCCACGTGCGTGCGGTCTCCCAGGGCCAGGTCAGCCAGGGCCTGGTCTACAGCGCCAAGCCCGGGGACAAGGTGCGGCTCGGACCCACTCAGGGCGACATGACGCTCGACCCGCGCACCGACCGGGATCTGGTGTGCGTGGCCGGCGGGACCGGCATGGCCCCCATCAAGGCCCTGGTCGAGGACGCGGCCCGCACCGGGAGAGAGCGCTACGTCGACGTCTTCCTCGGCGCGCGGACCGCCGAGGAGCTCTACGGCCTGGACGACATGCTCAGGATGTCCCAGCGGCACCACTGGCTCTCGGTGCGGGCCGCGGTGTCGGAGGAGCGTATTGCGGGGCTGGAGGGCACCCTGCCGCAGGTGCTGAACGAGTTCGGGCCGTGGTACCGGCACGAGGCGTTCCTCTCCGGGCCGGTGGACATGGTCAAGCAGGCCGGCGCCACCCTGGCCCGGCAGGGTATCCCGCAGGAGCGGATCCACTTCGACCCCTTCGACGTGCCCGCACTCGAGGCCGCGTTGCTGCCCCGGCAGTTGCGGGAACCGCCCGAGGACTGAGCGCCCGGCCCGACCCGGCCCAGGCCGTGCGGCCACTCGCTTGCCGCGCCCGCCCGCCGGACTCGGCTTCGACCCGACCGCTCCCGGCCGAGCGGCGCCGGACCACCGCCGGCGCACCGGGCCCGTGTGAGCACCAGACCCCAGGCAGGAGAGAATCCGGTGCAACTCCCCCCATCGCCCGACCCGGCTCGGCGCCGCCCGTCGGCGCACGAGGCCGTCCTGGCGGCCGCCGAGGTGTTCATCCGCCAGTACGCCGCCGAGAACCCGGGCGACGGCGATCCGGGCCGGCGGCTCGCGGAGGTCACCGCGGAGGTGGAGCGCTCCGGCACGTACGAACACACCCCGGCGGAGGTGGCGTTCGGCGCGCGGGTGGCCTGGCGCAACGCGGCGCGGTGCATAGGCCGGCTCTACTGGAACAACCTGATCGTGCGGGACCTGCGGCACGTCACTCATCCCGACGACATCGCCAGTGAGTGCTTCGAGCATCTGCGGATCGCGACCAACGGAGGCCGTATCCGGCCGGTCATCAGCGTCTTCGCCCCCGATCGCCCCGGCCGTCCCGCCGCCACGCTGCTGGGCGAGCAGTTGGTGCGCTACGCGGACGACCCGCGCAGCACCCATCGGGTGGCGCTGGCCAGGGACTTGGGCTGGAAGGGCGGCGAAACCCCCTTCGAGGTGCTGCCGTTGCTGGTACAGCCCGGCTCCGGCCTGGCTCCGCAGTTCTACGAGGTGCCCGAGGACGCCGTGCTGGAGGTGCCGTTGACGCATCCGTGCCATCCAGGGTTCGCCGACCTCGGTCTGCGCTGGTACTCGGTGCCGGCCGTCAGCGACATGTCACTGGAGATCGGCGGGGTCACGTACCCGGCCGCGCCCTTCAACGGCTGGTACATGGGCACCGAGATCGGCTCGCGCAACCTCGCCGACACCGACCGCTACAACCTGCTCCCCGCCGTCGCCGAGCTGTTCGGCCTCGACACCGGCAACGAGCGCACCCTGTGGCGGGACCGCGCCCTGGTCGAGCTGAACCTGGCGGTCCTGCACTCCTACGAGCAGGCGGGGGTGAGCATCGCCGACCACCACACGGAGTCGCGGCGGTTCCTCGCGCACGTGGACCGCGAGAGACGGCACGGGCGCCCGGTGCCGACCGACTGGAGCTGGATCGTCCCGCCCCTGTCCGGAGGAGCGACCGCGGTGTTCCACCGCTACTACGACCCCGAGGATCCCGACCTGCGGCCCGCCTTCGTGCACCGGACCGCAGGAGTGCCGGAGGGATGCCCCTACGGCACGGCCTGAGAAGGAATTCCCTCCGGAGCCTGGTCAACAGCTCCCGCAACCGACCACCTCCCCGTCATACGCGCACCCGCAGGCGCGGCAGCCGCGGGGCCGCCCCCGGGATCGCAGTTCGGCACAGGCTCTCGGGGCCGTCGGCCAGGCGCAGGCCGGGGTGCCGTGCCAGCAGGCTCGTCAGCGCGATCTCGGACTGCAGCCGGAACAGGGCGGCGCCGACGCAGTAGTGGATGCCGTGGCCGAAGCCGATGTGGCCCTCGGTGCCGTCCTGGGGGCGGCGGGTGATGTCCAGCCGGTCGGGGTCGTCGCACAGCAGCCGCAGCTGCTCGGGGTGGGTGAGGAGCGCGGCGATCGCGTTGACCAGGAGCTGGGCCGTGTTGTCGTAGCCGGCCATGACGACGTTGAGGACATCGCGACGGCCTCCTCCTCGATCAGCCGCAGCCTGTCGTCGTCCCAGGCGCCGGCGAGCGTGGTCAGCAGGTCGGTCGGCGACCTCGCGGAGCCCTAAATGGCACCCTCCTGGACGGGATCCCGGGATTCCGGGTGATCTGGATCATCGGCCGGGGCGGCGGCACGCAGCGCCGCCTCAACCCGGCGGTTGCTGGTCATGGTCGACGTGACGGCGGTCATGGCGAGGAGGAGGCCGGCGGCGGTGACGTTGGCGTCGTTCCAGCGGCGGGCGCCCTCGGCGACGTCACGGGCGGCCGCCTCGGAACAGACCGCCCACTGCGGATCGGCACCGGACCGCAGCGCGCCGTGCTCACGCACCTCGTGGCCGCGCCGGCGCAGCTCCTCCACGAGGAAGCGGGCGACGGGTTCGTCCATGTCGGAGGAGACGGAGATCTTCGTGCGCGGCTATGCCCTCTCCAGGTCAGGGAGCCTCGACGGCTCTGTGACATCAATTGTTGCCGTCCACGGGGGGCGCGCGTCACTGCGCGCGGGCGACGAGGAAGTCGGCGCTGCCGGAGAGCGTGGTGAGCCTGGGCGCGTCCTCGTCCTCGATGCGCACACCGGACCGTTCGCTGAGGACCTCGACGAAACTCAGGAAATCCAGCGAGTCCATCTCCAACACGTCGCGAAACGCGTCGTCGGGCCCCAGAGCGGCGACGTCGGCGTCCGGGACGACGGAGGAGATCGAGTCCCTGACCATGCCAAGTGCATCGGTTCGGTTCATGTCCACAGCTGCTCCGGATTCTGCAGGAGGCGGGCGACCGCCGTGAGGTAGCGCGCGCCGACGGCACCGTCGGTCGCCCGGTGGTCGGCCGAGAGGGTCGCCGTGACCACGGGCCGCACGCCCAGCAGGCCGTCGACGGCGCACGGCCGGTCGACCACCCGCCCGAAGCCGACCAGAGCCACCTGCGGCGGGTAGATCACGCCGAAGACGGTTTCCACGCCCTGTTCACCGAGGTTGGTGACCGTGATCGTGGCGTCGGACACCTCGGACCCGCGCAGTCTGCCCGTGCGGGCCCGGGCGACCAGGTCTTTGAGGGCGGTCATCAGCTGTGGGAGTGCCAGGGTGTCGGCGTGGTGCAGCGCGGGGGCTACGAGCCCTCCGCCGCGCAGGGACACGGCCACGCCGAGGTGGACGCCCTCGCCGGCGGTGAAGTGGTCGTCGGTCCAGAAGCCGTTGAGTTCGGGTACGTCCCTGGTCGCCAGGGCTGCTGCCTTGAGGAGCAGGGCCGCGGGGAGCAGCCGTTCACCGACCGGGCTGCGCCGGTTGTGTTCGTGCAGCCAGTCCATCGCGGCGGCCATGTCCACGGTGGTGGAGAGGTAGTAGTGGGGGATGTCCCGGTTGGCGCGGCTCATGAGACCGGCGATCGCCTGACGCATGGCCGCAGCCCGGTCTTCGGACTGACGTTCGCCAGAAGGCCGTACAGCAGAAGGTCGTACCTGGGTCACGCCCGCGGGCGCGGGTGGGGCCGGGGCCGACGGGCCGGGGGCTGCCCGGCGTACGTCCGCGGCACGCACGGCCGACTCCCTTCCCGTCCCCCTCACCGTGGTGAGATCGACGCCCAGTTCGGCGGCGAGCCGCCGGGCGAGGGGGGTGGCACGCACGCGCCGTGGCCGAGCAGCGGCTCGGGCAGCCGCCGCTCCCTCGACATCCGTCCGGGTGACGCGCCCCCCGGCCCCGGAGCCGTGCAGCGTCTCCAGGTCTACGCCGCTGCGCTCCGCGAGATGCCGGACCAGAGGACCGGCCTCGATGTGGCCGCGCCGCCGAGCGGCGGACGGTGCCGGCGCCGGGACGGGAGCGGGTTCGGGTGGCGGGGACGGTGGCTCGAAGGGCTCGCTCTTCTCCGGCACGTGACGGACCGGTCGTCGCTCCTCGGCCGACCCGATCCGCGCGAGCGGCGCGCCCACGGGCACTGTCGTGCCGGGCTCGACGAGTACCTCGGTGATGGTCCCGGTTTCGAAGCACTCCACCTCGATCATCGACTTCGCGGTTTCGACGACGGCAACCGGGTCGCCCTTGTGGACGAGGTCACCGGGGCCTGCCAGCCATTCCACAAGCGTGCCTTCATCCATGTCGGCGCCGAGGGACGGCATGGTGAACTCGCCCATGATCAGTCCACCGTCCGGTGGGCCGCCGCGACGATGTCGGTGGTCTGCGGCAGGGCGGCCTCCTCCAACCGCCGCGCGTACGGCATGGGTACCTCCGCGCTGCACACCCGCTCGACGGGCGCGTCCAGTTCGTAGAACGACCGTTCCGCGATACGTGCGGACACCTCGGCGGCGAGGCTTCCCGTCCGCCATGCCTCGTCGATGACCACCGCACGGTGGGTCCGGGCCACGGACGCCGTGATGGCCGCTTCGTCGAGGGGGCGCAGCGTGCGCAGGTCGATCACCTCGGCGCTGATGTCCTCGGCGGCCAGGTCGTCCGCCGCCGCGAGGGTCTTGGGCAGCGAACCGCCGTACGTGATCAGGGAGATGTCGGTGCCGGGGCGGCGGATCGCGGCGTGGTCGAGGTCCACGGGTTCATCGGGCGGGAGGAGTTCGCCGGAGACGTTGTAGAGGCTGCCGTGCTCGAAGATCAGCACGGGGTCGGGGTCGGCGAGCGCCGGGGCCAGCATGTAGCGGGCGTCTTCGAGGGTGGCGGGGGCGAGGACGCGGATGCCGGGGATGTGCGCGTACCAGCCTTCCAGGCTGTGCGAGTGCTGGGCGGCGAGCTGCCGTCCGGCGCCCGTGGTCATGCGGATGACCAGCGGCACGGGCAACTGGCCGTTCGACATGTGCAGGAGGGTGGCGGCGTTGTTGAGGATCTGGTCGAGGGCGAGCAGGCTGAAGTTGACGGTCATGATCTCGACGACCGGCCTCATCCCCGCCAGGGCGGCGCCGATGCCGGCGCCCACGAACGCGGACTCGGACAGCGGGGTGTCGCGGACGCGTTCGGGGCCGAACTCCTCCAGCAGGCCGAGGCTGACGCCGAAGCAGCCGCCGTACCGGCCCACGTCCTCGCCCATGAGGAAGACACGGTCGTCGGAGCGCAGGGCCTCCCGGAGCGCCTCGCGCATCGCCTCCCGGTAGGTCGTCTTGGCCTCGTGCGTTCCGCCGGCGCCCATGGTCAGCTCACCGCCTCCGCCGAGGAACTCGAGGAACTGGTGACGTGGCGGAGCAGGTTCTCGACCGGCTCCTCGGGTGCCTGTTCCGCCGCTTCCACAGCGTGGTCGATCTCGGCGGTGATCCGCTGCTCCAGCCGGGCCAGTTCCTTGTCACCCAGCTCACCGTTCTCGCGCATGTGGTCCGTGAGCAGGCTGATCGGGTCCCTGGCCTTCCACTGCTCGATCTCCGCCTTGTCTCGGTAGCGGTCCGGGTCGTACATGGAGTGGGCGCGGAATCGGTAGGTGCGCAGCTCCAGGAAGTGCGGTCCGGTGCCGGTCCGGATGCCCTCGACGGCCTGTTGGGCGGCCTGTTCGACGGCCTCGACGTCCATGCCGTCCACGGTCCAGGCGACCATGCCGTAGGAGGCGGCGCGCATGGTCAGGTCGGTGTGTGCCTCGTGTCGCGCCAGGGCCGTGCCCATGGCGTAGAGGTTGTTCTCGCAGACGAGCAGCAGGGGCAGCCTCCACAGCGCCGCCAGGTTCGCGGTCTCGTGGAACTCGCCTTCGGCGAAGGCGCCGTCACCGAAGAAGCAGCAGGTGACGTTGGTCTGTCCGCGCATGCGGTCGGCGAGCGCGAGGCCGGCGGCGAGGGGGAGTCCGCCGGCGACGATGGCGTTGCCGCCGTAGAAGCGGCGGCTCGCGTCGAACAGGTGCATCGATCCGCCCCGGCCACCGCTGCACCCGGTGGTCCTGCCGTACATCTCGGCCATGACGGCCTCGGCCGTGATCCCGCGGGCCAGTGCGTGGCCGTGTTCGCGGTAGGTCGAGACGATCGCGTCCTCAGGTGTCAGTGCCTCGTTGACGCCGACGGCGACGGCCTCCTCGCCGATGTAGAGGTGGACGAAGCCGCGGATCTTTGCTGCGCTGTACAGCTCGACGCACCGCTCCTCGAAGTGCCGGATGCGCAGCATCGCCTCCAGCAGGTCCATCCGGTGCCCGGCGGCCCCTGGCCGGGCCGGAGAGGGGGTGCTCGCGTGCCGCTTGGCCGTCGCGGCTTTCCTGCCGGACTTCGAAGGCGCCGAGTCCTTCCGCGTACGGGTGGGCCGGGCCACGCTCATGCGGATCCCTCCAACGTCGACAAGTCTCCCGTGGGCAAGCCGAGTTCACGTGCGCGCAGCAGGCGGCGCATCACCTTCCCGCTGCGGGTCCTGGGCAGGTTCTGATCGAAGGCGATTTCCCTGGGAGCGACGGCGGGGCCCAGCTTGCGGCGGCCGAAGGCCAGCAGCTCCCGCTCCAGCTCCGGAGTCGGCTCGACCCCGGACCGCAGTGACACGAACGCCTTGACGACGTTCCCGGCGACCGGGTCCGGCCGTCCGATCACTCCGGCTTCGGCCACCGCCGGGTGCTCCATCAGCGCGCTCTCCACCTCGAACGGGCCGATCAGATGCCCTGCCGACTTGATGACGTCGTCGGCGCGACCCACGAACCAGTACCAGCCGTCCGCATCCCGGCGGACGAGGTCTCCGGTCAGGTACCAGCCGCCGGCGAACGCGGCGTCGTAGCGCTCCTTGTCGTGCAGGTAGCCGCGGAACATCGACGGCCAGCCCGGCCGCAGCGCCAACTCCCCCTCCACGCCAGGGGTTTCCACCTCCGTGACCCTGCCGTCGGTGACCAGCGCCCGGCCGTCCTCGCCCTGCTTGAGCACGGTCGCCTCGACGCCGGGCAGCGGACGTCCCATCGCGCCGGGCCGGATCTCGCAGGCGGCGAAGTTCGCGATCATGATGCAGCCGGTCTCCGTCTGCCACCAGTTGTCGTGCACCGGCAGGCCCAGCACGTCCCGGCCCCACACGACGGCCTCCGGGTTGAGGGGCTCGCCGACGGAAGCGATGAAGCGCAGGGCCGACAGGTCGTAGGAGCGCGGCAGGTCGTACGGGCCCTGGCGCGGTGTGGCGCGCATGAGCATGCGCAGGGCCGTGGGGGCCGTGTACCAGACGGTGACCCGCTGCTCGCCGAGGATCCGGTACCAGCGCCGGGCGTCGTAGTCGCCCTCGTCGACGACCACCGTCACGCCGTGCACGAGCGGGGCGATGATCCCGTACGACATGCCGGTGACCCAGCCGGGGTCGGCGGTGCACCAGTACACGTCCTCGCCATGCAGATCGAGCGCGTACGCGGCCGTGGCGTAATGGGCGACCACCGCCTCGTGCACATGGACCGCACCCTTGGGAGTGCCGGTGGTGCCGCTCGTGAAGTGCAGCAGGGCCATGTCGTCGGGCGAGGTCGGCGCAATGGTGAAGGTGTCCGGAGCGGCGGACATCAGGTCGTCGAAGGACGCGGTACCGGGCAGCTCCTCGGCTCCGGGCCCGACGACCAGGACGTGTTTCAGCCCGGGAACCGACGCGCGGCGCTCGGCGACCTTGCGTCGGTAGAGGGCCGCCGTGGTGACCAGGACCCGCGCATCGCCCAGACGCAGCCGCTGCTCCACCGGGTCGGGGCCGAAAGCGGAGAAGAGCGGGCAGAGCACGCTGGTGTTCTTCAGCGTCCCCAGCACCGCCGTGTAGAGCTCGGGACAGCGGCCGAGCAGGGTGAACACCCGGTCCCCGTGGCCGACCCCGAGCGACCGCAGGACGTTCGCGAAGCGGGCCGTACGGCGCCCCAGCTCCGCGTACGTGACGGTCAGGACGGAGTCGTCCCGGGCGACGCATCGCAGCGCGACCTTGTCCGCGTGATCGGACGCCGCGTGCCGGTCGACCGCCTCATGGGCCATGTTGATCCCGCCGCCGGGCAGTCCGGCCAGTGCGGCACGTGCCTGCGACCAGGTGAAGGCGGCGCGGGTCCGGTCGTAGTCGGTGAGACGGGGACGGACGTCCGGTGTGGTGTCCTTGCGGATCGTTTCCCAGTGCATGGGCTGCTCCTCCCGGCACTGCACCCCCGATCTCCAGAGTCGCCGAGCCCGGCCCAGGCCGCATGTCGGCCGCAGGACACGGCCCGATGAGGCGGCGGCGTGCTGCGGTCCGAGGGCCGGGCCTGAGGCGTGGGGGGCTTCGGCCAACCTCGTCGACGCCACTGCGCGAGGCCACACGGGACCACCCCGGCGTCGAGGTACACCGCCGGCCGGTCGAAGGCCCCGCCCACCGGGTCCTCCCAGTGCCCGGTCGCCGTGATCCCTCAGCGTGTCTGAGCCCAGGTGCGACCGATGTCGGAATGGGCATGGCGCCATCTCACAGCATCCGTACCGTGCCGGTGCGAGGTCGCCGACCGGGCAGCCGTCGCTCATGATGGAAGGGGTACCGGGCGCTGCTGCACACCGAGGTGAAGGCCGCGATCGAGGGCTGATCCATCGCTCCTTCCGAAGCGGCACGACCGGCGGGCGCGGACGACTGTTCCTCGGCCCGCACCCATGCGACCACGTGTGGTCACCAGCGGAAGGGGTGGCACGAGGATGTGGTACGACCGCACATCGCTGCACCATGCGACAACGACGCGCCTTCCATGATCGGCCGACTCTTGGTCCAAGGTGTCCTGGCACCATGACCGATGCCGGCCCCGAGCAGTGTCCGCGAGGTCACCGGACTGTTCCGCACACCGGTGATCTGCGGGTCGAGGCGTGGGCGCCGACACGCGAGGAGTGCATCGTGGAGGCGGTGCGGGGCGTGGTCGGCAGCTTCACCGAACTACCTGCAGGCGCCTGCGGCGTTACCCGGGAGTGCGTGGTGTCGGCCGAGGACGACGGCCGGCTCCTGGTCGCCGTACTCGAGGAAGTCATCTACCGCATGGACGCTGCGGACGAACTCCCGGTGGACGTCTCGGTGGCGCCGGAGCCGGGCGGGGTACGGGTGCGATTCAGGATGGCCGACAGCTCGACGGCCACGCAGACCGGGGCCGTGCCCAAGGCCGTCGCACTGCACGGGCTGCGGCTGGCCCGGGAGTCGCAGGGGTGGGCCTGCCGAGTGACGCTGGATGTGTGATGCCGTCCCGGCGTCCCGCGCCGGAACGGCTCGCCGAGGAGGCCGAACCGATATGGACATCCGGCTGGTGGCGGAGGGACCCTGGCGGTTCCGCATCGGGCAGACCGGCGCCATGCGCGTACCCGGAGTCGTCCTCGCCCCACGGGAGCTGCTGCCGGACGAGCCCGGCGACCAGGCCCTTCAGCAGGTGGCCAACGTGGCAACGCTCCGGGGCATCGTCCGCGCCTCGTACGCCATGCCCGACATTCACTGGGGCTACGGCTTCCCGATCGGCGGCGTGGCCGCGACCGACGTCGCCCACGGCGGGGTCATCTCGCCCGGAGGCGTGGGCTTCGACATCTCCTGCGGGGTACGCCTGCTCACCGCGCACGTGGACCGCACCGCCCTGCTGCCGAAGCTGCCCGCGCTGATGGACCGCCTGGACGGACTGATCCCGCGCGGGCTCGGTCGTGGCGGCCTGTGGCATCTGACGGGCCGGGCACAGCTGGACGAGATCCTGCGTGGCGGTGCCCGGTACGCGGTCGAGCAGGGCCATGGGGTGCCGCGTGACCTGGAGCGGTGCGAGGACGGCGGAGCTGTCGGCGACGCCGATGTCACCCGGGTCGGGGAACGCGCGCTGGAGCGCGGCGCCGGTCAGGTCGGCAGCCTGGGGTCGGCCAACCACTTCCTGGAGATCCAGGCGGTTGACGTGGTCTACGACGAGACATGCGCGTGGGCGTTCGGCCTGCGCCCCGGCCTGGTGTGCGTCATGATCCACTGCGGCTCGCGGGGCCTGGGCCACCAGATCTGCTCCGACCACGTGCGAGCCATGGACACCGTGATGCGGCGCTACGGCATCGACGTACCCGACCCGCAACTCGCCTGCGCACCCGTCGACTCGCCCGAAGGCCGCGCCTACCTGGGCGCAATGGCCGCGGCCGCGAACTACGCCCGCGCCAACCGCCAACTGCTCGCCGATGCCGCCCGCAGCGTCTTCCTCGAGGCCACCGGCGAGGGCCTGGACCTGCTCTACGACGTCTCGCACAACCTCGCCAAACTGGAACGCCACAGCGCCGACGGCACAGCCCGGCCACTGCTGTGCGTCCACCGCAAAGGCGCCACCCGGGCACTCTCGCCGGGCCACCCCGACCTGCCCGACGCACTCCGCCCCTTTGGCCAACCGGTGTTCGTGCCCGGCACCATGGGCACCGCCTCGTACGTCATGACCGGCAGCACCGGCAATCGCGCCTTCGACTCCTGCTGTCACGGCGCGGGCCGCGTCTGGAGCCGGCACCGCGCGCACCGCGAGATGTCCGCCCGGCAGTTGCGCCGGGAGCTGGTCGACGCGGGGGTCGCGGTGCGCCCCGCCTCCTGGCGCAGCGTCACCGAGGAGGCACCCGAGGCGTACAAGGACGTCGACGCCGTTGTCCGGGCGAGCGAACACAACGACCTGGGTCGCCTTGTGGCCCGCCTGGTGCCGCTGGGCGTCCTCAAAGGCTAGAAGCGGACCGGAACCGGCTCGCTCTTGTGCATGCTCCAAGATCTCCAGGCGTACGGGCGACTCCTGTCATTGCAGTGCTCGATATTGCAGTGCTCGGAAACGAAGGCGGGGTGTTCGGGATGTGTGTGCCGACGCCGAGCCGGGCGGCCGTCGGCGGCTTCCGGATCGCTATCCCGCCGGGACGGCCCGTCGACGCCGCAGCAGCCGGCGGCGTAGTTCGTCGGCGCCCCAGACGATGAAGGGGAAGGGGACGACGAGGGCGAGCATGCGCGGGGTGAGGGCGGCTGTGCCCAGCAGGGCCTGCAGGGGCGGGGTGTAGATGAAGACGGCGGCGAGGGCGAGTTCGAAGGCGATGCCCCACAGCAGCAAGGGGTTGGTGAACACCCCGATGGAACGCAGCGAGGCGTGCTCCGTGCGGGCGGCGAACGCGGTGCCGATCTGGCCGGCGATCATGCCGAGGAAGGTCATGGTGGTCGCCTGCTGGTAGGCGTGGTGCAGCGGCGTGCCGGGGCCTGTGGGGGCGCCCGGGTACCAGCCGGCGTGCCAGAGAACGGCGAAGAAGCCGGTCAGCTCCAGGGCGGCGCAGATGACGCCGAGGAACAGCCAGGCGCGCAGCAGCATGGAACCGCGGATCACGCCCTCGGAGCGGGGGCGGGGCGGGCGGTCCATCAGCCCTGGCTCGGCCTTCTCCCGGCCCAGAGCGAGAGCGGGCAGAGTCTCGGTGCCGACGTCGAAGGCCAGCAGCTGCAGCACGGTCAGTGGCAGCGGTACGGCACCGCCGGCCAGGGCGAAGACCAGGAACGGGGCGACCTCCGGGGTGGTGTGGGCGAAGATGTAGCAGACGAACTTGCGGATGTTGTCGTAGACGCGGCGGCCCGCGTGCACAGCGGCGACAATGGTGGCGAAGTTGTCGTCGGTGAGCACCATGGTGGCCGCCTCGCGAGCCACGTCGGTGCCGGAGCGGCCCATGGCGACCCCGATGTCGGCCCGCCGCAGGGCGGGTGCGTCATTGACGCCGTCGCCGGTCATCGCCACGACGTGGCCTTCGGCGCGCAGAGCGTCGGCGATCCGCAGCTTGGCCTCCGGGGAGGTGCGGGCGAAGATCAGCTCCCGGTGGTGGCGCAGCAGCTGGTCGAGTTCGTGTTCGGGCATGCGGTCGAGTACGTCGCCGGTGACCACCTTCGGCTCTGGGCCGCCGATGCCGACCTGGCCGGCGATCGCGGTCGCGGTCAGGGCGTGGTCGCCGGTGACCACGATGATCCGGATTCCGGCGCTGTGGCAGCGAGTGACCGCGTCGGCCACCTCGGGGCGGGGCGGATCGGCCATCGCCACCAGCCCCAGGAACACCAGCCGGTCTTCGGCCTCCTCGCGGCGTTCCGGTAATTCCGCCCCAGCGGTCGATTGCCGCTCGGCCACGGCCAGGACACGAAGCCCCTGGAGGGCGAAGACGTCCACCTGTCCGGCGATCGCGCGGCTTCGTTGCTCGGTGAGTGGGCCGACTGTGCCGTCGGCCTGTTTGACGGTGGCGCACAGTGGCAGGAGCGCCTCGGGGGCTCCCTTGGCATCGATCCAGATTCCGTCGTCGCGCTGGTCGACCGTCGACATCAGTTTGCGTACGGGGTCGAAGTGGAATTGGCGGCGGCGCCGGGCATCCCGCTCGTCGGTGCCGACACCGCGACCCAGATGTTCGGCCGCTGTCAGCAGTGCCAGTTCGGTGGGATCGCCCACGGGGCCGCCCGTGGCGTCCAGCTGTGCGTTGTTGCACCACGCCACCACCGTCGCAAGAGCACGCAACGCCGCGTCGTCGGGCATTCCCTCAGTGGCAACGATGTCGGCGAGTTCCCGCTGCCCCGCCGTGGTCCACACGGTGGTGACCTGCATACGGTTCTCGGTGAGGGTGCCCGTCTTGTCGGTGCAGATCACGTCCGTGGAACCGAGCGTCTCCACCGCACTGAGGCGTTTGACGACCGCCCCGCGCCGTACCAGCTCCCGCACACCCAGCGCCAGGGCCAGTGTGATCACCGGCAGCAGTCCCTCGGGCACGTTGCCGACGAGCAGGCCGACGGCGAAGACGACGGCGTCGTGGAACGGCAGCTTCGCCGCGAACATGGCCAAGGGCAGGAACGCGACCCCCATGATCACCGCGATCGCCGCGATCAGCCACGCCACCCGCCGCACCTGCGCCTCCAGCGGGCTGATCTCTCGCTCGACACGCTCTGAGAGCGCGGCGATACGCCCGAGTTCGGTGTGCATGCCGGTCGCGAAGACCACCGCTCTGGCCTCGCCCTCGGTGCACGTGGTGCCGCTGAAGACCAGGTCGCGCGCCGACAGCAGCGGGACATGGACGTCGACCCGGTCGGCCGCACGGTAGGCGGGCATCGCCTCACCGGTCAACGGTGACAGATCGACCTCGATTCCGCCCTCGATCAGCCGTGCGTCTGCCGAGATCCGGTCCCCCTCCTCGATCGCCAGCACGTCGCCGGGCACCAGGGTGACCGCCTCGACCTGGTGAACGTGCCCGTCCCGCACCACGGTCGCATGCGCCGGCAGGTAGGCGGCCAGCGTCTCCACGGCCCGTTCGGCCTGCATCTCCTGGACGAAGGCGAACGCCGCATTCACCACGATCACCATCACGATGGCCACCGCCACCGCCGCGATCCCCGCCCACCACGCCAGCAGCGCGGCCGCCCACAACAGGAGCGCCAGTGGATGGACCGCCTGCCGGACCAACTCGCCCGGCCAGCGTCTGCCGCCGCGTCGCCGCAGCTCGTTCGGCCCGTAGCGCACCAGCCGCCGAGCCGCCTCGCGCGAGGACAGGCCCCTCCGGGTGCTGCGCAGATCCCGCAGCAGCAGGTCCAGGCGCTCCTCCGGATCAAGCTCCACCACCGCGGCCCCACCGGCTTCGGCGTTCATCCCACCCCACCACCCGTGCCCGTCAGCTGATGGTGCTCCGACCCGTCGACCCCGACCACGATCCGTCGGCCGAACGACGCATCGTCGCTCACCACCCACCTCCCGGTTCCTCACGTCGACGCTTCAGCTTTCCCCGCAGCACCCCGGTGACGGCTGCTTGAGTCCTTCCTGCTCACCCGTTTCGCCCCTTCACGCAGGGGACGTGGAGTCGGCGTAGCGCAGCAGTACGCCCACGCCCTCGCTCAACCACAGCTCCTGCTCGGGCACCACGACCAGTTCGGCCCTCGTGCCGACGAGGGCACGGGCCAGGGCCGAATCGGCCCGTTCCTCGCTGACCTCCCGTATGCCGTAGGAGCGCAGTTCCTGTTCGGCGAGGGCGAGTTGGCCGGGCTCCGAGCCCACCCACAGGCGGAACGACGACTCAGGGTGGTCGTTGAGGAAAAGGGCCTTTGCCCTGCCGCGTTGCAGCGCCGACACGGCAGACGCAAGGCCTTCCGCGAACGCTCCGTCGCGGGCTCGCTCGGCCATGAGGGCGTCCAGCAGTGCGCGATCGTGCGCGGCCATGCGCCCTTTGAAGAGGCTTTCAAGCCGCCGCTCCAGCAGCGCCCGCCCGGGCGCGGACTCGCCGGCGCCCTCCACGGTGGTGACCTGCCCGCGCAGGGAGGCCGGAAGCCGGTGGATGAGAATGCCGCGGGCCCAGACGTCCCCGGCGACGACCACCGTCTCGACGTCGATACGCCGTGCGTGACCTTCCAGCTCCCGGCCGACCTCTCCGACAGCGCGGGGCCAGTCGGCCACCGGGATCTCCTCGTCCAGCCGGTGGCCCGGCGTGACCCTGGTCAGCGGCCATGTGCCCGCCTCGGCCTCGATCCGTACGGTGCCGGTGGCGTCCGTCGAATGACGGCCGCCGTAATGCACGTGCACCGCCAGATACGGGATCCCGGGCGCGTGCTGGACGATCAGCGGCATGGTGTCCGGCAACGTTCCGAAGTGCGCGGTGTCCCGTGCGGGCGGTGCGGGCAACTCGTCCAGCAGGGCCAGGTGTCCGCGGGCGGTGAACACTGCTTGACCGTGGGTGCCGGGAACGTCCGTGTCGCTGCCCACTGTGCCCGCCACCGCGGTGATCGAGTCCCGGTCCGCTCCCTCGGACATCAGTGCGTCCTGAAGACGCCGCCAGCGCAGCTGTATGGCGGCATCGGGATCCTCGATGGCGGCGTCGCGGGACGTGTCCACGTAGACGGACGCGAAAGGACCGGGCTGCTTGTAGAGAGGTTCCAGGAAGGAAAGTTTCATGGTCGCTCCCGAGTGGGCTGTCGGCGCCACGTGCCACCACGCCCGGGATGCCGCCCTGTCAGGACACGTTCGGGTTGGCGTGCCGCGGCTTTTCCCATTCCAGGATGCGCCTGCCCGACGAGCCGCGCCCGCTCGTCCGGCGCCGACCTGGTCACGGGCCCGACAGCCCGCCGGAAGTGCCCGAACGGCCCTTCTGCGCCAGCCACCTCCTGGGGTCATCCTGAACGAAGACAGGCAACGAAGACAGGCAACGAGAACAGGCAACGAGGTCAGGGAACGAGGTGAGCCACGATGAAGGCGCATGAAGGTGACGTGCTGCGGTTCACCGGCAGAACCGTGGGATCCGCCGAACACCACGCCACCGTCCTGCAGGTGCTCGGCGAAAACGGCGAACCGCCCTATCGGGTGCGCTACGAAGACGGTCACGAGACAGAGATCTTTCCCGGCCCGGGATGCGTGATCGAGACCCATCCGGCACACGCTGCCTCGTTCGGGCAGCCGCACCGGGAGAGGCGGTGACCGGGCTCGCCGGAGGCGGGAGCGCGTCCGCGCGTCCTGTCTGCGGGGCAAGATTGCCGCGGCGTCGGACGGCGCGGGATGCTCCCGCAACGGGGGTCGAGCACGGCAGGGGCCTGGACGAGCTTGGGTGGTTGCTGCTGGCCCAGACTGGCTGGAGGCGCGTCGACACGATCCGGGTACGCCGTCTGTTCGGCTGAAACGGGCGGGGCGGTGGCGCAACCCGGCTGAAGCACCCCAGGGGTTCCGACTCGTGGTGCTGGGGCTGCCCCGCGGAGTGGTCCCGGTCGCCGCAGAGGTCGCGCGAGTCCTCGGCGCGCCGCCGGCTGTCTGCGCAGCTCCGACCACGATGACCGCTCTTGCAGGCCGATGGCGGATGCCACAGCCGCCCCCGCACCTACACTGTCAGGCCTGCGGGTGATGGTCCACGGCATCGGCCAGAACATATGTGTGCCCCTCACGCCCCCATTCGCCGTACTCGGGCGTGAGACCGGCGTCCATCGCCCGGAGGCACGGGCGGCCGATGTGCGCATAGACCAGGCGTCGGATCCGGTGCCGGGCCGCCTCGCGGGCGATCTCCCGCACCGGGGCATGGCCGCCCACGCCGCCGCGGAAGCGGATGGGGCGGTTCCAGCCGGATGCCTCCGCGAACATCAGATCGGCGTTCGCCGCCCACACCGGAAAGGCCCAGAACTCCGGTGCCCACACCGCCGCCACCGCCCCTGCCTCGATTCGGTATCCGCAGGTCGGGTGGGAGGTGTGCGCCACCGGGAGCGCACGGATACGCAGATCGCCGAGGTCCAAGTCCGCCATGCACGGCACCAGCCCTCGCTGGGCCGCCAGACGCCGTAGGGCCGAGCGCAACTCGGCATGCTCGTCGGTCACCAGCCAGGCTTCCAGCGGGCCCCGGGGCGGCTCGGCCCCCGGTCCCCCGTCGAAGACGACAAACCGGCGGCCGTACGCCAGCAGCAGGCCGGCAGGCGCGAAACGTGGCGACGCCATGGCGCCGATGCCCAGCAGCGTGAGCTGGAGCCGAGGGGCCATGATCGCCACCTCCCGACATGCTCGTGATTGCAGCCTGTGCCAGACCGCGCCCTTTGTCATCCCAGACAAACCGCGTGTCGCGGGGCCTGGCATCCGGCGTTGTACTGGAAAGGGAAGCACCACCGAACGAGGGGAATGGCCGTGCCGTCGTCCGACATCCCTCTCCCGGACAAGCCACACAAGGTCTTCGACCGGGACGCCGAGTGGCAGGAACTCGTCGCGTTCGCCTGTGACAGCCGGCCCGAGGCCCGCCTGGGGGTGGTCAGCGGGCGGCTCCGACAGGGCAAGACGTATTTGCTGGAGGCGCTCACCGGCGCTCTCGGAGGCTTCTACTTCGGGGCGCAGCAGGGGACACAGACCGAATCGCTGAGCCACCTCGCCAATGAGCTGGCCCGGTACACAAACGCGCCGTCCCCACCCCACTGGCACGGTTGGGAGGATGCCACCGACGACCTCCTGGCGCTCGGAGACCGACGTCCGACGCCCATCGTCCTCGATGAGTTCCCCGACCTGGTGCGGCAGAGCCCCTCGCTCCCCTCGATCCTGCACAGCGCCTACCGGCACCACGACGGCGGACGGCCCGGCCATGCACGCCTCCTGTTGACCGGCAGCTCACTGCCCCTCATGCACCGGCTGTTCAGCACCGCCTCCCCACTGCACGAACTGAGCGATCTGCACCTCACCCTGCATCCGTTCGACTACCGCCAGGCGGCACGCTTCTGGGGCATCGACGACCCCGTCCTCGCCCTGCTCGTCCACGCCGTCGTCGGCGGAACCCCTGTGTACCGGCACGACTTCGTCCAGGACGACGCCCCCACAGGGCGGGAGGACTTCGACGCCTGGGTGTGCAGGACCGTACTCAACCCCGGCAAGCCCCTGTACCGCGAGGCGTACCACCTGCTGCAGGAGGAGATCGACCACAAGGACCGCGCGCTGTGCCACTCCGCCCTCGCCGCCGTCGCCACGGGCTGCTCGACCCAGGGCCAGGTCGCGGACTGCCTCGGCGCTCCCCTGACCGACACCGCGCGCTGCCTCGGGCTGCTGCGGGAACACGGCCTGCTCCACAGCGAGCCCGACGCCTTCCGACCCGGCCTCATCAGACTGCGCGTCACCGAGTCACTGCTGGCTTTCGAGCACGCGGTCGTACGGCCTCACCGGTCGGCCCTGGCGCAGCACGACCCCGTCGCGGTCTGGAAGCATGCCCGCCCGGACTTCGACTCCATGGTGGCCCGATCCCACTTCGCTCAGATCTGCCGCGACTGGGCCCTCCACTTCACCGACCCGGACACCTTCGGCGCCCGACCCGGTTCGGCGGCCCACGGGTCAGTGGCCGACCCGGCACACCCCGGAGGCAAGGACATGGCGGCGGAAGTGGTCGTACGCGGCCACGGCGGCGTACGCGACGGCTCTCTGCTGTCCGTGGGCCTGGCCCGGTGGGACGAGGTCATGGACCTGACCCATCTGGAACGTCTCCGCATCCTCCGCGACATCCTCGCCGACCGCGGCGAGGACACCACCCGCACCCGGTCGGCCTGCTACAGCGGCGTCGGCTTCAGCCCCGCCCTCCGCACCGCCGAAGCCCAGGGACAAGTGGTACTCGTGGACATGGACCGGCTGTACGGACGCAGGTAGCCCCTGCGGTGGATCAGCTGCCACCTCGTAGGCAACGGCGAATCCCATGCTGTGTCCGAACAGGGCGAGCAGTGCGTCGAGGGCATCGCCGTCATGCAGCGGAGGATGACCTTCGCTGCCACAGGGCCGATACTGAGGAACAGGACTCCCTTCGTCTGTCATCAAGATCAGAGACCACTTCTAGGCTTCTTAGGAGATACGGATGAAGATGCTGATCAACGTCCCGGAGACCGTGGTGGCAGACGGGCTGCGGGGTATGGCGGCCGCACATCCCGAGCTGACCGTGGACGTGGAGAACCGGGTGATCGTCCGCCGGGACGCTCCCGTGGCCGGGCAGGTCGCACTCGTCTCGGGTGGTGGGTCGGGGCACGAGCCGCTGCACGGCGGATTCGTCGGTCCGGGCATGCTCTCGGCGGCCTGTCCCGGCGAGGTGTTCACCTCGCCGGTGCCGGACCAGATGGCGCGCGCCGCGGCCGCAGTCGACAGCGGGGCCGGCGTGCTGTTCGTCGTGAAGAACTACACCGGTGACGTGCTCAACTTCGACATGGCGGCCGAACTCGCCGAGGACGAGGGCATCCAGGTCGGGAAGGTGCTGGTCAACGATGACGTGGCGGTGACCGACAGCCTGTACACGGCCGGCCGGCGCGGCACCGGCGCGACCCTGTTCGTGGAGAAGATCGCGGGTGCCGCGGCGGCCGAGGGACAGCCGCTGGAGCGGGTGGAGGCCGTCGGGCGCCAGGTGAACGAGAACGCCCGCAGCTTCGGTGTCGCGCTGAGCGCCGTCACCACCCCGGCCAAGGGCTCTCCGACGTTCGATCTGCCCTCCGGCGAGCTGGAGTTGGGCATCGGCATCCACGGCGAGCCGGGCCGGGAGCGGCGGGCGATGATGACCTCCGGGGAGATCGCCGACTTCGCGGTGCACGCCATCCTGGAGGACATGCCCCCGCGCAACCCCGTGCTGGTCCTGGTCAACGGCATGGGCGCCACCCCGCTGCTGGAGCTGTACGGCTTCAACGCCGAGGTGCAGCGGGTGCTCGGCGAGCGGGGCGTGACCGTGGCCCGCACCCTTGTCGGCAACTACGTCACCTCCCTCGACATGGCGGGCGCCTCGGTCACGCTGTGCCAGGTCGACGAGGAACTGCTGCGGCTGTGGGACGCACCGGTGAAGACCCCGGCACTGCGCTGGGGGATGTGACACGGCGTACGAAGCGGTCAACACCCCTACGACGCAAGGAGATCCAGTGCTCGACGCCGATTTCTTCCGCCGTTGGATGACGGCGACCGCCGCGTCCGTCGACCGGGAGGCGGAACGGCTCACGGCCCTCGACTCGGCCATCGGGGACGCCGACCACGGCAGCAACATGCAGCGCGGGTTCACCGCCGTCCTGGCCAGCCTGGAGGAGGAGTCGCCGGCCACCCCGGGTGCCGTGCTGGTCCTGGCCGGGCGCCGACTCATCTCGACGGTCGGCGGGGCGGCCGGGCCGCTGTACGGCACCCTGCTGCGCAAGGCCGGCAAGGCGCTCGGGGACGCCCCCGAGGTCAGCGAGAAGCAGCTGGCCGAAGCGCTCAGGGCGGGCGTGGACGGGGTGATGGCGCTGGGCGGTGCGGCACCAGGTGACAAGACCATGATCGACTCCCTCGTCCCCGCCGTGGACGCGCTCGGCGACGGCTTCGGCGCGGCGCGGTCGGCCGCGGAGGAGGGTGCGGTGGCCACCATTCCGCTGCTCGCCCGCAAGGGCCGGGCCAGCTATCTCGGCGAGCGCAGTATCGGGCACCAGGATCCGGGGGCCACCTCGTCGGCCCTGTTGATCGCCGGACTGGAAGAAGCGGCTTCGGGGGCGTCCGGTGAGTGACGGGAAACTGGTCGGGATCGTGCTGGTGTCGCACAGCGCGGAGGTCGCCACGTCCGTCGCCGAGCTGGCGAAGGGCCTGGCGGGCGGGGCTACCGCGGTGCCCGTCGCCGCGGCGGGCGGCACCGAGGGGGGCGGGCTCGGCACCAGCGCCGAGCTGATCTCCGCGGCGGCCGCGTCCGTGGACCGCGGGGTCGGGGTGGCCGTCCTCACCGACCTCGGCAGTGCGGTGCTCACCGTGAAGGCGCTGCTCGCCGAGGGCGATGACCTCCCGGACGGCGCACGGCTGGTGGACGCGCCGTTCGTCGAGGGTGCGGTGGCGGCGGTCGTCACGGCGGCCACGGGCGCGGACCTCGAAGCGGTGGAGGCGGCGGCAGCGGAGGCGTACAGCTACCGCAAGGTGTGACCGAGCGGGGCGGCCGACACGGTGCGGGCGGCCCAGGGCACGGCTCTGCCGTTCGCGTCCCGTCGGCCTCAGCGCTTGGCCTGCACGAACTGCCGGGCCAGCCGCTCCCCGGTCGCCACCGCCGCACGGTGGTTCTCGATGGGGGTGACCTCGGAGTCCTTGAAGACGATGTACGTGACACCGGAGGGGACTCCACCGTTGCGCGGATCGGGCCGGATGCCGAGGGCCCGGGCGGTGGCGTAGGAGGCCTCGCCGATGATGTCACGCGGGCCTGTGTCGCCGACGACCGCGTACTGCACCCGGTCCCGGTAGATCACGGCCGCCACGGAGCCGCCCCGGACACCGTTCGCGCGGTGGTCCCAGATGCCACTCGGAGCAGGGACCACGATGTAGGGCAGGGACTCTGCGTTCAGGTGGCGGCCGTCGGACTGCTGGTAGGCGGTGGCGGTGCAGAAGTACGGATCGGTGCGGCGGTTGCAGCGGGCGGTGGACCGTCCGTCGCAGTCGACGTCCAGGTCGGCCTTCCAGAACACCGCCTTGCGCGTGCCGCAGACCGGCACGGTCGCGGGGGCACCGCCGTCGGTGCGGTACCGGCCCCGGGAAACCTGGGTGCATCTACGTACCCGGTCCAGCAGGGCGGCGCCGGTCACGGCGTCCTCGCCGCGGGCCACGGGTCCTGGGTCGACAGTGGTCACGGCGTCCTCGCTGCGGGCCACGGGCTCTGGGGCGACAGCGGCGGGAGGCGTCGTCGGGGTGAGCAGGGCGGCGCCGGCCGCAGCCAGCTTCAGCGACTGGACACGGACTCTGAGAGACCCTCTCCTGGAGAACATTTCGGACATATTGCCCAAATCGCGAGTGCAGCCACCCCCATGGGGCTGGATGGAGCATCCCCCTGACACCCTGTGACACGGCCGGCCAGGCACCGAACCGGCATCAGTCAGTTGCACAAGCTCAGGCACGCCTGCCGTGCCAGGATGCCTCCCGGCACGGCAGAGCGTTGCCCATCAGGAGCGGCGCAGGCCCTGCCTTGCAGCGGCCCGCATTCCCTGAACGCGTGGATGTGCTTTACGGTCTCGGAAGCCGCTCACCGTGAACGTCACGGTTGGTTGACGAGTGGAGTCCAGGGCTCGTCCCAGACGAAGGTGCCTCCCTGGATGTCACCGTGCGTCTCATACACCGTGTTGTCGGTGGTGAGCACCTTGGCGAAGGCCGAGTTGCCCTGCGCCGTGATGGATACGGCACACGGATTCGCGGGGTAGCCGGGGTTCGGGTCTCCGTCACTGATGTTCTGCCAGACGTAGGGCCCGGTCGCCTCGAAGGTGATGCCGTCCCCGTCGAGGTCCACGCCGCCGTCGTGGGGCCGACGGCCGACGTGGTAGCTCCCATCGGTGAGGAGTGCCGCGCTGAATTCCTCGGAATTGCTGGGAGCGTAGCTGTCGATGTCGACGCAGGGGCCGGTGGCGCCCGTCGGACCGGTGGGCCCGGTCGGACCCGTCGGACCCGTCGGACCCGTCGGACCGGTCTCGCCCGTCGGACCCGTCGGACCGGTGGGCCCGGTCGGACCCGTCGGACCCGTCGGACCCGTCGGACCGGTCTTACCCCTGCAGTCGTCGTGACCCCCACCGCCGCTTTGGGAAGCACTGTCGGCCTTGCACTCGCCGCCCCCCGCGGGCGTGCTCTTCAGGACTGCTGACGACCGGGGGGTGTAGGTGCCGGCGAGTGCGGGGCTGGAGAGGCCCAGCACCACGATGGCCAGCGATGTCGCCGCGGCTCCGACGAGCCGTCCGCGCCGCTGCGGAAGCGGGCCGAGTTTGAATGGGGCCCTGTTGACAGGACTCATGAAGTGACCTTTCCTGAGTTCGAATTGCTCGTGCACCCGGGGGTGCGAGCGCATGCCCCTTTCCCTGGCCTTGACCTCCACGCTGTGACCGGGGCCGGCGGCAGGGGACAGGGGCTCCGCTTGTCGAGCACCTGTCTGGGCGTCGCTATGAACTGTTGGTCATAATTTGGCCAGTAGTGGGGTGTACGACATCAGGCGCGCTCACGAATCAGCACAACGACCGCCCGAAGACCCCTGAACGGAGCAAACACCGGCGTGCCGGAGCTCTTGCGGGCCCGTCACTTCCTTAAAGTCACCGGCACCTTCACATGGCGAACGGTGATGATGTGAATCCTTCCATTTGCCTTTGCATGATCGTCAAGAACGAGTCGCGCGTCATCGAACGCTGCCTCTCGTCGGTTCGCGACTTGATCACCACCTGGGTCATCTCCGACACGGGATCCTCGGACGGCACGCAGGAGCTGATCCGCGACACCCTCAGGGGCATCCCCGGCGAACTTCACGAGGAGCCGTGGGTCGACTTCGGTCACAACCGCAGCCTGAACATCGCTCACGCGCGCGGGAAGGCTGATTACCTGCTCCTGCTCGATGCCGACCTGGAGATCCGGCAGGACAGCCCCCTGCCGCCCTTGACTGCCGCGTCCTACATGCTGCGACACGAAGGCAAGCTCGAGTACCGCATCAAGCGGCTGGTCAGAGGCGACATCGCCTGGCGCTACGAAGGTGTCACGCACGAGTACCTCACCACCGACGAACCGGCCGATCAGGCAATTCTCGACGCTCTGGTCATCGTGGACCACGCCGACGGAGGATCGCGTCACGACAAGTTCGAGCGCGACGCACGTCTGCTGAGCGCCGAGCTCGAGCGGGATCCCGACGACGCCCGCACCGTCTTCTACCTGGCCCAGACCATGCGTGACATGGGCCGGGCGGAGGAGGCCATGGCGCTGTACGAGCGTCGCGCCGAGATGGGCGGTTGGCCTGAGGAGGTCTACTACTCCCAGCTCCAGGCAGGCATCCTCAAGGCCGATACCGGCGACTGGCCGGGCGCCATGGACATGCTCGTGCAGGCTCAGGAGACCCGGCCCCACCGCCTGGAAGCCTCTTTCGAACTGTGTTCGCGACTGCGTGCCATGGGCCGCTACCAGGCGGCATACGCCTTCGCTGCAACCGGTCTCAACCGGCCTGTGCCGGACGACCTGCTTTTCGTCAGCCCCTGGGTGTACCGATGGGGGATGCTGTTCGAGTTCTCGATCAGTGCGTACTGGGTGGGGGACGCGGCAGGCTCACATCAAGCATGCGACCGGCTCCTCGCCATGCCTGAATTGCCCGCCGCCCGCCGCAGGCAGACGCTCGCCAACCGCGAATTCGCCACCCGGCGCCTTTCCGCCGTGCTGGGCACTCCCCTCGGCGGATCCGCCCGTCGCGGACGGCCCAAGGCCACGACGTCAAAGCGCGGGAAGTAGGGCGGGAGCCTTTCTTCCGGACCCTTCGGGCGAACCCGAGAAAGCAACAGGGGCCGGGGGCCTGAGCCGATGTCGGTCCAGGCCCCCGGCCGCCCATGTCGGCGCGGGTCCGGCGACGACAGCGTTTCCGCGCCACAGGCATGAACTTCCCTGCTCTCTCGGGGAGTTCAGCCCTAGGGAGCCCTCAGCATACGTAACTCCCGCGCATGGTCACCAACACGACCCCCTTGCTTCGGCCGCACATGCCGGGCCATATTGGTCCGGACCTTTGCTCGTGATGCCGTCTCCAGGGAGGCAGCGCCGTGCGACGTGTTCCCCTCCGGCCCGTGCTGGCCTGCGGCGCCCTGGTGCTGGTCGGGTCCTGCGGCTGGAGCGGTGCGGCCGAAGGCGACGGCGGGCGGGCGCCCGGCGCTCCGACGGGTGTCACCGCCGCGGCCGGGAGCGCCACCAGCGTGCACGTCATGTGGAACGCGGTGCCGGACGGGCCCGGGGTCCGCACCTACGAGGTATATCGCGGCCCCACGAAGGTCACTGAAGTACCGGGCTCGCAGCACATGGTGGACGTCACCAGGCTCAGGCCGTCCACCGTGTATGTCTTCACCGTGCGGGCCCGGGACGGGGACGGCCGGCTCGGGCCGCCGAGCCGCGAGGTGCGGGCGCGGACGCCCGCCGTGGTGGCGGCGGACCGCTCGGCGCCGACCCGCCCGCTGCGGCCGGCCGGGCGGGCGGTCGGCAGCCGGTCGGTCCAGCTGTCCTGGGCCGCCTCCCGGGACGACAAGGGCGTGGTGTCGTACGACGTCTACCAGGGCGACGCGAAGATCCACAGCGTCGGCGGCGGCCAGACCGCGACCGTGGTCACCGGGCTGCGTCCCGGCACCCTGTACGTCTTCAGCGTGCGGGCGCGGGACGCGGCCGACAACCTCTCGCCCGCGAGCGCGCCGGTCCGGATCGGTACGCCGGGCACGGACGACGGCCGGGACACCGCACCGACCGGGTTCACCGCCACGACCCACCGGTCCGCCGGGGCCTACTACATCGACCTCGCCTGGGATCCGCCACGCGTGGACGGGATGATCACCGAGTACCGGATCCGGCTGGACGGCACCACGGCCACCTCCCTGGTGTGGGGCGGCGATCCGCCGCGCGGCCGGGCCCGCTACAGCTTCTACGTCGGGCGGGACACGGGGGCGGAGCACCGGGTACGGCTGCGGGCGCGACTGCCGGACGGCACCTGGGGCGGATTCTCTGCGGAGCGGACCGTGACCACTGGCGAGGGCGCGGGCGGCTGACGGTCGGTCGGCCGGAGTCGGCCCGCACCGGACCGGCGAATCCCGTCGGCCCGTCACCTGACCGGGCGCGGTCCGCGTGCGGCGGGGTCCGGGGCCGCGTTTGCTGCCCTTGAGGGCAGCACGGACGTTTCCCGACCCTCGGCGGCGCATGGGACCGCCAACCGTGCCGCCGGAGGCCAGCCAATGCGAAACTCCAGACTCCTCCTCCGCTCCGGCCTGACCCTGGCGGCCGCCGCCGCGCTCCCGACCGCACTCGCCGGGCCCTCGGCCGCGGTCTCGGGCATCTCGGTGAGCACCACCGGGTCCACGGTCTCGGTCGTCACCAGCGCCTGTGTCCAGAACAACGGCAGCTGGGGCACCGCCTCGCTGCTCAGCAGCGGCCAGGCGAACTTCGCCCAGGGCCGCCAGGTGGCCCTGTCGGGCACGACCATCAGCCAGTCCGCGGCCTGGTCGAGCGTGAGCCCGGGCACGTACACGGTCGTGGTGGTGTGCTCCAACGGCGTGACCGCCGGCAGTCAGTCCGTGATCGTGTCGGCCGCCACCACCCCCACGACCTCCTCGACGCGCGCCGCGTCCCCTTCGCGCGGTGTGATGGGCGGCCTCGGCGGCGCGGCCCGCGACTACGGCCCGCTGACCCTGGGCGTCGGCGTGGCCCTGGTGACCTCGGGCGTGGTCGGCACGGCCTGGTTCCTGCGCCGGCGCTCGAAGCCGTACCGCCTCTGAGGCCTCCCCGTCAGCCGGACGTGTCGCCCGTCGGTTCCGGTGCTTCGGCGGGCAGTTCGGCGAACTCCTTCAGGGCGTGGGTCAGCCACTGGGTCCAGAAGGTCTCCAGGTCGATGCCCGCCCGCAGGACCAGATGCCTCAGGCGGTCCTCCGGGGCGGCCCGGTCCGGCGGGAAGTCGCGCCGCTCGATCTCCTCGTACTCGGCCAACTGCCGCTGGTGCAGCTCCAGATGGCGGCGCAGGTCGGCCTGGAGGCCTGCCGTGCCGACCACCGCCGAGGCGCGCAGCCGCAGCAGCAGGATGTCCCGCTGCGGCTTGGGGTCCTGGGAGGCGGCGGTCCAGCGGGCCAGTTCGGCGCGGCCCGCGGGCAGAACCTCGTAGCTCTTCTTCTGCCCACGGGCCGGCTGCTCGGCCGGCAGGGTGCGGATGTAGCCCTCGCCCTCCAGCTTCCCCAGCTCGCGATAGATCTGCTGGTGCGTCGCGGACCAGAAGTAGCCGATCGACTTGTCGAACCGGCGGGTCAGTTCGAGACCCGACGACGGCTTCTCCAGCAGGGCGATGAGGATGGCGTGCGGGAGTGACATGGGCTCATCCTAGGGACCGGCGTACGGCTCCTACAGGGCCGCCGCCACCTCGGTGCCCTGCTTGATGGCCCGCTTGGCGTCCAGTTCGGCCGCGACGTCGGCGCCGCCGATCAGGTGGGCGCTGCGCCCGGCGGCGACCAGCTCCTCGTACAGGCCGCGGCGCGGCTCCTGGCCGGTGCACAGCACGACGGTGTCGACCTCCAGGACCGTGCTCTCGTCGCCGACGGTGATGTGCAGGCCCGCGTCGTCGATGCGGTCGTAGCGCACGCCCGGGACCATGGTCACGCCGCGGTGCTTCAGCTCGGTGCGGTGGATCCAGCCGGTGGTCTTGCCGAGTCCGGCGCCGACCTTGGTGGTCTTGCGCTGGAGCAGGTGGACCGTGCGCGGCGGGGCCGGCCGCTGCGGCGCGGCGAGGCCGCCCGGTGCCGCGTAGTCCATGTCGACGCCCCAGTTGCGGAAGTACGTCTGCGGGTCCTCGCTCGCCTTGTCGCCGCCGTCGGTGAGGTACTCGGCGACGTCGAAGCCGATGCCGCCGGCGCCGAGGACGGCGACGCGGTCACCGACGGGGGCGCCGTCGCGCAGGACGTCGAGGTAGCCGAGGACGCGGGGGTGGTCGACGCCGGGGATCTCGGGGGTGCGCGGGGTGACGCCGGTGGCGACGACGACCTCGTCGTAGCCGGCCAGGTCCTCGGTGGTGACCCAGGTGTCGAGGCGTACGTCCACGCCGTGCTCGTCGAGCTGGTGGCGGAAGTAGCGCAGCGTCTCGTCGAACTCCTGCTTGCCGGGGACCTTGCGGGCCACGTTCAGCTGGCCGCCGATCTCGCTCGCGGCGTCGAAGAGCACCACGTCGTGGCCGCGTTCGGCGGCGCTCACCGCGCAGGCGAGGCCCGCCGGACCGGCGCCGACGACGGCGACGCGCTTCTTCAGCCGCGTCGGGGAGAGCACCAGTTCCGTCTCGTGGCAGGCGCGCGGGTTGACCAGGCAGGAGGTGATCTTGCCGCTGAACGTGTGGTCCAGGCAGGCCTGGTTGCAGCCGATGCAGGTGTTGATGGCCTCGGGCGTGCCGGCTGCGGCCTTGTTGACGAAGTCGGGGTCGGCGAGCATCGGGCGCGCCATGGAGACCATGTCCGCACAGCCGTCGGCGAGCAACTCCTCGGCCAGCTCGGGGGTGTTGATGCGGTTGGTCGTCACCAGCGGGACGGACACCGCGCCCATGAGCTTCTTGGTGACCCAGGTGTAGGCGCCGCGCGGCACCGAGGTGGCGATGGTGGGGATGCGCGCCTCGTGCCAGCCGATGCCGGTGTTGATGATCGTCGCCCCGGCGGCCTCGACGGCCTTGGCGAGGGTGACGACCTCCTCCAGGGAGGAGCCGCCCGGGACCAGGTCCAGCATGGAGAGCCGGTAGACGATGATGAAGTCCTCGCCGACGGCCTCGCGCACCCGCCGGACGATCTCGACCGGGAAGCGCATCCGGTTCTCGTACGAGCCGCCCCAGCGGTCCGTGCGGTGGTTGGTCTGGGCGGCGATGAACTCGTTGATCAGGTAGCCCTCGGAGCCCATGATCTCGACGCCGTCGTAGCCGGCCTGCCGGGCGAGGCGGGCGGCGCGGGCGTAGTCGTCGATGGTGCGCTCGACGTCGGCGTCGGTCAGTTCGCGCGGTGCGAAGGGGCTGATCGGGGCCTGGAGCGGGCTCGGGGCGACCAGGTCCTGGTGGTAGGCGTACCGGCCGAAGTGCAGGATCTGCATCGCGATCCGGCCGCCCTCGCGGTGCACGGCCTCGGTGACGGCCTTGTGCTGTTCGGCCTCCGCCTCGGTGGTGAGCTTGGCGCCGCCCTCGTAGGGCCGCCCCTCGTCGTTGGGTGCGATGCCGCCGGTGACGATGAGCCCGACTCCGCCGCGCGCGCGGGCCGCGTAGAACGCCGCCATCCGCTCGAAGCCTCGCTCGGCCTCCTCCAGACCGACGTGCATGGAGCCCATGAGCACGCGGTTGGGCAGGGTGGTGAATCCCAGGTCGAGCGGGGACATCAGGTGCGGGTAACGGCTCATCGGGCCCTCCGTGCGCGGTGTGGTGGTCTCTGTTGTAGAGGACCCCACAGCCATTGTGCAACTAGTTGCATAAACGCACGGAGGTGAACCCGATCACTCTGTCACCACCGGCACGTCACCGGCTTTCGAGCAGGATGTGCAGCTCCCTTTCCTGGTCTCCCGAGGCCGAGGAGAGGTTGCGCACCGTGAAGAGCGAGTCCAGCGTCCGGTGGAGCCGGTTGATCGCCCAGTAGCTGCCCTGTGCGTCGGCCTCGACGGAGGCGGCGAGCCGGGCGGGCGGCCTGCAGGCGTGGGTGTCGGTGACCTCGAAGGTGCCGAGCCACACCATCGGGCGCGTTTCATGGAGCTGCTGCGGCACGTCCTCGGCGCACCGGTCGGACTCGAAGCACTCGCACAGCGCGTCGAACACGATCCGGGCGTCTTCCTTGCTGCATCCGCTGATCTCCAGGGAGACGGACTCCTCGTGCGATCGCTCAGGGGCCATCGTGATCGCTCCTCTCATGGCGGTGGCGCGATACCGCGGGCTCCCCGCGCACCGCGCCACCTCCCCAGAAAACCACCACTTTCCGGAAACGCACCACCTGTCGCGACACCGGAGGCGGCGGGGGGGGCTCAGCCGCTCAGCCGCGCGCGAACTTGTACGTCTTGCTGTCCGTGAGCACGCAGAACCCGGGCGAGATGACGATCACGCGCAGGATGCCGGTGCGGCGGTCGTAGTCGATGCCCTCCGTCTCGAAGGTGCCCGAGCAGGAGCTGCGCAGCGGCAGCTTGCGCAGGGCGGTGACATGGCCGGAGACGTCTGCCGAGCCCGGGGTCGCGGACAGGTCGATCTGGAGCAGCGGCTTGGTCATGCCGAAGAGGGAGCCGTCCGGGTCGTCCGAGGAGCACAGCAGGGTCGTCGGGCCGGAGAAGTCGCAGCCCTGGACATCGCGCACGGCGTGGTCGAGGTTGACCTTGGAGGCCTGCGGGAGGTTCGCCGAGGGCGAGGTGCTCGGGTTGATGCCGGGGGTCGGGAAGACCAGCAGGCGGTTCATGGTGCCCCACTCCCCCGCCAGCATCCACTGGCCGTCCGGTGAGATCGCGTCCCAGGAGTTGTTCAGGGCCTCGCCGGGGCTGAGCGTGTGGACGAACTCCGACCAGGCGCCGCCCGGTACCCGCACGCGGAACATCTTCGAGTTGCCGGAGTCCTGCTGGTAGGGCTCGATGTAGTAGCCGTTGTACGAGGCGTCGGGGTCGCCGACGTGGTTCCAGCCGCGGCTGGAGACGCCGATGGGGATGGTGCCGATGCCGGTGTACCGGTTGGGGCTGTTCGCCGGGACCTCCACCGAGGTCAGACCCTGACTCTCGGTCAGCGGGTCGGCGCGGTCGGAGCCGGTCTCGGTCCAGGTGTCGGCGGCGGAGGCCGGGGCGGGTGCGGCGAGGGACACGACGGCGGCGGTGGCCAGGGTGACGAGTCCGGCGAGGACGGTGTGACAACGTTGCCGGACGGACGGGGACGCGGGCATGGCCGACTCCTCGAACGGGGGTGGGGCACTCGGTCGGCGGACAGTCTGGCGGGGCCTGATGGTCATGTACAGACCAATGAACGACATCAGCGTGAACTCTCCTGCGCCCGGGGACTTGCCGACCGGTCACGGGGGTGGTTACTTCGGCGGACGTCCGCAGCCGTGTTGAGAGATGGTGGAGATAGTCGGCGGCGGCGTCGGAGAGTCGGGTGTGAGCGCGATAGAACAAGGGGAGTCGGCACGGGGGACGACGTGCCGTGCGGACGGGCGAAGGCGGTGCATGGCATGAGTGCAGCCGGGGCTCCGGTGGCCGAGGGCGGCGGGCCGGTGCGTCCGAGCGGGCTGCTCGACGTACTGAGCGTGGCGTCGGTGGTGCTGGACGCCGAGGGCCGCATCGTGCTGTGGAGCCCCCAGGCGGAGGAGCTGTTCGGCTACTCGGCGCAGGAGGCGCTCGGGGAGTTCGCCGCGCGGCTGATGGTGCACGACGAGCACATCGAGCTGGTCGGCAAGCTGTTCGCCGACGTGATGCGGACCGGTCAGAGCTGGGCCGGGGCGTTCCCCGTCCGGGTCAAGGGCGGCGGCACGCGGCTGGTGGAGTTCCGCAACATGCGCCTGCTGGACGACCAGGGCGACGTGTACGCGCTGGGGCTCGCGGCCGACCGGTCCACGGTGCGCCGCCTCGAACAGGACGTGGCGCTGTCCGAGCGGATGGTGAAGCAGTCGCCGATCGGATTCGCCGTGTTCGACACGGACCTGCGGTACGTCTCGGTCAACCCGGCCCTGGCGGAGATCAACGGCATCCCCGCCGAGGAGCACGTCGGGCGGACCGTCGGCGAGATGCTGCCGCTGCTGGACGTCGACGCCCTGGAAGGCGCGGCCCGCCGGGTCATGGAGACCGGGGTGCCCCTCGTCGCCCAGTCCACCATCGGCCGGACCCCGGCCGATCCGGACGAGGACCACGCCTGGTCGGTTTCGCTCTACCGGCTGGAGGACTCGGTGGGCACGGTGCTCGGCGTCGCGGCCTCGGTCGTGGACATCACCGAGGCCTACCGCGGACGTATCGAGACCGAGAAGGCGCGGCGTCGGCTCGCCGTCATCGCCGACGCCTCCGCCCGGATCGGTACGACGCTGGAGCTGGAGCGCACCGCGTTCGAGCTGGCCGAGGTCGCCGCGCCCGCGCTGGCCGACGTGGCCGCCGTCGACCTGCTGGACGCCGTCGTGGAGGGCCGGCCCAGCACGCTCGGCCCCTCGGAGCCCGCGGTGATCCGGGCCCTGGCGCTGCGCGCCGAGCAGGAGTCGGACGCCGTCCGGGCCGCCGACGCTCCGGGCCGGATCGCCACGTACGGGCCCGACCGGCTGGTCACCGAGTGCGTCCGTACGGGTGAGGCGGTGCTGGTGCCGCATGTCAAGGACGACGACCTGCCGCGCATCGCCCGCTCCCCCGAGTCGGCGGTGCTGCTGGGCCGGGCGGGCCTGCACTCGTATCTGGCCGTGCCGCTGATCGCCCGCGGCGAGGTGCTGGGCGCCCTCGACCTCAAGCGGACCCGCAATCCGGCGCCCTTCGACGAGGACGACGTCCTGCTGGCCCGGGAGCTGGCGGCCCGCGCGGCCGTGCAGATCGACAACGCCCGCTGGTACCAGAACGCCCGCAACACCGCGCTCACCCTGCAGCGCAGCCTGCTGCCCAGCCATCCGCCGGTCACGACGGGCCTGGAGGTGGCCTCCCGCTACCAGCCCGCGGGCGCCACCAGCGAGGTCGGCGGCGACTGGTTCGACGTCATCCCGCTGGAGGGCGGCCGCACCGCGCTCGTGGTGGGCGACGTGATGGGCAGCGGCATCAGCGCCGCCGCCACGATGGGCCGGCTGCGCACCGCGACCACCACGCTGGCCTCGCTCGGCCTCGACCCGGCGGTGCTGCTGGAGCACCTGGACAAGACGACCTCGGCCCTGGACCACTCGATCGCCACCTGCGTGTACGCCGTCCACGACCCGCATCTGCGGCAGTGCCGGATCGCCAATGCCGGCCATCTGCCCCCGGCCCGGGTGCGTCCCGGTCACCCGCCGGAGCTGCTCGACCTGCCCACCGGGGTCCCGCTGGGCGTGGGCGGGGTCGAGTTCTCCACCGTGACGGTCGACTTCGAGCCGGGCGACGAGCTGGTGTTCTACACCGACGGGCTGGTCGAGACCCGCTGCCATTCCCTGGACGAACGCCTGGACTTCCTGCTGTCCCTGCTCGGTGACCCCGCCCGCCCCCTGGAGGAGGCCTGCGACCTGCTCCTGCGGACGCTGCACCACCCCGACAACCACGACGACGTGGCCCTGCTCATCGCCCGGGCCCAGGAACTGGAGTGAGCTGCTACTCCTGCACGCCGATCACCACGTGCGCGTACGCCTCCTCCGCCACCGCCAGACGGGGCGTCAGACCGGCTCGCGTGAACGCCTCCATGGCAGCCTGCGCCTGGCGTTCGCTGGTCTCGGTCAGGAGGCAGCCGCCGGGCGCCAGCCACTGCGGGGCCCCGGCGGCCACCCGGCGCAGCACGTCGAGGCCGTCCGCGCCGCCGTCGAGGGCGGTCTGCGGCTCGTGGTCGCGGGCCTCCGCCGGCAGGAACGCCACCTCGGCGCTGGGGACGTAGGGGACGTTGGCCGTGAGGATGCCGACGCGGCCCCGCAGGCCGGTGGGCAGGGCGTCGAACAGGTCGCCCACGTGGGCCCGGCCGTCGTAGGGGGCGAGGTTGCGGCGGGCGCAGCGTACGGCCGTCGGGTCGATGTCGGCGGCGTGCACCTCAACAGCACCCAGCGCGGCGGCCAGGGCCGCGCCGAGCGCACCGGAGCCGCAGCACAGGTCGACCACGACCCGTGCGCCCGGGGCCTGGGCCAGTGCCTGGTCGACCAGGAACTCGGTACGGCGGCGGGGGACGAAGACGCCCTCGTCCACGGCGATCCGCAGACCGTGGAACTCGGCCCAGCCGAGGACCAGTTCGAGCGGAAGTCCGGCGGCGCGCCGGTCCACCATCGCGGACAGTTCCTCGGGGGTACGGGCGGCGGCGAGGAGCAACTCCGCCTCGTCCTCGGCGAAGACGCACCCGGCGGCGCGCAGCGCGGAGACGACGGTGGAAGGGGAGAGCGGGGGCAGGGAGGGCATGGAAGCCGAGAGCCTTTCGGAGACCTGGAGCCGAAGGGCGCTCTCGCGGTCACCGGTGCCGGTGGTCCGCGCTGTCACAGAAGGCTGTCACAAGGAGAGAGCACCCCAGCTGACACAGCGGTAATGGGTCTCACCTCCTCGACAGCCGGTGGCCGCGTACCGTGCGCGGCCGGACGGCCACCTTACCCCAGTGGCCGCATCGGCCGTCATCCGCGCCGAGTTCGAAACTGCCTGGCGCGGCATGGTGCGGCCGGTTACGATCGCCACGATGACCATTCACTGTGCTGACAGATCGGGGGTCCCGTCCGCGCAAGGTGAGTGCTGATGCTCACTCAGACCGCGTACGGGGATTCCCGACTTTCCTTGTGGCTGCGCGTGCGCGAGTTCGCCGTGCCGCCTTCCATGATCGAGACCGCGACAGTCCGCCGCCGTGCCGGGGACTGGGCGGGGGCGTGCGCCGCCGCCGGTGTCGATGTCGACCTCGATCTGCGTTCGGTCGCCCGCGACCACGGCCGGGACCTCGCGGCCCGGGTCCGCGCCGACCTCCGCCACCTCGCTCCCGACCTGCTGCGCTGGCACATGCCGAGGATCGCGCCCGACGGACTGCTGCGCCCGGGGCTGACCCTCGCCCTGGCCCGGTACGACGACCCGGGGCAGGCCAGGGGCGGCCCGGTGCACCTGGTCGCCCGGACGCCTCCCGCCTGGGCCGACGCCGGTCAGCGGATCGGCCTCGCGCTGTGGGACGGGTCCCCTTCGGGCACCGCCCGGCATCCGCATCCGCGCCCCAGCCGGCGCTACCGGCTCGATCTGCACCGGCACCTGTGGGATGCGCGCCGGGCCGGTGAGCTGCGGGAGCGGTCGGGAGCCGACGGACCGGTGACGGACCCGGAGCTGCCGGACCTGGAGCTGCCGGACCTGGTGCCGCCGGGTGTCGGCTGTGCCTCAGGCCTGTGGGCGGCCGAGGCGGCCGTCCTGCTCGATGCCGAGGGGCGGTCCGCCGGCACCTTCGTCGTGCGGCTCGGCGGCCGGCGCCGACTGGTGCTGGACCTGGTCGCGAACGGCGACCACGGGGCTCCGGCTGCCCTGCGGGTCGCGGCGTCGCTGCCCAAGGGCAGCATGTCCGCGCTGCCCGTCCTGCCGGACGCGGCGACCTGGGTCCTGCCGGATCTGGAGCTGCTGCGGGCCGGTCTGCTCGAACCCGACCGCCTGCACCCGCTGGTCGCGTCCGCACTCGTGCCGGAGCACGCGCCGTCCGGTCCCCCACGCCGTCCCGACCGGGCAGGGGAACCTCGGCTCGTGGAGTGCCGGGGAGCCCGGCACCGGATCGGCCTGGTCGACGGCGTGCTGGCCCCGCTGGACCACGCTCCGGAGGAGATCCGGCGGGAGGACCTGCTGGTCGCGCTGGGCGGACCGCCGCTCCCCTGTCTGCAGGCCATCGACGAGGCGCACCGGCGTCCGGACTGCCTCACGGGTGTCCGCGAACGCCTGGACCACGGCGACACCGCGGGCGCGCTGGCCGTGGTCGAGGGTCTGCTGGGTCCCGACGCGCTGCTGCGTGACGGTTCCCTGCGGGGTGAGCTGGAGGCGGCCGCGGCCCGGAAGATCACGTACGGGCTCTACCGGGCGGGTCTCGTCGGTCCCGGCCCCGCCCCTGTCGATCCGAAACGTCGCGCCGCCCGGCACCACCGCCGACGCCCTCGCCAGGCGACCTTCCTCCGCTGAATTCACGTTCCAGCCCGCTGAATTCATGGTTCAGCCCCCGACTTCACACCCCAGGTGACCACATATGTCCTCACACACTCCCTTCGCCATGCCCGAAACGCCGTCCCACACTTCTCAACTCGACGTCGCCGCAGACCTGTTGGCCCTGCTACGGGACGCGAGCAGCGAACCCCGAGCCGACACCCAGCTGGAGGCGCTGACCCTGGCCGTGGCCGCCGACCTCCCCGTGCTGCTGTGGGGTGAGCCGGGCATCGGCAAGACGGCCGCCCTGACGCAGCTCGCGAGCGCCCTGGACCTGCCGCTGACCACCGTGATCGCCAGCGTCCACGAGCCGTCCGACTTCTCCGGGTTGCCCGTCGTGGGCGACGACCCCGCGGAACAGGGGGTCCCGATGGCGCCGCCGGACTGGGCGGTGCGGCTGGTCCGGGCCGGGCGCGGGCTGCTGTTCCTGGACGAGCTGTCCACCGCACCGCCCGCCGTCCAGGCGGCCCTGCTCCGGCTGGTGCTGGAGCGGCGGGTCGGCGCGCTGCGGCTGCCGCCCGGTGTGCGGATCGTGGCCGCCGCCAATCCGCGGTCCTCGGCCGCCGACGGCTGGGAACTGAGCCCGCCCCTGGCCAACCGGTTCGTGCACCTCCAGTGGACGCACGACCACGACGTCGTCGTACGCGGCCTGGGCGGGACCTGGCCCCGGGCCGCCCTGCCCCGGCTCGACGCGGAGAAGCTGCCGGAAGCCGTGGACTTCGCGCGGCGCGCGGTCTGCGGCTTCCTCACCGCGCGCCCGACGCTCGTGCACCGGCTGCCCAGCGGCGAGACCCGCCGGGGCGGCGCCTGGCCGTCGCCCCGCAGCTGGGAGATGACCCTGCGTCTGATCGCCTTCGCGACCGCCGCGGGCTCCTCCCGCGAGGTGCTGTCCCTGCTGGTCAGGGGGACGGTCGGGGACGGAGCGGGCCTTGAGCTGCTGGCGAGCCTGGACCGGATGGACCTGCCGGATCCCGAGGCCCTGCTGGCCGACCCCGCCGGTGCCGTGCTGCCCGAACGCGGGGATCTGCGGCAGGCCGTGCTGGACGGCGTGGTGGACGCGGTCCGCAAGCGGCCGGAGCGGGCTCGCTGGGACGCGGCGTGGACGCTGCTGGTCCGCGCGATGGAGTCCGGGGCCCCGGACGTGGTGGTCGTCCCCGCCACCACGCTGGCCTCCCTGCGCCAGGAGGACTGGGACGTACCGGAGGCGATCGAGCGGCTCGCCGGCGTGGTCTCGCTGTCCCGGCGCGCCGACGAGGCCGCCCGCCGGTCCGCGGTCGCGGCCGGGGCCCGCCGATGACGGCCGGTGCGCCCGGGGCGCTGGACCTCGGCAAGCTCTTCGCCGCCCGGCTGCACGCGGCCCGGGCGCGGCCCTACCTGGCGACGGCCCTGTTCGCGCTGCACCCCGTCGAGTCGCGGCAGGTGCCGACGATGGCCGTCGACCGGCACTGGCGGTGCTACGTCTCACCCGCCTTCGTGGACCGGACCCCCGTGGAGGATCTCGCCGGGGTGTGGGTGCACGAGGTGGCGCACCTGCTGCGCGACCACCACGGACGCGGCGACCGGGTCGCCCGGGAGCGCGGACTGCACGGCCGCGGGGAGCGGCTGCGGATGAACATCGCCGCGGACCTGGAGATCAACGACGACGTGTACGGCGACGGGCTGGTACGACCGAAAGGAGCCGTCACACCCGGACAACTGAAGCTGCCCGAGGACAAGTTGATGGAGGACTACCTGCGGCTGTTCCGGCTCGGGCCACGGCACCAGGAGCTGGCCTGGCTGGACTGCGGCAGCGGCGCCGACGGCCTGGAACGCGAGTGGGACCTGGGGCCGGACGGCGCCCACGGGCTCAGCGAGCAGGAACGGGACGCGGTGCGCTTCCGGGTGGCGCAGGGCATCACCGGCGCGCCGGGGAACGCGCCCAAGGGGTGGCAGCGGTGGGCCGAGGAGGCGTTCCATCCGCCGCAGCCCTGGCGGGAGTTGCTGGGTGCGGCGGTGCGCTCGGCGGTCTCCGGTGGGGGGTCGGGCGACGACTACAGCTACGGCCGTCCGCCGCGGCGCGCGGCCGGGGTGCCCGGCGTGGTCCTGCCGAGTCTGCGGCGCAGGCCGCCTCGGGTGTGCGTGGTCGTCGACACGTCCGGGTCGGTCAGCGACGCCGAACTGGGCAGCGCGCTCCTGGAGGTTGCCGCGATCTCCCGAGCCGTGGGCGGCCGTCGCGACCTGGTCACGGTGGTGTCGTGCGATGCGGCGGCCCAGACCGTGCACTCGCTGTGCCGGGACGAGGGGATCGCGCTGGTGGGCGGAGGAGGTACGGACCTGCGGACGGGCTTCGCCCGGGCGCTGCGGGCACGGCCGGTCCCTGACGTCGTCGTGGTCCTGACGGACGGACAGACGCCCTGGCCTCAGTCGCGGCCACCGTGCCGGACGGTGGTGGGCCTGTTTCCCCGGCAACGGCAGGGCCGCGGGTCCCGGGCCGAGGACAACCCCGAGTACCGGCCGGACGTACCGCCCGAGTGGGCGCGGGTGGTGACGATCGGGACAGGGAGCCGGTGAGCCCGACACGGCGAGGGGGCGCCGTCCGCCGCCGGACGGTGCGCCCCTTCTCCCCGTACGTCGGCCGTCAGACGCCGACCGTCTCCACGACCTCGACCTCTGCCTCGACCTCTTCGTCGACCGCCGCTTCGGCCTTCTGCCGGGCCGCATCCGCGCTCGGTGCGGGTTCGGCAAGAGCGGCTCTCTGCCTAGCCACCCGGGCCTGCTCGTACGTGGCAGCGATCGCGGTCACCGCGAGGCCGACGAGCAGCCAGACCACGAGCGTCCATACGTTGCGTGCGAGGCCGTCGTCACCGAAGTACAGCAGGCTGCGGACGCCCTCGACGAAGCCGGCGCCGTTCCAGAAGGCGTGCAGGGTGCCGAAGAAACCGTTCTGCAGCTCGGGCCGGAACAGGCCGCCGGAGCTGGTGAAGTTGAGCATCACGAACAGCACCATCATCGTCAGCGTGGTCCACCGCTTGAGGAAGGTGTGCAGGCCGACGCCGATGAAGAGGATGCCCGCCGAGTAGAGCCACGCCATGCCCCACAGGCTCGCGAGGCCGTGGTGGGCGAGGTGGAACACCGGCCCGGCGAGCAGGGCGCCGATGGCGCTGACCACGGCGGAGACACCGAGCGCGAGCAGCGCCCGTATCCGCATCGGGAGCGTGGCACCCGCGGCGCCGAGGGCGGCGACCGAGGCGTAGGAGCCGATACTGAGCGCGATCAGCAGGAAGAACAGGCCCTGGCCGGTGGGGTCGTCGGCGACCGGCGCGGCCACGTCGGTGACCTTGAGCGGGACGCCCTCCTTCGCGGCGACCGGCGTGAAGACCTTCTCGACGGCCGTGGCGCCCATGTCGGAGGCGGCGGTGGCCACCAGCAGCTCGGGCGCTCTGGTGCTCGGCACATAGGCGCCGGTGACGTCCCGGGACTTCAGCAGGTCGACGGCGGCGGCGCGGGTGGCGACGGTACGGACGTCGAGCTTGTCCCCGGCGGTGTCCTTGACGGTCTGCGCGAACACCTTTGCCTGGGGTCCGGCGCCGACGACGGCGACGGGCAGGTGGTTCGGCTCCGGGGTCACGAAGGCTCCCATGTACGCGAGCCCCATGCCCAGACACATCAGCAGCGGGGTGATCAGGTGCGTGAGCACATGGCGGAGCGCTGGTGACCTCATCGGGCGCGACCTCCAATAGTTGGCTTATACAACTTTCGCTTTAAGTTGTACTATACAACTAGAACGGCGGAGGAGGTATTCCGGTGACAGCAGCGGAGACGGCGATCGAGACCATCCAGCGCGAGATGACGACCTTCGCCCGCCGGGCCCGGGCCTCGGCGGGACGTATGCATCCCGAGCTGTCGCTCGTGTCGTACACCCTCCTCGGCCACCTGGAGGAGAGCAGCGGCTGCCGGGCCACCGACCTGGCCGCGCACTACGCCCTGGACAAGTCCACGGTCAGCCGGCAGGTGGCCGCGCTGGAGCGGGCCGGGCTCATCGAGCGGCGCCTGGACCCGGAGGACCACCGGGTCCAGGTACTGCACCTGACCGAGGCCGGCCAGGAGATCCTCGCGCAGGTCACCCGGAGCCGCCGGACTGCCTTCCGGGAGCGGCTCGCCGGCTGGGCCGAGGAGGACCTGACCCGCTTCGCGGCCTACCTGGAGCGGTACAACGCCGGTCCGTCCGGGGCCGACTCGGACTGAGGGCCGGTCACGGCACCGGTACGGCGGCCCGGCCGTCCGACAGGTGCTCGGGGGCCAGGGCCCCGAGGAACGCCGTGCGGCGGCGGAGCCGGAAGCCGAGGGACTCGTACAGCCGGATGGCGTTGGCGTTCCGGGCGCTGGCGTGCAGGAACGGGGTCTCGCCGCGCTCCCGTATGCCGTGCGCGACCGCGAGGATCAGACGGGTGGCCAGGCCCTCGCCACGGAAGGCCGGGTCGGTGCAGACCGCGCTGATCTCGGTCCAGCCCGGCGGGTGCAGCCGCTCCCCCGCCATCGCGATCAGGGTGCCCTCGCGGCGGATGCCCAGGTAGGTGCCCATCTCGATGGTGCGCGGCAGGAAGGGGCCGGGCTGGGCGCGTGCCACGAGTTCGAGCATCTCGGGTACGTCCGCCGGGCCGAGGCGGACCGCCTCCGCGTCCGGTGCGGCGGCCAGGCCCTCGTCCACGAGCTGCACGCCCTCGACGTGGAAGGTCACCTCCCAGCCGTCCGGCACCTCCCCGCAATAGCCGGCCAACGGCACCTCGGTGCCGGGGCCCGCCAGCGCGGCGAGGTCCGCCCAGTCGTCCGCGTCCGGCTCACTGGGCAGGGCCGACCACGGGGAGACGTCCAGCGGGTAGCGCAGCACGCGACCGCGCCGCTCGGCGAAGTGGGCGTGCGGGCCGGTCAGGGAGGCGAGGGCGGGGTTGTCGAGGACGTGCGGGCTCGTCGTCACCTCGCCAGAGACGGTGCCCGTGCCGGTTCCGCTGCCGATGCCGGTACTGGTGGCGGCACGGGGGCCGATCAGGTCGCTCATGCGTTCACCTCTATCACGATCTTGCCCCGGGCGTGCCCGTCCTCGACGGTGCGCAGGGCCTCCTCGGCCCGGTCGAGCGGGAAGGTGCGGGTGACGTGCGGGATCAAAGCTCCGCGCAGGACGAGGTCGGCCACCGTCTGCAGGACGGCGGCGGTGCGGGCGCGGGCGACCCGGGAGCCGCCCAGCTCGGCGACGGTCTCGGGCGGGGCCCCCGCGGTGACCAGCCTGGTCCGGTCGGTGAGCAGGGTGGCCGCCTCGGCGAGCGTCTCGCCGCCCACCATGTCGTACACCGCGTCGATGCCCTCGGGCGTGACGGCCCGCACGCGCTCGGCGAGGCCCGGGCCCCCGGGCACGTGCACGGCGCCGAGCGACTCCACGAACTCCTTCTTGCCCTCGCTCGCCACGCCCACGACCTTCGCTCCGAAGGCGCGGGCGATCTGGACGGCCGCGGTACCGACGCCGCCGCCCGCGCCCGTCACCAGCAGGGTCGCGCCCTCGGGCAGTTCGAGCCGGCGGACGCCGTCGTAGGCGGTGGCCGCGGCGACCGGCAGGGTTGCGGCGTCGGCGAAGGACAGCCCGGCGGGCTTGTGCGCGGTCTGGTCGGCGCGCAGCAGGGCGTACTCGGCGTATCCGCCGTCGACGGTGTTGCCGAACACCGCGTCGCCGACGGCGAACCCGGTCACATCGGCGCCGACCTCTTCGACGACTCCGGCGGCCTCGCTGCCGAAGACCGCGGGAAAGACGTGTTCGGCGCTCTCGCCGGGGCGGCGGAAACCGCCCCGCAGTTTCCAGTCGACGGGGTTCACTCCCGCCGCCCGGACGGCGATCATCAGCCGACCGGGGCCGGGGGTCGGCCGTTCCACGTCGGTCAGCGCCTCGGTCTCCGGGCCGCCGTACCGCGTGAAGACGTACGCCTCGGGCATCGTCTTTCCTCGCTTCCCTCGCGCTGTCACCGGCGCACCGGCCGGCACTCAGCGCCAAGGAGCAGCACGGGGCGGCTATTCCCGGCCCTGCGCAGAGTTCGTACGGCCGCAAGGGCCGGGGCACTGACCTGGGACGGAGCACCCGTGGCGACAGCGTACGGTTGAACCATGAACGTCACCCGAGGCTTCACGGGTCGCCCGCGCGTCACCGATCCAGGGCTGCCACCGGGGCAGTACGACGTCGGGGACGACTGGCCCGTCCTGTCCGCCGAGGTCACCCCCGACCTCACGCCCGCCGACTGGTCCTTCCGCATCGACGGACTGGTGGAGCGGCCGCACACCTGGGACTGGGAGCAGGCGCACGCCCTGCCCGCCTCCTCGTACACGGGTGACATCCACTGTGTGACCAGCTGGTCGAAGTTCGGGGTGCGGTTCGGCGGTGTCTCGTTGGACACGTTCTTCGATGTGGTCCGGCCCCATGTGTCCGCCACCCATGCGATCGCCTACTCGCACACCGGCTACACCGCGAACCTGCCGCTCGCCGACCTCACCGGCGGGCGCGCCTGGATCGCCTGGGAGTACGACGGCGAGCCGCTCGCACCCGAGCACGGCGGCCCGGCGCGGCTGCTGGTGCCGCACCTGTACTTCTGGAAGAGCGCCAAGTGGATCGTCGGCATCACGCTCCTCGACCACGACGAGCCGGGTTTCTGGGAGCGCAACGGCTACCACGAGCGGGGCAACCCGTGGGAGGAACAGCGGTACTCCGGTGACTGAGACGACGGCGACCACGGACTTCACTCCCGCGACCCGCTTCGCCGTGCCCGGCCGCATCGCCGTGAGCAACCAGACGGCGTCGGTGTGGCAGACGGCCACCCTGACGGAGATCCGGCGCGAGACCCCGCACGCGGCCACGTTCCGGCTCGCGGTGCCGGACTGGACGGGGCATCTGCCCGGGCAGCATCTGATGCTGCGGCTGACCGCGGAGGACGGCTATGCGGCCCAGCGCCACTACTCGATCGCGTCCGCACCGGACGACTTCGGCCATATCGAGCTGACGCTGGACCATGTGCCGGGCGGTGAGGTCTCGGGCTGGTTCCACACGGTGGCCAGGCCCGGTGACACGGTCGAGGTGCGGGGCCCGCTGAGCGGCTTCTTCGCCTGGCCGGGTGACCGGCCCGCTCTGCTGCTGGGGGCCGGTTCCGGGGTCGTACCGCTGATGTCGATGGTGCGGCACCACCGGGCGCGGGACCTCGCCCTGCCGCTGCGGATGCTGGTGTCGGCGCGCAGCCCCGAGGAGCTGATCTACGCCGGGGAGTTGGGCGGGGAGACGACGGCCGTGTTCACGCGCAGCGCGCCCACGGGAGTGCCGGTGGGTCGTATGGCTGCTGCACATGTGGCGCCACTCCTGGCCGAGCAGCCTCCGGGTGGGTGGGAGGCCTATGTGTGCGGCTCCAACGGGTTCGCGGAGCACGCCTCCCGCCTGTTGGTCGAGGCGGGCCAGCCGGTCGAGCGCATCCGTATCGAGCGCTTCGGCTAGGGATCGAACGCTTCCGCTTCGGCCGGGGAACGTTCGCTCCGGCCAGGGCAAGCCCTGGGCGCGCGGGTCCCGTGCGCGGCCGCTCGCGCTGTCTCGGGGCGCGTGCCGCATGCCGTGCTCCATGAGGGCTTGAAGTCGCGGTAGGCGGCGTGAGCCGAGGTGCGCCGTACGGGGTACGAGACCGGTGTGGACGCTCGTGTGCGGCGGCGGGAGCGGACGACCGGTGACCCGGCTCGCCCGGCCCTCCGGCTCCGGCAGGGAGGTGGACATGCGTACCCAGGTGCGTGGCTGGCGCTGGCGGCGCAATCCGCTGCGGCGCCGCTCGGACGTCATCGAGGCGTGGGCCGTACTCGTCGTCACCGTCCTGCTGTTCGTGGTCACGCCCCTGGCCGGGGTGGCGGCGGGCCTGCGCGCCCATGAGCAGGCGCGCTCGCTCGCGGCGTCGCAGCGGGCCGAGCGGCGTCAGGTGCAGGCCGTGGTGGTCGCCAACACGCCCGAGCGGCTGCCCACGGAGCAGGGCGACCGTGATCATCCCTACCGTGCCCGGGTCCGCTGGACCGAGCCGGGCAAGGGGACGCGAACCGTGATGGCCCGCGTCCCGGCGGGGACCCGGGCCGGTGACCCGGTGACCGTGTGGTTCGACGCCCAGGGCCGCAGTGTCGCCCCGCCGCCGGACGAGTTCGCGGTCTGGCAGCACACGATCACGGTCGGCGTGTGCGTGACGGGCGGTGCGGCGGCCGTGGTCCTCTTCGGGCACGCGCTGGAGCGCCGGTTCGCGCTGCGCCACCGGCTGGCCGAGTGGGAGCGGGAATGGGCGCGCACGGGACCGAAGTGGACCCAGCCGAGGACCTGACCGGCCGGTGACCCGACCACCGGACCCCCGGCGATCGCCCCACCGGGCCCTCGCAGCAAGCGATTTCGCGCCCTTGGCCAGCGCGGCGACCGCGGGCGAGGGGCCACCCACCGAGTCCGTGCCCGGCACAGGCCTGGCGAGTCATCCGATCACCCACGTACGGTGAGAGCGCAGTCTTCCTTCACGCTCCCTCCGCAAAGGCGGTTGCCGATGGCCCTGTTCGACCTCCCGATCGACGAACTCCGTGCGTACCGCAGCGAGTCCGGGGCGCCCGAGGACTTCAACGCGTTCTGGGACAAGACGCTCCAGGAGGCCCGCGAGCACGCTCTGGACGCCCGCTTCGAGCCGGTGGACACCGGGCTGTCCACGGTGCAGGTGTACGACGTCACGTTCGCCGGGTTCGGCGGTCACCCGGTCAAGGGATGGCTGCGGCTGCCGGCCGATGCCACCGAACCGCTGCCGCTGGTCGTGGAGTTCATCGGCTACGGCGGCGGACGCGGCCTCGCGCACGAGAAGCTGCTGTGGGCGTCCACGGGGCGGGCGCACTTCGTGATGGACACCCGCGGGCAGGGCAGCGCGTGGGGCGGCGGGGGCGGCACCGCGGACCCGGTGGGTGCCGCGCCCGCGTATCCCGGGTTCATGACGCGGGGCATCGACGCGCCCGAAAACTACTACTACCGGCGCGTGTTCACGGACGCCGTGCGCGCGGTGGAGGCCGCCCGTGCGCATCCGCTGACCGACGCGGCGCGGACCGTGGTGATCGGCGAGAGCCAGGGCGGCGGCATCGCACTGGCCGTCGGCGGGCTGCTGCCCGACCTGGTCGCGGTCGCCCCGGACGTGCCGTTCCTGTGCGACTTCCCGCGCGCGACGACACTGACGGAGCGTCACCCGTACCGGGAGATAGGCCTGTTCCTGAAGACGCACCGGGGCCGCGCGGCGGACGTGCTGCGCACCCTCTCCTACTTCGACGGCGTGCACTTCGCGGCCCGCGGCCGGGCCCCGGCCCTCTTCTCGGCGGCGCTGGAGGACCAGACCTGCCCGCCGTCGACCGTGTTCGCCGCGTTCAACGCCTGGGCGCACGAGGACAAGGCGATCGAGGTGTACGACTTCAACGACCATGAGGGCGGCGGGCCGTTCCAGGAGGAGCGGAAACTGCGCTGGCTGAGGTCGTACGCCTGAGGAGACGGGCAGAAAGGGCGGGGGCATGGAGACACAGGAGGCCGCCGAGCGGTTCGTCCGGGTCTGGGAGCGGGCCTGGGCCGCGCATGACGTGGACGCGCTGGTCGAGTTGTACGCCGAGGACTGCGTGCACCGGTCGATGCCGTTCCGCGAGCCGCACCGGGGGCGGGACCAGCTGGCCGCGTATCTACGCTGGTCGTTCGCCGAGGAACGGGTGACCGACGTACGGTTCTCCGCGCCCCTGGTGGGTCCGGGCCGGATCGCGGTGGCGGAGTTCCGGGTGCTGGGCGAGGAGGGCGGTGCCCGCGTCGCCCTGGCGGGCTGCGTGTTCGCGCGGTTCGACGAGGAGGGGCGGGCCGTGGAGACCCGCGACTACTGGCACACCGCCGAGGGTCACCAGGAGCCGGCGGGCCGGCTGTTCCTCCTCTGATCTCCGCTCCTCGCCCTTTTCAGCCACTCGCCGCTCGCCGTGATCCCCGTGACACCGGGATCACGCGGGTGGGTTTCGGCCTAACCGGCAGGACACTCTTCCCTCGTGGTTTAGACCAATGCTAGATCTGGTCGCGCAATGAGCCCGCACGGCTACGTCTTGTCACCAACAGGAGGCGCGGCATGGCCCGCACCACCCCGCACGACCCCCCGCAGACCGACGCCAGACCCCTGTACTGGCAGATCGCGTCGCTGCTCCTCGACGACCTGCACGACGGCACCGTTCCGCCCGGCGAGCGGCTGCCCGGCGAGCGACATCTGGCCCAGCGCTACGGGGTCAGCCGGGAGACCGTCCGGCAGGCGCTCGAGGTGCTGCGCCGCGACGGTCTGGTCGCCACCGACCGGCGGGGCAGCCATGCCACGCTGCCCGGCCGCCCGGTCGAGGACCCGGTCTCGCTCACCTTCCCGGTCGGCGCCCGCCCGGCGGACCTGGGCGCGGCGGACCGGGCGACGGTGATCTGGGAGGCGCCGCCGCCGCAGCACGCCGAGGCGCTGGGCCTGGCCCCGCACCGGCCGACGCTGGTGCACCGCTACCGGTCGGCCACGCCCGACGGCCGGTCGCTGCGTACGGCGGTGACGTCGTTCTCGGCCGTGGCGCTGGCCGAGGTCGCGGAGCTGGGCCGCTACCGCGACCGGGCCGACGGGGCCACTCCCGCGCAGCTGCGCCGGGCCTACGACTGGATGCGCAAGGCCGGTCTGACCCTGCACCACCGGGACTCGATCACCCAGGTCGGCGACGCCGCCTCGGTCCGGGTGACCCGGCGGGTGCACGACCAGTACGCGCGCCCGCTGGAGATCACCGATCTGGTGGTGAACGCCGAACAGGACGCACTGGTCTACGAGTTCACGCTGCCGGCGGCGGGGTAACCCCGTCGGCCCTGCGCGCCGACACCAGCCGGACGCGGGGGCTGCCGTCGCCGCGTCGCCCGAACTCGGGCAGCGCGTGCAGGTCGACCGTGAAGCCCGCGCGCGTCAACTCCCCGAGGACGTCGCCGAGTCGGAAGGCCCGGTAGTACATGACGAAGGGCGGTCGCCACAGGGCGTTGCGCACCCGCATCACCGCGTCGAAGCCGAACAGCATCCAGAACGCGGGGCTGGACGGGCGGGGCGGGGCGAGGACCGGGAAGGCGAACCGGCCGCCCGGCCGCAGCGCCGAGTGGACCTGGGTGAACAGGCCGGGCAGCTCGCGGGGCAGGAAGTGGCCGAACGCCCCGAAGCTGACCACGAGGTCGAAGGCAGCAGTGAACGGCAGGGCCCGGGCATCGGCGCGCACCCAGGCGACGCCCGGCCCCTGTGCCGCCGCCGAGAGCCCCGCGCTCGCGGCCCGGCGCCGGGCGACGTCGAGCATGCCGGCGCTGAAGTCGACGCCGGTGACGCTGCGCCGGCACAGCCCGGCCAGGACGTCCGTTCCGGCGCCGGTGCCGCAGCACAGGTCGAGGCCGTCCTCGAAGGGGCCGAGCGGACCGAGCGCCTTCGCCACCGAGTCCAGCACCGCGTCGGGTGTCCGGAAGGGGGTGTGGTCGAACTTCGGGGCCAGCAGGTCGTAGCCGTGCTCGACGGACGACAGCGCCTGGACGGCTAGCTCACGGAGCGTGGGGCCTTCGGGGCTGAACATCCCGTCAGCCTAGGCGCTCACGCGACTGTGGACACGCCTCCCGCAGCTGACTACTCTCATCCGCAGCTATTCATCTAATTGACTATGCGAGGTGATCCGATGCGCGCGTTCCGCGAGGCGGTCGAGGCGGGAGACCTGGCGGCCGTCGAGGCGCTGCTGGCCGACGACGTCGTCTTCACCAGCCCGGTCGTCTTCAAGCCGTACCCGGGCAAGGCCATCACCGCGGCGATCCTGCGCGGGGTCTTCCAGGTGTTCGAGGACTTCCGGTACGTCCGTGAGATCGGCGCCCCGGACGCCTCCGACCACGCGCTGGTCTTCACGGCCCGGGTGGGCGACCGGCAGCTGACCGGCTGCGACTTCCTGCATGTGAACGAGGACGGGCTGATCGACGACTTCATGGTCATGGTCCGTCCGCTGTCGGGCGCCCAGGCCCTCGCCGAGGCCATGGGCGCGCGGTTCGACCAGATCGTGAAGGAGGCGGAGGCGCGGTCCGCCTGAGCGGTGCGGCTCCGCCCCCCGGCGGTTCTGGCGATCTGAGGGTCAGCCCTTCAACTGCTCAAGCGTCGCCTTGGTGTCCGTCTTCAGCCAGTCGGACACGTCGGTGAGCGCGGGCGGGGTCTTGTCCTGGCCGTAGGAGCTGAGGTAGGCGCTGTAGCTCATCGTGTACGTCACCCAGCCGTCGCGTACGGCGAGGGTGGCGTAACGGGAGCCGCTGGTGGAGCCGCTCGTGGTGTCCTGGCTGACCAGGTAGGCCTCGTCGCCGATGCCCTTGACCGGGCTGACGTCGTAACCCGTGTGGCTGTCGCCGTAGTTCTTCCAGGTGGCGGTGAACTCCGGCCCGGGGTCGGTCTTCCGGTGCAGGTCCACCTGCATGGACAGGTAGGCGTCCGCGTAGCTGGAGCCGGTCTTCTTCAGACTCAGGCTGCAGTAACTCTCGTCCAGCGCCTTGTCCTTGAGGGAGTTGTGCGTCGAGGAGGAGTCGGTCTCGGGGTACTCGTCCTTGAAGGACGAGTAGTCCCCGCCCGAGCACATGTTGGAGGGCGCCGAGTAGCCGCGCAGGTCCGCGCTGTCGCCCATGCCGCCGAGCAGGAACACACCGGCCGCCCACGCGACGGAGGCGACGGCCGCGCCGACGGCGAGCCACAGCACGGCACGCCCGGCACCACCGCCGCCACCGGACGGCGGGGCGGGCACCGGGCCGTACTGGGGCGGCTGTGCGTAGGGGTTCCCCGGCACCCCCGGCTGCGGCGGGGCCGGCTGTCCGACCAGCGTGGGCTGCGCGTAGAAGTTCCCCGACGGGGGAGACTGCGGGTTCGGGTAGGGGTAGGCCGTCGGCTGCGGCGGGACCGCCGGCTGCGGGCCGGGCTGTCCGGGCTGCGGCGCGGGCCGGTCGGCCGGCTGTGGGGGCTGCGGTGGCGTGGACATGTCGTGACGATAGTGGACGGTTGGTGGTCAAGTCCCCTGACGTCCGGGATCGTTACGGTGTGGGGACATCTGGTGCGGGTTCCACTGGTATACGGCTCGGCCGCCCAGGTGCACGGGAAGTGCGCGGACGCTGTTGCGCGTACGGCGTTGGTGATCAGGTTGAGGGTGGTCTCGTGGCCATCGATGATCATCAGGACCAGGGTGCCGATGAGTTCCTGCCGGCTGAGCCGGTCGCCGTCCTCGTCGCGGGCGGGGTGTTCGGTCTTGGCGGCAGCTATCCCGGCCAGGACGGCGACCAGTTCCCGGTTGGCGGCGACCGCCTCGTCCGGTTCGATGTCGGTGGCCACGACCTGGCTGGACAGGTGGTGCAGCCGATCGCGGAACTCGGTGTCCACGCCGAGGAGTTCGCTGATGACGCCCCTGGGCAGGGGCAGCGCGAAGTGGGTCACACAGATCGGCGACCTCGTCGCCCCGTCCGCACCACCGGGAATGGCTCGCGCCGTTGACGTGTTGGACGGATCGCAGCCGTACCGCGCCATCGAGTGGTACCGTGCATTCAGCACCTGTGTACGCCCCTTTGTGGGCGCCGGTGCCAGTTTTCCTCTCCGCGCTGATCCGTCCGCCGTTTCCCGGCGCAGGCGCGTCAGCTTCTCGGCACCGCCTCGGACCGAGGTGTCGTTTCCGCCGCCCGGAGGCACGTACGCCCTCCCGTTCTGCGGCTTCCTCCCCCCTTCCTCATGTCTTCCGTCCGTGAAAGGACCACCCATGACCACCACACTCGAACCCCCTCACGTGGACCAGCAGGCCCCGGCCACCCGCACCGTCACCGGTGTCCTCGACATCGACGCGCACGGGAAGGGGCATCTGCGGGCCGTGAACTGCCTGTCCTCCCCCGCCGATCCGCAGGTCCCCGCCGCGCTGGTGCGCAGGCACGGCCTGCGCAAGGGCGACCTCGTCGAGGGCGTCCGCGGGGCGCAGCGCGCACTCACCGAGGTCACGCACGTCAACGGCCGCGACCCGGGCGCACTCCGTGGCCGCCGCCACTTCCGGGACCTCACCCCGCTCCACCCGCACGAGCGCATCCGCCTGGAACACCCGGCGGCCGGTCTCGCCGGACGGGTCACCGACCTGTTCGCACCGGTCGGCAAGGGCCAGCGCGGGCTGATCGTGGCCCCGCCGAAGACCGGCAAGACCGTGCTGCTCCAGCAGATCGCGGCCGCCGTCGCCGGCAACCACCCCGAGTGCCGCCTGATGGTCGTCCTGCTGGACGAGCGTCCCGAGGAGGTCACCGAGATGCGCCGCTCGGTGCGCGGCGAGGTCTACGCCTCCACGTTCGACCGGGCGGCCAAGGAGCACATCGCCCTCGCGGAACTGGTCGTCGAGCGGGCCAAGCGGCTCGTCGAGGACGGCGAGGACGTCGTCATCCTGCTGGACTCCCTGACCCGGCTGTGCCGGGCCCACAACAACGCCTCCGCCGCCGGCGGGCGCACCCTGAGCGGCGGTGTCGACGCGGGCGCCCTGCTCGGCCCCAAGCGGTTCTTCGGCGCCGCCCGCCAGGCCGAGGAGGGCGGCTCGCTCACCATCCTCGCCACCGTCCTGGTGGACACCGGCTCCCGTGCCGACGGCTACTTCTTCGAGGAGCTGAAGAGCACGGGCAACATGGAGCTGCGGCTCGACCGGGAACTCGCCGCCCGCCGTCTCTTCCCCGCCGTGGACATCGACCCCACGGGCACCCGGCGCGAGGAACTCCTGCTCACCCCCGCCGAGTTGACGGCCACTCGGGGCCTGCGCCGGGCGCTGCGCTCCCGGGAGGGCGGGCCGGCCAACCTGGAGACCCTGCTGGAGCGGCTGCGGGACACCCCCGACAACGCCGCCTTCCTGCGCCGCGTCCAGCCGACCCTGCCCACGGCCTGAGGCCGTCCCGGAATGCGGCATCCGGGTGCTCCGGTGGCCCGTCCGGCCCCGGCAGCGCGCTCGGCGACCCTCCAGTTCCTACGTTGATCATATGATCACCGGATTCTCTTGTCGGGCGGTGTCGTCGGCCTGCGCCCTGTGCGTCGCGGGCGTGCTGGCCCTCGCGCCGGCCGCCGCCGCCACCGCACACCGCGCGGGGGATCCCGCACCGCCCGGACCGCGAGCGGCGGTGCCGAAGCCGTCCCTGCTCTACGGCTCCGGCACCCAGGTCAGACCGCACCGCGGCGCGCCCGAGCTGCCGGACGTCTCCGCGCTGTCCTGGCTGGTCGCCGACGCCGGCACCGGCGAGGTGCTGGCCGCGGGCGACGCCCACCGCAGGCTGCCGCCCGCCAGCACCCTGAAGACCCTGTTCGCGCTCACCGTGCTGCCGCGACTGCCCGCCACCATGCAGCACACCGTCCGGTACGAGGAGCTGGAGGACGTCGGCGAGGGCAGCAGCCTCGTGGGCGTCGAGGAGGGGCACAGCTACCGGGTGTCCGACCTGTGGCGCGGGGTCTTCCTCAGCTCGGGCAACGACGCGGTGCACGTGCTCGCCGCCCTGGGCGGCGGCTGGCACGCCACAGCCAGCCGGATGCAGGCCAGGGCCCGCACCCTCGGTGCCCTGGACACCCATGTCGTCTCCCCCGACGGCTACGACACCCCCGGCCAGGTGTCCTCGGCGTTCGACCTCGCGGTCTTCGGCCGGGAGGGACTGCGCAACCCCGACTTCGCCCGCTACTGCTCCACCGCCGAGGCCCAGTTCCCCGGCGACGGGACCCCGTACGCGATCGAGAACACCAACCGCCTGCTGACCGGCGAGGACGGCGTGGCGCGGTACCCGGGCCTGATCGGCGTCAAGAACGGCTACACCAGCAACGCGGGCAACACCCTCGTCGCCGCGGCCCGCCGGGGCGGGCGCACCCTCGTGGTGACGGTGATGAACCCTCAGGAGGGCGGTGGCTTCGCCGTGTACGAGGAGGCCCGCGCCCTGCTCGACTGGGGTTTCGCGGCGACCGGTCAGGTCGATCCGGTGGGCTCGCTGGACGGGCTGCGCGCCGGATCGGGACCGGCATCGACCACGGTCGCGGCCGCCACGTCCCCGGGGTCGGACGACGACGAGGACTGGTCGCCCGCCGCCGTCGCGGGTCTCGCCGGGCTCGGCGCGGGTGCGGTGTGGCTCGGGCTGCGGTCCAAGGGCGGCCGGGCCGAGCGCGGCTGACCGGTCGGCAGGCAAAGCAGCAGGCCCAGCGTGATCCAGGTGTAGATGTTGCTGCCGAGGAAGCCGTCGATGCCGGAGGAGTCCTCGAACCAGAGCCACACCACGCTGGTGCACAGCACCGCGTACAGGGCGCCCGCCGGCCGCGGGTGCCCGGCGCGCGCCAGCACCGCGAAGGACGGCAGCAGCCACACCAGGTGGTGCACCCAGGTGATCGGGCTGACCAGGCAGGCCGCGGCACCGGTGAGGGCGAAGGCGGCCGTCCAGTCGCCGGCCGCCACGGCCCGGCTCGCCCGCCACGCCCACACGCACAGCACCAGCAGGACCACCGCGGCCCACAGCGTGCGGTCCGGGTCGCCGAGCCGGGCCAGGACGCCCTGCAGCGACTGGTTGGAGACGTAGTCGAGGCGGCCGACCCGGTTGGTGTCCCAGAGCGCCTCGGTCCAGTAGAAGCGGGACGCACGGGGGTCCGCCCAGGCGGCAAGACCGGTCGCCGCGAGCGCCACGGCCGTGGCCACCCCGGCCGCCCGCCAGCGCCGGGCGAGCAGGAGCAGGCCGATGAACAGGGCGGGCGTGAGCTTCACGGCGGCGGCGAGCCCGATCCCGACGCCCGCCCAGCGGTCCCGGCCGGTCGTCAGCAGCCAGGCGTCGCCGAGCACCAGGGCCAGCAGGACCAGGTTCACCTGGCCGAAGCTGAAGGTGTCCCGCAGCGGCTCGAACAGCGCGAGCGCGCACAGGGCCAGCGCCCAGCGGAACCAGCCGTGCCGTCGCCAGCCGGGCCCGGCCAGGATGCGCAGGACCACCGCAAGGGCGGCCAGGTTCACCAGCAGGGAGGCCACGATCGCGGTGTGCCGGCCCATCGGGGCCAGCGGCAGCATGAGGAGCGCGGCGAACGGCGGATACGTGAAGCCGTACGTCGTCCCCGGCACCCGGTAGTCGTAGATCCGGCCGCCGTGGTGCACCCAGGTGTGCACAGCGCCGTAGTAGACGCGCAGGTCGAAGAAGTCCCGTAGCAGCGGCACGGTCGCCGTGAACACGGTCACCGCGGTGGCCAGGGCCAGCACGAGCAGCGCGCGACCCCGGTCCGTGCGTGGCAGCGTCGGCGCCGTCATGCCGTGCGTCCCGCCGCCGGAGCCTGGGCCGCCTGGTGGGCCTGCCACAGGACGACCACGCCGAGCAGCCCGCCCGAGACGGCGAGGACCAGTTGGCCGACGTCCGCCGGGCCGCCGCTGGGCAGCACGGCGAGGGCCAGGACACCGGCGAGGGCGGCCACCCGGTGCCGTACCGAGGTGCTGGGTGCGGCGGCCGCGATGAGGAACAGGCCCCACAGCACGTACCAGGGGCGGATCGCCGGGCCGAAGACGGCCACCGCGAGCAGGCTCAGGCCGAGCGCGTACACCGGTCGCAGGCGCAGCCGGAGCCATATCAGCACGATGGCCGCGGCGGTGGCCGCAAGACCCAGCAGATGCCAGACCGGTACGGCGAGCGGGGCCAGGTCGCTGCCGAGGCGGTCGAGCAGGGCTCCGGTGGCGCGGCCCAGCAGGCTGGTGAGCGCCCAGTTGTGCGGGGAGACGGGTGTGTCCAGGGCGCGGATCCAGCCGTAGCCGGTGCCGGCCACGGCGGTCGCGGCGACCGTGGTCGCCGCTGCGGCGGCCGCCGTCGTCAGGGTGGCCCACAGCGGGGTGCGGCGGGTGCGGATCTGCAGGACCACCACCGCGAGCAGGCCCAGCGCGGCGGGTGCCTTCACCAGGGCGGCCAGCGTGACGAGCACCGCCCCGAGGACGGGCCACCGGCCGCGGGCGGCGACCAGGCCGAGCCCGAGCAGCCCGAGCATGAGCGCGTCGTTGTGGGCGCCCGCGACCAGATGCAGCAGGACCAGCGGGTTGAGGGCGCCGAGCCACAGCGCGGCGGCCGGGTCGGCGCCGCTGTGCCGGGCGAGGCGGGGCAGGGCCGCCGCCATGAGGGCCACCCCGAGGACGGCGACCATGCGCATGCCGATCAGGCCCGCGGGCAGTTCGCCGCGGGTCAGGCCGGACAGCGCGGAGGCCAGCCACAGGAAGGCGGGGCCGTACGGGGCGGCCGTGTGCTGCCACACCGGGGCCACCTCGTCGGCCAGCGGGCCGCCGAGCTGGGCGGGGCCCTGGGCGTACACGTCCATGTGGGCGTCGACCATGGCGCCCTGGGCGAGGTAGCTGTAGACGTCCCGGCTGAACAGCGGGGGCGCGAGCAGCAACGGGGCCGCCCAGACGGCCAGGACCACCAACAGGGACCGCTGGGTGGGCGGTTGCGGGCCGCGCACCAGGCGGCCGAGGAGCACCCAGGCCGCTATCAGCAGGACGACACCGAAGTAGACCCCGACCAGCCCGAGCGCAGCCCGCGCGGACGCCGGGGCGAGGAGGTCCTCCACGGGCAGGGCGCCGGCCGTCTCACCGCCCAGAGCGAGAAAGGCGGTACCGGCCAGGCCCAGCACCTGGCAGCGGCGGAGATCGACGGGAAAAGCCATGGCCAACACTGGTTCAGCGTGTCAACGCGGGGTGGCCGGAAGGAGACACTCCACTCACCAACGGGCGGCCTGCACATGACCGGCGCGTGAGAACTGCTGCTCAGTACGGTGTGCAGGGGCCGGGCGAACACTCAGAACACGGACAGTCCGGTCAGCGTCGTGAACCGGTCCAGGGCCGCCACCCCCGCCACCGAGTTGCCGCGCTCGTCCAGCCCGGGGCTCCACACACACAGGGTGCAGCGACCCGGGACGACCGCGATGATGCCGCCGCCGACACCGCTCTTTCCGGGCAGGCCGACGCGGTAGGCGAAGTCACCGGCCGCGTCGTACGTCCCGCAGGTCAGCATGATCGCGTTGATCTGCTTGGCCTGGCTGCGGGTGAGCAGCCGGGTGCCGTCGGCGCAGATGCCGTGGCGGGCCAGGAAGGCGGTGGCGAGGGCCAGGTCGGCGCAGGAGGCGGCGATCGAGCACTGGCGGAAGTACTCGAAGAGCAGCGTCGGCACGGGGTTCTCGATGTTGCCGTACGACTTCATGAAGTGCGCCAGCGCCGCGTTGCGGTCACCGTGCGCGGTCTCGGAGGCGGCGATCTGCCGGTCGAAGTCCAGGTCCGGGTTGCCGCTTTCGGCACGCAGGAAGGCGAGCAGGGTGTCGGCCGCGTCTCCGGTACGAGTCTGGAGGCGGTCGGTGACGACGAGGGCGCCCGCGTTGATGAAAGGATTCCGCGGGATGCCGTTCTCGTACTCCAGCTGCACCAGGGAGTTGAACGGGTTGCCGGAGGGCTCGCGGCCCACGTGCTCCCAGAGTTCGTCGCCCTCGCGCGAAAGCTCCAGGGCGAGCGTGAAGACCTTGGTGATGGACTGCGTGGAGAACGGCTGCCGCCACTCCCCCACCCCGTACACCGTGCCGTCCAGCTCGGCGACCGCCATGCCGAAGCTGCGCGGATCGCGGGCCGCGAGGGCCGGGATGTAGTCGGCGGGACGCCCGCGGCCGGGCGTGCGCCCTATCTCCTCGGCAATGCGCTCCAGGACCGGCAGGAAGGTGAGGGACGACGTCGTTGTCATGATCACCATTGTGCCTCCCGGCCGGTCCAGGTGCGTAGTCGCAGGGACGTAGCCGCAGGTCAGGCGGCAGGTGCGCCGCTGCCCGCGACGATCTCGGGGCGCAGCAGGTCGGCCAGCCGCTCGGCCGGCAACAGGCCCTTCTCCAGCACGAGTTCGGCCACGCCCCGGCCGGTGGCGAGGGCCTCCTTGGCGATGTCGGTGGCGGCCGCGTACCCGATGTGCGGGTTGAGCGCGGTGACCAGGCCGATGGAGTTCTCGACGGTCGCGCGCAGCACCTCGGTGTTGGCGGTGATGCCGTCAACGCAGCGCTCGGCCAGGGTGAGGCAGGCGCGCCGCAGGTGCGTGATGCTCTCCGACAGGGAGTGCAGGATGATCGGCTCGAAGGCGTTGAGCTGGAGCTGTCCGGCCTCGGCCGCCATGGTGATGGCGACGTCGTTGCCGATCACCTCGAAGGCGACCTGGTTGACGACCTCGGGGATCACCGGGTTGACCTTGCCCGGCATGATCGACGAACCGGCCTGCACGGGCGGCAGGTTGATCTCGCCGAGGCCCGCGCGCGGACCGGAGGACAGCAGACGCAGGTCGTTGCAACTCTTGGAGATCTTGACCGCGACCCGCTTGAGCACACCGGACATCTGGACGAAGGCGCCGCAGTCCTGGGTGGCCTCGACCAGGTTGGCCGCGGTGACCAGGGGCAGCCCGGTGATCGCGGCGAGGTGCCTGCGGGCGGCCTCGGCGTATCCGGCGGAAGCGTTGAGGCCGGTACCGATGGCCGTGGCGCCCAGGTTGATCTCATGGATCAGCTCGACGGCCTCGGCAAGACGGCTCCGGTCCTCCTCGATCATGACGGCGAACGCGGAGAACTCCTGGCCGAGCGTCATCGGCACCGCGTCCTGCAACTGTGTACGGCCCATCTTGAGCACGTCACGGAACTCGACCGCCTTACGGGCGAAGGAGTCCTGGAGCACGGACATCGCCTTGAGCAGGCCGCGGACCGCGAACACCGTCGCGATCTTGACGGCGGTCGGGTAGACGTCGTTGGTGGACTGCCCGAGGTTGACGTCCTCGTTGGGGTGCAGGTACCGGTACTGCCCCTTCGCGTGCCCGAGCAGCTCCAGCGCGCGGTTCGCGACGACCTCGTTGGCGTTCATGTTGGTGGACGTGCCCGCGCCGCCCTGGATGACGTCGACGACGAACTGGTCGTGCAGCTTGCCGTCCCGGATCTCCCGGCAGGCGGCGACGATCGCGGCGGCCTTCTCGGGCGCCAGCAGGCCCAGCTCCTCGTTGGCGAGGGCGGCGGCCTCCTTGACGGCGGCGAGGGCGTCGATCAGGTGCGGGTAGGCGGCGATCGGGGTGCCGGTGATGGGGAAGTTCTCCGTCGCGCGCAGGGTGTGAACACCCCAGTACGCGTCGGCCGGTACGTCGCGGTCGCCGAGCAGATCGTGTTCGCTTCGGGTGGGCGCGGTCATGAGGTACGGGTCCTCTTTCTGAGGGGGTGAGGGTGAGCGCGCCCCAAAGGGGCGCGGGGCGTTATCGATATGCGGCTACCGCCGCGCGGGCGCGACCAGCCACAACGGACCCGCAGATCGAATACGGCCGAACCAGCGGAGCTACACGCAAGCGGTGAACGGAACCGGATCAAGCGCACGCACCGGACGCACGTATCCCACCGGCTCCCCACCCCCGAGCAGCGGCTCGCCCGCGAACTCGGCAAGCAGAGCCGGGTCGACACCGGCCCGGGACAGAGCTGCCGCCGAAACCGGAATCCGCGCCCGGTTCGCCCCGTCGGCGATCTTGACGGCGATCGCACGGCCGTCGGGCAGCGCGGCCACCTGGACGCCCTCGAAGCCGTCCTTGGCGAGCAGCCCCGGCACGGCCCGCATCAGCGCGAAGACATCCCGGCCGGAGCCGGAGGCCATCTCCGCGTGCTCGCGCATCGCGTCGGCGACGCGGGCCTCGGGCGTACCCGGAGCGGCGGTGGTGATGCGGGCGACGGCGCGGGCGAGGCCGTGCAGGGAGATGGAGAACAGCGGCGCGCCGCAGCCGTCCACCGTCACCTGGGCCACCTGCTGCCCGGTCAGGTCCTCGACGATCTCGGCGATGGCCTGCTGCAGGGGGTGGGCCGGGTCCAGATAGTCGTCCAGGGACCAGCCGTTGAGCTTGGCGGTCCACAGCATCGCCGCGTGCTTGCCGGAGCAGTTCTGGGCGAGGCGGGAGGGCAGCCGGCCCTCGCGGACCCAGGCGTCCCGCACGGCCGGGTCGTACGGCATGTCGGGCACGTTGCGCAGGTCGTCCTCGGTGAGACCGGCGAGTTCGAGGATCCTCCGGGTGCCGGCGAGGTGGCGCTCCTCGCCGGAGTGGCTCGCGGCGGCCAGCGAGAGCAGGTCGCCGTCGAGCGGCAGCCCGGCCCGCAGCATGGCCACGGCCTGGACGGGCTTGATGGCCGAGCGCGGGTAGAACGCGGCCTCGATGTCGCCGAGCTGGAACTGGACCTGGCCGTCGGCTCCGAGGACGACGACGGAACCGTAGTGGATGCCCTCGACGACCCCGCCGCGGATGAGGTGGGCGACGGGGGCGTGGAGGGGCTCGCGGACGAGGGGTGGGTCCGCAGGGGAACTGCTGTACATCACTGCCTGCTTGTCAGGGAGCGCCGTGCGGGTCACGCATCGGCTCCGGTAGTGGACTTGCGCGATATGCGCCCGCGGATGGCGTACCAGCCCGCGACCAGCGCTGCGACGATCAGCGGCAGGCACAGCACGGTGGTGCGTGCGGCGCCGCCGTCGGCGTACATGAGGACCAGGACGGAGGCGAGGAACGCCAGCGTCACCACTTCGGTCCAGGGGGAACCCGGCAGCCGGTAGGAGGGCCGGACCAGTTCGCCCTTCTGGGTCTTCTGCCAGAAGAGCAGGTGACAGAGCATGATCATGCCCCAGGTGGCGAGGATGCCGATCGCCGCGAAGTTCAGGACGATCTCGAAGGCGTCCGCCGGGACGACGAAGTTCAGGCCGACGCCGAGGACACAGATACCGCTGGTCAGCAGGATCCCGCCGTACGGGACCTGGGTGCGGCTCATCCTCGCGGTGAACTTCGGGGCCGAGCCGCTGACCGCCATGGAGCGCAGGATGCGGCCGGTGGAGTACAGGCCGGAGTTGAGCGAGGACATGGCCGCGGTGAGCACGACCAGGTTCATCACGCCGCCCGCCGCCGGGACACCGATGTTGGACAGGACCGTCACGAAGGGGCTCTCGCCGGCGCTGTACTTGTTCCAGGGCAGGAGCATCGAGAGCAGCACGACGGAGCCGACGTAGAACAGGCCCACGCGCCACATGATCGAGTTGATCGCCTTGGGCATGATCTTCTCGGGGTTCTCGGTCTCACCGGCGGCGACGCCGACCAGCTCGACGGAGGCGTAGGCGAAGACGACGCCCTGGATGATCAGCAGCATGGGCAGCAGGCCGTTCGGGAAGATGCCGCCGTTGTCGGTGATCAGGGACGGGCCGGGGGTGCCGCCGTCCACGGGGTGCTGGGTGACCAGCAGGAAGATGCCGATGCACATGAAGACCACCAGCGCGCTGACCTTCACGATCGCGAACCAGAACTCCAGTTCGCCGAAGATCTTCACCGAGATCAGGTTCACCGTGAGGACCACGGCCAGGGCTATCAGCGCGATCACCCACTGCGGGATGTCGGAGAACATGCCCCAGTAGTGGGTGTAGGTGGCCACCGCCGTGATGTCGGCGATGCCGGTGGTCGCCCAGTTGAGGAAGTACATCCAGCCCGCGGTGTAGGCGCCCTTCTCGCCCATGAACTCCCGGGCGTACGAGACGAAGGCGCCGGAGGACGGGCGGTAGAGCACGAGTTCGCCGAGCGCGCGCACGACGAGGAAGGCGAAGACGCCGCAGACGGCGTACGCGACGAACAGGGAGGGTCCGGCGTCGGCGAGCCGGCCGCCCGCGCCGAGGAAGAGGCCGGTGCCGATGGCACCGCCGATCGCGATCATGTTGACGTGCCGGTGCTTCAGGCTCTTGCTGTAGCCCGCGTCTCCGGCGTCTACATGGGTGGACGAGGGGCGCGTCTCGTCTTTGAGGTGCTGCTCGCTCACGCCTCGGGTCCGCCTTCCGTGGGGAGGTCCGTGCGCCCGGGGCGCACGATGTGGGTGAGGGTCGTCTCGACGCGGTCGAGGTGATGACTCATGGCCTCGACGGCGTCGTGCTCGGAACCGTCGATCAGCGCCTCGACGATCGCCCGGTGCTCGCGGTTGGACTGCTCGCGGCGCCCGCCCAGCTCGTTGAGGAAGGCCGACTGACGCGCCAGTGCGTCACGGATCTCCTCGATGACCCGGCGGAAGACCGGGTTCTGGGCGGCCTCGGCCACGGCGAGGTGGAAGAGGCTGTCCATCGCGACCCACGCGGTGGTGTCCGTCTCCCGCTCCATGCGGTCGAGGAGGTGGGCCATGTGGTCCAGGTTCTCCGGGGTGCGGCGCACGGCCGCGTACCCGGCGACCGGGATCTCGATGTGGCGGCGCACCTCGAGCAGGTCGCTGGCCGCGTAGTCGCCGAAGGTGGGGTCCTCGACGGCGTTCGCGACGACGAAGGTGCCCTTGCCGGTCCGGGAGACCGTCAGGCCCATCGTCTGCAGGGCGCGCAGCGCCTCGCGGAGCACGGGCCGGGACACCTCGAGGGTGCGGCACAGCTCGGCCTCGGAGGGGAGTTTGTCGCCGATGCCGTACTCGCCGCGCTCGATGGCGGCGCGGAGGTGGCCGAGGACGGCTTCCATGGCGCTCACGCGCCGCGGGGCCGGGCCACCTGTCTGGCTGTCTGACAGGTTCACGGGAGCGATCCTGCGGGTTGCCGGCGGGAACTGTCAAGGCGTCGCGTAAGAAAACATTCACGGGGCGCGGCGCCTGAATGCAGGCATCCGCGCCCCGTGGGCGGTTCGAGGGTCGATCAGCTGCTGAGCGTGCCGGTGGCGAGCAGGCCGAGGAGGGCGACGCCGATCACGATCCGGTAGATCACGAACGCGTTGAAGGAGTGCTTGGCGACGAACTTCAGCAGCCAGGCGATGGAGGCGTAGGCGACCACGAAGGACACGATCGTGCCGACGGCCAGCGGGGCGGCGCCGACGCCCGCGCCGAGGGCGTCCTTCAGCTCGTAGATGCCGGCGCCGGTCAGGGCCGGGATGCCGAGGAAGAAGGAGAGGCGGGTGGCGGCGACGCGGTCCAGGTCGAGGATGAGCGCGGTGGACATGGTGGCGCCGGAGCGGGAGAAGCCGGGGAAGAGCAGGGCGAGGATCTGGGAGCAGCCGACCAGCATCGCGTCCTTGAAGGAGGTGTCGTCCTCACCGCGCTTGTGGCGGCCCATCTGGTCCGCGGCCCACATCACGCCGGAGCCGACGATCAGGGAACCGGCGACCACCCAGAGCGAGGCGAGCGGGCCGTCGATCAGCGGCTTGGCGGCCAGTCCGACGATGACGATCGGGATGGTCGCGGCGATCACCCACCAGGCGAACTTGTAGTCGTGGTGGTAGCGCTCCTCGGGCTTGGTGAGGCCGCGGAACCACGCGGAGACGATCCGCTTGATGTCCTTGAAGAAGTACACGAGCACGGCGGCGATGGCGCCGACCTGGATGACGGCGGAGAACCCGACGACGGACTTGTCGTCGACCGGGATGTCCATGAGCCCCTCGGCGATCTTGAGGTGGCCGGTGGAGGACACGGGGAGGAACTCGGTCACCCCCTCGACGACTCCGAGGACGACGGCCTGACCGACGGAGATGGCGCTCATGCGGATCCAGTTCTGAGAAAAATTGGTCGACAGTGCTGTAGACAGTACTCACTATGCCCGGCCGTACGCCAAGCGCCTAGCCCCACAGGGCCCCGGCAAGGGACACACCCGCGAAGGCCGTTGCGAGCCCCGCCACCACGCTGGCGACGGCGTTGGCGGCAGCGTAGAGCCCCGCACCGGCCTCGGTCAGCCGCAGGGTCTCGTAGGAGAAGGTCGAGTACGTCGTCAGCGCCCCGCACAGCCCGGTGCCGATCAGCAGTTGCAGGTGCGGACCTGCGACTCCGGCGGACACGGCACCGGTGAGCAGGCCCAGGATCAGGCAGCCCGTGACGTTCACCACGAAGGTGCCCCAGGGGAAGAGCGAGTCGTGCCTGGCCTGGACGGCCCGGTCGGTGAGATAGCGCAGGGGTGCGCCGACCACGGCCCCCAGGACGACCAGCAGCCAGTTCACAACGACTTCTTACCCTTCGGTTCCGTCCCGCCCGGGCCGGGTGCACGCCCCACATACCGGATGACCTCGCACTTCTCCAGCGTCACGAGGCCTTCGCCGACCAGCTCGTCCAGCTGCGGCAGGAAAGCCCGGACCCGCTCCTCGGTGTCCACCACGACGATCGCCACGGGCAGGTCCTCGCTCAGGGACAGCAGCCGGGTGGTGTGGATGCGGGAGGAGGCGCCGAACCCCTCGATCCCCCGGAAGACGCTGGCCCCGGCCAGCCCGGCGGCGCGGGCGCGGTGCACGATCTCGGTGTAGAGGGGCTTGTGGTGCCAGGTGTCGTCCTCGCCGATGTAGACGGTCAGCCGCACGGCCCGGCCGGTGAGTGAGGTCATCGCTGCCTCCGGGTGAGCACCAGGCGGGCGGCGACCGAGGCCAGCCACACCGCCGCGAGGGCCGCGAACAGGGTCGCGGCAAGATAGGCCAGCCCCGTGCGGGGGTGGCCGGTGTCGACCAGCCTGCGGATGTCGACGGCGTAGGTGGAGAAGGTGGTGAAGCCGCCGAGCACGCCGGTGCCGAAGAAGGGGCGTACGAGGCGGTGGGCGGCCCACACGTCGGTGATCAGCACCATGAACACGCCGATCACGGCGCAGCCGACGACATTGGTCCAGAAGGTCACCCAGGGGAATCCTCCCAGGGGCGTGGGCCAGGCCAGGGTCAGCGCGTAGCGGGCCGTCGCACCGAGGGCACCGCCCGCGGCGACCACGGCGACGACGGGGGCCTGGGTACGCCACTGCGCCCGCCGCGCGGGTGCGGGGCGGGCCTGCAGGCTCTCGGCTTCCGGGACTGTCATGCTCGTACTTCTCCTACTCGCCGGGGCCCGGGGCACACGGGCGCCATGCCGTCGCAAGTAGGGACCGTTGGCGGCGCCTTCACCGCGGTTCGGATACGGCGGGCCCCACCGCCGCGCCGCGCAGGATGATCGCGGCCGCGGACCAGGGTAACGCCGGCGGCGCCCCGACCGCACACGCGGCCGCGGCGGGCGGCCGCCGAGCACCTCGGAGTGACTCAGTGTGCGGGCTCGGGCAGGGCGCAGACCGCGATGCCCCGCTCCCACACGCTGCCCAGGATCAGGTGACCGGAGGCCTCGCAGACGCTGGTGGCCATGCGGTAGCCGGAGCGGCGACGGGTGAGGTGCTCCAGGACGCGGCCGTCGTCGTCGACGGCGAGGACGCCGACGGTTCCGGCGGGCCGGTAGGGCGCGCGGACGGCGACTCGGGCGGCGGCCCGGCGCAGGGCCGCGGGACCGCGGTGCAGGAGGTCGAGCGGGGGTACGCGCGGGCCGGCCAGGGCCACCCGGATCGGGCCGGCCTTGCCCGCGCGCCCGAGGTTGTCGGGCATGCCGGGCAGGTCGTCGGCGAAGGGTTCGTGCCGCCCGGACTTCGGCCCGGTCAGCCAGTAGCGGGTCAGTCGGTACGCGCTGGTCTCGGCGACGACCAGGAAGGACTCGTCGGCGGCGGGTACGAGGCCGTTGGCGAACTGGAGTCCGTCCAGCAGTACTTCGGGCCGGTCGCTGCCCGGCGCGAGGCGCAACAGGCGGCCGGTGCCGGTGTGTTCGACCACGTCCCCGATCCAGTGCTCCAGCGGGTAGCGGCGGCTGGAGACGGTGAAGTACACGCTGCCGTCGGACAGGGCGACGGCGTTGCTGCAGAACCGCAGCCGCTCCCCCGCGACCGCTTCGGCGAGCACCTGGACGCGGCCGTCGTCCAGACCCACGCGCAGCAGTCCGCGGTCGGCGTCGCACACCAGGAGGGCGCCGTCCGGCAGGAGTTCGAGGCCCAGCGGCCGCCCGCCGGTCTCGGCGAGCACCTCGACGCGGGTGGCCGAGGGGTCCGCGATGCCGTCGATGCGCAGGATCCGGCCGTCCGCCACGCCGGTGAGCACCCGGCCGCGGGAGTCGGCGACGACGTCCTCGGGACCCTCGCCGCCGACGGCGACGTACCGGTGGACGACCAGAGGAGTGGGAGGGGTCATGCGCGCCTGCCCTTCGAGGTCGACGGTGCTCCATCGTCCCAGCGTCTGCCGCGTGCCGGGGGATGTCGGCGAAATCGCCGCCGACGACGTCGGCCCCGGTTCACCAGCCCTTCTCGAACATCCTGGCCACCTCGGCGATGCGGACCTCGTCGCGTCGGTAGTGGGTGCGGCAACGGATCCGGCGGGTGCGGAGCAGGCCGATGCGGCTGAGGAAGTCGAGGTGGGCGGCGGCGGTCCGGCGGGAGACGCCGAGCTTGACGGCCACCGCCCGCGCGGTGACTCCGGTCTCGGCGAGGTCGCCGCGGCGGCGTCCTGACGGGAAGTGGGCGGCCGGGTCCTTGAGCCAGTCCAGGATGTCCCGCCGCATGCCGCCCGTGGGATTCCTCATCATCCGTCCCGCCTCCGTTCCCGGCCTCCTCGTGCGCCGTGTTCCCACTCTCGCGCAGCCGAAGCCGTTCCGTACGGGACTCCGCGACCCTTGTCCGGTATCGAACGGCCGTTCCCGCCGGTCCCGTTCACGGAAACGGGGAGGGGCCCGGCCGTCCCCTTACGGCCGGGCCCCCGTCAGGGGTGGTTCAGCGGTGGCTGAACCACGACATGGAGGACAGCGCCTTGTCGTCGTAGCCGAACAGGGCCTGGTTCTCCCAGCCGTTGCCGGAGGTGGCGTCGGTCGGGTCCCAGCCGTTGCCGGTGACCGCGGTCCAGGTCGCCTCCCAGTAGAAGACGCCGAGGCCGCGGCCGTTCGGGACGGCCTCCACGATGCTCGCCACGTCGTTCATCCACTTGGCCTGGCCGGCCACGCTCGCGGGGTAGCCGGAGACCAGCTCGCCGGTGGTGTCGATCTGGTTGACCAGCGAGTCGTCGCTGTCCAGCCGGAAGGGGTAGGCGGTCTCGGCGACGAACACCGGCTTGCCGTAGCGGGAGGCCGCGTCGTCCAGAGTGGTCTGGAAGTCGGAGAGCGGGCCGTGCCAGTAGCCGTAGTACGACAGGCCGATCGCGTCGAACTTCACGCCGCTCGCGACCGCGTTGTCGAACCACCACTCCGTTCCGGCCTTGTCACCGCCCTTGGCCAGGTGCAGCGCCACGACCGTCGACGAGTTGACCGCCTTGACGGCGTCGTAGCCCGAGTTGATCAACCCGGCGAGCTGGCTCCAGTTGTCCGTCGATCCCTCGGACCACAGCATGCCGCCGTTGATCTCGTTGCCCACCTGGACCATGTCGGCGGTGGTGCCCTGGGCCTTCAACGCGTTCAGCACGTCGTACGTGTGGTTGTACACGTCCGTCTTGAGCCGGCTGTACGAGTGGCCCGCCCAGGCGGCCGGCTTGGTCTGGGCGCCCGGGTCGGCCCAGGTGTCCGAGTAGTGGAAGTCGACCAGCAGCTTCATGCCGGCCGCCTTGACGCGCTTGGCCATGGCCAGGACGTGGGCCTTGTCGTTGAAGCCGTCGGCCGGGTTCACCCAGACCTTCAGCCGCGCGTAGTTCATGCCGGCGTTCTTCAGGACGGTGACGGCGTCGCCGGTGCTGCCGGAGCTGGTCTTGTACACCCCGCCCTTGGCCTCGCTCTTGGCGAGGGAGGAGATGTCGGCGCCATGGATGGACGTACCCGCGGTGCCGGACGTGAAGGACAGGTCGTCAACGTTGATCCAGTTGCCCGCGTTCGCGTCACTGTTGATGCTGATGGTGCACTGGTTGTTGGTCACCTTGATCGGCGTGACGATACGGATCCACCCACTGGACGAGATCGGCAGATCCGTGCGCTGCTCGGTGCTTCCGCAGTTCTTGAGCGCTATGTAGGCCGAGTTCTGCCCGCCGCCGGAGCGGACCCACGCGGTCAGCGTGTAGGTGCCGTTGGTCAGCCCGGAAAGGTACTGGTACGTCTCCACCTTGTACGCGGATGACGAGTAGTGGGTCAGGCGGTAACTCCCGCCGTGGCCGCCGGACTCGGTGTACGAGGCGCCCGTGTCGCCGTACTCGGACCAGCCGGTGGGCACGGCCACGCCGGAGCCGTCGGACTCGAAGCCGCCGTTGGTCAGGGTGCTCTCGGCCCGGGCACTCTGGGCGGGCAGGGCGGTGAGAGCGAGCCCGGCCGCGAGCGGCAGCAGCAGGGCCCTGATGGTGCGTCTGGGATGGAACATCGTCGTCCGTCGTCCCTTCGACGTAACTGGGTCGGGGGTGTCCTCCGGTGGGGGCCGGAGGAGAACCCCTCCGCCCGCGGCTCTCGTGGCACACGCGGACGGAGGGGAGCCTGCTCAGCCGTCGAGTCGTACGACCCGCACGGCCCCCGCCGGGACCGCCAGCCGGCCCGCGGCGCGTTCACCCGTCAGCAGCTCGGTGCCGGGCGCGTCCAGCGGCACCTTGGCGTCGCCGGTGGTGTGGTTGATCGCGAAGAGGTAGGTCCCCGACTCGCCGCTGCGGCGCACGACCTCGACGTCACGGGGCAGGTCGGTGCGCGGGGCGAGCCCGGCGTCGTCGGCGGCCCGGCCGACGAGCGCGTACAGGCCGTGGGTGTCGAGGCGGGTGGAGACGTACCAGGCGGTGCCCTCGCCGAGCCGGTGCCGGGTGACGGCCGGGCGGCCGGCGGTGAGTCCGTCGGCGTACGTCCACACGGTCGCGGCACCGCGCGGCACCACGAACTCCGTCCACACGTCCCCGGTCAGCTCGGCGCCGTCGGGACCGGTCAGGCGCACCCGCTCGTCCCGCAGCAGCGGCGAGAACTCCTCCACGGTCAGACCGAGGACGTCGCGCAGCACGCCCGGGTAGGCGCCCTCGTGCACGGCGTCGTGCTCGTCGACGATGCCGGAGAAGTACGACACCACGAGCGTGCCGCCGTTCTCGACGTACTCCCGGACGTTGTTCCCGGCCGCCTCCGTCATCAGGTACAGGGCCGGTACGACGACAAGGGGATACCTCGACAAGTCGGCTTCCGGGTGGGCGAAGTCGACCGTGAGGTGGTGGTCGTAGAGGGCCTCGTAGAAGGAGTCGGCGCGTTCGCGCGGGTCGTGGTCCTCGCTGGGCCGCCAGGAGAGGTTCTGCGCCCACCAGGACTGCCAGTCCCAGAGCACGGCCACGTCGGCCTCGGTGCGGGTGCCGCGGACGGTGCTCAACGAGTCGACGGACGCCCCGAGTTCGACCACCTCGCGCCACACACGTGTGTCGGTGCCGCCGTGCGGGAGCATCGCCGAGTGGAACTTCTCGGCGCCGCGCCGGGACTGGCGCCACTGGAAGAACATCGCTCCGTCGGAGCCGCGGGCCACGTGGGCGAGGGAGTTGCGGGCCATCTGGCCGGGGGCCTTGGCGGGGTTGCGAGGCTGCCAGTTGACGCCCGAGGTGGAGTGTTCGAGCAGCAGCCAGGGGGTGCCGCCGGCCACGGAGCGGGTGATGTCCGCCGCCATGGCGAGGTTGACGTGGGTGCGGCGACCGTCGGTGATCAGGTAGTGGTCGTTGGTGACGAGGTCGACCTCGCGGCCCCAGGCCCAGTAGTCCATGGAGTCGCACTGGCTGAGGGCGGTCATGAAGTTGGTGGTCACCGGGACGCCCGGCGAGAGGCGGTGCAGGATGTCCCGCTCGGCGCGGAAGTTCTCGCGGATGGTGGCATCGGCGAACCGCCTGTAGTCCAGCGCCTGACCCGGGTTGCCGACGGTCGGTGTCGCGCGCGGCGGGTTGATCTGCTCGAAGCTCGCGTAGCACTGGCCCCAGAAGGCGGCGCCCCAGGCCTCGTTGACGCCCTCGACGGTCCCGTAGGTGTCCGCGAGCCAGCGGCGGAAGTGGGCGGCGCAGGAGTCGCAGTAACAGGCCGAGACGGGGACGCCGTACTCGTTGTGCACGTGCCACAGGGCGAGCGCGGGGTGGTCGCCGTAGCGCTCGGCGAGCTTCGTGGTGATGCTCGCCGCGGCGGAGCGGTAGGCGGCGTTGCTGTGGCAGATCGCGCCGCGCGAGCCGAACTCGTAGCGCACGCCCTCCGCGGTCACCGGCAGCGCCTCGGGGTGCTCCCGGTAGAACCAGGCGGGCGGCACCACGGTGGGCGTGCCCAGGTCGACGCGGATGCCGTTGTCGTGCAGCAGGCCGATGACCCGGTCCAGCCAGCCGAAGTCGTACGCACCGGGTGAGGGCTCCAGCAGGGCCCAGGAGAAGATCCCGACGCTGACCATCGTGACGCCGGCCTCGCGCATCAGCCGGACGTCCTCCTGCCAGACGTTTTCCGGCCACTGCTCGGGGTTGTAATCCCCACCGAAGGCGAGCCTGGTGAGGCCCCTGGGGCTGGTCTCCGGCATGGATCTCTCCCGTGAAATCGATCATTTGGGAACGTGCACACACAGCGGCGGCGGTGCGAGCCCAACATAACCGCACAGCAACAACCATTGACAAGTGTCCGAGGTGTTTCTCTACTGTGAACGCTCACAGAAGCATGGCAGGGGTTCTCGCCACCCGAGGACCCGAGTCATGTGAACGTGCACATCTGCATGGCAGGTCCCCGCAGCGGGCGGGGACCCAGGTCAGGGGAGAGATCCATGCCGCACACGAAGCGCCGCCGCCTCGTGACATCCGCCGTCGCCGTCGCGCTCGGCGCCACCGCCCTCACCGCCTGCGGCTCCGGGGACGACAGCAAGGCCGAGTCCGGCCCGGTTTCACTGACGTACTGGACCTGGACGCCCGGCATGGACAAGGTCGTCGACCTGTGGAACAAGGGGCCGGGCAAGAAGGACAAGATCACCGTCACGGCCAAGAAGCAGGCGGGCGGCGACACGCTGATCACGAAGATCCTCACCGCGCACAAGGCGAAGAAGGCGCCCGACCTGGTGCAGGCCGAGTACCAGGCGCTGCCGACCCTGGTCAGCAACGACGCGCTGGCCGACATATCCAAGGAGGTCGGCGACGCCAAGAGCAAGTTCGCCGACGGCGTCTGGCAGCAGACCACGCTGGGCACGGACGCGGTGTACGCGGTGCCGCAGGACATCGGCCCGATGATGTTCTACTACCGCGAGGACCTGTTCAAGAAGTACGGCCTCAAGGTCCCCACCACCTGGGAGCAGTTCGCCGAGACCGCCCGCGCGCTGAAGAAGAAGGCGCCGGACAAGTCCCTGACCACCTTCTCCGCCAACGACTCCGGCCTGTTCGCCGGTCTCGCCCAGCAGGCCGGCGCCAAGTGGTGGACCACCTCCGGCGACAAGTGGAAGGTCGCCATCAACGACGCGGCCACCCAGAAGGTCGCCAAGTTCTGGGGCGGCCTGGTCAAGGAAGGTGTCATCGACAACCAGCCGATGTACCAGCCGGCCTGGAACAAGGCGCTCAACACCGGCAAGGAGATCGCCTGGGTCAGCGCGGTGTGGGCGCCGGGCACGCTGACCACGGCCGCGCCGGACACCAAGGGCAAGTGGGCCATGGCCCCGCTCCCCCAGTGGTCGCTCGACCAGGACGTCACCGGCAGCTGGGGCGGCTCCTCCACCGCCGTCACCACCGACTCCCAGCACCAGGCCGCCGCCGCGAAGTTCGCCGCCTGGCTGAACACTGACGGTGACGCCCTGAACGCGCTGGCGAAGGAGGGCGGCATCTACCCGGCCTCCACCTCCGCCCAGCTCAGCGGCGCCTTCTCCAACCCGCCGGCGTTCTTCTCCAACCAGCCGGACTTCTACACCAAGGCCGCCGACATCGCGAAGACCACGGCGCCGTCGGCGTGGGGCCCGAACGTCAACGTCGCCTACGCGACCTTCAACGACGCGTTCGGTGCCGCCGCCAAGAACAAGTCGGACTTCGGTGCCGCCCTGGACAAGATGCAGGACGCCACGGTCGGCGACATGAAGAAGCAGGGCTTCGGGGTTTCTCAGTGACCAGCACCGCAAGCCGGAGGTCGTACGGGGTCAAGGGGGCCCCGTACGCCTTCCTTTTCCCCGCCACGATCCTCTTCGCGCTCTTCTTCGCGCTGCCCATCGGCTACGCGGTCTGGCTCAGCTTCCGCAAGGTGCACGTCTCGGGGCTCGGCCTCGGCGCGGGCGCCCGTAAGGAGGTCTGGGCCGGCTTCGAGAACTACTCCGAGGCCTTCCAGGACAGCGAGTTGCTGCACGGCGCGCTGCGCGTCCTCGGCTACGGCTGCATCGTCGTCCCGGTGATGCTCGGTCTCGCGCTGCTGTTCGCGCTGATGCTGGACACCGACCGGGTGCGGCTCGCTCCCTTCACCCGGCTCGCGATCTTCCTGCCGTACGCCGTCCCCGGTGTGGTGGCCGCGCTGATGTGGGGCTTCCTGTACCTGCCGGACGTCAGCCCCTTCTACTACGTGCTCGACAGGCTGGGCCTGCCCCAGCCGGACCTGCTCGACGGCAGCCCGCTGTACCTCGCCCTGTCGAACATCGCGGTCTGGGGCGGCACCGGCTTCAACATGATCGTCATCTACACCTCGCTCCGGTCCATCCCGGCCGAGGTGTACGAGGCGGCGAAGCTGGACGGCGCCACCCCGCTGCAGATCGCACTGAAGATCAAGATCCCGATGGTGGCGCCCTCGCTGGTGCTGACCTTCTTCTTCTCGATCATCGCGACGCTCCAGGTGTACAACGAGCCGACCACCCTCAAACCGCTCACCAACTCCCTCAACACGAGATGGAGTCCGCTTATGAAGGTGTACCAGGACGCCTTCCACCGCGGCGACATCTACTCGGCCGCCGCCGAGGCGACCCTGATCGCGCTCGCCACCCTGGTGCTGTCGTTCGGGTTCTTGCGGGCGGCGAACCGTCGTAACAGGCAGGAGGAAGCACGATGAGTTCTCTTGCCGTGCGCAAGGCCGCCCCGGCCGCGGGCACCGCCCCGGGTACGGCGCAGGGCGCGCCGCTGCGCCGCCGGATCGCCCTGGTGCCGACCGTCACGCTACTGATCGGCGCGATCTACACGCTGCTGCCGGTGGCCTGGGTGGTGATCGCGTCCACCAAGTCCGGGCACGAGCTGTTCTCCACCTTCACCTTCCTGCCCGGCACCGGTTTCACCGGCAACATCAAGGACCTCAACGCCTACCGCGACGGCATCTACTGGCAGTGGATGGCCAACTCCGCGCTGTACTCGGGTCTCGGCGCCCTGCTGTCGACCGCCGTCTCGGCGTTCAGCGGCTACGCGCTCGCGACCTACCGGTTCCGGGGCCGCGAGACGCTGTTCAGCGTCCTGCTCGCGGGCGTGCTGATGCCGCCGGTGATCCTCGCCGTCCCGCAGTACCTGCTGCTGGCGAAGGCCAACCTCACGGACTCCTATCTGTCCGTGCTGCTGCCGCAGATCCTCTCCCCGTACGGCGTCTACCTGTCCAGGATCTACGCGGCCGCCGCCGTCCCCTCCGACGTGGTGGAGGCCGGGCGGATGGACGGGGCGAGCGAGTGGCGGATCTTCACCCGGATCGCGCTGCCGATGATGATCCCCGGCATGGTCACGGTGTTCCTGTTCCAGTTCGTGGCCGTGTGGAACAACTTCCTGCTGCCGTTCATCATGCTCAGCGACGACGAGCGGTTCCCGCTCACACTGGGTCTGTACACGCTGCTGGAACAGGGCTCCAACACCCCGGCGCTGTACACGCTGGTGATCACGGGCGCGTTCCTCGCGGTCCTCCCGCTGATCGCGCTGTTCCTGGTCATCCAGCGATTCTGGAGCCTGGATCTCCTCTCCGGAGCCGTAAAGTCATGACCATGAGCAATTCGGGGGGCCGGCGCAAACCGCCGACGATCCACGACGTGGCGCGCGAGGCAGGGGTCTCACGGGGCACCGTCTCGCGCGTGCTCAACGGTGGGCACTACGTCAGCCCCGCCGCGCAGGAGGCGGTCAACGCCGCCATCCGCAGAACCGGGTACGTCGTGAACCGGCACGCCCGCTCGCTGATCACCGGACGCTCCGACTCGGTCGGCTTCCTGCTGACCGAGCCGCAGGAGCGGTTCTTCGAAGATCCCAACTTCAACGTGCTGCTGAGCGGTTGCACGCAGGCGCTGGCCGGGCACGACATCCCGCTGCTGCTGATGCTGGCGGGCACGAAGGACGAACGGCGGCGCATCACGCGCTACATCACGGCCGGGCACGTCGACGGGGTGCTGCTGGTCTCCAGCCACTCCGGTGATCCGGTCGCGGAGGAGCTGCGGGAGGCGGGTGTGCCGCTGGTCGCCTGCGGCAAGCCGATCGGCCTCGGCTCGAAGGTGAGTTACGTGGCCGCCGACGACCGCGACGGCGCCCGGGACATGGTGCGGCACCTGCTGTCGCTGGGCCGGCGCCGGATCGGTGTGGTCACCGGCCCGCTGGACACCCCGGGCGGGGTGGAGCGGCTCGCCGGGTACAAGGAGGTGCTCGCCGAGGCGGGCGTCGAGGTGGACGAGCGGCTGATCGTCCCCGGCGACTACAGCAGGGCCAGCGGTGAGGCGGGCGCGGAGCGGCTGCTGGCGCAGGCCCCGGACCTGGACGCCGTGTTCGTCGCCTCCGACCTGATGGCACAGGGCGTACTGGCGGTGCTGCAGCGGGCGGGCAAGCGGGTGCCGCAGGACATCGCTGTCGGCGGATTCGACGACTCCCCCGCGGCGACCGCCGTCACCCCGGCGCTCACCACCATCCGTCAGCCGTGGGACCGGATCAGCTCCGAGATGGTGCGGGTGCTGCTCGCCCAGATAGGCGGCGAGGACCCGGCCGCGGTGATCCTCCCAACGGAACTGGTGCGCCGCGAGTCGACCTGAGGACGCCCGGGCTGGTCAGCGCTGCCCCGCTCTGACCAGCCCCGTCTCATAGGCGAGGACGACCGCCTGGGCGCGGTCGCGCAGCCCCAGCTTGGCGAAGATCCGGGCCACGTGGGACTTGACCGTGGCCTCGCTGAGGGTCAGCTCGGCGGCCAGTTCGGTGTTGGACAGGCCGCGTCCCATCAGGGTCAGCACCTCCCGCTCGCGGGGTGTGAGGGCGGCCAGGTCGGCAGGGACGGCCTGGGCGGTCCGCTCGGCCTCAACCGCGTACCGCTCCACCAGGCGCCGGGTGATCTGCGGCGCCAGCAGGGCGTCGCCGGTGCCTACGAGCCGTACGGCCGCCGCCAGGTGCTCCGGCGTGACGTCCTTCAGCAGGAAGCCGCTGGCCCCGAACGACAACGCCGTGTACACGTACCGGTCCAGGTCGAAGGTGGTCAGCATCAGCACCCGGCAGTCCGGGGTCTGCTCCAGGATGCGCCGGGTGGCCTCCAAGCCGTCCATGGTCGGCATCCGGATGTCCATGAGCACGACGTCCGGCGAGAGTTCACGGGCGGCGGCGACCGCCTCGATGCCGTCGGCGGCCTCGCCGACCACCTCGATGCCCCGGGCGGTGAGGATCAGCCGGAAACCGGTCCGGATGAGCGTCTGGTCGTCGGCGATCAGGACGCGGGGCGCCCGCTCGGGCACGTGCCCGGTCACGGGCGGTCCAGGGGTATGCGGGCGCGGACGCGGTAGCCCCCGCCGAGTCTGCGCCGGGCGTCCAGGTCTCCGCCGTAGACGGCGACCCGCTCGCGCAGTCCGAGCAGACCGCGCCCGGTGCCCGCGCCGTGCGGTTTCGGTGCGGCCGGTGCGGTGCCGGTCAGCACGCTGGGGCCGGTGTTGAGCACCTCGACGCGCAGGGCGTGGTCGGCATAGCGCACGGTCACCTCCGCCTTGCCGCCGTCGCCGTGCCGGAGCGCATTGGTCAGGGCCTCCTGGATGATCCGGTAGGCGGTCACGTCGACTCCCTGGGGCAGCGGGCACGGCTCGCCCGAGATGCGGACCTCGACCGGGAGGCCGGCGAACGATATCCGGTCCACCAGGTGACCGAGCCGGTCGAGGCCGGGCTGCGGGGCGAGGGGCGTGCCGGGGTCGTCGGGGCGGGCCGGGCCCGGGTCGGTGTCCTCGCCGTTCTGCGCGGGCGCCAGCAGCCCCAGCAGGTGTCTGAGGTCGGTCATCGCGCCCCGCCCGGCGTCCTCGACGGCGCGCAGGGCGGTCGAGGCCTCGTCGGGCATGGTGCCGAGCACCTCGCGGGCGGCGCTCGCCTGGACGACCATGAGGCTGACGTTGTGGCTGACGATGTCGTGCAACTCGCGGGCGATCCGGTCGCGTTCGGCCGCGATCGCGGCCTCGGCGGCGCTCTCCCGCTCGCGCTCCAGCAGCCACCCCCGCTCCCCGACCGCGGACTGCCACCTGCGCCGGGTGTGCACCAGCGCGGCCGTCAGCGCCAGGACGGCCGCGCACGCCACCGCGAGCGCCGCCGCCAACACGTCGTTCTCCCCCATGGCTCAACTCTCGCAGACGGCACTGACATCCGCATCGACCTGTGGATTCAGCGCCCTGCATCCCTGGGATGAGTCCCGCCGCCGGGTGCCATCCGCGGAGGGATGCCCGGGTCCCCGTCGCCCCTCTAGCGTCCTGTCCATGGTCACTGAGGTGAGAACGGGAGACACCGTCGTACGGCTCGACGGGGTGCGCAAGGAGTACGGCGAGACGGTCGCCCTCGACGGGGTCACGCTGGAGATCCGGGCCGGGGAGGCGGTCGCGGTGATGGGGCCCTCGGGATGCGGCAAGTCCACGCTGCTCAACATGATCGCCGGTCTCGACCGGCCGTCGGCCGGCACCGTCGTCGTACACGGCGAGAACGTCGGGGAGTTGAGCGAAAAGGGGCTCGCCCTGTACCGGCGGCGCCGGATCGGCATGATCTTCCAGTTCTTCAACCTCATCGACGACCTGTCGGCCCTCGACAACGTGGCCCTGGCCGGCCAGTTGACCGGCACACCGGCCCGGCAGGCCCGGCGGCGGGCACTGGAGCTGTTCGGGGAACTCGGCATCGCCGACCGCCGCAACGCCTACCCCGCGGTGCTCAGCGGCGGTGAGCGGCAACGGGTCGCCGTGGCACGGGCGTTGATGAACCGTCCCGCGCTGCTGCTGGCCGACGAGCCGACCGGCGCGCTGGACAGCAGGGCCGGGGAGCAGGTGATGGACCTGCTGCTCGACCTGAACCAGATCGGCCAGACCCTGATCATCGTGACGCACGACCGGCATCTCGCGCGGCGCTGTGCGAGCCGGCTGGTGGAGGTCGCCGACGGCCGGGTGACCGGCGAGCACACCCTGGAGCCGTCCGCATGAGGGCGGTGTGGAAGGCCGCGCGGGCGGCCGTACGCCGGCGCAGACTTCAGACGCTGGTCATCTGGCTGGTCACGCTCGTGTCGACGGGGTCGCTCGTGGTCGCGCTCGGCCTGGTCGACGCGGCGTCCGCGCCCTTCGACCACGTCTTCGGGAAACAGCACGGGCCGCATGTCGTCGCCGCGTTCGACTCGGCCGAGGTGTCGGACGCCCAACTGGCGCACGCGGCCCGGCAGTCCGGGGTCGAGGCGGTGGCCGGACCGTTCCGGCAGGCTTCGGTGGACCTTCCGCGCGGTGCGGGCGACTTCGGTCTCGGCGGCGAGGTCACGCTGGTGGGGCGTCCCGGTCCTGGTGGCCCGGTGGACCGGGTGAACCTGTGGGCGGGCCGGTGGCCCACCCGGCCCGGGGAGATCGTCCTGAACCGGCAGTCCGACTGGACCGCTGACGACATGGGCAAGAAGTTCCGCGTGCCGTCGGGGCCCACGCTGACGATCGTCGGGTTCGCCTTCGACCTGAGCCACACGGCGGACGCCTGGGTCACCCCCGACCAGATCGCGGCCCTGCACCCGACCGGCACCCAGATGCTGTTCCGGTTCCGGGACGCGTCGTCGGAGCGCGCGCTGCGCGCGGGTATGGCCGACGTGACCGAGGACCTGCCGAAGGGTGCGCTCGCCGGATCGGAGACGTATCTGGCGCTGAAGCACCGGATCGGCAGCACCGCGCGCGCGTACGCGCCGTATCTGATGGCGTTCGGTGTCCTGGGCATCCTGGTGGCCGTGCTGATCGTCGCCAACGTGGTCGGCGGGGCGGTGGTCTCCGGGTTCCGGCACATCGGCATCCTCAAGGCGCTGGGGTTCACGCCGGGGCAGGTGCTGGGCGTCTACCTCGTGATGATCTCCGTACCGTCGGTCCTGGGCTGTGCGCTCGGCACACTCGCCGGCAACCTGGTGGCGCGCCCGTTCTTCCAGTTCGTGTTCACCGGGCCGAACTCGGGGGTGCTGCACGACAGCGTCGGTATCGCGCCCTGGGTGAACGCGCTCGCCCTGCTCGGCATGCCGCTCGTGTGCGTGCTGGCGGCGCTGGGGCCCTCGCTGCGGGCGCGCCGGATGTCGGCGGCGCGGGCGATCAGTGCCGGAAGTGCGCCGCGTGCCGGACGGGCGCTGGGCATCCAGCGGCGCCTGGCGGGTGCCCGGTTGCCCCGGTCCGTGAGCCTCGGCGTGGGGCTGCCGTTCGCCCGTCCGGCGCGCAGCGCGCTCACGCTGGCCGCCGTGGCCCTCGGCGTGACGACGGTGACGTTCGCGACCGGGCTGGCGGCGACGCTGACCGACTTCGGGAATGCGGGACAGCGCGCGTTCGACGTCACCGTGTACGTGGGCAACTACCGGCACGGCACGGAGGTGCGGCCGGTGCACAGCGACCGGCAGCTCCAGGCGATGCTGGAGTCGTTGCCGGGAGCGACCCGGGTCACGGCGCGGTCGGACGAGGAAGCGCTCCTCGTCGGCTCCACCCAGGTGGTCATGTTCGAGGGCCGGCGCGGGGACGTGCCCCTGGACAGCGTCCTGATCCGGGGCCGCTGGACGCACCGCACCGGGGAGGTCGTGGCCGGCACGGCGTTCCTGCACCGGACCGGCACGCACGTCGGCGATCAGCTGCGGCTGCGCAAGGGCGGCCGCGAGGAGCGGTTGACCATCGTCGGCGAGACCATGCTGGACAACGACCGGCTGGTCGTCGGCGCCTGGCCGACGGCCACGGCCCTGATGCCGGACGTGAAGCCCATCGCCTACCACGTCAGACTCCGCGAGGGCGCCGATCAGCAGGCGTACGCGCGCGCGGTGCGGGCGGCCGACCCGGGTCTGTCCCTCCAGCTGAGCGGTCCGAACAACGTCACCCGCACCATCGTCGGCTCCGCGACCGCGCTCACCCTGATGCTGGCCCTGGTCTCCTCGCTCGGCGTGTTCAACACGGCCGTGCTCAACACCCACGACCGGCGCCGCGACCTCGGCATGCTCAAGTCGATCGGCATGACCCCGCGCCAGGTCACGGTGATGACGGTGACCTCCATGGCGGTGCTCGGCGCGGTGGGCTCCCTGCTCGGGATCCCGCTGGGGATCGTCGGCTACGAGCTGGTGATCCCGCGGATGGCGGCCGGGATCGACATCACCCTCCCGGCGTACATGACGGACGTCTGGCACGCCCCGACGTTGGCCGCTCTGGCCCTGGCGGGGCTCGTGATCGCGGTCCTGGGCGCGCTCGTTCCCGCCCGCCGTGCCGCCCGCCTGACCGTCGCGGAGGTCCTGCGCAGCGAGTGACCAGCAGGCCCCCGGGGAGCCCGCCGCCGCAACCGGTCAGGATCGGAGAAGCGGGGCCGGGCTCCCCCGCCCTAGCGTGAGAGCACCGACGGAGACCCGTCGGCCCACGCACCTCGAAGGAGTGAGTTCCATGACCGCCGGCCTGCAGACGATCATCTACCCCGTCAAGGACAAGGACCGGTCCAAGGCCCTGTTCACCGCCCTGCTGGGCATCGAGCCGTACGTCGACCAGCCCTACTACGTCGGTTTCAAGGCCGCCGGACAGGATGTGGGCCTCGACCCGAACGGGCACGCGCAGGGGCTGACCGGGCCGGTGCCGTTCTGGCATGTCACCGATCTGCGGGAGCGGCTCGCCGCGCTGCTGGAGGCGGGCGCGGAACTGCTCCAGGACGTGCGGGACGTCGGCAACGGCAGGTTGATCGCCTCGGTGAAGGACCCCGACGGCAACCTGGTGGGGCTGCTCCAGGACCCGTCCGCCTGAGGCCCGTACGAGTGCTTGCACCCGCACTAGTTGCACACTCAATAATTGGCCGAATCGGTGCTACGGTGCGGGTATGGCAGTCAAGACGGCCGACACCCGGCTCGAGGAGCGGTGGCGGGACATCCTCACGCTCCACGCGCACACGATGTGCGAGATCGACCGTGCCCTGCACCCGCACGGGCTGGGCGCGAGCGACTTCGAGGTACTGGACATCCTCGCCACCGCCGCGCCCGAGGAGGGCGACCAGTGCCGGGTGCAGAACCTGGTCGGACGGGTCCATCTCAGCCAGAGCGCGCTGTCCCGGCTGATCGGCCGCCTGGAGAAGGAGGGCCTGGTCGAGCGCTCGGTGTGCGTGGAGGACCGGCGCGGGGTGTGGGTCGCGCTCACGGACAAGGGCCGCGCCCTGTACGCCGAGGTACTGCCACTGCAGCGGGCCGTGCTGGAGCGGATGCTGGCCGAGCAAGCCGGCTAGAGCGTCAGCTCCGCCCCGTCCGGCAGGACCTCCACCCCGCGCTCGGCCACGCGCGCGCGTGCCCGTGAGGCGGGGTCGAGCAGCGGGTTGGTGTTGTTGAGATGGGTGTAGATCCGGCGCGCGCCCGGATGGCGGGCCAGTGCCTCCAGTGAGCCGTCGGGGCCCGTGACCGGCAGATGTCCCATGGCCGCCTGCCCGGCACCGGTCCGCACCGCACTACCCATCTCGTCGGCCGCGAAGAACGTGCCGTCCAGCAGCACGCAGTCGGCCGACGCGCACAGCTCGTCCAGCACGGGGCTCCAGGCGCCGACGCAGGGCGCGTACACCAGCACTCCCCCGCTGGCCAGGTCCTCGACGCGGTACGCCGTCACCCACGGGCCGCCGGTCCCGGGCGCCTGTGCCGGTACGTACTTCGGGATCTTGGTGCCCATCGGATGGGCCGTGACGACCAGTCCGCCGGACAGCACGAAGCCGCCGTCGGCCACGCTGTCGGCCCACTCCCAGGAGGCGTAGCGGTCCAGGGCGGCGCGGGCGGGCGTGAGGACGGCGCGGACCGGCGGGGCCGCATAGACCTTCAGGCCCGCCGCTCCGCGCAGCTCGGTCAGACCGGTGACGTGGTCCGCCTCCGCATCGGTGAGCAGTACCCCGCGCAGCGGCGTGTCCCGGGGCCCGGGGCCGGGCCGGAGGACTGGGGTGGCGATGAGCTGGGTGCGCAGATCGGGCGACGCGTTGAGCAGCCACCAGTCACGGCCGTTGCCGGTGACGGCGGCACACTCCTGGGTCCGGGAGGGCAGTTTCCCGTCCCGGGCGGCCGCGCACAGCGCGCAGGCGCAGTTCCACTGCGGGAAGCCGCCTCCGGCGGCGGTACCCAGCAGGACGACCCTCACGGCCATCGGCTCCTTCGCATGCGACGGACCTTCCGGTGGGATCTTCCCGCCTGAGGGCGGGGTGACTACTCGGAGACGGGGGGCAGTTCCGGCCGTCCTGCACCGGGCCGGCGGTCCACGGGGCGCCGCGGCGGGATGGGCCCGCCGGAGAAGTCGCGGGGGCCGGTCCACAGACCCGGCACCGCGTCGCAGCGGCGGCACAGCTCGTACGCGACCGCCTCGTAGTTGACCCGCCAGCCCTGGAAGTGCGGCCAGGCCTCCTTCGGGCTGCGTTCCGCACGGAAGCCGGCCGTCCCCAGCATGGCCACCGCCTCGTCGAACTCCTCGAAGGTCAGCAGGATCGGACTGCCCGGCGAGGGATCCGGGTCGAAGGGGATGCGCACCACGCGGGCGATGTCGCGCAGGGCCGTGAACCCGGCGCGCAGCACCAGACGGGCCTCCGGCGGTGCGAGCCGCGGGTCCAGCGCGAGCTGCAGGGCGGCCGCGTCCATGACGGCGACGAGCCCGACCAGCCAGCTGCGGTGCGGGCGCGGGGAGCGGAACGTCAGCAGGATCGGGTACGTGGAGTGGCTCTCGCCCATGTCCGAGGCGAGGCGCTCCCAGGCCCGGTACAGCTCGGGCAGCGCGGTCTCGGTCTCGACCAGCCACTGCCGGGCGAGGATCTCCGGCCCCCAGGCGGGCTCGCCGGCTCGCGCCTGGAGCAGGGTGACCTCCAGCTCACGACGGTTGTAGGCGGCGTAGAGGGTGGGCAGGTAGGCGATCTGGAGGGCGATCAGGACGGGTCCGGTGGCCGCGGCCATGAAGTCGAGCACGGACAGTTTCAGCCGGGCACCGCTCGCGAACCCGAGCGTGAACAGGCTGGATCCCGCCTCGCGGAAGGCGGTCGTCCAGGACAGCGGGGACGCCGCGTACAGCAGGAGGCCGAAGCCGAGCAGGGCCCCCCCGAGCCAGGTGACGAGCATGCCGATCAGCATCAGCGGGGCGAGCCAGGTCTGGGCGCGGTCGATGGCGTGGTAGCCGCCGCGCGGGGCGGCGAGCCTGAGGAGCCTGCGCAGCAGCCACCACAGGCGGAACACCAGCGCGGAGTAGAGGCCTCGGGGGACTACGAGGGTGCGCAGGATGCTGGTCAGGACCAGCACCAGTACTAGCCCGCCTGCAGCTCCGGAGATCCATTGCATGCGGTCATTTTGTCGTGGTTCACCTTGCGAGCAGTGTGCGGACTCCGTGTGACGTCAGCGTCAGGCCGTGGGTCGAGTTGCCGTCTATGGCCAGGGAGAGGTCGTCGTCGGGCCAGTGGGCGGCCAGTGTGCCGAGCGGTACCAGGTGGTAGCGGGAGACGAAGGGCAACAGGTCGGCCATCGCTCCCTCCGAGGTGAACACGGGGACTACGGATTCGCCTCCGGCCTGTTCCATGACGGGCAGGGCGATCGTCGAGCCGTCGCCGTCGCCGTCCACCGCGTCGTCCGGCACGGGGACGAGCACGTCGCAGTGGGCGAGGGTGTCCAGGGCGGCTTGGTCCTCGGCGTTCACGGCCAGCGCGTCCAGCGCCTGCTGGGCCGGCGTCGGAAGGTCGTCGTGTGCGGGTGTTTCCATGGCAGATCCCCAGGTAGCGGCGGTCGTACGGCCACGCGCGCGGGCCGACGCCCGGGCGTGCTCCGCTCGCGTACCCCGTGCGGCCGAGGGCATGCGTGAGGATTCCGGGGAGGGCGGGTGTCCGTCTTGGCGGGTCAGCCGGAAGTGGTCGGGGTCGAGCAGGCCGTCGACGTGCTCGACGAAGGAGCCGTCGGCCGCCCGGCTGGTGCGCCGCGCGTCGAGGAACGAGTCCCCCGGCTTCCGCCGCAGCAGCTCCGCCTCGGTGTACCTGCCGTCGGGCGCGCTCACGGCTCGGGTCCGGGCGGTAGGCCATGATCTCCAGCATGGCAGAGGGCTACGGCTTCGCCGACCAAATCGTCAACGTCCTGCCGGTCTCCTCGTCGGTGAGAGGGACGGACGGCTCGGGCGTGCTGCCGACCGAGCCGATCCAGCGGAGGAGCTTGTCGCGGGCCACGTCCTCGCTCTCCCACCAGCCGTGCTGTACGGGCTGACCGCTGGTGCTGAGCAGCAGGTGGTATCTGCCGGTGTTGTCCTGTGCCAGCGAACGTTGACTGCTTGCCATCGAAGATTGGGCGGTGGGGATCAAACGCCCTCCGGCAAGCCGAGGATGCAGCCAGTCGTGACGGCCCGCTCTACCTGACCGGACCTTCATCTTCTCCTGGCTGTTCGTCAGGCATGTCCAGGATGGCCTCTCGGGTGTACTGAGGGCTCCCTGGGGGTGGGGCCGTCCCAGGGGCCATGAGTTCGGCGAGGAGCCTGCTCAGGTCATCCGTGGAGAGCGCCAGGCCCAGGGTCTGCACGATGCGCAGAGCACAGTCCCGGATGGACTGAGCGTCCTCCTCGGGCGCCGCCGTGCTCCTGATCTCGTCACACACTCGGCTGAACTGCTCAGCGCTGATCGTTGGCCGACTCACCGGTTGCGCCATGGTGCGCTCCTCCTGGAAGAACGGGCCGTTCCACCCGCTCTTCTAGAAAGCGCCGAGCACACCCCAACGGCAACTGGAGAGAGCCAGCGCGCAGGCGCTTGACCAGAGCCGCTCAGACTTCGTTGGCACGCGCTCAAGGTGCGCTGTCACAGGACAGGTGTCGTTGGTGCTGATCACACCCTCATCATAGAATCGAACACATGACCGAACTGCTGCCTGACTCGCCACGCCTCCGAGCGATCCTGGCGCACCCGGAGCGGCAGCTCGCCGACAACGAGACCATCGGGATCTACCTGCGGCTCCAGGTCGACACCGTCCGGAAGACGCTCGCCGCGGCCGAGGAGCCGGCGCCGGGCAGGCGGCAGCTCCCCCAACCTCAGCGGCCGGCGCTCGAGGCACCCGCACAGCAGGCGAGCGGATACAAGCTGGAGAAGAGGTTGCGTGAGAACCACCCGCTCGGCGCTGCCATCCACCTCGCCGACTGCACCATCTGCATCAGATTCGTGCCGAACGCGCCAGCGCCGTCGTCGGTTCATCGCGTTCCGGGCGTCGCTGTCGGTGGGATACGTGAGACTGTCGATGGGGTGATCGGTTATCTCGTCGTGGGTATCGAGCTGGTGCTCGGGGTCGCGATCGCTCTGCTCTTCATTCCTGGACCGGTTCAGCGCTGGTGGTTGAGGTTTTGGGAGGGCTTCGAGCGGCTGCGCGTCGCCTCGGGGGTGCATCGAGCTACTCCGCTTCTGACGCAGATGCTGCTGCTGCCGCCTCGAATACGAGATCGGGTCGACGGCCACGGATTGGCCCCTCTGTATGTCATGCGGTGGTGGCGCGCTCTACCCCTGGCCATGCCGATCAAGACACTCCGGTTTCTCTTGCTGCTGTTCGTCTTGTTGAACGTCGACGACATGGCCGACTGGGAGCATCTGCGGTAGAGCGCGGATCCGGGACCGCAGCCTGGCGTGGTGCAGGCACTGCTCAGCCACATCGTGGCTGTGCCGATGCCGGTGCGTACCTGGGGCTTTGGCGCGATCGGCAAAGTAGCGAAACTCTTGGCCATCGCCCTGATCTTGGTGGCCGAAGTGCTGCTCATCGGTGAGCGGGGCGTGGAAGACGGAGCAGCCCAGTGCGCCACGGTTCTCCGTCGCTGGGAGGAAACCCAGCCGGACTGCCAGATCCCGCGAGTTTCCATGCGACCGGTTGAGCAAGCCATCTGGATGGCCCATCGCACCCGCCGCGCCAGAGCCAGACGGCACAACGAGCGGCAGTTCAAGGCACATGCCGCACTGGTGGTGGGCGCGCTACGAAGGGCCGAAGCGCGGCAGGACTCCGAGCCGGGCCGCGCCCTTGAAGACCTCATCGTGATGCTGCTGACAATCGCCGAACGCTACGCCGAGGGCCGCATCGACGACCTTCTCGACGCAGATCAACTTGCCGGTGCGGATCCGGCCGCGCCGAGGGAGCGATTGCGGATGCTCGTGTTCGTGCTGGTCATGGCTTGTGCGGCCATCCTGGGGTTGCCCGAGGCTGCACTCGTCCCTTTGCTGCCGGTGGTGGTGTGTTTGTCGCGGTCATCTTCAACCGCGGCCGGATGCCAACTGCGGGGCAGCTCACCGATTTGATCATCCCTCGGTGAAACTGAACAGCCCATGTTGAAGCCCCACCCGCCTCACCACCTAGGACACCGTCTTAGGACCGGGATCAGAATGAGGTGCTTGCCGTTTAGGAATGACGGGATGTCAGTTCTCGTTGCCAGGCAGGGGGTGAGCGCGACCGAAACGCGTAGTGGGGCAAGCCGAGGCTGGTCGAGGACGGGCCCAGGAAATGGCCCAGGCGCTACTGCGCGGGCGGCTTGCTTGGCGGCTCCCAGCCGTGGGTGAGGATGTCGAAGATTGCCTCGACGGCGGCCCGGCGGTCCTGCCGGCCACGAGCGAGCACCGGGATCTCGAGTACGAATCGGGCAAGAGCCACACATGCGAGGTTGTCGTGGTCCACGCCGAACTCGTCGGCGATGACTGCGCTGAGGCTGTCGGTGTACCGGGTCCACATGCGTTCGGCGTAGGCGCGCAGCACCGGCGTGGAGTTCACCAGGTTGGTGAACTCGGCCGCCTGAGGATGTGCCTCGATCAATGGCCAGGTGTCCAGGACGTGCTGTCGAAGGGCGTCGGGGATGCTCTGACCGGAGGGCCGCTGCCGCACCGCGGCGATCAACTGCGACTCCCGGTCTTCGTCCTGGTCGAATACCAGCGCTTCCTTGCCGCTGAAGTGCTTGAACACCGTAGCGGTCGACACGTCGGCGGCGTCGGCGATGTCACGGATGCTCACCTGATCGTAGCCGTGCTCCAGGAAGAGTTGCAGTGCGGCGTCGGCGATCGCCTGCCGGGTGGCCGCCTTCTTGCGGTCGCGGCGGCTGGCAGAGGGCACGGTCATGGCTAGAGCATACCCGATAGTCGAATCAGTTGCTAAGTAGAGTCGTTGCACTTTTCTACTCGCTCTGATTTTATAGTTATTGTGAGTACCTGAGCGGCACATCCTTGTCGGCCTGGTCATCTGACAGGCCCCTCCGCGTGGCACACCCGATGCCGAAGCCGACAACGCCCGGCCTGCTCGCCCCTCTTCGCCGACTGAAAGGGACAACCATGAACTCCCCAGAACCCGCCCGGGCACGTATCAGCATCATCGGTGCCGGCCCCGGCGGACTGACCTGCGCCCGCATCCTTCAGCAGCGCGGCATAGCGGTCACCGTCTACGACCGCGACCGGGGCCCCGACGCGCGCAACCAGGGCGGCACCCTCGACCTGCACGCCGACAACGGCCAGATCGCCCTGCGCGAAGCCGGTCTGCTCGACGAGTTCTTCAAGCTCGCCCGCCCCGAAGGGCAGGAAATGCGCCAGATGGACCCGACCGGCACGATCACGTCCCATGAAGTCCCGGCGGCCGACGAACTCTTCAAGCCGGAAATCGACCGTGGCCAGCTGCGTAACCTGTTGCTCGACTCCCTGCAACCGGGAACCGTGCACTGGGGCCGCGCCCTCGACACGATCAGTGGACCCGACGACGGGCCGCGGCAATTGCACTTCACCGACGGCACGACCATCCAGACCGATCTGGTCATCGGCGCCGACGGAGCCTCCTCCCGGGTACGCCCGGCCGTGTCCCCCGCCGTCCCCGAGTACACCGGGGTGAGCTTCCTGGAAGCATGGTTCTCAGACGTCGAGAACCGGCACCCGGACATGGCCGAGCTGGTCGGCCAGGGCAGCGCCCACGCAGCCGACGGCAAGCGCGGCCTGTTCGCCCAGCGCAACGATGGAAACCACATCCGCGTCTACATCGTCCAACGAGTCCCGGTCGACTGGATCAGCACGAGTGGCCTGACAGTCGAGGACACCGACGGCATCCGCGCCCTGCTCCTGAGCGAGTACGCCCACTGGTCGCCCCGCATGCGCCGGATGATCACCGAAAACGACGGCCCCTACGTCGACCGCCCGATCTTCGCCCTCCCGGTCCCGCACACCTGGGAACACAACCCGACGGTGACCCTGCTCGGAGATGCCGCCCACCTCATGCCCCCGCTCGGTGTCGGCGTCAACCTCGCCATGCTCGACGCCAGCGAAATCGCACTCGCTCTCGCGAACACCGCCACCGTCGCCGACGCGATCCGCACCTACGAGAAGACCATGCTCCCCCGCTCCACCGAGACGGCCAAGGCCCTCGAAGGCGGCGCCGAACACCTGCTGTCCGCCGACGTACCCGATCTCGGCAGCAACAACGACGCCCAGCACTGAGGACTGACTGAGGTCTTCAGCCGTCGCCAGCAGATGACGGCGCAGCCGAGGGAGATGAAGGCTTGGTGGATGTCGTCGCTGGTCCCCCAGCGGATGCGTAGGCGCCGGAACCAGCGCAGCAGCGCGATGGCGCCCCCTACGACCCAGCGGTGGACTCCGAGGCCGGAGCCGTGTTCGGCGCCACGTCGGGCGATGACCGGGGTGATCTCGAGCCGGCGGACCTTGTCGCGGTAGACATCGTGGTCATAGCCGCGGTCGGCGTAGACCCGGCGGGGGCGGCGCAGGGGTCGGCCGCTCCTGCCGCGGATCGGCGGAGCGCCCTGGATCAGCGGGATCAGCTGGGTGACGTCATTGCGGTTCCCACCGGACAGGGTCACCGCCAGAGGGATGCCGTGGGCCTCGACCATCACGTGGTGTTTACTGCCGGCCTTGCCCCGGTCCACCGGGGAGCGCCCGGTAGCTGGCCCGCCCTTCATCACGCGCACATGCGAAGAGTCGATGGCGGCCCTGAAGAAGTCCAGCATCCCGGCCGCCCGCAGCTCGCCGAGCAGCAGCTCGTGCAGGCGCTGCCACACCCCGGCCTCGTTCCAGTCCCGCAGCCGCCGCCAGCAGGTCATCCCCGATCCGAAGCCGAGCTCCTGCGGCAGGTGCCGCCACGGGATGCCGGTGTACAGCACGAACAGGATCCCGCACAGCACCCGACGGTCATCGATCCGCCGACGCCCCGGATACCGGAAACGCCGCTCGACCACCGGCAGCAGCGGCTCGATCCGCTCCCACAGAGCGTCCTCGACCAGCCACGGCTTGCTCCCAGCACGCGTCTCGGCCGGACCCACCCCCTGTCCGGCAGGTACCAACGCGAACTGACAGTCCGTCACTCCCGAGCGGCGAACACCTCATTCTGATCCCAGTCCTTAGCGAGTCGAAACCTTCGCACCGAACCAGGGCCAGAACAGCGTGCGCGAGGTGCCCTTGCGCTCCGCGTCCCCGATCACGTCGAGTCCGTGCGTCTCCAACTGGATCTGCCGGCCGGTGGATCTGCTGTCGAGGGAGTCCTGCGGATGCGTCATCGCCGACCAACCTGTCCCTATCTGTCCAGACGTGTCCAGGCGAGGCTAGGTCGGTGCGTGGGCGGTCGCAAGGGAGACAGCAGGGCGGCGGCAGTGTCGGAGGCGGTCCGCCGGGGCTTCATCGGCCTCGGGCAGGAGACGGACCGCTGCCCGGGCGGACGGCGGGCATCGCGAGGTCGACCGGTCCCGGCGTGCCCGCGCTCTTGCAGGAGTCGTGGCAGTCCTTCTCCAGGCTGCAGCACAGCGAGCAGATCGCGCCCTGGTGGAAGGGGCAGCCGGCCATGTCCGGCCGCTCGAACTCGGTCGTGCACACCGAGCAGGTCAGGGTGGCTGCCGAGGGCAGCCCGTCGGCGCCCAGCAGTGGTTCGTCCAGGTCGTCGACGCGGGCGATGTAGTAGCGCCCCTTCGTGAGCACCGCGAACAACGGCGAGAGCACCATCGCCAGGAACAGCGCGACGAACGGCGAGAACGCCTTGCCGTAGGCGCCGAACGCCTCGAAGTAGGCGGCGATGGACACCGCGGAGGCGATCAGCATCGAGCCGAAGCCGACCGGGTTGAAGTGGTACAGGTGGGCCCGCTTGAACTCGATGTACGAAGGACTCAGCTTCAGCGGCTTGTTGATCACGAGGTCGGCGACGACCGCCCCGATCCAGGCGATGGCCACGTTGGAGTAGAACCCGAGGACCGTGTTGAGGAAGCCGAAGACGCCGCCCTCCATGAGGGCCAGCGCGATACCGACGTTGAGGAAGATGTAGACCACGCGCCCCGGGTGACGGTGTGTCAACCGGGAGAAGAAGTTGGACCAGGACAGCGAACCGGAGTACGCGTTGGTGGAGTTGATCTTTATCTGGGAGAGGATGACGAAGAACGTGGCGAGGCCCAGCGCGACGGGTGCGGCGAAGGTCCCGAACCCGTGGACGTACTGCTGGATCGGCTCGTTGGCCTTGGACAGCCCGACGCTGCCGGCGATGAAGAAGGCCAGGAAGGCACCGCCGATCTGCTTCAGCGCGCCCAGGACCACCCACCCGGGCCCGGCGCCCAGCACTGCGGCCCACCACCGCCGGCCGTTCTCCGGTGTCTTGTCGGGCATGAAGCGCAGGTAGTCGACCTGTTCGCCGATCTGTGCGATCAGCGACAGCGCGACACCCGCACCCGCCCCGACACCGAGCATGCTGATGCTCGACCCGGTGGGCGAGTCGCCCGCGAAGTGGGTGAACTCCGAGAACTTTCCTGGCTCCTGGATCGCGATGGACACGAACGGCGCGACCATCAGCACCAGCCAGACCGGCTGGGTCCACACCTGCATCCTGGACAGCGCGGTCATGCCGTAGACGACCAACGGCAGGATGACCAGCGAGCAGATGACGTACCCGAGGGCCAGCGGGATGTGCAGGCCCAGCTCCAGGGCCTGCGCCATGATCGACCCTTCGAGGGCGAAGAAGATGAAGGTGAAGCTGGCGTAGATCACCGAGGTGAGGGTCGAGCCCAGATAGCCGAAGCCCGCACCGCGGGTCAACAGGTCCATGTCGATGGAGTACTTGGCCGAGTAGTACGAGATCGGTATGCCGGTGAGGAAGATGACCACGGCCGCCGCCAGGATCGCCACCATGGCACTGGAGAAGCCGTGGGAGAGGGCGATGGAGCCGCCGATGGCGAAGTCCGCGAGATAGGCGATGCCGCCCAGCGCCGTGGTGGCCACCACGTACGGCGTCCAACGGCGGAAGGACTTGGGCGCGTAGCGCAGCGAGTAGTCCTCGAGCGTGTCGTTCTGCGTCCAGCCGTTGTAGGTACGGCTGCCGGGCGGGGCTGGTGGTGCCTGCTTGTCGACGATCTCCGTCACGGCTCTTCCCTCTTCCGCAGGGGCAGTTCGAGGGAAGGTTGGCGCCGACGTGTTTCCCGCCAGTTTCGAGGCCTTTAAAACCCAGCAAGGTGCCGCAGCAGTCGAAAGTGACGGGACGTCAGGCCGTGAACCGAATGCGTCAGGCCGGATTCCACAGGGTCGTGCGGAGCCGTTCGAAGGCGGTGGGCCTGGGTCGGTCCGGCAGGAAGTCGCGGATGCGCAGGGCGCATTCCTCCGGGGAGAGCAGACTGGTGTCCACGTCGAGGTCGTGGTCGCCGTGCGAGTGCACCTGGTCGTACTGCATGGCGGCCAGCCCCGGTTGCCGGTCGCCCCGCTCGCGCTCACGGCGTTCCAGCTCGGGCAGCGGGCAGCGGACCCCGATCAGGACGGCGTCCTCGGGTACGAGCAGATCGAGGAGGTCGAGCAGCCGCCAGCGGCGGGAGAGCGGATGGTCCACGACCACGTTGTTGCCACCCGCGGCCATCCCGGCGACGGCACGGTGGAAGCCCTTGGCCGTGCGGTCGATCTCGGCCTGGAGGTCCTCGTCGGCTATGGGCTTGTCGCAGCGCATGGAGTGGAACGCGTCGACGGGCATGTGGAACCACGTACCGTCGAGCAGGTCGAGGAGCGCCCGGGCGATGCTGGACTTGCCGGAGCTGGACGTGCCGTTGAGCAGGACGACCGTGCCCCCGGCCGGGGTGTCGGGGATGCGTGCGTGGTGCGGGTCGGCCGTGACCCGAGCCGCCTCGGTCGCCATGGTGGGGTCCTTCCGTCCGCGGGGATCCTGAGCCGGTGTGGCTTCGTGATCATCGCATGGGGGCCGCCCCGGAGCCCGAGAGGTCGGCTACCCGGCGGGCTACCGCGACAAGCTCCTGGGCGCCGACTTCGGCGCCGCCACCATCAAGATCAAGGACGGCGACTTCCCGTACGCGCTGGCGCACTCCATGCCGTCCGGGATCCCCTTCGACCCAGGCGCCTGACGGCTCCTTCGCTCCGGGAACCAGTGACGCGCAAACGATTACCCTGGTCATCGTGCCTGTCTCCCGCCTGCGCCGCGTCGCCGTTCTCGTGCTCGAGGGCGCGAAGCCACTCGACGTCGGCATTCCGGCGCAGGTGTTCACGACCCGCGCGAGCATGCCGTACGAGGTGCGGGTGTGCGGCGCGGCGCCGGGTCTGGTGGCCGGCGGCGACGGCCTGTCGTACCACGCCGCCCACGGTCTCGACGCGCTCGGGTGGGCCGACATCGTGTTCATTCCCGGCTACCGGTTCCCGGACCGCGAAGATCCCCCGCAAGCCGTCGTCGAGGGGCTGATCGCCGCCCACGAGCGCGGTGCGCGGCTCGCCGCCATCTCGACGGGCGCCTTCGCGCTCGCCGCCACGGGCCTGCTCGACGGCAAGCGCGCCACGACGCACTGGCACTACGCACGGGCGCTCGCGGCGAAGCATCCGCTCGTCCGGGTCGACGAGAACGTGCTGTTCGTCGACGAGGGCAGCGTGCTGACGTCGGCCGGAGCCGCCTCCGGGATCGACCTGTGCCTGCACATGCTGCGCGGCGATCTCGGTGTGGCCGCCTCGAACCACGCCGCCCGTCGCCTGGTCGCGGCCCCCTACCGCAGCGGCGGCCAGGCGCAGTACGTGCCGCGCAGCGTGCCCGAGCCCCTCGGCGAGCGGTTCGCCGCCACCCGCGAGTGGGCGCTGCACCGGCTCGCCGAGCCGCTCACCCTGGAGGCGCTCGCCCGGCACGCGGCCGTCTCTCCGCGCACCTTCTCCCGGCGCTTCGCCGAGGACACCGGGTACACGCCCATGCAGTGGGTCATGCGCGCCCGGATCGACCTGGCCCGTGAGCTGCTGGAGCGTTCGGAGCGGAGCGTGGAGCAGATCGCCGCCGATGTCGGTCTCGGCACCGGCGCGAATCTGCGGCTGCACTTCCAGCGCATCCTCGGCACCACGCCGAGCGAGTACCGGCGCACCTTCACCAAGGGCGAGTAGTCGATCACCACCTGGCGCGATCCTTTCGAACCATGGCGATCGCGCCGCTGTCCCGGTGGGCCGTGTACCGGGACCCTGGTGGCGAACCGAAGGGACATGACTGATGACTCGCATCGCCATCAACGGATTCGGCCGCATCGGACGCAATGTGCTGCGCGCGCTGCTGGAGCGCGACAGCGATCTCGAGGTCGTCGCCGTCAACGACCTCACGGAGCCCGCCACGCTCGCACGGCTCCTCGCCTACGACACGACGGCCGGCCGGCTCGGCCGCCCCGTGACCGTCGACGGGGACACCCTCGTCGTCGACGGCCGTCGGATCAAGGTGCTCGCCGAGCGTGATCCTGCGCGCCTGCCGTGGGCCGAACTCGGTGTCGACATCGCCCTGGAGTCGACCGGCCGCTTCACCTCGGCGAAGGCCGCCCGTGCCCACCTCGACGCGGGCGCGAAGAAGGTGCTCGTGAGCGCGCCGTCGGACGGCGCCGACGTCACGCTCGCGTTCGGCGTGAACACCGACGCGTACGACGCGGCCCTGCACACGATCGTCTCGAACGCCTCGTGCACCACCAACGCGCTCGCGCCGCTGGCCGCGGTGCTGGACGAACTCGCCGGTATCGAGCACGGGTTCATGACCACGGTGCACGCCTACACGCAGGAGCAGAACCTGCAGGACGGTCCGCACCGTGACGCGCGCCGTGCCCGTGCCGCCGCGGTCAACATCGTGCCGACCACGACCGGTGCGGCGAAGGCGATCGGTCTCGTGCTGCCGAACCTCGACGGCAAGCTGTCGGGCGACTCCATCCGCGTGCCGGTTCCGGTCGGCTCGATCGTCGAGCTGAACACGACGGTCTCCCGTGACGTGACCCGCGACGAAGTGCTGGCGGCGTACCGCACCGCGGCCGAGGGCAAGCTCGCCGGCGTCCTCGAGTACTCGGACGACCCGCTGGTGTCGGCCGACATCGTGGGCAACCCGGCCTCGTCGATCTTCGACTCGGCCCTCACCCGCGTCGACGGCCGCCACATCAAGGTGGTCGCGTGGTACGACAACGAGTGGGGCTTCTCGAACCGCGTGATCGACACCCTCGAACTGCTCGCCAGTCGCTGACCGAGCCCCAGGGCGGCCCCGCATCCGGGGCCGCCCTCTTTTCTTTCGGCTTTCTTTCCCGGCTCTCCTTCAGCCGGCCCCGCGCAGCACTCGGGACAGCCCCAGCGCGGCCGTGCGCACCGCCGGAGCCAGTTGGGCCGGTCTGAAGCGTGAGCAGGGTACGGCCACCGAGAGGGCGGCCACCGTCGCGTCGCCGGCGAAGACGGGGGCCGCGATGCAGCTCACGCCGAGCACGGCCTCCTGCTCCTCGTACGCCAGACCCGAGACCTGGATCTTCTCCAGGGCCGTGCGCAGGCGTGCCGGGTCGGTGATCGAGTGGGGGGTGAGGCTCGGCAGCGGGCCGGAGAGAACCTCATCGGTCAGTGCCGTGCCGGAGAAGGCCAGCAGGGCCTTGCCCACGCCGGTGCAGCTCAGCGGGAGGCTGCCGCCGATGCGGGAGGGCAGTTGCAGGGCCTCGTGGCCGTGGATGCGTTCGAGGTAGACCACCTCCATGCCCTCACGAACGCCGAGGTGGACGGTCTCACGGGTGGCCTCGAACAGGTCCTGGAGGAAGGGCAGGGCCGTCTCGCGCAGATCACGTCGGCGCGGCACGAGGGAGCCCAGTTCGAACAGCTTCGCGCCGAGCCGGTACTGCGGCCCCGACCGCTCCAGCCAGCCCAGCCCGACGAGGTCGGCCGCCAGCCGGTGCACCGTCGGCTTCGGCAGGCCGGTCTGCTCCGAAAGTTCCGACAGACGGTACGGCCCGCCGCTCGGAGTGAAACATTCGAGGATGAGCGCGGCCTTTTCCAGCATGTTGCCCGCTGCGCTGTTCCGTGACATGGAACAAAGTTTGGCCCATCCGAGGGGTGCTGTCTAAAACGGTGTGCACACCGGGGGACGTAGGTCGTACGTCCGCCCGCTCCCCCACCGCTCCCCTGGAGGCAACCGTGTCGACCGTGCCCGACCCCGTCCGCCCGGACGCGCATCCACCGGCCGTGGTCAAGGCCGCCGATCTGCTGGCAGAGGCCGCCCGGACCCGGGCCGCCTGTCCTCCGGTGCGGACGCTGCTGGACGCGGGCGACCTCGATGCCGCCTACGCCGTGCAGCAGCTGGGCGTCCACCGGGGCCTGGCCGCGGGCCGCCGTCTCGTCGGCCGGAAGATCGGCCTGACCTCGCCGGCCGTGCAGCGTCAACTCGGCGTGGACCAGCCCGACTTCGGCGCGCTGTTCGCGGACATGGCCGTACCGGACGGCGGCGAGGTACCCGCGGGGCGGCTGCTGCAGCCCAAGGTGGAGGCCGAGGTCGCGCTCGTGCTCGGCCGCGATCTGCCGCACCGCGCGTGCACGGTCGTCGACGTGCTGCGCGCGGTCGACTTCGCGCTGCCCGCCCTGGAGATCGTCGACAGCCGGGTGCGCGGGTGGGACATCTCCCTGGTCGACACCGTCGCCGACAACGCCTCCTGCGGTCTGTACGTCCTGGGCGGCACACCTGTCCCGCTCACCGGAATCGACCTGCGGGCCGTCACGATGACCATGACCCGGGGCGGTGCGACCGTCTCCGAGGGCACCGGCGCCGAATGCCTCGGCGGCCCCCTCAACGCCGCGGTCTGGCTGGCCTCGGCGCTCGCGGAGCGGGGGGATCCGCTGCGGGCGGGCGACCTGGTGCTGACCGGCGCCCTCGGCCCGATGGCGCCCGCGGCGCCGGGCGACGTTTTCGAGGCCCGCATCGCCGGTCTGGGCTCTGTGCGGGTCGGCTTCGCCGAGGAATTCACCGAGGAAGGAGAACGCCGGTGAGCACCAAGGTCGCCGTCATCGGCTCCGGCAACATCGGCACCGACCTGATGATCAAGGTCCTGCGCCTGTCCGAGAGCCTGGACATCGTCGCGATGGCCGGGATCGACCCGGAGTCCGACGGCCTGGCCCGCGCCCGCAGGCTGAAGGTCGCCACCACCCACGAAGGCGTCGAGGGGCTGGTCGCCCTGGACGAGTTCGCCGACGTGGAGATCGTCTTCGACGCGACGTCCGCCGGCGCCCACCGCCACCACGAGGAGATACTGCGCCCGCTCGGCCGTACGCTCGTCGACCTCACCCCCGCCGCCCTCGGCCCGTACGTGGTCCCGCCGGTCAACGGCGACGCCCATCTCGACGCCCCGAACGTCAACATGGTCACGTGCGGCGGCCAGGCCACGATCCCGGTCGTCGCCGCCGTGAACGCGGTCACCCAGGTCCACTACGGCGAGATCGTCGCCTCCCTCGCGTCCCGCTCCGCAGGCCCCGGCACCCGGGCGAACATCGACGAGTTCACCGAGACCACCTCCTGCGCCATCGAGCAGGTCGGCGGCGCCGCCCGCGGCAAGGCGATCATCATCCTCAACCCGGCCGAACCCCCGCTGATCATGCGGGACACCGTGCACTGCCTGGTCTCCGACTGCGCCACCGAGGACATCACCGCGTCGGTCGAGGAGATGGTGGGCCGGGTGCAGGCGTACGTGCCCGGCTACCGACTCAAGCAGAAGGTGCAGTTCGAGCGCGTGGCGGCCGACGACCCGCTGCGCGCCCTCGCCCCCGATACGAGCGACCGCCTGAGGGTGTCCGTCTTCCTGGAGGTCGAGGGCGCCGCCCACTACCTCCCGGCCTACGCCGGAAACCTCGACATCATGACCTCGGCCGCCCTGCGCACCGCGGAACGCATGGCCGCCCGGCACAGCAAGGAGGTGGCCGAGTGACCACCCTCTACGTCCAGGACGTGACCCTGCGGGACGGCATGCACGCCGTCCGGCACCGCTACACCGTCGACCAGGCCCGCGCCATCGCCGCCGCGCTCGACGCGGCCGGTGTGGCCGCGATCGAGATCGCCCACGGTGACGGGCTGGCCGGCTCCAGCATCAACTACGGCGTCGGCGCCCACACCGACTGGGAGTGGATCGAGGCCGTCTCCGACACCACTCGGCACGCCGTGCCCACGACCCTGCTGCTGCCCGGCATCGGCACGGTCCACGACCTCAGGCAGGCGCACTCCCTCGGCATCCGCTCGGTGCGCGTCGCCACCCACTGCACCGAGGCCGACATCTCCGCCCAGCACATCTCCGCCGCACGGGAGCTGGGCATGGACGTCGCCGGGTTCCTGATGATGTCGCACCTGGCCGAACCGGCCGAACTGGCCCGCCAGGCCAGGCTCATGGAGTCGTACGGCGCCCACTGCGTCTACGTCACCGACTCCGGCGGCCGCCTCACCATGGACGGCGTCCGCGACCGCGTCCGCGCCTACCGCGACGTCCTCGACCCGGCCACCGAACTCGGCATCCACGCCCACCACAACCTCGCCCTCGGCGTGGCCAACACGGTCGTCGCCGTCGAGAGCGGCGCGGTCCGGGTCGACGCCTCCCTCGCCGGACAGGGTGCGGGCGCGGGCAACTGTCCGCTGGAGGCGTTCGTCGCGGTCGCCGACCTGATGGGCTGGGAGCACGGCTGCGACCTGTTCCCGCTGATGGACGCCGCCGACGATCTCGTACGACCGCTGCAGGACCGCGAGGTACGGGTGGACCGGGAGACGCTGAGCCTCGGCTACGCGGGCGTGTACTCCAGCTTCCTGCGCCACGCCGAGACCGCCGCCGCCCGGTACGGCCTCGACACCCGCAGCATCCTGGTCGAGGTCGGCCGGCGGGGCATGGTCGGCGGCCAGGAGGACATGATCACGGACGTCGCGCTGGACCTGGTGGCCCGCGAGTCATGACAGCCGAGGGTCCGGCGCGGGCGAGCGCACCGGACCCTCGGAAAGTCAGGCGTCAGGCCCATCGCCCGCTCCGGTCCGTCATGCGTACCGCGGTCTCGTGGACCACGCGCGCGTGCAGTTCGAACCCGCAGGAAGACGGTCCGGCCCCTGGGCTCGACCGGGCGCCGCTCCTTCGGACGTGCCCTCCTGCCGCACCGGGCCTTGATGGTATTGAAATGTTCGCTACAGCAAGAACCGGGCGCGATGCCGTGGCAGGATGAGTCGCCGTAAGTGCACCGCAGTCAGTCCGTGAGGTTGTGTCGTGGCATCGAAGCCCGTGGTCCGCGAGCCGATCCGGAGCAACGCCCGGTCCAACCGGGCCCGGATCCTGGCCACCGCCCGGCAGGAACTGGGCCGGAACCCCGATGTCACGCTGGAGGAGATCGCCCGGGCCGCGGGTGTGGTGCGCCGCACCCTGTTCGGCCACTTCCCCGGACGCGCTGCCCTGGTCGAGGCGATCGCCGAGGAGGCCGCCGAGGCCCTGCAGGCGGCTGTGGCACGGCAGCCCGACGCCACCGAGCCGCCCGAGCGGGCGCTGGCCCGTTTCGTCCTCACGATCTGGCCGGTGGGCGACCGCTACCGCCTGCTGCTGGCGCTGGCCCGCCAGGACCTGGGCGTGGAGCGGGTGTCCGAGGTGCTGTCCCCGGCCCGCGAGAGGGCCGCGGTCATCGTGGAGCGCGGGCAGCGGCAGGGCGTCTTCCACGGCCACCTGCCGCCGGCCGTATTGAACGCCGGCCTGGAGGCGCTGACCCTGTCCCTGCTGGAGAGCGTCAACGCAGGGGTGTGGGAGGACGACGGCACCCGCACGGCCGTCGCCACGCTGGTCGCGGCGGGCGTACCGGAGGGTCAGGCGGCCGACGTGGTCGAGGCGGTTGCCGCGCAGGCTCGCGAAGAGGCCGTCGGCCAGGGTTAGTTCAGGCATTCGAGGAGTCCGGTCGGAAGGTGACCGTACGGCCGGTGAAGCGGGCGTCGACACCGCTCGACGTCGGCGTGACCGACCGCAGACGGAGTCCCTCGGGGATGTTCTGGAGCGGGATCGGGTCCGCGAAGATCCTGTCGAGCAGGGCCTGCGCCGGACCGGACAGGGCTCCGTCGGCGGCACGGAAGTCCCTGAACGAGATCCGGTTGCCGGTGACCGCCGAGACGGCCGTGCTCACCGTGACCTCGCCACCCAGGGGAAGATCGACGGCCGCCCGGACCCGGCCCGGCTCGCTGTCCTGGGAGAGGCGCAGACCGAGCGCGCCGGACAGGTCCTCGTAGGAGAGGAACGCGGTCGCGTCGACGGCGCGTGCGCGGGCCTCGTCGGCGTCGCCGGAGGTCTTCAAGTCGTCGACGCCCAGGGTGAGTCGCGTGATCGGCAGTGGCCGGGTCGAGCCGTGCGCGGGGATGTCGTGGGCGGTGATGTCCACGTGCCGCAGGGTGCCGGAGGCCAGCTGAGTGAGCACCGGGAAGCCGCCGACGTGGACCGAGGGGCGGTTCGGGGTGTCCATGCCGTCCTGGAACGCCTTGGCCGTACGGCTCTCCGCGCGGCCCGCGGCGAACCGGTCGACCCCGACGGCGGTCACCACCAGCGTGGCCAGGGAGGCGGCGGCGATGATCGCGATCCTTCGGCGACGCCCGGGGGGCGGTTGGCCGACGTGCACAGGGCCGTCACTGTGGGCGGATTCGGTGTCGTACGAGGACTGGTGCACGGGTTTCCTCCAGGTGATGTGTGCGTTCAGGCGCCAATGCGCTCGGGCGGGCGGAGCCGGTCGACATGCGCTGCGGCGAGGTCACCGTCGACCCCCACAGCGATCAGGGCGGCGGCCGCGGTGCGCGTGCCGTCGTCGGACCACGTGCCGTTGTTGACGCAGTCGAGCAGCGCAAGGACGGTAGGCCTCCAGGGCGCGGCCGAGCGCGGCCGCCGGAACGTTGGCGCGACAGACGCCCTCCCGCTGCCCCACGGAGATGATCGCGGTCACGGTGGCGCGGGCGGGGGCCGAGGACGTGTCCTCGACGAGCCCCTCGACGAGCGCGGACCGGCCGGAGAAGTGCCCGTAGACGGTACGCCGGCCACACCGGCGGCCGCCGCGATGTCACCCAGGCTGCTCTCGGGGTCGCGCCCCAGTTCCTGTCGGGCCGCTTCGAGGATGCGGGCTCGCGTGGTCCGCGTCCGGCGCCGGTGGCCGGACAGGTCGGGTCGGTCGATCACGTCGGGACCTCCGGTCGGCGGGGGATCGATTCACTGCACATCGACGGGCAAGTAATGCTTGCACACGAGTGAGCAACAAACTAGCCTGCACATCGCTGGGCAATTAACTGCCCGCGGTGCCCGGGCCACGCCCCGCACCGCTTCCGCCACCCCCGAGGCTGCCGCTTCACCCTCCAGGAGCTTGTGATGCCGCTCGTCGCCAACACACCGGTCGAGAAGATGACCGGGCCCTGTCCCCGGCGCTGGTTCGCGCTGGTGGTGCTGTGTCTGAGCCTGCTGATCGTGGTCATGGCCAACACGTCCCTGATCGTGGCCGCCCCCGACATGACCAAGGACCTGCAGCTCAGCAGCAGCGACCTGCAGTGGGTCATCGACGGCTACACCGTCCCCTACGCCGCGCTGATGCTCGTACTCGGCTCGATCGGCGACAAGTACAGCCGCCGGGGCGCCCTCGTCACGGGTCTGCTGATCTTCGCGGGCGGCGCGGTGATGGGCAGTCAGGTCGACCGGACGGACCTGGTGATCACCGCCCGCGCCGTCATGGGTGTCGGCGCGGCCGTGGTCATGCCGGCCACGCTCTCCCTGCTGGTGGCGATCTTCCCGAAGCGTGAGCAAGCCCGCGCCGTCACCGCCTGGACCGCCACCTCGGGCCTCGCCATCGCCGTCGGCCCGCTGCTCGCCGGCTGGCTGCTGCGGGACCACGCCTGGGGCTCGACCTTCCTGATCAACGTGCCGATCGCCGTTGTCGCCGTCCTCGGCGCGTTCCTGCTGGTGCCGCCGTCGAAGGCGGCGGACATGGGCCGGATCGACTACGTCGGCGGCCTGCTCTCGATGGTCTCCGTCGGCTCCCTGGTGTACGCCATCATCGAGGGCCCGCACTTCGGCTGGGGCACCGGTCCCGTCACCGCGGCCGTGGTCAGCGGCGTAGGCCTCGTGGCCTTCGTCCTGTGGGAGCTGAAGCACCCGAGCCCGATGCTGGACGTCCGCAAGTTCCGGCTGCGGCCCTTCAGCGGCTCGATGATCGCGGTTCTGTTCTTCTTCTTCGGCGCCTTCGACTCGCTCTACTACTCCACGCAGTTCCTGCAGTTCGTCCTCGGCTACGACCCGCTGCAGACCGGCGTTCGCCTGCTGCCGCTGGCCGGTGGCGTGTTCGTCGGCGCCGCGGTGACCGACCGGCTGACCCCGAAGCTCGGTGTGAAGGCCATGGTCGTGCCCGGCATGCTCATCGGTACCGTGGCCGTGTTCCTGCTCACCCGCGTCGACCAGGGCTCGGCGTACACCGACTTCCTGCCCACGCTGCTGATGCTCGGCTTCTCGATCGGCCTGAGCGTCTCCCCCGCCACCGACACGATCATGGGCTCCTTCCCCGAGTCCGAACTGGGCGTCGGCGGTGGCGCCAACGACACCTCCCTGGAGCTCGGCGGCTCCCTCGGCATCGCCATCCTGGGCTAGCTGCTGGCCACGGCCTACAAGGACAAGCTGGGCGGCCTGGTCGGCGGGCACCTCCCGGCCGCCGCGCTGGACAGCGCCAAGGAGTCCGTGGGCGCCGGCCTCGCGGTCGCGGAGCAGGTCGCGAAGACCCCGTCCGGCGGCCCCCAGCAGGCCCGGGCCCTGGTGGACGCGGTGCACGAGTCCTTCGCCCACGGCGTCGCACAGACCAGCTTTGTCGGCGGGATCATCATGGCCGTCGGCACCGTGATCGTCCTGACCGTCCTGCCCGGCCGCAAGGCCGGCGGGAAGCACCGTCAGGAGACCGCGAAAGAGGCCGAGAACGAGGCCGGGAGGGAGCGCGCGGAAGTCGCCTGACGCTTCAACCCCTGGACGGGCCGTGCCATGAGCGGCGCACGGCCCGGGACGGTGCCGGGAAGGGACGCCCGGCACCGTCCCGTTTTTGCGTGCGGAATCCGGCGCCTCTTCCCGTCCGGAAGTCGGCGCCGGCGGCTTGACCGGCCGGTCGGTGACGGCCGCCATTCGGGTGATCCGCAACGCGCCCCCGTACTGCGGGGAGCCAGGGAACACGGGGCCGTCGGCCGTTCCGCGTCGAACGGTGGTCGATTTCGAAGTGGCAACCTCCCGGTGGCCGACCGAAACTGAACCCGGCGGTTCGTGATCAGCAAGGAGAACGCGCCCGATCCAGACGTCTTCCGGGAGATCGCATGGTGCAGCAGTCCTCCGAGGTCCATATATCCGGGCCGGACGAAGCAATCGCCGCCAGGCAGAACGGTTCCGGCCCATCGAGGACAGACACCGAGAAGAGACTCGCGGACGTACTGGCCGACGTATCGAGCGTCGAACACGTTCCGGTCGACAGCCACTTCTTCACCGACCTCGGTGCCAACTCCTTGGTGATGGCCCAGTTCTGCGCGCGGGTCAGGAAAATACCGGATCTGCCGTCGGCGTCCATGAAGGACATATACCGGCACCCCACGATCCGGAGCCTCGCAGCGGCTCTCACGGAGGCCACTCCCGCTCCCGCTCCCGCCGACGCGTCGATCCCGGCCTCACCGCCGGCGCAGCCGACGCCGACGACGAAACGCCGGCCGAACCATGTGCTCTGTGGAGCACTCCAGCTGCTGATTTTCCTGGGGTACTCCCTTGTCGCCGGATTCGCCGGCGCCCGCGGCTACGAATGGATCGCCGCCGGCTCGGATCTGGCCCACATCTATCTGCGGTCGCTGCTCTTCGGAGGCATCGGATTCGTGGCCATGTGCCTGTTCCCGGTGCTCGCCAAATGGATTCTCATCGGCCGCTGGAAACCGGTGGACATCCCGGTCTGGAGTCTGGCGTATCTGCGCTTCTGGTTCGTGAAGGTGCTGCTCCACGGCAATCCGATGATTCTCTTCGTCGGCAATCCGCTGTACGTGCTCTACCTTCGGGCCCTCGGCGCGCACATCGGCAAGGGAGTCACGATCCTCTCCCACTCCGTCCCGGTCTGCACCGACCTGCTCACCATCGGCGAGGGTACGGTCATCCGCAAGGAGGCGTTCTTCCTCGGCTACCGGGCGCACGCGGGCCGTATCCAGACCGGCCGGGTCACGCTGGGCCGTGACGTGTACATCGGGGAGAAGACCGTCCTCGACATCGACACGACGATGGGCGACGGAGCCCAGCTGGGTCACTCGTCCGCCCTGTACCGCGGTCAGGCGGTCCCGGACGGCGAGCACTGGCACGGCACCCCGGGACAGCCCACGGAGATCGACTACGTCAGGGTCGCACCGGCCAAGTGCGGTACCGGGCGCCGGACCTGGTTCGGCCTCGTCAGCCTGCTCCAGTTGTTCCTCCTGTACATACCGCTGACCGTGGGCGGGTTGTACATGCTGTTCACCGCGGTCCCGGCGATCGGCAAGCGACTCGGACCGGACGCGGCCTCGCTCTCCTGGTGGGAACTGATCGACGACTCGCTGGTCCTGTCCCTCGTCCTCTTCCTCGGCTTCCTCGTCCTGGGCGCCGTCGGCCTGTTCTCCGTTCCGCGTCTGCTGAGTGTGGCCGTCAAGCCCGACCGGGTCTATCCGCTCTACGGATTCCACTACGCGCTGCAGCGGGCGACGGCACGCACGACGAACATCAAGTTCTTCAAGTGGCTCTTCGGTGACAGCTCCTACATCGTGCACTACCTCCGCGCTCTCGGATACGACCTGTCCCACGTCGAGCAGACCGGGTCGAACTTCGGTACCGAGGTGCAGCACGAGAACCCGTATCTGGTCTCCGTCGGCAGCGGAACGATGGTGGCCGACGGGCTCTCCATCGTGAACGCGGACTTCTCCAGCACGTCTTTCCGGGTGTCCCGGGCGTCGATCGGACCGCACAACTTCCTCGGGAACAACATCGCCTATCCCGCGGGCGGCAGGACGGGTGACAACTGCCTGCTCGCCACGAAGGTGATGATTCCCCTCGACGGTGAGGTCCGCGAAGGCGTGGGACTCCTCGGCTCGCCCTGCTTCGAGATTCCCCGGTCGGTGGAGCGCGACTCGCGGTTCGACGACCTCAGGACCGGCGACACGTTCCATCGGCGGCTGACCTCGAAGAACCGCTACAACCTCCGCTCGATGGCCCTCCATCTGTTCGTGAGATGGGTGCACACCTTTGCGCTCACGGTGTTCGGGCTGGTTTCCGTCGACCTCTACGGCGTGCTCGGACACGTGGTGATCGCCACCTATCTGGCACTTACGCTCCTGTTCTCCACCGCCTACTACATCCTGGTGGAGCGCTGCCTCACCTCGTTCCGTGCGCTGCGCCCGCAGTTGTGCTCCATCTACGACCCCTACTTCTGGTGGCACGAGCGCCTGTGGAAGGTGCCGGACGAGTACCTCAACATCTTCAACGGAACCCCGTTCAAGAGCCTGGTCTGGCGGCTGCTGGGCGTTCGCATCGGCAGCAGGGTGTTCGACGACGGCTGCTACCTGACGGAGCGGACGCTCGCCACCATCGGCGACGACTGCACCCTCAACGCGGGGAGCAAGATCCAGTGCCACTCGCAGGAGGACGGCACCTTCAAGTCCGACGGCACCACGCTCGGCTCCGGCTGCACGCTGGGCGTCGGCGCCCATGTGCACTACGGCGTGACGATGGACGACGGTGCCGTGCTCGCACCCGACTCCTTCCTCATGAAGGGCGAGGAGGTCCCCGCCCACGCACGGTGGGGCGGCAACCCCGCCGTGGACATGCCGGATGCCGCCGAACAGCTCTGCGGCTGCGACCGGACAACATCACCCTCATCGGCCGACGCCTCCGCGTCGACCGTGAGTTGAGGGAGGTCATTCGATGGGAGCGCGCGTGGAAGCGGACCGGGAGTTCTGGAGCCGTGTGCTGGCCGCCGGCGGTACGACCGCGGTGCCACGGTGGGTTCGGGAGCCGGTTCCCGGAACGGCCGAGCACGAGGTGTCGGTGCCGGACGACGTGGCGGACGCGGCCCGTGGGCTGGTGCGGCACCTGGCCGTACCGGTCAGCGCACTGCTGCTGGCCGCGCACGCCAAGGTGCTGGCCGCGCTGTCCGGCGAGCAGGACGTGGTGACGGGGTACGCCGCCGGGGTGCGGGGCGAGCCGCTGCCGTGCCGCCTGTCGGTTCCCCCCGGGTCCTGGCGCGCACTGGTGTCGACCGCTCAGCACGCCGAGGCGGAGCTGCTGGCGCACCGGGAGTTCCCGGTGGACGAGCTGTGCCGGGAGCTGGGAACGGCTGAGCCGTCGTACGAGGTCGTGTTCGGTCCCCGGGGAGGTGCCGAGAACACGCTGGTCGACGACGGCGTGCTGCAGGTGCGCTGGTCCGACCGGGACGGGCGGCTGAGGCTGCGGCTCCGGTACCGCACCGACGTCCTGGACGCCACGAGTGCGGCCCGGATCGGCGGCTACCACCTGGCGGCGCTGCGGCTGATGACGGCCGACGTGGACGCCGAGCACGCGCGGCAGAGCCTGCTGTCGGACGACGAGGTGCAGGAGCAGCTCGAAGAGCTGTCCGGACCCCGCCGGGAGCTGCCGGACGCGCGCGCACACGAACTGTTCGAGCAGCGGGTACGGGCGCATCCGGAAGCGGTGGCGGCCGTGTACGGCGAGCAGGAGTGGACGTACGCAGAACTCAACGCGCGCGCGAACCGGTTGGCGCGGGCCCTGCTGCAGCGGGGGCTGGGCCGCGAAGACGTGGTGGCCGTGGTCACCGAGCGCAACCTCGACTGGATGGCCGCCACCCTCGCGGTGTTCAAGGCGGGCGGCGCGTACCTGCCGATCGAGCCGCACTTCCCGGCCGACCGCATCGTGGCAACGTTGTCGCGCGCGGGATGCCGGCTGGTCCTGACCGAATCCGGCAGCACCCACACCCTCGACCAGGCGCTGGCCGCCCTGCCCGGCGTCGAGAAGCTGCTGATCGAGGAGGCGTACGCGGAAGGGCACGCCGACGGTGACGTCGGCGTGCGGGTCGACGCCGGCCAGCTGGCCTACATCTACTTCACGTCCGGCTCCACCGGCGAGCCGAAGGGGGCGATGTGCGAGCACGCGGGCATGCTCAACCATCTCCACGCCAAGATCGACGACTTGGGGATCGGCGAGGGCTGCGTGGTGGCGCAGACGGCCCCGCAGTGCTTCGACATCTCGCTGTGGCAGCTGGTGTCCTCGCTGCTGGTGGGCGGGCGGACGCTGCTGGTCGGCCAGGACGTGATCGTGGACGTGGAGCGGTTCGTCGACACGCTGGTCGGCGGCCGGGCCGGTGTGGCGCAGGTCGTGCCCTCCTATCTGGAGGTCGTGGTCTCGTACCTGGAGCAGCATCCCCGCGCGCTGCCGGACCTGCGGTGTGTGTCGGTGACCGGTGAGGCGTTGAAACGGGAGCTGGTCCAGCGCTGGTTCGCGATCCAGCCGGGGATCAGGCTGGTCAACGCCTATGGGCTGACCGAGACTTCGGACGACACCAACCACGAGGTCATGGACACCGTGCCCGAGCGGGTTCTGCTGGGGCGTGCGGTCAACAACGTGCATGTCCGAGTCGTGGACGAGCATCTGTCGTTGGTACCGCTGGGCGCCCCGGGTCTGATCGCCTTCTCCGGCGTCTGTGTGGGCCGGGGGTACGTGAACGATCCCGAGCGGACCCGTGAGGCCTATCGCGAGGACCCGTTCCGGCCGGGTGAGCGGCTCTATCTCGGGGGTGACTGGGGGCGCTGGCACCCGGGCGGCAAGCTGGAGTTCCTCGGCCGCCGGGACAACCAGGTCAAGATCCGCGGCTTCCGTATCGAGATCGGCGAGATCGAGAACGCGCTGCTGCGGGTCCCCGGGGTGCGCGACGGTGCGGTGGTCGTCGCCGAGCGGGCCGGCCAGAGCAAACACCTGATCGCGTTCTACACGGGCCGCCGCCTGGAGGCCGACGTACTGCGCGAAGCGCTGGGTGCGGTCCTGCCCGCCTACATGGTCCCCTCGGCCTTCCACTGGCAGGCCGGCCTGCCGCTGACCGCCAACGGCAAGATCGACCGGAAGGCGCTCACCGCCCTGGCCGCGCAGCCGGAGCCTGCCGTGCCCGGCGAGGACGAGAGCACCCCGCTCACCCCGACCGAGCGGAAGCTGGCGGCGGTCTGGGCCGATCTGCTGGGAGTCCCCGAGGACCGGATCGGCCGCGAGGACCACTTCTTCGACGCCGGGGGCACCTCCCTGACGGCGGTCAAACTCACCCTCGCGCTGGACCGCGCGGTGTCCCTGAAGGACATCACCCGGCATCCGGTGCTCGCCGATCTGGCGGCCCTCCTCGACGGCACGCCCCGGCGCCACCCGGAGCTGCTGCAGCCGCTGACCGCGGGCGGCGGTGCGAAGGAGTGCGCACTGGTGTGCTTCCCCTACGCGGGCGGCAACGCGGTCAACTACCAGCCGATGGCGAGCGCGTTGGCGGGCCGCGGCATGGCGGTCCTCGCGGTGGACCTGCCCGGTCACGACCTGGCCGCGCACCCCGAGCCGTTCGCGGCGATCGAGCAGGTGGCCGAGCGGGTCGCCGCCGAGATCACCGCGCGTGGCCTGACCCGGGTCCTGCTGTGGGGCCACTCGTCGGGCACCGCACCGGCGTTGGAGACGGCCAGGAAACTCCAGGAGCAGGGTGTGGAGGTGCTGCGCGTGTTCCTAGGCGCGCAGTTGCTCGGCACCGCCGCCGACCGGTACGCCGCCGTCGGCGAACTGACGAGCCGGAGCAACGCCGAGATCGCCGCACGGCTGACCGCGGACAGCGGCTACACCGAACTCGCGGAGCTGAACGCGCAGCACGCCGAGCACATCGGTGCCGCCTACCTGCACGACTGCGTGTCCGCGCACCGCTACTTCTGCGCCGCGCTGGACGGGCCGCCGCCGGTGAAGCTGTCCGTGCCGGTCTCGGTGGTCGTCGCCACCGACGATCCGCACACGGCAGGCCACGCCCACCACTACCGGGACTGGCTGCTCCTGGCCGAGCACGTGGATCTGCACGAGCTGGCCGACGGCGGCCACTACTTCACGCGCACCCGTCCGGCCGAGGCAGCACAGGCCGTCCTGGGTGTCGTGGCTCCGCTGGCCTCCTCCTGAGCCACGCAGAGCCTCCAGACGGGCAACCGAAGGGAAACCGAGATGTCGTCCTCACCTCTGGCAGCACCCCTCGATGTGGAGCTGCGGCCGGACAGACCCGCGATCCTGCACGTCGAGTCGCCCGGTGACACGGCGAGTTGGGCGGCCCAGTACCGCGAGTCGCTGCATGCGCAGGTCACCGAGCACGGGGCGCTCCTCGTCCGCGGACTGGGGCTGCGGGACGTGTCCCAGGTCGGTGCCGTCTTCGCGGGGCTGGCCGGCGCTCTGCTGCCGGAGCAGGAGGCGTTCGCCCCTCGTGAGGCGTACGGCCCGGGGCTGTACTCCTCCACGGCCTGGCCGGCCAACCAGCCGATGTGCATGCACCACGAGCTGAGTTACCGGCTGGAGGTTCCCGGCCTGATGCTGTTCGCGTGTCTGACCGCGCCCGGCGAGGGCGGGGCGACCGCGGTGGCCGACGCGGAACAGATGCTCCAGGCGCTGCCCACCGCGCTGACGGAACGGTTCGAACGTGAGGGCTGGCTGCTGACCCGCACCTACAACGACGAGATCGGCGCCTCCCTGACGGAGTCGTTCGGCACCGACGACCCCGCCGGGATCGAGCGCTACTGCCGCGCCCACGCCATCGACTTCGCCTGGCAGCCCGACGGCTCCCTGCGCACCGAGCAGCGCCGCAGCGCGGTCGTGCGGCACCCGCTCACCGGCCGGCGCTGCTGGTTCAACCAGATCGCCTTCCTCAACGAGTGGACGCTGGCCCCGGAGGTGCGCGAGTACCTGGTGGACGAGTACGGCGCGGACGGACTGCCGTTCAACACCCGCTACGGCGACGGCACCCCGATCGGCGAGGACGTCGTCGAGCTGCTCAACACCACCTACGAACAGCACACCCGGCGCGAGCCCTGGCAGACCGGCGACCTGATGCTGGTCGACAACCTGCGCACCGCCCACAGCAGAGAGCCCTTCACCGGAGAGCGGCAGGTGCTGGTCGGCATGGCCGAGCCGCGCCGCCTGGCCGACTGCTGGCCGACCTCGGAGGCGAGCGAGCGATGACCCAACTGTCGTCCACCGCCACCCGGCGGACCCACCCCGACGGGGTCCCGGCGCCGACGTTCGCGGTGATCTCCGGTGCGCAGGCGCAACAGGCGCTCAGCGGGCGCGAGAAGCAGATCGTGGAGCTGGTCGAGGCCACCTACCGGCTGCACGGCGCCGGGGACTCGGTCAACCCGCCCTCCTACTTCCTGCGTTTCCCCGACCGGCCCAGCGCGCGGATCATCGCGCTGCCCGCCTCCGTCGGCGGTTCGGTGCATGTGGACGGGGTGAAGTGGATCTCCAGCTTTCCGGACAACGTGCGGGCCGGACTGCCCCGGGCCTCCGCGGTCCTGATCCTCAACGACCCCGGGACGGGCTACCCGTTCGCCTGTCTGGAGAGCTCCGTCATCAGCGCGACCCGGACCGCCGCGTCCGCCGCGCTGGCCGCCGACTGGCTCAGCCGGGACCGGCCCCGCCCCACCCGGATCGGCTTCTTCGGCACCGGGCTGATCGCCCGCTACATCCACACCTTCCTGGCCGGCACCGACTGGACCTTCGACACGATCGGCGTGCACGACCTGTCCGCCGAGAGCACCGCCGGGTTCTGCGGCTACCTGCGGCAGGCCGGAACCACCGCGGAGATCGTCGTCCACGACAGCGCCGAGGACCTCATCTGCTCCAGCGACCTCGTGGTCTTCGCGACCATCGCCGGCGAACCCCACGTCACCTCCCCGGCCTGGTTCGACCACAACCCGCTGGTGCTGCACATCTCCCTGCGCGACCTCTCCCCCGAGGTCCTGCTCGCCTCCGCGAACTTCGTGGACGACGTCGAGCACTGCCTGAAGGCCGACACGTCCCCCCACCTGGTCGAGCAACGCACCGGCAACCGCGACTTCCTGAACGGCACGCTCAACGACGTGATGCTCGGACGAGCCGCCCCGCCGCACGACCGCCCAGTGATCTTCTCGCCCTTCGGACTGGGCGTGCTCGATCTCGCCGTCGGCAAATACGTCTACGACGAAGCAGCCGGGGCGGGCAACCTCCGCCTCATCGAAGACTTCTTCCACGACCTGCGCCGGTTCGGCTGAGGCGTTGTCCTCAGCCCTGGCACCAGGAGGCCCAACGTGCCCGTAGTATCCGCTCCCCATGACTTCAACGAAGGCTGTCTCTTCGTCGACCTCGAGTCGATCTTCGGATGCTCCCTCTACCTGAAGTGCGAGGGCTTCAACTTCGCCGGCTCCATCAAGTTGAAGGCCGCGAACGAGATGGTGGAGAGCGCCGAGCGGGACGGAATCCTGACGCCGGATTCCATTATCGTCGAGTCGTCCTCCGGGAACCTGGGCGTGGCGCTCAGCATGATCGCCGCGAGCAAGGGCTACCAGTTCCTGTGTGTCACGGACTCCCGCTGCAACCTGTCGACCCGGCTCCTGATGGAGGCGCTCGGCAGCCAGGTGCACGTCGTGGCCGACCTGGACGCGAACGGCGGTTTCCTGGGCACCCGGATCGAGTACGTCCGCGCGCTGTGCGCGTCCGACAACCGGTACGTGTGGCTCAGCCAGTACACCAACGCGGGCAACTGGCGGGCCCACTACCGCACGACCGCACCGGAGATCGCCACCCACTTCCCGCGCCTGGACGTACTGTTCGTCGGGGCGGGCACCGCCGGGACCCTGATGGGCTGCGCCCGCTACTTCCGGCAGTGGCACCGGCCGGTACGGATCGTCGCCGTCGACAGCGTGGGCTCGGTGGCCTTCGGCGGCAAGCCGGGCCGCCGGATGATCCCCGGCCTGGGCATGAGCATGGTTCCCCCGCTGCTCGACGAGTCCTTCGTGGACGAGGTCATCAGGGTGGAGGAGGCGGACACCATCCGCACCTGTCACCGCATGGCCAGGCGCGGCTTCCTGTTCGGCGGCTCCACGGGGACGGTGGTCAGCGGCGCGACGGAGTGGCTGTCCCGGCAGGACGCACGCGGTCTCACCGCGGTGGCCATCGCTCCCGACCTCGGTGAGCGCTACCTCGACACCATCTACCAGACCAACTGGCTACAGGACCTCTACGGCGATCACATCCTCGACGACCAAGAGGCGATCGCCCTGCCCCGCAAGGACAAGTCCACCTCCGAGACACCGGACCGCCGATCAGGACCGTAGCGGCACACACCGGACAAACCCGCGGCCCGTCACGCATCGAATGCGTGACGGGCCGCCGCCGTCCGGCCAGGTACGCGACTCACGGTGAACGCACAGCTCGTATTCCTCCTCTTGCACAGCGAAACCCCCCAATGGAGAGGAACACGCTGTGCGTTCACGTGCACGCATACGCCTGCACCCTGCCGGACCCGTCATCCTCGCCCTCGCCGCGGCCGGAACCGTACTGGCCGCACCGAGCGCCACCGCCTCCGTGCCCCAGCCCCGCGCCGATCTGCGCGCGGACGTGAACCGTGACGGGCAGGTCGACATCACCGGCAGCACCGACGAGACGGGTGAGGACTCCTGGTCCGTCGGACGCGGAGCGGTCTATCTGCCCAACCTCGACGACGACACCAAGCGGTGCCCGGTCACCGGTCCCGGCGGCAGAAAGCTGTCCGACGCCGAGCTGGCCGCGTGCAACGACGCCGCCGACAAGTTGGTCAACGGCACCGCGGACGCCGCCGACCTCGCCCGGGTCCGCTCCGTGCCCGTGCCGGACCTTCCGGCGGACGCCGAGGGCAGCCTGAAGGTCACCGCTGGAGCCAAGCACACCCACGTCTTCCTGAAGCGTTCCGGCAACTGGGTCCTGGTCACGCCGCGGACCCGGCTGACCGCGGCCGAGCTGCGCTCCGGTGTGGAGTTCGGCGTCGAGGCCACCGACGTGATCCGGGACAGCGCGCAGTGGGACGGCCGTGCGGTGATCCGCCTGACGGTGACGTCCGCCGGCGGGTCCACCTCCGACTCGGTCACCCTGCGGGTCGCACCGCTACTGACACAGCATCACCTTCAGGACGCCCAACAGGTGATGGTCACCAAGGTCCGGGGCGGGGGCGAGTACGGGCGCCTGCAGCGCAAGTTCGTCAAGGACCTGGCGAAGGAGGTCACCAAGGCCGGCATCACCAAGCCGCTGGTCACCTTCGACAAGTACGGAGACCCGTGGGCGCAGGACTTCGTGGAGCCGGCCTACGTCAGCATGACCGGTCCGGACGGCCGGCGGCACGTGATACGGGTGCTGCTGCGCTCCGCCCAGCTGGACCGGGAGTCGGGCCGGGAGCTGTTCGAGAAGGTGCGCGGCCGGAACATCGGCGTCGTCCAGGTCACCGACCGGGCCCGCCCGGACGACTGGTCGCTCAACTCCATGGGCAACCTGGAGACCATCCCGCCCTACGCGCACGGCGGGCGTTCGTTCCCTGCCGGACGCATCATCATGGGCCACCGCAAGGACAGCGGGGCGCGCCCGTCGAAGGCGATGCGCACCCTGCTCACCTCGCAGGGCCTGCAGGACCCGCTGCTGCTGGACACCTCCTGGCTGAGCGTCGGTCACGTCGACGAGTTCGTGCAGTTCCTGCCGGCCGACACCCCGCGCGGCTGGCGGATCGGCGTCGCCGACCCGAAGGCCGGGCTGCGGCTGCTGCGTGACGCCCAGCGCGACGGCCACGGCAGGACGAAGATGTTCTCCGTCCCGGGCCTGAGCGGCGTACCGGCTCCGAAGGAGACCATCGACCAGGCGCTCGCCTCCCGGCACCTGGTGGCAGACAACGAGATGGCGGCCAAGCGCATCGCGGCCAACCTGGAGGTCCTGAAGCGGGAGACCGGCATCACCGACGGTGAGATCGTCCGGGTGCCCGCCCTGTACACGCGCGACTCGGCGGCGTCGGCCGGCCGCGGACGGGCCGTCCCCGTACCCCGCCTGACGCGCATGGGCGCCGGCTCGCCCCTCGCGGGCATGCTCAAGGAACACGGCCGGCAGAAGTGGTTCGCCCGGAAGGGATCCGCTGCCCGCGCGACGGTGACGACCAGCGCGTACGTCCCCGGAGCGGTCAACGGCGTGCTCCTCGGCCGCGACCGCTACCTGGCCCCGCGCCAGTGGGGACCCGTCATCGACGGCAAGGACATCTTCACGCAGGCGGTCAACGCCACGTACCGGCAGGCCGGTCTGAAGGTGTCGTACATCGACGACTACTACACGTACCACCTCGGCATGGGCGAGGTGCACTGCGGCACCAACACCCTGCGCGACGCGTCGGCCGCGTGGTGGCAGCTCCCGGCGCAGTGACCGGCAACGGGTAGCCCGCCCCGTCCAAGGGGCCGGACCAGCCGTCGCGTACGGCTGGTCCGGCCCTCTCTCGGCAATCTCCGCGCAAGGATGGAGGTCAGCTGCGCGGCGGGTTCCCGCGCGGCGTGATGACGGCGTTCGGCAGGGCGGGTGCGGGCAGCCGGCTCCCCGGGTACCCCTCGACGGCGCCGAAGCGGTCGGACGAGGCCTCCCAGTCCGCTCGGGCACGGACGATGTCCTCATGGCTGCGCCCGATGAAGTTCCACCAGATGACGATCTCCTCCTCGAACGGAGGACCGCCGAGCAGGATCGCCCGTGCCGGGACGTCCGACTCGTTGACCAGCGTCAGGGCGTCGACGCCGGGGGGCGCATAGCCGAGTTCGGCGGGGCGCAGCACGGTGCCGGCCAGCCGGACGTCCCCGCTGTCCACGAGAAGGCCGTGCTCGAAGCCGGTGTCCACGGCGAGGGTGATCGTCGCACCCGGTTCGAGGACGATCTCGGCGCCGAGCAGAGGGGTGAAGGTCCGCACCGGAGAGGTGTCTTCGGCGAGTGAGCCCAGGAAGACCCTGATCTCCGCCCCGTCGACGCGCACGGGTTCGGGCACGTGGTGCTGGAAGTCGCGTTCGGCGTTGCGGTGCTGTTCGGGCAGCGCCACCCACAGCTGGACGCCGTGGAGCACGGTGGTGCGCGGCGTGGAGACCTCCGAGTGGCAGATGCCGAACCCGCCCGTCATGAGGTTCATCTCGCCCGGCCGTACGAGGGCGTGGGTGCCGATGCTGTCGCGATGCTCGATCTCCCCACTGAACAGCCAGCTCACGGTCTGCAGGCCGGTGTGCGGATGAGGAGGGACGTCCATGCCGCGGGTCACGGTGACGTCGACGGGGCCGTAGTGATCGGCGAAGCACCAGGCTCCGATCAGCGTCCGGGCCCGCTGAGGCAGCGTCCGACGTACGAGCAGAGCCCTCGGTCCGCCCAGGGGCACGTCCCGCGCGGACAGCACATCAATAGTTGACATATCAACCATCATGCCACCCGTCCTCGGGACACTCCTGCCGCACCGCATATTCGATCGCATGCGCGGATCCGACCAGGCACAATCTGCGCATGCAGATCACCGCGGACCATCTCCTCTCCGCGCTCGAACCACTCTCGTTCCCGGCCCGCCTCTCCCACACCGCGCGAACCGCACACGGACTGGCGGACAGGAAGCAACTCGCCCCGCTGCTCTCCGACCTGGACGCGCGCGGCTCGTACGAGCGGCGGGTCGCGGCGCTGGCCGCCTTCGCCGGACAGGACGTCGGCTTCCTCGCCGCACGGCTGGCCGACCCCGACCCGGTCGTCGCCGGATACGCCCTGCGGGCCGCCCGCGTCCTGCCCGTGCCGGACGAGGCGGTGGAGGCGGCGTACGACGACGCACCGGCCGCCCTGCGGTACCGCCTGGCACGTCTGATCTCCTGCGGTGGCCGTACCGCGCTCGCCGAGCGGCTGGTCGTACGACTGCGCGCGGAGTGGGGTGACGCCGAGGCCGCGCGCCTGCTGCCGGCCTGCTCCACCCCGTTCGTGTCGGAGCAGCTGCCCGCGCTCGCGCACGCCGTGGACGGCTGGGCGCGGCTCGCGCGTCGGCACCCCGACCCCGTGCTGGACCACGCCGAGGCGGCCCTGGCCGACCGTGCCCGCGGACAGCAGCGCGAGGAGTGGTGGCGCCTGCACGCCACCACGATCGCGGTGCTGGCGCCGCTGCGCCCCGAGCGGGTGCTGACCCTGCTGGAGCGGTACGGACCCCTCAGCCTGCCGTTGGCGCTGAACCGCGGGCTCGGCCCCCTGGTCACCGCCGACGCCGAGCGGGTGGTCCGCTGGATCACCTCCCCCGACCGCAGCGAACAGCGTTACGAACCGGTGCCGCCGCCGGGCGTGCTCCGCAGGCTGGTACGGGCCGAGCCCGCGTCGCTGCCCGCGCTCGGCCGGCACTGGCTGCGCCGCGGTGACCGCTTCGCCGCGCTGCTGAAGGCCATGGCCCCCGGCCGCCGGCCGGCGTTCCTCGACACGGTGATCGCCGACGGGGCACCCGGGGAGCCGGTTCTGGCCGTACTCGACCTGCTGCCCCGCGAACGCCGCTGGGCGGAGGTACGGCGGGTGGTGGCCGAGGCCACCGGCGACAATTGGTGGGCGGACGACCTGGACACCCTAGCCCACGGCCCGTTCGACGAGGCGCGCTCCGCGCTGCTCGCCGCGGTCCGCCGGCCCGACGCCGACGACCGGGCCGTCGCCTGGCGCCTGCTCGTGGAAGCCGCCGCCCGCGACGGCGGCCGCGGGACGCTCACCGAGGTGCTGACCGCGGCGGGGCGTCTGCGCAACGACCAGGATCCGGTGCGCGCCGCGGCGCTGCGCGCACTCGCCGCGGCGCGCCCGCGGCTGTTCGGCTCCGACCACGCCCCGCTGCTGGACCGGATCGCGGTCGACGCCCTGGAGGCCCGGGACTGTTCGGTGGACACCCTGACGGCGGTGCGCACGCTCGCCGGTCGGGTCCTGGCCGAGTACGCCACGGACGGCGAGTCGGCGCTGCGGCCCTGGGCGCTGCGCACCCTGGAGCGGATCACGGCCCGGGCCGGTGTGCCCGACTTCGGTCCGCTGCACCGGATCCTGCGCCGCGGCCAGGAGCACGAGGTGTTCGGGGCGCTGCGCCCGTGGCTCGAAGCCGCGGTCGGGCGGGCCGACTTCCGGCTGCTGCTGGGCCTGGCCGACGCCTTCGGTCCCCGTGCCCGGCTGGTCCCGGAACTGCAGGACATGCTGGCCAGGGCCCTGGAACGCGGCGACGACGACATCTTCGAGGCGGCCGCGGCCCGGTGGCTCGCCACACCGGCCACCCGAGACGAACGGGTCGCCGAGATCATCGCGCGCGAACCGTCGGCGGTCGTCCTCCCGTCCGTACGGCAGGTGGTGGCCCGGCGGCGTACGGATCTGCTGGACGCCCTGCTCGACGACACCGCGCCGTACGGCCGCTTCCTGGTGCCCGGCTCCCGGCGCCCGCTGCCGGACCTCGCAGACAGCGACCGCTGGCTGCCCCGCCAGCAGCAGGCCGCGGCACGGCTCGCCGGACAGGCAGCCGCGGACGGCTCGCTCCCGCTCGACGACCGGGCCGCGGTGATCCGCGCCGCCGCACCGATCCCGGAGCTGGGCTCTGCCCTTGCGATGCGGTACAAGGACGACGGTGAGACGGTCGTCGCCGAAGCGGCGCTCGCCGCGCTGCCCTGGACCGACCGGCCGCAACAGGCGCTGCCGGTGCTGCTGGAGCAGGCCGGCGGCGACCGGGCGCGGGTCGCGGTGTACGCGGCGGAACGTGCCGCACGCTTCACCGCCTCGTCCGAACTCGCCCTGCAGCTGGGCCCGTTGCTGACCGGTGAGCGGGCCGCGAAGGTGACCTCCCGCAAGGAGGCCGTACGGCTGGCCGCCCGCTTCCTGCCTCCGCGGCAGGCCGTGACTCTGCTGGCTCGTGCCTTTCACGCACCCGACCGCCACCCGGACGTGCGGGCGGCCGTCGCCGGCGCACTGCCGCCGCTGCTCGGTACGCCCGAGGCCTGGGACCTCCTCCGGGACGCCGCACGCGACGACGCCCCCGCCGTGCTGGCGGCGTTCCTGCACGTCGGCCCCTGGGAGCTGGCCGAGACACACCGCCGCCCGTACGCCGCCCTGGTCGACGCGGCATACGACGCGTGCCTCGCGTCGGTCGACGGCTTCGCGGGCTACGGCACCCTGCGGGCCGTGGGCGTGTGGACCCGTTTCGCCCCCGGACTGGCCGACCGGATCTCCCGTACGGTCTGCGATCTCGGCAGCCGTAAGCACTGGCAGTACGCGGCATGGATGCTGCGCGACCTGGCCATGTCCGACCTCCCGCATCCCGTGGGAGGTACGGCACCGGGCAGCGTGTTCCACGGCGCGGTGGCCACGCTGATGGCGGCCATGCACGAACCCGAGGGCGGCAGCGACGCGCTGGAGCACCGGGATGTACCCGCCCTGCAGCGGCTGCGAACGCTGCTGTCACTGGGTCCCGGCGTGTCCGAGCCACCGGAACTGCTCGCGGCGCTCGTCGGACAGCTGGCGCCGGAACCGCTGCTGACGGCCGAACGCGCGGACCTGCTGCGCCGGATGGTCGACCCCGCCTCGGAGCCGGACGTGCTCCTGGGACGTCTGCGGGACCTGGCGCACGCCTTGGAGGACGCCGGGGTGACCGTCGCGGTACAGACCGCCGGCCAGTTGCGGGGTTCCTGGGCGCGCCACACGCTGCCGCAGGACACCGGGCCCCTTCTGGCGGCGGCCGACCGGCTGGCCCGGGACGGCGGTGCCGCCTCCGGTCTCCTGGCGACCGCGCTGGTCACCGCTACGGGCGGCAGCCTCGACTGGCCGGAGAAGTGGCGGTCACTGCTGCGCCTGCTCCGCGGGCACGCGCATCCCGATGTACGCCACGAGGCGTACCGGACGGTGACGGAGTCGGAGTGACGGTCCCCGCACGAGGCGGCACCGGTCACCGGCCCCAGATCCTTCGGTAGCCGTCCCGGTAACCCGGTGGGTCCCAGGCCGTGGTGGCGTCGCTGTTGGCCGCCGTGGCCAGGTGGACGGGGGCGACATAGCCGCTGGCGGGCCGCCCCGCGTAGGCGCGGTTGAACTCGTCGATGATCTGCCAGCCCTGCAGGGACAGCGGCTCGGGGACCGTGGCCGCCTGATACTGCCGGGTCTCCACGCGCTGGAAGGCGGACGGGTCGCCGTCGCCGGCACCGATGTTGAAGGGCGGGCCGGATCCCTTCAGTCCGGCGGCCCGGAAGGCCGGGGCGGCATCGGCGAAGTACAGGTCGTTGATGGCGACGGAGTGCGTCCACCTGCTCCGGAAGCGGGAGAGGAGCGACGAGACCTCGCGCGGGGTACGGCTGCTCGCGTCCGCGATGGGGATGTTCGCGTACGCGAGCAGCCGCACGCTCGGGCAGGTGGCGAGCTCCTTGCGGATCAGCTCGGACTTGTCCTTGGCGAACGGGATCGAGGCGTCGGTGATGAGCACGACCCCGGCGTGGCCGTCGGAGTCCGCGATGACCCACTGCGCGCTGATGGCCGCCACGTCCTCGACGCGGGTCGTGACATTGGTGAACAGCGGGGGGCGGCGACTGGGGCCGGGGGCGGCGAGCGCGTGCCAGCCGACGAGCGGGATGTGTTGCGCGTCGGCCCGGGCGACCTGCTGGGAGGTCGAGTTGGGGTCGAAGCCTCCGATGACGATGCCCGAGGGTTTGAGGGTCACGGCCTGGCTCATGGCCGCCTGGATGCCGGCGGGGGTGCCTCCGCCGTCGATCACCCGGACCTTCCAGCCGATGACGCGCGCGGCTTCCCGTACGCCCTTCGCGGCGCCCGCGACTCCGGGATTGGTCATGGTCTGGGCGACGAAGACGATGTTCTTGCCGGACACCGCCCTGGGGCCGTTCGTGGGCCCGCCCCAGGGCATGTCCGTCTTCTCCGCCTGTTCCACCGCGGCCCGCGCCCTGGCGTGAACCGCGGGGCAGCCGGCCGGGCCGGTGGTGGCGCCTCCCTGCACGTCCGAGGAGCCGTGTGCGCAGCCGGCCAGGGTGGCTGCCGCCGCTGCCAGCAGGGCTGCGGCGGTGTACCGGGCCTTGACGAGGCCGCGGGTGGCCTTGCGGGTGCCGTGCACAGGAACTCCTCGCAGAAGCGGCGCGATCACGGGGGTGGGGGCGGCGCGGAGGGCAGGTCGCCGGCGGCCGCGGTGCCGGTGCGCAGGCGGCGGCGAGCGGAGTAGCCCGCCAGGCCGACGGCGAGGAGCAGGGTCCCGCCGTAGAACAGCGGGGTCGTCCAGAAGTCGCCGCCCAGCTGAGCGATGCCGGTGAGGCCGACGGCCAGCACCGCGACGGCGACGAGCGTGCCCAGGGCGTTGGGGCGGCCGGGTTTGACGGCCGTGGAGCCGAGCAGGGCGCCCGCGAAGGCGGGCAGCAGGTAGTCCAGGCCGACGCTCGGGTTGCCGACCTGCAGTTGGGCCGCGAGGAGGACCCCGGCGAAGCCGGTGATCAGCCCCGACGCGGTGAAGGCGTAGACGGTGTACTTGCGGGTCGGAATGCCGAGCAGGTCGGCGGCGCGCGGGTTGGATCCGACGACGTAGAGACTGCGGCCGAGCGGCAGCCGCTCCAGGACCAGCCAGAGGGCGGCTGCGAGGGCCAGCACGTAGAGGGCGGGTACGGGCAGGCCGAGGAACGTGGAGTCGTAGAGGTCGGTGAAGCCCGTGGGGAGTCCTCGGGGTCCGGGGACGATGCGGGCACCGCCGGTGACCCATCCGGTCACGGCGTACAGCATGCTGCCGGTTCCGAGCGTGGCGATGAAGGAGTCGATCTGCCCGAACTCGACGATGACGCCGTTGAGGACGCCCACGACGCCCGCTCCGACAAGTACCACGAGGCAGGCGAGCGGCCACGGCCAGTGTGCGTCGACGATGAGCTGCAGCACCATGACGTGCGCGAGACCGAGGACGTAGCCGATGGAGAGGTCGAACGCCCGGGTGACGATGGGGACCATGGCGGCGAGCGCCAGGATGGCCGGGATCGACTGGGTGGACAGGATCGAGTCGATGGTCTCCCGGGTGGGGAAGGTGCGGGGCAGGGCGAGGGAGAAGACCAGGAAGAGCAGGGCTGTCAGGGCCAGGAGGCCGTAGGCGGCGGCGAGGTGGCCGCCGGGTCGGTGCCGGGGCGGCCGGGGCGGGGCGGGCGAGGCGGTCACGAGGTGGTCGCGGATCCGGACTCGGGCAGGGCGGAGGCGGCTCGGGTGAGCCCGGAGACCGTCAGGCCCGCACCGCTCAGCTCGGCCGTCAGGGATCCGCGGACGAAGACCAGCGCGCGTCCGCAGACACGGGTGACCTCCTCGAAGTCGGTGGAGACGAGCAGGGCCCCGAGGCCGGCGGCGAGGGCCTGGTCGAGCAGGCGGTAGACCGTGGTGCGGGCGCCGATGTCCACGCTCGCCGTCGGCTCCTCGAGGATCAGCAGACGCAGGCCCGCGCGCAGCCACCGGCCGATCATGACCTTCTGCTGGTTGCCGCCGGACAGGACGGCGATGGGGGCCTCGCTGTCGCGCGGACGCACCGAGAAGCGGTCGATCAGGGCGGTGGCGTAGGCACGTTCCTGGCCGGGGCTGATCCAGCGCGACGTCGGCCGGCCGCCCGCGCTGGGGTTGGCCAGGAGGTTCTCCCGTACCGTCAGTTCGGCGGCGCAGCCCTCCCGTTGGCGGTCGGCACAGACGAGGCCGACGCCGAGGCGTACGGCGTCCGCGACGGTGCGGGGGTGGTAGGGCCGGCCGCCGAGGAGCACCCGCCCGGCGAGGATCGGCCTGGTGCCGGCGAGGGCCCGGCCCAGGTCCGTGTGTCCGGCGCCCGTCAGGCCGACCAGGCCCAGGACTTCGCCGGCCGCGAGTTCCAGGCTGACCGGTCCCACGCCAGGGGTGCGGACACGGTCGAGGGTCAGGACGGCCGGACCGCCGGCACGGACTGCGGCGGGGTGGAAGTCGGTCGGCTCCGCACCGACGATGTCGCGCACCAGGCGGGCGGGGCTGTGGCCGGCCACCGGGCCGTGGCTGACCAGGCGGCCGTCGCGCAGGACGGCGAAGGTGTCGGCGACCTCGTACACCTCGTCGAGGCGGTGGGTGACGTAGAGGATGCCGTGCCCTCGGTCGCGCAGGGCGTGCAGGACGCCGAAGAGCCGGGCGCAGTCCACCGCGGGGAGACGGGCGGTGGGCTCGTCGAGGACGATGAGCTTCGCCCGGGCGGCGAGGGCTCGGGCGATGGCGACCAACGAGCGTTCGGCCGGGGCCAGTTGGGCGACGGTCGCCTCGGGGTCGAGATGCGCCGCGACGATCCGCAGGGCTTCGGCGCACTGCTCCCTGGTGCGCCGCCAGGAGATCAGCCCGGCGCGGCGCGGGTATCCGGTGCTCAGCGCGATGTTCTCGGCGACCGTCATCCACTCCACCAGACCGAGGTCCTGGTGGATGAAGGACATGCTGCGGGAGGCTTCCCGGGTGCCGAGCGGGTGCCCGGCCACGGTGATCTGCCCCGCGTCGGCGTGGTGGACGCCCGCGAGCACCTTGATGAGGGTGGACTTTCCGGCGCCGTTGGGGCCGAGGAGGGCGAGGACGCTGCCGGCCCGGACGTCGAGGTCGACCCCGGCCAGCGCGAGGGTTCCGCCGAAGCGCTTGCCGAGCCCGCGGACACGGACCAGGGGTGGAGCGTCGGGCACGGACATCTCCGGAGATTCGGCCTGGCTGGTTCATCCCATACGCACAAAGGATACTAACGGGGCAAATCACGGAATTCCGGGTCAGTCGGCCGTCAGGCCGCGTCCAGCGCGCATTCGGCCCAGATGACCTTGCCCTGGGTGGTGTAGCGGGTGCCCCAGCTCTGCGACAGCTGCGCCACGAGGAACAGTCCGCGGCCGCCCTCGTCGGTACTGGCCGCCCGGCGCAGGTGCGGGGCGGTGTTGCTGGTGTCGGAGACCTCGCAGATCAGGTTGTGGGCGTGCAGCAGCCGTACCCGGATGGGCCCGGCGCCGTGCCGGACGGCGTTCGTGACCAGCTCGCTGAGGATCAGCTCCGCGGCGAACGCGGTCTCGTCGAGTCCCCAGTCGGCCAGCTGTCGTACGGCGTCCGCGCGGACCTCGCCGACGAGGGCCGGGTCGGCGGCCAGGTCCCAGGTGGCGATCCGGTTCCGGTCCACGGCGTGGGTACGGGCGACCAGCAGGGCGATGTCGTCGTAGGGGTGGTCGGGCGCCACGAGATCCAGCACGGTCTGGCAGGCCTCGTCCGGTGTGTGCTCGGAGTGCGCCAGGGCGCCGCGGAGGTGGTCGAGCACCTCGTCGACGTCGCGGTCCCGGTCCTCGATGAGTCCGTCGGTGTACAGGACCAGCTGGCTGTCCTCCGGCAGGTGGACCTCGGCCGTCTCGAAGGGCAGGCCGCCGAGGCCGAGCGGGGGCCCGGCGGGCAGGTCGGGGAACGAGACGGTGCCGTCGGGGCCGACCAGCGCGGGTGGGGGGTGGCCGGCGCGGGCCATGGCGCACTGCTGCGTGGTCGGGTCGTAGACGGCGTACAGACAGGTCGCTCCGATGATGCCGAAGTCCTCGGACTCGGGGTCCTCCCGGTCCAGGCGTCCCACGACGTTGTCGAGATGGGCGAGGACCTCGTCCGGCGGGAAGTCGAGTTCGGCGAAGCTGCGTGCGGCGGTGCGCAGGCGCCCCATGGTGGCGGCGGAGAGCATGCCGTGGCCCACGACGTCGCCGACGAAGAGGCCGACGCGCGTGCCGGAGAGGGGGATGACGTCGTACCAGTCGCCGCCCACGTCGGACTCGGCGGGCAGATAGCGGTGGGCGACGTCGACGGCGTCCAGATCGGGCAGCTCGTGCGGGAGCAGGCTGCGCTGCAGGGCCAGGACCATGGCGCGTTCGTGGGTGTACTGCCGGGCGTTGTCCATGGACAGGGCGGCGCGCGAGGCGAGCTCCTGGGCCAGCGAGCGGTCGTCGTCGCCGAAGGGGGCCGGGTCCTGCGAGCGGTAGAAGCTGGCGACGCCCAGGACGACGCCGCGGGCGACCAGGGGGACGGTGATGAGGGAGTGGACGGCGGCCAGCAGCTGTCCGGTCAGCTCGGGATCCTGGGCGAGCCAGTCGGCGGCGACCTTCAGGTCCGGTTCCAGCACCGCCTGCCCGCTGACCAGGCAGCGCAGCTGCGGCGTGGTCGGGCCGAAGTCGATCCGCTTGTCGACCGGGCTGAAGGGCAGGTCGTCGCGGATGCCGCGCACCACCGTACGCTTCAGCTCGCCGAGGGGGTCGGCGGACTCCTCGCCGCGCAGCACGGACTCGGGCAGGTCGATGGTGACGAAGTCGGCCAGCCGTGGAATGGCCGTCTCGGCGAGTTCCTCGGCCGTGCGGCGCACGTCCAGGGTCGTGCCGATGCGGGCGCTGGCCTCGGAGAGCAGCTCCAGGCGGCGGCGCGCGGCCAGGGCGTACTCCCCCACCGTCGGCTCGCCCACCAGCACGAGCCCGCTCGCCAGCGGCCGGGAGTCCGCGGGAAGGTCCGGCTCCCCGGCGGGGGCTGCGGGGTAGGCGGGGTAGGCGGGGTAGGCCCGCTCACGGTCGGCGCCGCCCTGGGCCGGCGCGGCTCCGGCACGGCGATCGGGCACCGGGCCGACGTGGAGACGGTCCGGCACGAGGAGGACAGGACGGTCTCGGGGCGGCCGGAGGAAGGACAGGGCGGCGGGCCGGGCGCTTCCGACAGCGTCGTCTGCTCGGCTCGGGACGGCGCCGGGCGGCCGGGACGCGGGGCCGGTCAGGACGGCTTCGATGGCGATGCCCTCCACCCCGGAGGCGCTCGTCGTCGGCCTGCTCACGAGCGTGACCCGCCGGCCGTCGGACAGGCGCAGCTCCACGGCGCCCCGCTGTGCGCAGGAGATCAGTTCGGTGGCCTTGTCCAGGAGAACGGCCCGGTCGGCGGGGTGCAGCTCGGGGGCCAGCTCGTCGACGCCGATGCGGGTGTGCGGCCCCGCGGCGGCATCGGCCCGGGCGTCCAGGTACGACCGCAGCAGCGCACGCTCGCGCATGGAACTCTGCCCGAGCAGCCGCCGTTCGACGGCCTCGGCCGCCTTGCGGATCACGGTGGCGAGCGCCGGGTTCTCGGCGCCGCGCGGATAGCCGAAGCAGAGGACGCCTTCGATGCGCCCGCTGAGCGGGTCGCGGACGGGAAGTGCACGGCAGGCGTTGCCCTGGGAGCGCTCTGCGAAGTGCTCGGCGCCGTAGACCCGGATGAGTTGACGCTCCGCCAGCGCGAGACCGATGCCGTTGGTTCCGGCGTACCGCTCGGCGAACACGAATCCCGGGACGCGCTGGAACGCGGGGAGGGTTCTGACCATGGACGCGTCGCCGAAGCGGCGCATGAGGACGATCCCCCGCGCGTCGGCGACGGAGATGTTCATCTGGCTGCCGGCGAATCTGGACTGCAACCGGTCGAGCACCGGAATCGCAGCACGGACGAGCCTGCTGTCCGGATCGAAATCCGTCCGGAAGGGGAGATCGGCCTGGTCCGGCGAGAGCCCCAGGGACCGGGAGCGCTGCCAGGAACCCAGGATCGGTGACCGTACGCCTCCCTCGACCGCCTCCCCCTCCAGGAACCGCTCACGGGTACGGACGGGCCCTGCCCCGCCGGTCGCACGCCCCCAGGGCGTCGGTTCCCCGCCGGACCGCACCACGCCTCGCCTCGCTCGCACTCGCATCAATCGCAATTCACCTAAACCCGGCATTGACGAGAATACGGTCATAACGGTCATGAGTCATGGCGCGCCGAGACGGTCACGCTCAGTGACACATCGGGACGGTCCGTCCACGACCGCGCTCGCGTGACATCCGTGCCGACACGGGTACCCGGTCATCGTGGATGTGGCTCATGAGTGCCCGAGCTGAGACGAAGCACACGATCCGGGTCGGCGGCCGGAGCGTGCCGTTGTCGAACTCCGACAAGGAGCTGTTCCCGGACGACGGAATCACCAAGGCCGAACTGATCGACTACTACCGGACCGTGGCGCGCCCGATGCTGACCCACCTGAGGAACCGTCCGTTGGCCATGGAACGCCATCCCGACGGATACCAGGGAACGTCCTTCTTCCACAAGGACGTTCCGGACTACTTCCCCGACTGGATCCACACCGTTCGGGTGCCCAAGGAGGGCGGCAGCCTCACCATGGCGGTCTGCGACGACACGGCCACCCTGGTCTACCTGGCCAACCAGGCGTGCATCACGCCGCACCCGTGGCTGAGTCCCGCGAACTGCCTGGACTGTCCGGACCGCCTGGTGTTCTACCTCGACCCTCCCGACGGCGACGGCGACGGCGACGCTTTCGAGACCGTACGGTGGAGTGCCCGACAGTTGGGTGACCTGCTCACCGAACTCGGGCTGCACCCCGCGCTGATGACCACCGGATCCCGCGGCCTGCATCTGCTGGTCCTGCTCGACCGGCGCACCGACTTCGACACCGCCCGGCACTTCGCCCGGCGAGTCGCCGACACGCTCGCGGAACGCCACAGCGACCGGCTGACCACCGAGCCGCGCAAGAACAAGCGCCGGGGCCGTCTGTACCTGGACACCCAGCGCAACGCCTACGCCCAGACCTCGGTCGCCCCCTACGCCGTACGCGCCCGCCCGCACGCTCCGGTCGCCACTCCGCTGGACTGGGAGGAACTCGACGAGCCGGGGCTGGGCCCGCGCCGGTGGACGCTGCGCACCCTCCCCGAGCGCCTGAACAGGTACGGCGACCCCTGGAAGGGACTGAGTCGCTGCCGACGCTCCCTCACCAGGGCAGAACGGCGCCTGGACGACCTCACATGAAGCGGCAGGAGGTGATCGCGAGCCTTGACCGACCCCTTTCGGTGTGGACGCGCAGTTCGAGAGTGCACTCGGGAGCGGAGCATGAGACTTTCCTTCCTCGAACCCCTGTACAAGCAGACGGGCCCTTTCGCATCGGTCTACCTGGACACCTCCCGCGACAGGCTCATCGAGGATCCCGACGCCGCCATAGAACTGCGCTGGCGGCGTCTGCGAGCCACCTCGACCTCCGAGGGGGCCGACCCTGACTCCCTCACCGCGGCAGCGGAGGCCGTGGGCAGCGACACCGGCATCCCCGGCACCCACGGGCAGGCGGTGTTCACCGCGCACGGCCGGCTGGCCCTGCTGGACGAACTGCCCGACCCACCCGCACGGGACACCGCGCACTTCGGAACGCTGCCGGACACCCTGCCCCTGGTCGTCCAGCACTCCCCCCAGATCCCTTACGTGGTGGTGCACGTGCACTACAGCGGCCGTCACTCCACCGACGCACCGGGCACCGTGCGGATCGAGGCCGAGATCGGCCATTGGCCCCTGACCAAGGTCACGCCAGGGCACCGCCTCGACGAAGAGATCCCGGTGGCCGACTGGCTGAACGCCGCCGAGGCGCCGAGGCAGTGGTCGTGGCGGGAGACGTGTGGGCCCGCGGCATTCTCGTCCGCCGCCTTCCCCCCGCCCTGCGCGGACGGGTCTTCACCCTGGAGGGCGCCGGCGAGTCCCGGCCAGGACGAGCACTGCTGGAGTACCGGCTCGAAATCCTCTTCAGCGGACGCATGGCCGAGCACGACCGGTCCCTGCTGGCAGCCTTCCTCGCCCAGCGCGCACACGGCGGAGCGTCGGCCGAAGGCCTTGCCCCAGCCGTGTCCGCACTGCAACGCGGCCGGGTCAAGGCCCTCTTCCTCAACAACCACCCCGAGTCGCCGCTTCGCCTGTGGGCCGGCCAGGAGCCCGGCCAACTGGCCCTCACCGAACAGGAACTACGCTCCTACGGCCTCCAGGACGTCCGCGAGGAGCGTGCCGACGCGGTGCTCACCCGCGCCCTGGTCGGCACCCGGGCCGAGCTCGTCCTCGTGCCCGAACAGCAGGTGAGGCTGCACGAGGGCGTGGGCGTACTGCTCCGCTACGCGGAACCGGCACCCCGCTTCTGACCCCTGTCGGTCAGGATGGTCCAGTTGCCCGCCGTCAACACCGCGGTGCAGGCCTGGGCCGCACGCCACCACGACGCGCTCGCCCTCACGGGACGCGCAGCGGCCGCCGGTGCCATGGCCGGCCGTGACGGTTCGCGGGGTCGCCGACCCAAATCGGCCGCGCCCACTCCTGCTGGACCGCGCCTGACGCTCGGGCCTGAACTCACTGGCGGGCGCTCCGCTCGCGTCGCAGTCGGCGAACCACGGCCAACAGGTCCAGGGCTGCCACGAGGGTGACCGCCGCGCAGAGAGAGGCGAGGGTGAGCAGAGCACCACGGTCGGGGCTGCCGTCTGTTCGGGAGTGCGCTGCCCATACGCCGAACAGGACGGCTGCCCCGGCGAACAGGGGCAGGAAGACGCCGCTCAGCAGCAGGCGCAGGTGCACCGCGCTCCGGGCGGTGACCGGCTCGGTACCGGTCCGCGGGTAGCGGCCGCCGATCATTCCGGAGCGCGCCCGCGTCTGCCGCCGAGTACGCTCGCGAGGCTCATGGCTCACGGGGTTCCTCACACCGGTCGGCTCAATCCGGCGGTTCCGTCTCGGTCCCGCCGTCTTCACCGCCGTCTCCGCTTCGTTCGTCCGGGCCGGGGGAAGGTTCCCTCACCTCATCCGGTATGTCCTCCGTGGGCGGAGGGTCCCGCGGGACGGGACCGGGCGAGTCCGGTTCCTTGCCCTGCGTCGCGTTCCGATGGCGGTGCGCATGCCCTTCGGATGCGCCGGCGAGTGCGAGGACGGGGTGACCGAGGAGCAACCGGATTCGGGGGTGGTCAAGAATCAGGAATCGGAGAGGCATCGATGTACTCCTGTGGACGGGGGTTCTGTCACGCCGGCCCCGGCGGCGGCCAGCACCTCGTCGGCCAGCGGTTTGTCGAGAGCCGCGTGGACGAGGCCGTCAGCCAGGCGGGGCATCTCGCGGCGGGCGACGAGGCCGCTCAGCTTTTCGGGCGAGGCCGGCAGCCCGAGCCGTCGGGCGCCGTCCAGGGCCTTTCGGTCGATGTACGGTGCGAACTCAGGCCACACTCCTTGGACGTCGCGCAGGAAGATGTCGGCCCCCGTGGGCCCGATCCCGGGTATGTCCAACAGGGCCTTCTTCGGGTCGGGTTCCTCACGCAGACGACGCAGATCGCCGTCGTACCGTTCGAGCAGCAGCTCGGCTCCCTTGCCGAGCATGGTGGAGGTGCGTTCGTCGTAGCGGCGGTAGCCGCCCTCGCCGAGCGCGTCGACGCGTTCTTGCCAGGATGCGTCCGCCATCGAGCGCGGGTTGCGCAGCCCCGCGTCGAACAGTGCTCTGGCTGCCGCCACCGCGATGTCGGCCCTGATACGGGCACTGAGGAGTATCGCGAGCACGAGCATCTGGTACAGCGGCGCCGGGGTGTTGCGCAGCCGGATACCGGCCTGCGCCGGATATGTGCTCCGCTGTCGGTCGAGCAGTGCGCGCACCACCGCTTCGTCCGCCGCGCCGGTCGGCTTCTCGCCGGACGTCCTATCGGTCTTCGTAGTCATGGCCGGTCACCGATTCCCCTGTCGAGCTCCGACTACCCGTCCGGCCCGCAACGATGCGGCGGCTTGTCACCAGCAGTAGGACCGGGAAATGCCCCGGCGCTGTGTGAACCGCTGCATTGCAGGTACTCGAACGGGAAGGACGACTTCCTGAGGGGATGAATCTGATGCTGTTCCTCGGACTGCTCCTCCTCGTGGGCAGCGGTGCCTTCACCGCCTTGGTCATCGCCGGCAATCTGTCCGGCGGCCCGGACTACGCCGTGTCGGTACTCGGTCATCACATCGCCACCCTGAGCCCGCTCGGGATCTTCTGCTCCGGCCTCGCACTGGCCCTCGTCTTCTGTCTCGGCCTGGTCCTCATGGCCGGCGGAGCGACACACCAGCGGCGAGGAACCCACGCCCGCGCGGGACGCATGGCACGACCCCGGTCGGCCCGATGAGGGACCGGACACGAAGGCGGGCTTCTTCAAGCAGGCGGGTCTCTTGAAGAGGAAACAGCTGTCGCACGCCGTCCCGGCCGCAATCTGACGATGCCTCCGCTCGACTCGCGGCCGCCCCGTTCGAGGCGCACGATGGACTCAGGGGAATTCCGCCCCGCGAGCCGGTGACAGGCCGTGGGGCCGGCCGAGGAACAGCCATGACCCACACCGAGCTTCAGCCGGGCGGCTTCGAATCGGAGAACCATCCTTGGAAGATCCGCCTCGTCAAACATCCGAAGCGGTTTGAATCGTCGCACTTCGTCGCCGCCAAGAAGACGGCTCACGCGATCCTGCGCGCCATGGACGACCAGGACCTGCCCTACGGGCCCAGACCCGTCGATCCGGGGGCGGGACCGAACGGTGCCGAGCACTGGGAGATGCACCACGGCGGCAGCCTGTGGGTCAAAGGACGCGACCGCTGGCTGATGTACCGCGCCCGGGTCGGCATCGAGTGGAGCATGCAGTTCTGCGCCGACCCCGCGAAGGTGGACCGGCTCCGGCAGGAGGCCGCCGAGCTGGTCGACGCCTTCCCGCTCACGCTGCCCGCCCTGGCGGAACTGGGCTATGGACGCGCCGAGGAGCTGCTGCGCACGCCGATCGAGGACGCCGACGGGGTCGAGGCCTGGACCGACTCCCTGTTCAACTCCTGTGTGCCGCTGAGCCGTGCGCACCACCAGGGGATCCTGCCCAAGGTGCCGGGTGAACACCACTATCCCTGGCCCGTGAAGGGCGCGGACTTCGTCCGGTTCGACGACTTCCAACTCTGGGTGACTCTGCCGGACGGCACCCACGGTGCCGTCACCCCGGTGGACCGCCGCGGCTCCGGCGACGGACACGTCCGCCTGACCTTCGTGCCCGAGGGCAGCGAAGCCGCCGCGACGATAGCGGAGGCACAGAACCTCGGGCTGATGGCGGTCCTGCCGGCCAACAGCAACGTGGCCATGCAGGCCTTCGCCCGGCAGATCACCCCGGGCCGGCACACCGCAGCCGGTCCTCTGTGGCACGGCGGACCCACTTCCGGCTAGCAGGGAGGTCGGCATGTCTCGCGCGATCGTCGTCTGCCTCGACGGGACGGGCAACCAGGTGGGCGCGAGCCATCCCACCAACGTGGTCAGGTTGGTGGAGATGCTGGACGCGGACGATCCGGCACGGCAGCTCGTCTACTACGACCCCGGCGTCGGGACCATGTCGTCGGCCACCGCCCACGGACCGGTGACCCGCCGGCTCTCCCGCCTGTGGGGGCTCGCCTTCGGCGGCGGACTGCGGGCCAATCTGGCCGAGGCGTACACCTACCTCATGCGGCACTGGCAACCGGGCGACCAGGTCTACGTGTTCGGCTTCAGCCGCGGCGCCTACACCGCCCGGGCGCTCGTCGGGATGCTCAACAAGCCCGGCCTCATGCGTCCGGGCTCGGAGAACCTGGTGCCGTACGCCGTGGCGAAGTACTCCTTCAACCAGGACATCGACCGGAGCGAGAAGGAGGTGGCGCGGTTCTCGCACGCGTTCTGCCGACGCACGGAGAACGAGCCGCTGTGGCCGGAGGTGAAGAAGAACAATCCGCGGCAGGTCTCCCACCATGCCCTGCCCGTGGCCTACCTCGGCGTCTGGGACACCGTGAAGGCGGCCGGCCTGCTGCGGCTGGGCAATCTGCAGTGGCCGTACACGCACCAGTTGCCGAACGCGGCCCGCATCCGGCATGCCGTGTCGCTCGACGAGACCCGCCGCCCCTACCGCGAGTTCCTGGTGACGCCCCGCCCTGCGCCGCGTCAGGACACCGCCGAAGAGGTGTGGTTCACGGGGGTGCACTCCGATGTCGGCGGCACCTTCGCGCATGCCGAGGACGACCCCCTGCTCTCCACGATCCCGCTCAAGTGGATCACCGACGGCGTCACCCAGGACCTGGTGTTCCGGCCCCAGGCCTACGGCACGACCTGCGCGGTCACCGACGACTTCGCCGGCGCCCCGGTGCACGACAACGGCCTGCTGTGGATCCTCGCGGGCCGGCGCTCCCGTCCCCTGCCCGACGGTGCCCTGCTGCACGCCAGCGTCAGGCTGCGCCGGGAGCGGGATCCCGGGTACCGCCCGGACCTGCCCGGCCCGCAGGAGCCGGGCCGCTGGGCCGACCTCGACTGGACCAAGCCGGAACCACCGCCCGGCGGCTGAGAGCCGCCCGCACTGGGGCATGGAGTTCGCCTACTTCTCGCTGCGGCTGTGGCGCGGGCACCGGCTGCGCGGCCTCGCCCCGGGCCAGGGTGGCGGCGCCCGGTCGGCAGGCGTCAGTCGCCCGGCCGGCCCACCTCCCTGTCCGGCAGGTAGCTGGCCAGGCCGCGCAGGATGATCTCGACGCCGATGTCGAACCGCTCGTCGGAGGAGTCCGTCACCATCAGCCCGGACAGGGCCCGCAGATGGGGGAAGTCCGCTTCGGGCAGGGACGCGAAGTAGTTCTGCATCTCCTCGGCCATCTCGCGCCAGTCGGGGCGGGCCAGGGACGAGCCGTCGCCGCCGTGCTGGTCGGCCCGGTCCTCCCACATGCCCTCCTCCAGGACGAATCCGTCGATGTAGGTGGAGATGAGGTCACCGGCCTCCGCCGCGATGCGGTCGGGCAGCCCGGCGGTGCGGAAGACGGCGAGCAACGCCTCGACGTGCGGCAGCAGTTCGGCGGTGAAGGGGACGTGGGCCATGGAGATCCTGGCCATGTCCCGGTGGGACCGCAGGCGCTGCCGTCCGGAGCGGGCGTAGTCCCGCACCTGCTCCTGCCACCGCTCCGGGTCGGCTTCGGGCATTTCGAAGCCGTCGAAGAGCCGGGTGTACATCAGCTCCAGGAGGTCGTCCTTGGAGCTGACGTGGGCGTAGAGGGCGGAGACCGTGACCCCCAGCTCGGCCGCGACCTGACGCATCGACAGCCCGTCGAGTCCCTGGCGGTCCAGCACGGTGAAGGCGGCCTCGACGACCCGCTCGCGCGACAGTGGTGCGCGCGCGGGGGCGACGCGGGCGCGCGCGGGGCGCTCGCGCTCCCAGGGGGACGGCGGAGGGGTTGCGGGGGTGTCGGCCGCGTCGGTCATGAGGACAGTCTAGGCGCAGAGAGAACAGTGTTCACCTTCTACTAGCTGCAGCGCGCCGTTCGAACACGATATATCTTGTCCGGCGGTCAGCTTTGCGCTATATCTTAATGAACACCGTTCTCCAGGTGAGCACTGTTCTGTTAAGGTGAACAGTGTTCTTCCGTCAGGACAGTCACATCCATCCGTCCCACCGCGCCCGCGGGTCCTCACCGCGGCGCGGTCCATGTGCGAGGAGTTCCGATGTCCACCACCGGTGTCGCGTCCGTCGAGACGCCCACCGACTCGCCAGCGCCCTACCGGTGGCGCTGGGCTGCGCTCTTCGTGATCCTCGCGGCCGAGGTGATGGATCTCCTCGACGCAGTCGTCACGAACATCGCCGGCCCCTCCATGCGGGCCGACCTCGGCGGCGGCGCCTCCACCCTGCAGTGGCTCGCCGCCGCGTACACGCTCTCGATGGCCGTCGGCCTCGTCACCGGAGGGCGGCTCGGGGACATTCACGGGCGCCGCCGGATGTTCCTGGTCGGGGCCGCCGGCTTCACCCTGGGCTCGCTGCTGTGCGCGATATCCGTGTCACCCGAGATGCTGATCGGCGCACGTGTCGTCCAGGGCCTGTTCGGCGCGGTGATGCTGCCGCAGGGCCTCGGCATGATCAAGGAGATGTTCCCGCCGAAGGAGTCGCAGAAGGCGTTCGGCATGTTCGGCCCGGTCATGGGGCTGTCCGCGGTGTGCGGGCCGATCCTGGCGGGCTGGCTGGTGGACGCCGACTACTTCGGCACCGGCTGGCGGATGATCTTCCTGATCAACCTCCCGCTGGGTGCCGCGGCCTTCCTCGGCGCCCTGCGCTACCTGCCGAGGGGCCGCTCCGAGACCAAGCCGCGCCTCGACATCCCCGGCATGCTCCTGGTCTCGCTGGCCGCGCTGTTCATCATCTTCCCGCTGGTCCAGGGCCGCGAGTACGACTGGCCCGCGTGGACGTTCGTGATGATGGCCGCCTCGGTGGTCGTGTTCGTCGCCTTCGCCGCGTACGAATCGCGCCGCAGCAAGGACGGCCGGGACCCGCTGGTCGTCCCCAGCCTGTTCCGCAAGCGCGGGTTCAGCGGCGGCATGACCCTCGGGCTGGTCTTCTTCTCGACCATGCAGGGCTTCATGCTGGTCTTCAACCTCTACACCCAGATCGGCCTGGGCTATTCGCCGCTCAAGGCCGGCCTGGTGATGGTGCCCTGGTCGGGCGGCATGATCGTCGGCTTCGGGATCGCCCAGGGTGTCGCCCGGTTCGGGCGGGCCGTACTGCAGGCGGGCACGCTGGTCATGGCGCTCGGCGTGTTCGGCGTGTGGCTGACCCTCGACATGGTCGGCAGCGGCGTCGGCCCCTGGCAGCTCCTGCCCTCCCTGCTCGTCACCGGCATCGGCATGGGCCTGCTCATGGCGCCGTTCTTCGACATCGTGCTCGCCAGTGTCGAGCAGCACGAGACGGGTTCGGCGTCCGGCACGATGACCGCGATGCAGCAGCTCGGCGGCGCCTTCGGCGTGGCCATCCTCGGCACCGTGTTCTTCGGCCTGCTGGGCGGCGGGATCGCCACCGCCGTGGACCACCGCTCGGACGGTCTGCGGGGCCAGTTGGCCGCCGCGCACGTCGCGCCCGCCGCTCGGGACCGCATCGTGACGGACCTGCGTGCGTGCGCCTCGGACCGCGCCGTCGCCAAGGATCCCGCCGCGACCCCGGCATCCTGCACGCGCCTGGAGAAGGACACCCGGTCCGCCGTGACCTCGCCTCAGGCCGGGGCCCGGATACCCGCAGCGCTCAAGTCCACCGCGTCGTCGGCCTTCCAGAGCGGTTTCGGCTCCGTCATGAAGACGGTGCTGTGGATCGTGGACGGCATGCTCGCCCTGACCTTCCTGCTCGCGTTCCTTCTGCCGCGCCACGCGCGCCCCGAGGAGTCCGCCGGGCACTGAGTCGCGGCCGCGTCGGCACCGCGAAGTACGGCCGCCGGCCCCCTCCTCAGGGGTGCCCGGCGGCCGTCCCGTTTCCGAGGTGGCCGCGCCGAGACGGCCTGTCACCGGATGCGCCCGCTCCCGTACAGTCCGTGGTGCCGACGCTCCATCACGCCCACGCCCGTCGGTTGACCAGGAGAGGAACCATGGACACCGAAGCCAGTCCCGACTCCCTTGCCCGCCTTCCCGGAACGGGGCGGCCGGTTCCCGAAGCCGACCCCGGGCTCGTGGAGCGGTGGCGTTCGGCGGGAGGCGAACTGGTCGACCTGCTGGCCCAGGTGCGGGAGCAGCTCGGCGGGGTCGCCGCATTCCGCCTCGGGCCGGCGCCCACCGTTCTCGTCACCGATCCGGAGGCCGTCCAGCACGTCCTCGCCCGGCACCCGGACCGGTACGTCAAGCGCTCCCACCGCGCCCGGCTGCTGATCGGCGGCGGTGTCCTCGCCGCCACCGGCACGGCGTGGAAGCAGCAACGCCGCCTGTTGCAGTCCCAGTTCACCGGCATCGGGATGCGCCGCTACGAACAGCGGATCATCGGGGCCGCCCGGACCACCGCCGAGCGCTGGAGCGGGTATGCACGTACCGGGCAGACTCTCGATGTCGCAGGGGAGATGCGCCGCTTCGCCCTCGACGCCATCTGGCGCTCGCTCACCGGGCACCCTCTGGACGACGGAACCGAGCACGAACTGGCCGCCGTGGCAGCCGTGGCGGCCGCCCTTCCGACGCTGCCCGCCGATGCCACCGGCGCCGAGGGTGCCGTCGCCGCCGATCTCGCCAGGATCGACGCGGTCGCCCGGCACGCGATCGAGGCCGCCCGCGGCGGGTCGGTCGGCCCAGACGGCCCGGGCCTGCTGCAGGTGCTGGTCGAGGCCTCCACCGAGCGCCCCGAGTACACCGACCGGCTGATCCGCGACGAACTGGTCACGCTGCTCGTGGCCGGGCACGAGACCACCGCCAGCACCCTGACGTGGCTCTATCTGCTCCTCGACCGACACCCCGCCGCCCGCGGACAGGCTCTCGCCGCCGGCGCCGAAGGCTCGGCCGAGCGCCGCCAGGCCATCCAGGCCCTGGTGCACGAGACGCTCCGGCTCTACCCCTCCGCCTGGATCCTGCCCCGCCACGCCACCGAGGACGACACCCTCGCCGGCTACGCCGTCGAGGCGGGCACCGACATCCTGACCTGCCCGTATCTCACGCACCGCGATCCCGAACTGTGGCCGGATCCCGAGCGCTTCGACCCCCGGCGCTTCCTCACTCCGGACGGCCGCCCCACCCACCCGGGCGCCTACTTCCCCTTCGGTATCGGCGCCCGCGCCTGCCTCGGTCTGCAGTTCGCGCTCCGCGAGTCGACCATCCTGCTCGAACACCTGCTCCCGGCCCACACCCTGACGTTCTCCTCCACCCCCACGAAGGCGGCGTACGGCATCACCGTCCGCCCCGACGGCCCCACCCCGGCGACGCTGGAAGCTCCACGCGGCTGACGTTTCCTGGAGACCTGGACGATTCAGGATCAGGTCGGCCCGCGTTCACCCGGTGGATCCGGACGACTTACGCTACGACTTCGCCGATGCCCTCACGGCAGGACCCGCACCGTCCCGAAAGGACGAGCCCCGTGCTCACGTCGTACGCAGCCCACTTCGACACGCCCGCCGGGTATCTCGACTTCGCACGGTTCGGTCCGCCGTCGCGGGACGCCGTAGCCGCCACTGCGCGAGCCATGGAGGAGTCCGCCGGCGCCGACCACACCACCGTGGACGGTCTGATGGGCGCCGAGGGGGTCGCGCGGGACACGGCCGCCCGGCTCGCGGGCACGGACGCCCGGCACACCGTGCTGCTCCCCAACGCGTCCACCGGTCTGTTCCACGCCGCTCTCGGCATCCGGGAAGGTGTGGTCCTCGCGCCGCGCACCGACTTCCCGGCCAACCACTATCCGTGGCGCCGCACGGCGGACCTGGGCCGGGCCACGCCGCGCTGGCTCGACCCGGCGCCCGGCGGCGGGGTCACCCCCGACCTGGTCCGCGCCGCGCTGACCGACGACGTCGTCGCCCTGTCCGTCAGCGCCGTGGACTTCCGCACCGGCTTCCGTGCCGACCTGGCGGCGCTGCGCGAGGCGATCGGACCGGACCGGCTGCTGATCGTGGACGCCATCCAGGCGTTCGGCGTGGCCGGGATGCCCTGGGACGCGGCCGACGTGCTGGTCGCGGGCGGTCAGAAATGGCTGCGCGCGGGATGGGCCACCGGCTTCGCGACGCTGTCCGATCGCGCGCTGGAATCCCTGGAGCCGGTCCTCACCGGCTGGACGGGCGTCGAGGACGTCGGCCTCTTCGACGGAGCGGAGCACCCGCCCGCCCCGGACGCGCGCCGATGGTCGATCACCAATCTCAGCCCGGTGACGGCCGCCTCGTTCGCGGCCGCACTGGACCTCGTCGAGCGGCACACCGTCGCGGCGATCGAGGCCGCGATCGCCACGCGGATCGCCGAACTCATCGACGTCGTCCAGGAGTACGGCGGCCGGATCCTCTCCCCCACCGACCCGGCGCGGCGCGCGGGCATCCTCTCCTTCACGATGCCGGACCACGATCCGTCCCTGGTCGCGAAGTCCTTGCACGCCGAGGGTGTCACTCCGACGGTGCGCACCGACTCGCTCAGGCTCTCCCCGCACGCCTCGACCCCGCCGGAGGCGTCCGACCGGGTCGCTGCCGCGCTGTCGTCGCTACGGAACTGACCCCGGCCGGCGGGACGATCTCCCTCTTTCCCCCGTCTCCCCTCTCCTGTTCGGGCTGCGACCTCACTCGAACGCTTCCGCCTTGCGCAGTTCTGCCACCCTGGCATCGTCGTAGCCGAGGTCCCGAAGCACGGACTCGGTGTGTTCGACCAGGTCAGGTGCCATGCGCGCCGGAACCTTCCGCTCGTGGTCGAGCCGCACAGGGCTGTCGATCGTCAGGTGCGGCTCGGCGCTGCCGTCCTCGATCGGAACGAGGATCCGGTTGGCCACGAGCTGGGGATCGTGGGCGAACTCGTCGAGCGTCTGGACGACTCCGTAGGTGAGACCCGCGGAGTCGAGCAGCTCACGCCACTCGGCCGGCGAGCGGGTCGCGAACGTCTTGTCCAGCACGCCGGCGAGCGGTGCTGCCGACCGGAACGAGGGGCTGGGCCCGGTCAAATGGCCGTCCGCGCACAGCCATTCACGCCCCGCCCCGGCTACCGCGCGGCCATGGGCGCGGAGTGGAGTTCGCGTACCAGTTGCGGGGTGAGCAGTTCGCCGGCGCGGTCCGCGAGGACGGCCATTTCGTAGCCGACCAGACCGACGTCGCATCCCTCCGCCGCCAGGACGCCGAGGCAGCTTCCGTCGCGGATGCGGCCGACCATGAGGAAGCCGCCGAGCATCTCGATCATGACGAGTTTCATGCCGTGGAAGCCGTGCGCCGTCGCCGCGTTCTGGGCGAGGCTGGTGATGCCGGAGACGACGGCGGCGAGGTGGTCGGCGCGGTCTCGGCCGAGGCTGTCCGAGGCGGCCATGAGCAGGCCGTCGGAGGAGACGGCGACGGCGTCGGTGACGCCGTCGGCGGTGCGGACGAACTCCGAGATGAGCCAGCCGAAGCTCTGGACGGCGGTGGTCATGATGACGCTCCTTGAGTGGTGCGGGCCTCGCCACGGGCGACACCTGCTCTGAAGCCGTTGAGCAGGGAGGAGACGGCGGGCCGGGCGGGCTGAGGTGAGGCGGCGGGATCCTGCTCGGGGGCGAGCAGGATCCCGGGGAGGGCGAGGAGTGCGGACAGGCCGCCGCCGGTGGTGTCGAAGAGGTGGACCTGGGTGCCTTCACCGAGGCGGTGGGCGAGTCGGCCGACGACGAGGTGGCCGAGGAACCGGGTGGGCGCCGCGAGGAGGGCCTCCTCCCCGGATCCGGAGAAGCGGGCTTGGGCGCGTTCCTTGTCGGCTTCGGACATGCCGACGCCGTGGTCGACGACGGCGAAGCAGTATGTGTCGTCCTCGGTGTCGTACCAGCCGTGCACCTCGACGGGTTCGGTCGGCGGCGAGAAGGTCAGCCCGTTCTCGATGAGTTCGGCAAGGAGATGAACGACATCGGCGACGGCGTGTCCGCGCACCCGCACCGGCTCCACGGGCGCGATCAGCACCCTCCGGTACTGCTCCACCTCGGCGACGGCGGACTGGACGACTTCCAGGCCGTCGGCCGGTGCCGCGGTGGGCCGCGGCGGATTCTGCCCGGCGAGGACCAGCAGATTCTCGGCGTTGCGCCGCATACGGGTGGCAAGGTGGTCGAGCTCGAAGAGCTCGGCGAGGGCGTCCGGGTCGAGTTCCTGCCGTTCCAGACGGGTGATGAGAGCGAGTTGACGACGCACGAGGTTCTGGTTGCGGCGACCGAGATTGGCGAGCGACTCGGTGGTGTTGCGGCGCAGGCCGGCCTGCTGGGCCGCGAGGTGGAGGGCGGTGTGCTCCACCTGGTGCAGGGAGGCTGCGACCTCGACGATCTCCGTCACGCCGCCCAGCAGCCGCGCATCGCGCTGGTCAGGGGCGTCCGCCACCAGGAGCAGCTCCATGTGGTCCTGCGGGGCCTGTTGGATACGGGCGACGGTGGCGGGCAGCCGGTGCCGTGCCACGTCGTGGGCGGTCTCGGTGAGCGCACCGAGCGGGCGCGTGAGGGAGCGGGAGGCGAAGGCCGCGAGGCCCGCGAGAAGGGCGGCCACGAGCGTCCCCGCGACGAGGTAGGCGGCAAGGCCCGTCTCGGCGTCGTGGCTGAGCCGGTCGGCCCGGTCCCGTACGTCGTGACCGACCGACAGCTGGACGGCGTACAGGTCGTCGACGAGCACGGTCATCGCGTTCCACCAGGTGCCGGGGTCGGCACGCAGTGCGGAGCCGTCGGGGGCGTCGTCCGCCCGGTCCTCGTAGGCGATGGCGCGTCGGGCGTCCGCGGTTGCGAAGGCCCGTTCCAGGGCCGCGCGCTGAGGTGCGGTGGCGACGTGCCGGAAGCGGGCCAGGGCGGCGACGCGCGTGGCGCGCACCTCGGTGAAGGTGAGGTACTCGCGGCCGTGGAAGGCGCCTTCGGCGAACACGCCGTTGAGGAGCCCGCGTTCGAGAGCGACGGACTCCTTGGCCGCGGCCAGCTCCCGCAGTGCCGCGAGCCCGTCGCCCAGTCGGCGGTCGGCGCGGGTCGCGGTCTCCGCGACCGGGTCGACGGCGTCGAGGGCGTTGACGGCGTCGGTGTAGAAGGTGAGGGTCGCCGTCCTGTCGGCGGTGCCCCGGTCGGCAGCGGCACGGATGTCGGCGAGACGCCCCAGGTTCCGTCGGACGACGCCCTCGACGGCGCTGTCACCCCGCATGGCGCGCAGCGTCGTGTCCACGCGTGTGCGGGTGGCGTCCAGCGTGGGACGGAAGGCCTTCTCGCCTCCCAACAGACCGTTGGTCAGGCCGCGTTCGCGTTGCAGCTGGTGCACCAGGGCCTGGATCCGCAGGCTGAGACCGACCTCGGTACGGGTCGTGCGGGCATCGCCGAGGTCCTCGACGCGGTCGTGGACCGCGAGACCCGCCACCGCCAGCAGCAGGCAGATCGGGACCGTGATGACCACCGCCACCCTGCCCCTGATGCTGCGCCAGCCCGGCATCGGCCGCCTGCCCGGAGCAGTTCGGCCGTGGTGGCGGCTCCCTGAACTGCTCTTGTCCAACCTGCGCTTGTCCAACCCGCCCTTGCGGATTGCGCCAAGCCTGCCGAGCAGCGGCCGTAACGGCTCCCACACCCTCATACGTCACGAAGCTAGCCCGACCGCCGCCCCGGGCGGTTTCCGACCCGTAAGGCCACATGGGAAGTTCGGTTGCGCCACCCTCACACCGTGGTCGAGGAGACTGTGACCGAGGCCGACACCGCTCGGACCGTCAGGCGGCTCCCCCGCGGGTGCCCGGTGTCGGGCCCGCCGCGATCGAGAAGGCGAGCGCGAGGCCGTCGTCGGTGGCGTGCGCCGAGGTCAGCGCGACGCCATGGGGCAGTCCGGTGACGGGCACGGTCCGGGGTTCGAGCTTGTCCCGCAACCCGGAGGCGGCCGGCAGGGCATCGAGGTCGTCGACCGCCATACTGCGGCCGAGAACGGTCACCGTCGTGGGCGTGACGGTGAAGGCGTCCGGGGTCGTGGACACCTTGGCCCGTACGGTGACCGGCAACCCGAGGCGGCCGACGCTCCCGCCGAGGATCAGATCGCCGTCCTGGCCACTGGCTGTCAGGCCGTCACCCAGCGCGCCCATGCGGCGGGTCACCTGGTCGTATCCGACGGTCGCGGTCCCGGTGCCGCCGGCGCTGTCTCCGTCCGTCGTGACGTCCTTCAAGCGGACGGTCACGTCCATCACCGCATGCTGACGGCGCACGCCCTTGGCGCTCAGCTCGACGTCGCCGATCTCCCCGCCGAGGGTACGCAGCCCGGCGAGCGGCGTGGTGAGTTCGGCGTGCACCGGGCCTTGCGGCTTCAGCCGGCGCGACGCCTGGAGGTCGATCCGCTCCTCGGTCCTGTGCTCGACCAGGAGATCGGTCGTGCAGACCAGGGCGGCCAGTGCCGCGCTGATCGCGACGAGGATGCGGGGCTTGTTCCGAAGGTTGAGGGCCACGTGCTCACTTGCTCCGAATCGGTCGGTGGGCGGACGGATGAGGTGATCAGGCGTGCAGGCGTGGGAGGACCCGGTCGAGTCGGCGGGGCAGCCACCAGTTCGCCCTGCCCATGAGGAACATGGCGGACGGCACGAGGACCAGGCGGACCACCGTGGCGTCGACGATCACGCTGATCGCCAGCCCCAGGGCGAGCATCTTCACGACCACGGTCGGCGAGGAGGTGAAGGACAGGAACACCGCGGTCATGATGAAGGCCGCGGCGGAGATCACGCGGGCCGTCGCGGACAGTCCCTCCCCTACGGCGAGCCGGTTGTCACCGGTTCGATGCCAGGCTTCGGCGATCCGGGACAGCAGGAAGATCTCGTAGTCCATGGACAGCCCGAAGACGATCGCGAACATCATCATCGGGACGTACGACTCGATGGGCACGGGTTCGGACAGTCCCAACAGCGAGTCGCCCCAGCCCCATTGGAAGACGGCGACGAGCACGCCGTAGGACGCGGCCGTCGTGAAGAGATTGAGGACGACGGCCTTGAGGGGGATCACCACGCTGCGGAAGACGGTCATGAGCAACAGGAAGGCGAGGACCAGGACGATGCCGATGACGATCGGCAGCCGTTCGCCGATCGTGTCACGGAAGTCGGCCTGGCCGGCCACGCTGCCGGTGAGATAGGCCGCGGCGCCCGTGCCGTCGAGGGCCTTCGGCAGGGTGCGCCCGGAGAGGGTGTCGAGCAGGGCGCCGGTCGCGGCGTCCTGCGGGCCCGTGGTCGGGGTGATGGTGGTGACGAGGATCTTTCCGTCGGCGCTCGGATTGACGGGGGTGAAGGACGCCACGCCGTGGGTGTCCTTCAGCGCCGCGGTCACGTCGTTCGAGATCCGGTCGACGGGCGTGCGCGCGTGGCTCACGTCGACCACGGTGACGACCGGGCCGTTCGCCCCCGCTCCGAAGCCCTGGCCGTCGGCGTGCGCGATCCAGTCGTACGCGGTGCGGGTGCTGCTGCCGGGTCGGTCCGCACCGGCGTCGACGTGGCCGAGGCGCATGGACAGCAGGGGTACGGAGCACACGCCGAGGATGGCGAGGCCGACGGCCAGGAAGGTCCACGGGCGCCGGGAGACGAGTTCCGCATAGCGGTGCCGGCCGTCGCGGGCTCCACCGCTCTCGGCGACGGGGCGGCGGCGCAGGCGGAGCCGGTCGATGTGTCCGCCGACCAGGCCCAGGGCTGCCGGGACCAGGGTGAGGGCGGCAGCGGCGGTCACGATCACGGCGAGGGTGGCGGCCAGCCCTATCTTGCCGATGAAGCTCAGTCCGCACGCGTACAGGCTCAGCATGGCGACGGTCACGGTCAGGGCGGCGATGAGAACGGCGCGTCCGCTGGTGTGCGCCGTGCGGGCCGCGGCCTCGACCGGATCACGTCCGTCCATGAGGTCCTGGCGGAAGCGCGTCGTCAGGAACAGGGCGTAGTCGATGCCGACGCCCAGGCCGATCATGCCGGCGAGGGTCGTGGCGGAGGTCGCGAACGACAGCGTGCCGGCGACGATGCCCACGACACCGAGGCCGACTCCGACGCTGATCAGGGCGGTGGCCAGCGGCAGCAATGCGGCGAGGACACTGCCGAAGGCCAGCAGCAGGATGACCAGGGCGGTGACGACGCCCACGCTCTCGCTCAGCTTGTCGTCGGCCGGTTCCCGGACCACCTGTTCGAGGTCGCCGCCGTAGGCGACGCCCAGCCCTGCCGCCCGGGCGGGCTCCGTCGCCGTGTCGAGTCGCCCGGTGTAGTCGTGGCCGAGGTTCTTCAGCTGCTCGTCGAAGGAGACGGTGGTGTAAGCGGTGCGTCCGTCGTCGCTGGTCACGGGGGCGGAAGCAGCGGTGACATGGGGCAGGTCGCGCAGGTCGGCCAGGGTTCGGTCGAGGGCGGACCGCTGGTCGGCCACGGTGCCGGAGCCGGCGTGGAAGACGACCTTGCCGCTGGGCCGGCCCGCTTGGGGCAGGGAGGTGGCGAGGAGGTCGGTGCCGGCGTGGGAGGCAGTGCCGGGCAGGCTGACCTGGTCGCTGAAGGTGGGCGCGGCGAGGTGCCGCCCGACCAGGGCGGCCACGAGGACCAGCAGCCAGGCGGCGATGACCGTGGCCGGATGCCGGGCGCAGAAGGCGCCGAGGCGGCCGAGTCCGCCCGGTACCGGGGCGGGGTTCACCGGCGGACGCGTTTCGGTGCGGGCGTCGGCCGGCGCCGGGGGGTGCTGTGAGGGTCGGGGCACCGTGGTCTCCCAAGGAAAGTGTCACGAGTGACACGAACTCTAGAGAAGAAGTGGCACGGATGACAATTGGCATCCATGACACTTTGCGTCTGCGACAGCTCTCGCGTGACACGCGTGCCAATTGACAGCCGCGACACCAATGGCGGAGGCTTCGACCCATGCCGAGTGAGATCACCCCTGCTGGACTGCGTGAACGCAAGAAGGAGGAGACGCGGCGCCTGCTGCTCGAAGGGGCCGCGCGCCTGTTCAGGGAACGCGGCTTCGAGGCCACGACGGTTGCGGACATCGCCGCATACGCGAACGTCTCCGCACGCACGTTCTTCCGCTACTTCGACAGCAAGGAAGCACTGCTGCTGCCGGACGGCGTCGAGATCTTCGCCTACGTCGAGAACGCCCTGGCAGAGCGTCCGGCGGACGAGGAGCCCCTGGACGCGGTGTGCAACGCCCTGCTGGAGGCGGCCAAGCCGTTCGCGACCTCCACCCTGACCGCCCTCAGCCACCCGCTCGAAGACATCCAGGTCGTCGTCACGGCCCGCCTCGTACAGGCCTTCTCCGACTTCGAGGAGCGGCTCACCGTCCTGGTCCGTCGCAGGCTCCCGCCGGACACCCCGGACGCCGACCTCAAGGCGGCCGTGATCGCCTGCGCCGCCCTCTCCGCGGTGCGCGCCGTACTTCGGACCCGCCGGGCGCGCCGCGCGTCCGGCATCACGGACACGGGCCAGGCGCCCCTCCAGCGGGCCTTCGAGATGCTGCGCGAGATCGGCTCGCCCGAACGTCCGTGACGACGCGTGGAATGCCGGAGGAGATAGCGGCCGCCGCCACGACCCGCGGCGCAGGGCGCGCCTCATCCCCCCCGGCTGGACTTCACCGGTCCCCGTAGTCCTCCATCAGATTGCCGATGAGCGAGAGCAGGGCGTCGGCGCGGTGCCGGTCCTCGCGCTGGGCGCGCAGGGACCGGTGGATCTCCCGGAGCCGGGCCAGGGCGGCCGGTTCGCGGTCCTGTACTTTCTCCAGCAGCGGGTCGGTTATCAGGTCCAGGCAGGCACTGAGCAGCCGGCGAGTGGCCGGGGACGGCGGGGCGGGGTCCGGGGCGGCGTAAGGGGTCGTCAGATAGCGCGCGGGATCGGTGAGGCTCCAGCCGACGACGGTGCCGTGCTGGACCAGGAGCGCCACGTCCGGGGCGATGCCGATGCGGGCCTCCAGCGGTTCGTCGAGGACGTCGAGGTCGCGCAGTGAGGTCAGTACGGCGTCCCCGGGCGCACGGCACAGCACCGAGGCCACCTCCAGGCGGCAGTTCCGCTCCTCGTCCGCGCGGAGCCCGCCAGGGAGGACGGGGGGCACGGAGGGGATACGAGTGCAGTCCTCGGCGGAGGCGGACTCGTAGGGCAGCCGGAACTCGGCGCCGACCAGCTCCCGGCTCGCCCGGTCGAACCCGAGCGTGTCCGGGGTGTCCCACAGCCACTCCTGGCTGCCGAAGGTGTCCAGGAGGAAGCGCTCGCGTTCCTCCCGGCCGGCGTACGACGCGAGGCGCACACCGGGGCTCGAGAAGTCGAAGCCCGGGGTGACGCGCAGGGGTTCGCCCGTCACTGTCGCGGTCCAGCCGTCGTCGAGCGTGATCTTCATACCGCGTCGCCTCATCCCATCCGCTCCGCCGGAGCCATGCAGCCGTTCCTGCCCCGAATCCTGCCCTCCACGTGAGGACATGATCGACTCGACGCCCAGTTCCACCCACAGCAGATGAACAAAGGAATTCTTTTAGTAAAAGAAACGCAATGTCCAGCGCGCCGCCGAGGGCAGAGAAACGGAGCGCTAGCAGTTCGATTCTCCTTGACAGGTGACAGGTTAACTATCGTATCGTTCAAGCCATACGCTTGAGGGGGGAGAGCGTCAGCGTTGCCGACTCTCCGGATCTTCGATGTCGACGTGTCGCGCCTTCGGCGCGCAGTCAAGGCGTGCAGCCGAGGGGGAAAATGGACATCGGAATACTCGGACCACTCACGGTCGGATCGGAAGGGCGCGAAGCGGCGCCGAGCGCACCGAAGCCTCGCCAACTACTTGCCCTGCTTGCCGCCCGCACCGGCCACGTCGTACCGATGGAGGTACTCGTGGACGAATTGTGGGAGCACGATCCGCCGGCCAGTGCAGTGACCGTCATCCAGACCTACATCGTGCTCCTGAGGCGTTCGCTCGCCGCAACTCTGCAGATCAGCACCGACCAGGTGGCCCAGGACGTACTGCCTTACACGGGCTGGGGCTATCAGCTGTCAGCGCAGACCGAGGGGGCTCATGACGCCGATTCCTTCGCTCGGCACACCGAGCAGGGACGCCGAGAGCTCGGGAACGGCGACTACCAGCGAGCGGCGATGTCCTTCCAGCGCGCCCTGCAGACATGGCGCGGCCCCGCCCTGGCGGACGTCCGCATCGGGCCGCAACTGCTGGCCCACCGCACCTCGCTGGAGGAATCCCGCACGGTCGCCATTGAGCAGCGGATCGAAGCCGATCTGCACCTGGGCCGTCATCACCAGTTGATTGGTGAACTATCGGGACTGGTAATTCAGAATCCGCTGCACGAGCGCACCCATTCGCTTCTCATGGTCTGCCAGTACCGCGCAGGGCGACCGGCGCAAGCGCTCGAAACATTCCGGAAACTCCACAAAAACCTGCGCGAAGAACTGGGAATAGATCCTTCACCGCACGTCACCAAAATCCACCAGCGAATTCTCTCCGGAGACGTCTCTCTGTTGCTTCCGACCGAGGGCCTGAGCACGGATCCGTATCGTCAGTCCGCGGCGTAGCCGTCCTGGGTGGTCGGGGGGCCGCCCAAGCCGGTCGAGGTGGCGCACCCCGCGTGATCCACGCGCGGTGCGCCACCTTGACCGGCTCAGTTCTTTATCTCGCAGATGAGTGCGCCTGAGGAGAGAGAGGCGCCGACTTCGGCCGTGAGGCTCTTCACCGTGCCGGAGCGATGAGCGTTGAGGGGCTGTTCCATCTTCATCGCCTCCATGACGACGATGAGGTCGCCCTCGGCGACCGGTTGCCCCTCTTCGACGGCGACCTTGACGACAGTGCCCTGCATCGGTGAGGTCAGCGAGTCACCCGACGCAGCGGCGCGATCCGTCTTCGCCGTCCGCCGCCTGGGCTTGACGGCACCGGCGGTGGACGGCACGGCCCCGCCCAGGGAGGCAGGAAGCGATACCTCCACCCTCCGCCCGGCGACTTCAACGACGACGGTTTCGCGGGTGGGTTCTCCTTCGGCGTCCACCGCGGCGTCGGCGAACGCCGGGATCCCGCCCGCGAACTCCGTCTCGATCCACCGCGTGTGCACCCTGAAGGGACTGCTGGTGAAGGCCTCATCGGCCACCACCGCCCGATGGAACGGAATCGCCGTGGCCATCCCTTCCACCCGCAACTCCCCCAGGGCCCGGGCCGCCCGCTGCAGGGCCTGCTCACGGTCGGCCCCTGTCACGATCAACTTCGCCAGCAGCGAGTCCCACGCCGGACCGATCACGCTCCCGGACTCCACCCCCGCGTCCAGCCGTACCCCCGGGCCCGACGGGGCGACGAACCGGGTCACGGTCCCCGGCGCCGGCAGGAAACCCCGGCCCGGGTCCTCGCCGTTGATCCGGAACTCCAAGGCGTGTCCGCGCACCGCCGGATCGTCGTACCCGAGCGGCTCCCCGTCGGCGATACGGAACATCTCCCGGACCAGATCGATCCCGGTGACCTCCTCGGTCACCGGATGCTCCACCTGCAGCCTGGTGTTGACCTCCAGGAAGGAGATCGTCCCGTCCGCCCCGACCAGGAACTCCACGGTGCCCGCCCCCACATACCCGGCCTCGCGCAGGATGGCCTTCGAGGCGGCGTACAGCTGGTCGTTCTGCGCATCCGTCAGGAACGGTGCGGGGGCCTCCTCCACCAGCTTCTGGTGACGGCGCTGCAGCGAACAGTCCCGGGTGGAGACGACCACCACAGTGCCGTACGCATCGGCCAGGCACTGCGTCTCCACATGACGCGGTCTGTCCAGATAACGCTCCACGAAGCACTCGCCCCGCCCGAAGGCGGCCACCGCCTCACGCACCGCCGACTCATACAGCTCGGGCACTTCCTCCAGTGTGCGGGCCACCTTCAGGCCCCGGCCGCCCCCGCCGAAGGCGGCCTTGATGGCGATCGGCAGCCCGTGCTCCTTCGCGAAGGCCACCACCTCGTCCGGCCCGGACACCGGATCCGCCGTGCCCGCCACCAGCGGCGCGCCGGCCCGCTGCGCGATGTGCCGGGCGGCGACCTTGTCCCCCAGGGCCCGGATCGCCTGCGGCGGCGGGCCGATCCACGTCACCCCCGCATCCAGCACGGCCTGCGCGAAGTCCGCGTTCTCCGACAGGAAGCCGTAGCCCGGGTGGACCGCGTCGGCCCCCGACTCCGCGACGGCCGCCAAGACCTTGGCCATGTCCAGATAACTCGCCGCCGGGGTGTCTCCCCCCAACGCGTATGCCTCGTCGGCCATACGGACGTGCAACGCGTCCCGGTCCGGATCCGCGTACACCGCCGCACTGGCGATTCCGGCATCCCGGCACGCACGGGCGACGCGCACAGCGATCTCGCCGCGATTGGCGATGAGCACCTTACGCATGACGGTTCCCCCTCCCCCATCCTTGTGATGCGGCTCTCCACGAGCCCGCTGACCGGCACGGACTCGGCTGTGTGTCGTCCCAGCCGGCCCTCGGGGCGCCGGGATGGTCCGGTGCCGCGGCCAGGCGCCCCGTCACCGCACGCAACACGACCGCGAGCACGGCGAGATCCTCGGTGCTCGGATTCCCGCGGAGCACCCGGACGCGGTCCGGGCCGCCCGGCGTCACAGCGGAGGGTTGCCGTGCTTGCGCGACGGCAGGTCGGCGTGCTTGCTGCGCAGCATCGCGAGGGAGCGGATCAGGGACGACCGGGTGTCGCCCGGGTGGATGACGTCGTCCACCAGCCCTCGTTCCGCCGCGTAATAGGGGTGCATCAGCTCCGTCCGGTACTCCTTGATCTTCTGCTGCCGCACCGCCTCCGGGTCGGAGGCCGTCGCGATCTCCCGACGGAAGATCACGTTCGCCGCGCCCTCCGCGCCCATCACCGCGATCTCGTTCGACGGCCATGCCAACGAGATGTCGGCCCCGATGGACCGGGAGTCCATGACGATGTACGCGCCGCCGTACGCCTTGCGCAGGATCAGCTGGACGCGCGGGACCGTGGCGTTGCAGTACGCGTACAGCAGCTTCGCGCCGTGCCGGATGACGCCACCGTGCTCCTGGCCCACACCGGGCAGGAACCCGGGCACGTCGACCAGCGAGACCAGGGGGATGTTGAACGCGTCGCACAGCTGGATGAAGCGGGCGCCCTTCTCCGATGCTCCGATGTCCAGTACGCCGGCGAGCGACGACGGCTGATTGGCGACGATGCCGACCACCTGGCCGTCGAGCCGGGCAAGCACACAGAGGAGGTTGGTGGACCACGCGGAGTGCACCTCGAAGAACTCGCCGTCGTCGACGATCTCCTCGATCACCGCACGCATGTCGTAGGCACGGTTCGGGTCCTGCGGCACCAGGTCCAGCAGGGCGTCGGTGCGCCGGTCGGCCGGATCCGCGCATGCCTCGGCAGGCGGGAGTTCGCGGTTGTTGGCGGGCAGGAGCGACAGCAGGAAGCGCACATCCTCCAGGCAGGACTCCTCGTCGTCGTACGCGGCGTGCGCCACGCCGGAGGTGGCCGCGTGCACATCGGCGCCGCCCAGTCCGTTCTGGCTGATCTCCTCGCCCGTGACCGCGCGGACCACGTCGGGTCCGGTGATGAACATCTGGGACGTGTCGCGGACCATGAAGACGAAGTCGGTCAGCGCCGGGCTGTAGGCGGCGCCGCCCGCGCACGGGCCGAGCATCACCGAGATCTGCGGGATCACGCCCGACGCCCTGGTGTTGCGCTGGAAGATGCCACCGTAGCCGGCGAGGGCGCTGACGCCTTCCTGGATACGGGCGCCCGCCCCGTCGTTCAGGGAGACCAGCGGCGCACCAGCCGCGATGGCCATGTCCATGATCTTGTGGATCTTCGTGGCGTGGGCCTCGCCCAGGGCGCCGCCGAAGATCCGGAAGTCGTGTGCGTAGACGAAGACCGTGCGGCCGTGCACCGTGCCCCAGCCGGTCACCACCCCGTCCGTGTGGGGGCGCCGCTGTTCCAGGCCGAACCCGGTGGCGCGATGCCGGCGGAGCGCCTCGATCTCGGTGAACGAGCCCTTGTCCAGCAGGAGTTCGATACGCTCGTAAGCAGTGAGTTTGCCCTTGGCGTGCTGGCGTTCCGTGGCGGCCGGATCCGGGCCCTCCCGGACCGCCTCCTTGACCTCGCGCAGCTCGGCAAGCCGTTGGTGGCAGAGAGTCTCGTCAGCAGTTCGCATCGTTTTCGCCCTTTCTGCGCAGCGCGCGTTGACGGTGGGGATCGGGGGCGGATCGTGTCTGCCCCGCTCGCGTGACATCGGCGGTCGCGGTCCTGGCGTCGGGGCCACGGGCGGCGCAGGACAGCACATAGCCGGGCGGGCCCGGCAGGACGGTGCCCGCGAGTTCGCCGGCACCCGGCAACGGGGTCAACCGCCGGGACGTACGGGGGAACGTACCCGGTGGCGGACTTCCCACCGGCCTGCGCAGCCCACCACCCGCGAGTCCACGACCGACCGCCTTCCCCGCCGACTCCTTGCGCGTCCACAGGTGCAGCAGACCGACCGTGCGCAGTGCGGACGGCAGGGCCCGGACCCACGACGCTTCGCCGGGGGTGAACCAGCGCTCGGCGAGCGTGACCGCGTCGAGCGGGCGTATCGCCTCCACGTCCACTCCGACGCCGGACAGCTCCGCGTACGGCCTGCTGATCGCGACCGCGACGACTCCCCGGGTGTGGCTCACGCTGGCACACAGTCCGGTGGCGGCCCCGGACAGCTCCGGCCGGCCGGTCGCCGCCCGGCCGATCACGACATCGGCCGACCGGGCGGCGCAGACCTCCGCGGCGACGCTCCTCAGCAGATCTCTGGCCCGGGAGCGTGGGTCCGCCCCCGCATGCGCCCATCGGACGGCGACGGCGGGCTCCATGCGGTTCGTTCAGCCTCCCAGGGCGAGGGCCGGGTCGCCCAGGGCATACGCCCGGGCGTGCTCCAGGGTGATCCGGCTGTTGCCGGTGAGCGCCGTACGAGCGAACTCCAGGGCGTCGGCCACCGTCGCGGTGTCGCCGAGGACGCCCGCCACCGCGTCAGCGTTGATCACCACCGTGTGCTGCGACGTGATGGTGATGCCGCCGTCGACGGACACCACCCGCCACTCACCGGTGTGGGCGGACAGCAGCGGCGGCACCACCGTCTGCTTGTAGGCGATGCGTTCGCCGGCGAAGCAGACCCGTACGGACTTGGTCGTGTGCCGGTCGCCGGCCGCCGTCACGGTGTCCATCTCCATGACCTGGACACCCGGTTCGTCCTCCACGAGGTCCATCCGGGACACATGGGGCAGCCGGTCCGGCCACCGTGCCGCCTCGTAGAGGAAGGCGTACGCGTCGTCCGCCCGGCCGCCCTCGACCATGATGGTGTCCTCGAAGGTCAGTTGGCGCTCCACCTGCGTGACGGCCCCCTCGGCGAGCGCCTTCAGGTTCGCCAGTTCGGCACGGCTGTTGCGGTCCGTCACCTCGGCGATCCAGGCCAGGGCGGCCGGATCGTCCTCGACCGCCCGGTAGCTGTGGTCGAGCATGATCTCGGTGCCGCCGTCCGGGAGCGCCCTGAGCGTCCACACGCCGGACATCGAGCCGACCGGCGGCTGGGAGACCTCCTGCCGGAAGCTGATGCGCAGCCCCTCGGGATCCAGGTCACGCCGGGAGGTCCAGGTCTTGACCGTGTCGCCCGCGAGTGCCCAGATGCGGATGCGCTCGGTCCCGCTGTTCCCTTCCGGCCGCTCCAGCTGTTCCACGTGGAGGGTCGGAGAGAAGTACACGGGCCACAGCGTGGCATCGGCGAGAAGGGTGTAGACGGTCTGCGGTGCGGCGGCGGTCGTGATGGTGTGCCGTACGTCGGTCATCGCACAGTGCTCCCTGTCGTCCGGTGTGAGTACGCGTCGGTTCGCATCAGTAGTTGCCGAGCCCGCCGCACACGTTGAGGGCCTGGGCCGTGATCGAGGCCGCGAGATCCGAGAGCAGATAGCCGACCAGGCCGGCCACCTCCTGCGGGGTGGAGTACCGGCCCAGCGGGATCTTGGTCTCGAACCGCTCCAGGACCGCCTGCTCCTCGGTGTCCCAGATACGCGCGTAGTTGGCCCGCACCTGCTGTGCCATGGGTGTCTCGACATAGCCGGGGCAGACCGCGTTCACCGTGATCCCGGACTTGGCGAGTTCGAGGCCCAGCGCCTTGGTGAATCCGATGACGCCGTGCTTGGACGCCGAGTACGGCGCTCCGAGGACGACACCCTGCTTGCCGCCGGTCGAGGCGATGTTGACGATGCGCCCACGCTCCTTGTCGCGCATGCCGCCCGTGGTGAGCACCTCGCGCGTCATGAGGAAGACGCTGTTGAGATTGGTGTCCATGACGTCGTACCAGGTGTCGTCGTCGAGGTCGGCGGTGACGCCACCGCCGCTGCGGCCCGCGTTGTTGACGAGGGCGTCGATGGTGCCGTAGCGCTGCACCGCCGCCTCGACAAAGGTGCGCACCTCGTCCCGGGAGCGGACGTCACAGGTCCTGCCGTCCACCTCAAGGCCCCGTTCACGCAGGTCTTTTATGGTGACGCCCAGATCTTCCGCGCTGCGGGCGCAGAGGAAGACCCTGGCGCCGGCGGCGGCCAGACCCTCCGTGACCGCGAGTCCGATTCCGCTGGTGCCACCGGTGACGATGACCGCAGGGGCTGTTTCGTTGGCCATGCTGTGCTCTCTTTTCTCGCGTCGATGAGGTTCGTGGCGGGCGGGGCGGGGGATGGAGCGAGGGCCTGCCGCAGTGCCGCGGCAGGCCCTGGGCTCATGCGGCCCGAGCGGGCGACTCGACCGCGTCGTTGGCGGCGGCGAGCAGCAGACGCGGGGTCTCCGCCTCGCTCACCGCGTCGTCGGAGAGCTTGACGCCGAACTCGCGCTCGATCCTGCTGGAGGCCTCCAGCAGGGCCAGGGAGTCGTAGCCGAGGTCCGCGAACAGGATGTCCAGGATGTCCCCGTCGAGATCGACGCCCTCGTCCTCGCCGGCGCTCTCGCGCAGGATGCGGGTGAGGTCGTCGATGGTCAGTTCACGTGCGGTCATGGGTGGTGTCCTCGTTTCGCAGGTTCGATGGGTCAGGTCAGGGAATCGGTGTGTCAGTCGGCTTCGGGGGCGCGCAGCACCATGGCCGCGTTGAATCCGCCGTGGCCACGGGCGACCACCAGCGCGTGGTTCACCGTCATCTCGCGTGCCGCGTCCCGGACCAGGTCGATCGCGCAGTCCGCCGCCTGGTCGGTGACGCGCAGGGTCGGCGGGACGACGCCGTCACGCATGGCGAGCAGGGCCGTCGCCGTGTCCAGCGACGCCGCGCCCGAGTAGAGGCGGCCGGTCATCGTCTTCGGGGCGGTGACCGGGACCGTGTTCGGGCCGAAGACCGCGCTCAGCGCCGCCGCCTCCGCCCGGTCCAGATCGCGTACCCCGGCCGCGTCCGCGAAGACGACATCGATGTCCGCCGGGGCCACCCGGGCGTCGGCGAGGGCCGTCTCGATGGCACGGCGCAGTCCCGGTTCACGGCCGGAGCCGGGCCCCGGGTCGAACGTCGCGCCGTAGCCGGCGATGGTGCCATAGACACGGGCGCCCCGCTCCCGCGCGCCGGACTCGCGCTCGAGGACCAGGATCGCGCCGCCCTCGCCGGGCAGATACCCGTCCGCGGAGGCGTCGAACGGCGCGTAGGCGCGCTCGGGGTCGGCGGTGGGGCTCAGCCGTCCGGTGGTCAGCTGGGAGACCAGACCCCACGGCGACAGCGAGGCGTCCACCCCGCCGGAGATCACCACGCCGGTTCCCTTGCGGATGTGCCGCCGTGCGTGGCCGAGCGCGTCCAGGCCACCGGCCTGGTCGGTGACCAGCACGCCACTGGGACCGCGCATCCCGTGGCGGATGGAGATCTGGCCCGTGTTGACGGCGTAGAACCACGCGAACGACTGATACGCGCTGACGTACTCGGGGCCCTTGCTCCACAGCTTCTGCAGCTCGTTCTGGGCGAACTCGAAGCCGCCGGAGGCACTGGCGGTCACCACGCCCATGTCGAACTCCGGCACCGACGCGGGGTCCAGGTCCGCGTCGGCCAGCGCCCAGTCCGAGGCCACGAGGGCCATCTGTGTCATCCGGTCGGTCTGCGGCAGCAGCCGGCTCGCCAGATGCTCCCCGGCCTCGAAGTCCGTGACCTCGCCGGCCAGCCGGGTCGGATAGGAGCTGGGGTCGTAGCGGCTGATCCGGTCGATGCCGGTGATGCCCTTCTGCGTCGCGTTCCAGAACGCCTCGGTGCCCAGGCCGTTCGGCGCGACCACACCGATGCCTGTCACCACTGCGGACTCGGTCATGCCGTCTTCCTCTCCGTGGGGCGGGTCAGCACCATGGCGCTCTGGAATCCGCCGAATCCGCTGCCGACGGTGAGTGCCGTGTCCACCCGCTGTTCGCGGGCGGTGTGGGGTACGTAGTCGAGGTCGCACTCCGGGTCCGGGGTGTTCAGGTTCGCGGTGGGCGGGACCACCCCGTGCTCGATCGTCAGCGCGCAGGCGGCGATCTCGATGGAGCCGATCGCCCCGAGGGAGTGGCCGATCATCGACTTGATGGAGCTGACCGGCACGTCGTACGCGTGCCGGCCCAGGCTGCGCTTGAACGCGGCTGTCTCGTGACGGTCGTTCTGCTTGGTCCCGGAGCCGTGCGCGTTGATGTACTGCACGTCCTGCGGGTTCATCCGGGCCTCGGCCAGCGCGGTCTCGATGGCTACCGCCATCTCCCGGCCGTCCGGGCGCAGTCCGGTCATGTGGAAGGCGTTGCAGCGGGACGCGAAGCCCGCGATCTCGGCGTAGATGTGTGCGCCGCGCCGCCGGGCGTGCTCGTACTCCTCCAGGACGAACACCGCCGCGCCCTCGCCCAGGACGAAGCCGTTGCGGCTCTTGTCGAACGGCCGTGAGGCGTGCTCCGCGTCGTCGTTGCGGGGCGAGGTCGCCTTGATGGCGTCGAAGCAGGCGACCGCGATCGGCGAGATCGGGGCGTCGGTGGCACCGGCGACCATGATGTCCGCACTGCCCTCGGCGATCAGCTCGCGGGCGTATCCGACCGAGTCGAGGCCGGACGTGCAGCCGGCCGAGACGACGGCCGCCGGACCCTCGGCACCCACGGACCACGCGACCTCGGAGGCGATACTGCTGGGCACGAAGTGCCCGTACAGGTGCGGCACCCCGTACTCGGGGTCGACGAGCCACTTGCGCCCGCTGTCGCTGAGGACGACGTACTCCTCCTCCAAGCCCATGGTCGCGCCGACCGCGCTGCCGATGGTGACCCCGATGCGGGCCGGATCGGGGGCCTGGAAGTCGAGGCCGCTGTCGCGCACGGCCTCGCCGGCGCCGACGACCGCGAACTGGGTCGCCCGGTCCATGCGCCGGATCTCACGGGGAGTCAGCCCGTGGAGGGCAGGGTCGAAGTCGCACTCGGCCGCGATCTGCGAGCGGTACGGCGAGGGGTCGAAGAAGGAGATGCGTCCGGTGGCGGTGCGCCCCGACGTGATGAGGTCCCAGAACGCCTTGGTGCCCGTGCCGCCGGGTGCCACCACGCCGATGCCGGTGATGACCACCCGGCGAGGAGCTGTGGGGGCGCGTCCCGGCTCCACTGCGCGGGGCTGGGCCGCGGCAGGGTCCGTCGCTGACATATCAGCTGCCTTTCCGTAAAAGTCCGTCCCCTCGCATCGCGGCCGGACTGCCGGCCGCCGGAGCGCACAGGGACACAGATCGTGGAGCTGCCGTCGGCGGGAAGGCCGCACCGGCTGAGGCCACGCTCTCGACGCAGCCTCAAAGTCCACTCAAAAACGAGCCAAGAACCGCCTCGGCACCGCTGGCCAACGCTCACAGAAATCCCCGCACACAAGCCTGTGGCCTGCGACGGAATGATCCGCGTCGCAGGCCACAGGGGTCTGGGTGGTTCGATTTCGGTCAGCGAATGAGTCGCCACACCAGCCAGGCGTCCAGGCCGCTCCACGCGCTGAAGGCCGCTGTACGCACCCAGCTCACGCGGAGCAGATGCGCATGGACGGACGCCGAGAAGTGCTGTGCGAGAGCGACCCGGTCGGGCGTGGCCACGGCGCCCGAGAGCACCATGATCAGGACCAGCAGCGCCACGCACAGCAGCGCCGCCCAGAGCGGGACCGCCGGGCCCCTGGCCACCACGAGCAGCACCGACGTCACGCCGGCCACCAGCAGGCCAGGAGCGAGGACCCGCCAGAACATCTGGTTGTGGGCAGCCATGTACGACTCCGATGCGCCTTCCCGGAGCCTGGCCACCATGGGGTAGTCCATCAGCTGCAGCGTCCAGACGAAGCCGGTCGTGTACAGCACGGCCAGCGTCTGCGCCAGCACCAGAGCGGCGGTGGCTCCGCGCGTGGCAGTGAGACAGGTCATCCCTCGTCACTCTCCTCGTCCGGGAGTGCCTGCCCGGCCGGCTGCTTGTCCCACAGCCGATGCAGTTCCTGCCAGTCGGGGCTCGGCTGCGGCAGTGCCGCCCGTTCCGTGGCGGATCCGCACCGCATCCCCTCCAAGGTCATGTGGAGGTAACGCAGCCGCAGTTGACCGATGCGCTCGGGCAGTCCGGGGATCCGCGTCCTGAGGTGCACCAGAAGCAGTACGAGATCGGCCGCGCCGACATCCTGCCGCAGCACTCCTTCGGACCGGGGGCGTTCCAGGAGCGCGTCGATCGCGGTGTGCAGCCGCTCCGACGCCTCGTCGACCGCCGGGGTTCCGGGCAGGACGCCACCGATCAGTGGCAACAGGCTGCTGGCCGGTGCGGTGACGGCCTCGCACATGAAACGGACCAGCGCCTGCCAGCCGTCCCGCTCTTCGGCCGCCGCACGGGCGGCCTCGGTGAGCTGCTCCATGCAGACGACCCGGACATGCTGGGCCAGTTGCACCTTCCCCGGGTACCGGCGGTAGAAGCTGCCCATGCCGATTCCGGCCCGTCTGGCGATCTCCGTCACGGAGACGGTCCAGCCGACCTCGGACAGGGCTTCGTGCGCGGCGACGAGCAGACGTCGGTCGTTGCGTTCGGCCTCCCGGCGGCGGCCACGTGGTGCCGGGGTGGATGCTGGACTTGCGGGCACAAGGCGGCTCCTTGGGCTTCGTCGTCGGTGCCGGGAACGGTCGTGCGGCGGGCCGGCAGCGGTCACGCGGCACAGTGCGGATGGGCCCCGCAGTAGTCGACCATCTCCCCGAACACGGCCGGGACATCGAGCGGTGCGGCCGGCTCGGCGCCGTGCTCCTCCGCGTACGCCCGGTACAGGTTGCCCACCAGGCGTTCACTGTCGGCCAGTCGGGCGTACGGCCCCAGGTCCGTGGCCCGGGCGAGCGCCAGGGGCTCCAGCCCCTCCGCGATGCCCTGGCGCGCCACGTCGCGCACCCACCGCAGGTACTCGGCGTCCGCGTCCAGCAGTTCGGGGCCGCCGACCGGTCCGTGCCCCGGCACCACCACCTGCGGCTCCAGGGCCCGCAGCCGGTCGAGCACCCGCAGGGATCCCGCCACGGATCCCATGAGCGTGAACGGTGTGGCGCCCGAGAAGACCAGGTCGCCGGTGAACAGCACGCGTGGGCCGGGAAGCCAGACGACCGCGTCGCCCGCCGTGTGTCCCGGTCCGAAGTGCATCAGCTCGATCCGGACTCCGGACGTCGGCAGGGTCATACGCGCGTCGAAGACGACGTCGGGAGCGCCTGCCTCCACACGTCCCCACCGCACGTCGGGCCACAAGGTCGTCAGGGCCAGTCCGTGTTCGGCCATCTCGGCAGCGGCTCTCCGGTGCGCGACCACGGTGGCCTGCTCGAAGAGGTGGTTGCCGAAGGTGTGGTCGCCGTGGCTGTGGGTGTTCACGAGCAGGTCCACCGGGGCCGAGCCGAGGTCGTCGACCACGTCTCGCAGTTGACGGGCCCGCGCCTCGGTGGCCGCGGTGTCCACGAGGACCGGCCCTGCGCCGGCCAGCACGATGCCGGCGTTGTTCAGGCACCAGCCACCGTCCGGCTGGAGGTAGGCGTAGACGCCCTCCTCGATCTCCCTCACCTCATGCGCCGGGGCCACCGGACCGGTGTGGACGACTGACATCTCATACTCCCAGGGACGAACGATCGAGCACGGGGCGGCAGACCGTCGGCCTGGCGGTCGCGAACGCCGCCAGGGGACGCAGGCGTTCGATGACCTCGGGGCGGGCCAGGGCGTCGCGCAGCGACTGCTCGTCCTGCCACTCCGCGACGTTCACATAGGAGGTGTCGGCGTCCTGCGCACGGAGCAGCCTGTGGTGCAGGAATCCGGGCTGGGTGCTCATGCATTCGGAGACGTTCGCGAATTCACGCTCGAACTCGGCGGGAGAACCGTGCACGTGAAATACGTTCACGAGGACTATCACGTGAATACTCCTTTCCTGGAGCTTGGGGATGCTGTGCGCGGGCTCGGCCCGAAGAAGGGCCCGGGCCCGACGGCGGGGGAAGTCGTCGGACCCGGGCCGGCACAGCGGGCGGGTGCGCTACTCGCCGACGGCGACCGCGGACCGCGCCTCGTGCGGGGCGGTGACCGGCTCGGACTCCACTACGGTCGCACGGCCCTGACGGGGCATCAGCAGGGCGGTGACAGTGCCCAGGGCGACGAACGTGAAGCCGACCCACAGGGCCACATGCATGCCGTGCACGTAGTGCTCCCGGCTGTCGTAGCCGCCGTGGCCGGCGAACACCGCCGCGAGCACGGCCACCCCGAACACGCCGCCCAGCTCGCGGATCGCGTTGTTGGCACCGGAGGCGATGCCCTCCTCCTCGCGGCGCACCGAGCCCATGACGACGTTGCCGGCCGGCCCGAAGTACAGGCCCATGCCGAAGCCGTTGCAGAGGAAGGCGGGCACCAGGGACAGGAACGAGCTGCCGGTCGTGATGGACAGGGCGAGCCAGAGCAGGCCCACGCTCTGCAGGGCCAGGCCGGCCACGATGATCGGCTTGCCGCCGATCTTGTCGGACAGGCCGCCGCCCAGCGGGGCCGCGATGAGCACCACACCGGTCCACGCGAGGAAGCGCAGCCCCGCGGCGAACGGCGAGTAGCCGAGCGCCGTCTGCAGGTACTGGGTGATCAGGAAGATCGAGCCGAACATCCCGAAGAACATGAACAGGGACAGCAGGTTCACCGTGGTGAAGGCACGCCCGGAGAAGAGCCGCATCGGCAGCATCGGCTGCGGCGTCCGCAGTTCCCACGCGACGAACGCCGCCATCACCACGAGGCCGCCGATGCCCGCGCCCAGGGTCTGCGCGCTGGTCCAGCCCTCGGCGTCACCCCGGATGATCGACACCACGACACCGAGCAGACCGAGGCAGGCCAGCACGGTACCCACCAGGTCGAGCTTGGCCGCCGGTCCGAAGCTCTCCGTCAGCCAGGTCGCGGAGAGGGCGAGAAGCACCACGCCGATCGGCACGTTCAGCCAGAAGATCCACTGCCACGAGGCGCTCTCGGTGATGAAGCCGCCGACCACCGGGCCCAGGGCGACGCCCAGTCCGCCCACTCCGCCCCACACGCCGAGAGCGGCTCCTCGCTTGCTCGGCGGGACCGCGGCGGAGAGCAGGGTCAGGGTGAGCGGCAGCACGATGGCCGAGCCGAGGCCCTGGATCGCGCGGGCCGCGATGAGCACGCCGATCCCCGGTGCGAGTGCGGCCATCGCCGACGCCCCGGTGAACAGGGTGAGGCCCGCGACGAAGAGCCGGCGTCGTCCGAAGCGCTCGGCCAGGGCGGAGGCGGTGAGCAGGAAGACGGCGAAGGTGAGGGTGTAGGCGTTGACCGTCCACTCAAGCCCTTCGAGGCCGGTGTGCAGATGCTCTCGGATCTTCGTCAGCGCGGTGGTGACGACGAGCTGGTCGAGGGACACCATGAAGGTGGCGATGGCGGTCACGGTCATGGTGCGGCCGAAATGGCCGGTGGTGGCCTCGGACGCATCCGGAGAGATGGTGCTGTCCATCTCCGACTCCTTTGGATTTCGAATGGACTGCGGATTGGTGTGCGGTGTGTGAAAGTGCCGTTCTCGCGGCATGCGCACTCTCGAAATGGGCGCCGCACCGGGCGTGACAAATGCGGTTGGACATGAAACAGTTAACCTGGAAACCGCGACACCCTCAGGGTAGGCAGGAGAGAGTTAGCATGTCAACTGAAGCGGGTGTCACGCCCGATACGACCCCCGCCGAGACCGGGATCGACGGGCCGGAGTTCCGGGCATGGATCTCCCTGGCGCACACCTACGGCCATGTCTCCAAGGCCCTGGACCGCTCGCTGGCCCAGGAACACGGCATCTCCCTCGCCTGGTTCGAGGTGCTGGGGCGGCTCAGCAACGCGGAGGGCGAACGGATGCGTCTGCTCCAGCTCAGCCGCGACCTGGTCGTCTCCAAGGCGAGCGTGACCAAACTCGTCGACCGCATGGAACTCGCCGGGCTCGTCACCCGGGAGACACCCATGGACGACAAACGAGCGGTCTACGCGGCACTCACGCCGCACGGCAGGGCCGTCCTGGCCAAGGCACTGCCGCTGCAACTGCACAACATCCGGCAGGCCCTCGCCAGTCTGAGCCGGGACGAGCTGGAGAACCTTCAGGGGATGCTCGACGACGTCATTCGCGGGTTCAACCCTCAGTGGCGGGCGAAGGACTGAGCCCGGCCGGGCTCCGGGCCGCTCACCACTCGACCGCGCCGATGTCGAGCGGCTGTGGCGGCCTTTCCCGCATGCGCGCGACCAGACGAACCAGCCGTTCGTGCAGCTCCTCGGCCGGCCGATGGCATCGGTCGCCGTGGCCGGGCAGCACCCAGGTGAAGCGTGCCTCCTCGGCCAGGCGCAGCAGCGAGCCCATCAGCTCCGGACGCGAGTACCAGACCACCGTCTCAAACACCTCCAGGTCCTGCGCGGTCCGCGACCAGTAGAGGGTGTCGCCGGTGAAGCAGTACCGCTCGTCCACCACGTACACCACGCTTCCTCGGGTGTGGCCGGGCACGGGTCGCGCGGTCACCCCCGGGAGCACGTCGACCGGCTCCCTGCCCCGCAGCACCCTGTCGGCGTGCGGCGCGGCGTCCTGATCGGCCTCGTGGATCCACACCCGGGCGCCGAAGTGCTTCGCGAACCGCTGTGCGTGGGCGGTGTGGTCGCGGTGTGTGAGCAGGATGTGTGCGATGCCGCCCAGCTCCTCGTACGAGGCGGCGACCGCCGACGTCCAACGCGGCGTGTCCACCAGCAGATTGCCCTCCGGGCGGCGCACCAGGTAGGCGTTGGCCCCGAACGTCCGGGCCGAGTTGTGTCCGCAGAGGTACACCTCGCGGTCGAGGCGCATCGGGAAGGGAGCTGGCGGGACATGCCCCGGGCCGCGCCGGATCGCCCGCACCGGGCATGCGACCGCCGCCCTCGCCAGGGCCAGCTCTTCCGCCGCGTCGGCCGGCTGGCGGGCCAGTACGGAACGGGCGTCGGCCTCGACCACCGTTTCCGGCGCCAACTGGCGGGCCACGTCGCAGTTGATGCAGTTCCCGCGGATCTCCCAGGCCCGCCCCGCCGGCCCCCGCGACTCAGGCGCCGGCAAGACGTCCCCTGAGTTCGTCCCGGGCCACCTTGCCGGTGGCGAGCCGCGGAATGGCCACGACGACCTCGGCCCGGCGAATGCGCTGGCCTTCCGTCAGTTCCGCGTTGACGGCCGCCAGGACCGTGTCGATGCCGGCCTCGGCACCGTCGTGGAACACGACGAAGGCCACAGCGGACGTACCGAGCGCCGGATCGGGCCCTGCGACGACCGCGCAGTCCCGGACCGCCGGGTGGGCGTCCAGCCTGCGTTCCACCGCGGTAGGCGACACCAGCTCGCCGCCGCACCGGAAGGCATCCTTGACCCGGTCGAACATGAAGAGGTAGCCGTCCTCGTCCAGATGCCCCATGTCTCCGGTGGAGAGCCAGCCGTCCTCGTCCACCGGAGAGGGACCGGAGTGGCCCAGATATCCCTGCATCACGTGCGGACCATGGATCTGGATCTCTCCGATGTCGTGAGCCGACAGGACCTTCCCGGACTCGGGGTCGACGATCCGTATCCGGCTGCCGTTGAGCGCCAGTCCCACGGAACCGGCCCGGGGCGCGTCCGGATCGTCCGAGGACGCCAGTGACGAGGTCTCGCACATGCCGTATCCCTGGAGCAGCGGGAGACCGAAGGTGTCCGCCAGGGCGCGCACCACGCGCGGGGGAACGGCTGTGCCGCCGGATGCCATCAGCGTGACCGTGTCCAGGTGCAGATCCGGCAGCCCGGGGTCGGCCGCGAGCTCCAACAGGCGCACCGGGAAGGTGTAGTAGTGCGTCGCGCCGGTGCGGTTGGCCAGCTCGATCGCGTCGGCCGGGCGCTGACTCGTGCACAGGACCTGCGTCGCCGCCACGGAGACCGCGGTGTTCATGTGCATCGGGTGGTAGATCGGGAGGTGGAGCAGGACCGTCGACGAGGAGTCGACACGGTGCGCCGCGGCCATCTGAGCGGCATTCACCTTGATGTTGCGATGGCTCAGCCGGACTGCCTTGGGCACACCCGTGGATCCACTGGTGAACAGGATCACGGCCCGGTCCTCCTCGGCCGTGGCTGCCGGGTGCCGGTCGCCGTCACCACCGCCGTCCGCCGGGTCCTCGCCGAGGACCAGCACACGCCGCAGGTCCGGAAGAGTGTCCAGCAACGGCAGCAGCCGGTCCCGTACCTCGGGCGGAACGACCGCCAGACGGGCCTTCGACAGCCTCAGTACGTGCGCCAGGACAGGCGCCGGAAGCCACGGATTGACGACGGCGGCCGTACCGCCCGCCCGCAGGATCCCGTAGTACACGGCGGGGAACGCCGGATCGAGGGCCTGGGCGACCGCCACCGTCCCCGGCGGCTCGTCGAACATCCCGTGCAGCGTCCGGGCCCAGCCCGTCGCGGCCGCGTCCAGCTCGGCGTAGGAGATCTCCGCAGCACCGCTGCGGATCGCCACCCGCTCCGGGTGGGCACGTGCCGCGTCCGCGAGCAGCGCGTCGACCGGGCCGTCCGCCCACCGCAGCGGGAGGGCGGGGGGCTCCGGCGAAGTCTCGGTGGTCAGGGGTGCCGTCTCGGTTCGGGTCATCTCGTCCTCGTTTCCGGCAGTGGTTTACCCGGCGGCCCGCGCAGGCGGTGCCGTACGGCCGTCGACCTTCTTGAGACGGGCTCAAGGGCCGCTGTAGATCGGGTCAAGACCGCACCGTCGCCTCCTTGACCGGGTCTACAGCGGCCCTTGAGTCAAGATGCCCAACCTGCCGGTGCTCGCAGCAGTTCACGATCGATCCCCGAGGAGGCGTCTCATGGTCCAGGCGGCGGCAGTGGTACCCGTACCGGTCAGCGCGGAGGTGTATCAGGACCTCCAGCACTTCTACGCCCGCCAGATGCAGTCGACGGACGACCTCGACGTGTCGGCCTGGGCGGGCAGCTTCACGGAGGACGGTGTCTTCGCCACCAACGCCTTCCCCGAGCCCCTCACGGGCCGGACCGCCATCGCCGAGCACTGCGACCGGGCCTTCGCCGCGCAGGCCGAGGCCGGGATCGTCCGCCGGCATGTCATGACGACACTGGCCGCAGACCACGCACCGGACAGAGACGGCGAACGGGTCCACACCCGCTCGTACGTCATGGTGCTGGAGACCCGGCGTGGCCAGAAGCCGACCATCTACTGCAGCACTCTGTGCGAGGACGTCCTCACCCGGGTGGACGGCGGCTGGCAGGTGGTCCGGCGCCAGGTCAGCCGCGACGACCTGTAACCGGTCGAGAGCGTCCGGTGCTTCGAAACACGTCATGGCGAGGGAGGAGCGACCGCATGGCACCGAAAGGGCGATGTCCCGAAGAGCCCGACGACGGAGGCCGGAGTCGGCCCGCCATGGCCGAGCAGCCGAGCAGGTTCGAGACGTGGTCCCTCTGTGTTCCCGTCAGGCTGGCCGGATACGAGGAGGATCCCGAGGACGCGCACATCGTGCGCGGAATCGACTGATTCGGCTCGGCGTCCTTCCGCACCGTGTGGGCTCCCTCCCCGGCCGCGGCGAAGCGCCGCGGCCGGGGAGCCGTCGCGCCGATGCTCTCCTTGCTCAGGGCTGGGCTCGGGCGACGAGCAGCGCGACGTCGTCCTCGCCGCCGGGCGAGCGCAGAATCTCCAGGATGCGGTCGCAGGTGTCCTCCAGGTCCTGGCCGCGTGTCGCGGTGAGTGCGTCGAGGAGGGTGTTCAGGCGGGCGTCGATGGGTTCGCTTCGGGTCTCGACCAGGCCGTCGGTGTAGAGGGCCAGTTCGTCGCCGGGGCGGAAGGCGATGGTGGTGGCCTCGAAGGGCACTCCGCCGACGCCCAGCGGTGCGCCGGTGGGAAGGTCCAGCAGCTGTGCCGCGTGGCCGAGCCGCATCAGGGCCGGGGGCAGGTGACCGGCGAGGCAGATCTCGCACTGGCCCCGGTGCGGGTCGTAGACGCAGTAGATGCAGGTGGTGATGGTCTGCTCGACACCTTCGGTCAGGTGATCGAGGTGACGGAGGGCCTCGGCGGGGGCGAGGGCGACCTCGGCGAAGGCGCGGGCGGCACTGCGGAGTTGACCCATGGTGGCGGCGGCGTTGATGCCGCTGCCCATGACGTCCCCGACGACCAGGGCGGTTCTGTCGCCCTGGCAGGGTATGGCGTCGTACCAGTCGCCGCCGACCTCGCTCATGGCGCCGCCGGGCTGGTAGCGGCAGGCGACCTCCAGGCCGGGCAGGTGCGTCGGAGGCTCGGGAAGCAGGCTGCGCTGGAGGGTGAGGGCCGCATGGCGCTGGGCCTGGTATCCGCGCGCGTTGTCGATGCAGACCGCGGCTCGGGCGGCCAGCTCCCGGGCGAGGAACGCGTCGTCGTCGTCGAAGGGTGCGGGGTTCCGGGTGCGCTTGAGGTCGAGAGCGCCGAGTACTTCGCCCCGGGCCAGAAGCGGTACCGCCAGGTAGGAGTGCACGCCGGCCTCCGCGAGGAGGGCGGCGGCCTCGCCGTCTCGGGCGATGCGCGCCAGATCCTGCCGGGTGGTGTGGGGCACCAGAACCGGTTGACGGGTGCGCACGCACTGGGTGATCAGGCGGTCGCCGGCGTAGGAGGCGAGTTCTCCCGGAGGGTCGGCCGCCGGGACCGCCTCGGTGGAGTGGGCCGCCCTGACGGCCAGGGCGCGGAAGAGGGCCGGACCCTCGTGTGGCGCGGTTCGGCCGTCCAGGGCACTGTCGAGTACGTCCACGGCTGCCACATCGGCCAGGACCGGTACGACGACGTCGGCAAGCTCGCGCGCTGTCGTGTCCAGATCGAGGGTGGTACCCACGGAGGCGGAAGCCGTGGCGATCAGTGCCAGCCGCTGCCGGGCCTGTGCCGCCTCGATAGCGGCCTGGTAACGCTCGGTGACGTCGATGACGGAGTAGGCCAGGCCCAGCACCCGTCCACCGGAGTCCTCCAGCCGGTAGTACGAGACGGACCAGGCATGCTCGTGGTCGGGGTCGCCTGGGGGACGACAGACGATGTCCCGGTCCACGACCGACTCGCCCGTCTCCAGGACCCGGCGCAGCCGTGCCTCGGGGTCCGTGTCCAGGAAGGCCAGGACCTCGCCGGCCCGCCGGCCGAGACGCTCGGAGGCGGACTGGCCGGTGATGCGTTCGAGAGCGGGATTCACGGCCAGGTAGCGCAGGTCCGGGTCCAGAATGGCCAGCCCGACCGGGGACTGGGACACCAGACGCACGGCCAGTGCGGCATCGCGCTCGACCCGCTCGACGGTCGCCTGGTCCGCGGCGAGGCCCAGGGCGTAGACGTCACCGAGGTCGTCCAGCAGCCGCATGTTGCGGAACTCCACCAGGCGGGTGCTGCCGTCCTTGTGCCGGATCGGGAAGGCCCCGGCCCAGTCGGTGCCGGACTCCATGACCTCGGCGAACAGCTTGATCACCTCGTCCTGGTGCTCCTCGTGGACCGTCAGCCCGGCCGCGTTGCGGCCCAGCGCCTCCGCCGCGGTGTAGCCGAACAGCTCCTCGGCCTTCGGGCTCCAGAAGACCACCTGGCCCTTCGCGTTCAGCACCACGGCCGCGACGCTGAGCAGATCGAGCAGGCCACTGGGCGGCGCGGCGCGGTCGGCCGCTGACCAGCCGTCGCCTGCTCTGGAAGAGTCCGTCGTGCCCATGCCTCATGTTCCTCCCGGCTCGGCGCCTTGGCTCGTGCCGTACCGGCGGGCGTTCTGCCTTCGTCCATGGTCGACCCAGACCGAGGCAGCGCACACCTCGTGGCTGCTGTTGGTGCGGATACCCAGGATCGTCGCTGCTGGTCACGCACCTGGTGGGGATGTCGGTGGACCGTGGCGGTGGCGATGGCGCGTGCGGTTGTCGTCCGTCGTGCGGCACGGGATGCTAGGGAGCACGAAGGGAAGCGGTGTCATGGATCGTTTTCCGAATGCCGCCAACGTCGATTTCCACAGTCCACTGGACCTCTCCAAAGCCGCCGTCGCGGTACTGGACGCCGAAGGCAACATCTCCGGGTGGGGAGCCTCGGCCCAGCGCCTCCTCGGACATTCGCCCGAGGACGTGCTCGGAAAACCGGCCGGCCGGCTGCTGGCAGCGGCCCCCGGGCAGCGGCTGTCCGCCCTCTGCGGGACGCGCAAGCCCCGCAGCACCGTCCTGGACCTCTCCTGCCGGAACGGACGGACCCTGCGCGCGGCCGTCACCCTCAGCCCGCTCGAACACCTGGGCGTCGCCGCGACCGTCGTGGTCGCGGCCGAGCTGGAGGCGCTGCGCGGCTGGGAGGCGCAGCTGGCGCTGCTGCAGGGAATGGCGACCGAGTCGACCGTGGGCCTGACGATCTTCGACACCGACATGCGCGTCGTCTGGGGGAACGTCTCCACCGATCTGGAGCTCGCGGGGATCGCCCAGTACATCGGCCGGCCGGCCGCGGATCTCTTTCCCGAGGGCGAATTCATCTCGCGGCACCACCCCCCGGACGAGGACCAGATCATGGAGCACGTCATGACGACGGGCGAACCGATCATGGGCATGCACTATCGCGGCCGCGCCCCCGCCGACCCGGTGCGCGAGCACGTCTGGTCCTGCTCGTACCACCGGATGGTGGATGCCCGGGGCGAGCTGCTGGGGCTGTTCGAGGAGTCCCTGGACATCACCGACCGCTATCGCGCCCAGGAACGACTGTCCCTGCTGGTGCGGGCGGGAAAGCGCATCGGTGCCTCGCTGGACGTGCGGCGTACGGCCGCGGAGCTGGCCGACGTGGCGGTACCGCAGCTGGCCGACGAAGTGCTGGTGGACCTGCCGCCGGCGGTCATCGAGGGACGGCAGCCGCCGACGGGCTCGGCGCCGGGGCACAGTCTGCTGCGGATGCACGGCAGGACCCCGGAGGAGTTCCGGACGAGTCCCGTCTCCTATCCACCGTCGTCGCCGCAGGCGCAGAGTCTGGGCTCCGGCCGCCTCGTCGTCGACGCCTCCCCGCCCGAGGCACCGGGCGAGGAGGGATCGGCCCCCTCGCACTCCTGCCTCTTCGTGCCGCTGCTCACCCGCAATACGGTCCTGGGCCTCGCCACCTTCCGGCGCAGCAGCAATCCCGACCCCTTCGGACCCGAGGAGCAGACGCTCGCCGTGGAACTGGCCGAGCGAGCCGCCGTCGGCATCGACAACGCGCGCCGATACACCAGCCAGCATGCGGCAGCCCTGGTACTGCAGCGCAGCCTGCTGCCCCAGCACCTGCCCGAGCAGAGCGCGGTCGACGTGGCGTACCGCTATCTGCCTGCCGACAGCCGCGTGGGCGTGGGCGGCGACTGGTTCGACCTGATCCCGCTGTCCGGTGCCAGAGTGGGCCTGACCGTCGGCGACGTGGTGGGCCACGGCATGCACGCGGCCGCGACCATGGGCCGGCTGCGCGCCACGGTACGGACCCTGGCCCTGCTGGACCTGGACCCGGCCGAACTGCTCACCCGGCTGGACGGCCTGGTCGCGCAGGACTCGGAACCCCACGGGAACGACGGGCTGAGCGACGAGGCGCTCGGAGTGACCTGTCTGTACGCGATCTACAACCCGGTCAACGGCCGGTGCTCCTGGGCGAGTGCGGGCCATCCCCCGCCGATCGTGGCCGATGCGAGCGGCTCGGTGGCCTTGTCCGCGCTGGCGCCGGGACCGCCCCTGGGGCTGGGCGGCCTGCCCTACGAGAACGTCGATCTGAACTTGTCCAGTGGCAGCGTGGTGGCGTTCTTCACCGACGGTGTCGTGGAGGACCGGCGCACCGACATCGACAGTGGCATCGACCGCCTTGTCCATGTGCTCACCTGGCAACGCTGCCCGCTGGAGGAACTGTGTGACCGGGCGCTGTCGGCCCGGCCACCCGGACCACAGGCGGACGACGCCACGCTGCTGCTCGTGCGCACCCGGCGTCTCGACGCCGACCGGGTGGCGGATCTGGAGCTGCCGCCCGACCCGGCCATGGTGGCGCACGCCCGCACGGTCGCCGAGCGCCAATTGGAGGCCTGGGGCCTGTCCGAGCTGTCGTTCACCGCCGAACTCGTGGTGAGCGAGCTGGTCACCAACAGCATCCGGTACGCCACCGGGCCCGTCATGCTGCGGCTGATCTGGGACCGCTCCCTGCTGTGCGAGGTCTCCGACAACGCGCACACCGCACCCCACCTGCGGCGAGCGCGCCGGGACGACGAGGGAGGCCGCGGCCTGTTCCTCGTCGCCCAGATGTCCCAGCGCTGGGGCACGCGATACACGTCGTCCGGGAAGACGATCTGGGCCGAGCTGGCCATACCCTAGGAGCCCTTGCATCCTTCCCGTCCTCACCAGTCGTGCACGGTCCCGTCCTGCAGCCTGCTGACCGGCAAGTACGCCTGCTGATAGGGGAAGTGGCGTGCCGCTTCGATGTCGAGGTCGATTCTGTTGGCCGCGGTGGTGGCGGGACTGCTGGCGGGCCTGCTGACGTACGCCCAGTCCCGCAACTGGCCGGCCTCGATCCTGGCGGCGCTCGGCGCGAGCGGCGCGGCCCTGGTGAGTCTTCCCCTGCTGCTGTGAGCCCGGCGTGCGCCGGGCTCCCGGTGTCAGGTGGGAATGCGTACCGTCTCCACCCAGCTCGGGGGCTGTGGTGCGGCGGAGCCGATCAGAGCCGCGATGACGCGGCAGGGTGGGTTCTCGTCGGGCCAGGGGGTGAACCCGTCGGTGAGGACGACGACGATGCTGGGGCGGTCCGGCGTCGCGAGCGCCGCTTCGATGCCGACGCGCATGTCCGTGCCGCCACCGCCGCCCAGGGTGATCTGCTCGGTGGCCGCCACCCGGGAGACGGCCTGTACGTCGGCGTCGCACGCGAGCACGGTCACGCGATTGCCCCGTATGCCCACCTCGCGCAGGACGCCCGTCACCTCCGCGAGGGCGGCGGCCAGTTCGGCATCGCCCATCGACCCTGAGGTGTCGATGACGACGGCCACCCGCGGCAACGGGCGGCGCAGGCTCGGCAGGACGACGCCGCGCAGCGCCGGGGTACGGCGCGAGGGGCGGCGGTAGGTGTAGTCGACGGCTCCGCCGGCCCATGCGGCGGCCTCCCGGACCGCGCCGGACAGCGCCCGCCGCCAGTCCACCGTGGGCTCCAGGACCTCCTCGGCCCAGCGCTGCCAGCCCGCGGGCAGGGTGCCACGGGTGCGCTGATGGGCCCGCATCGCCTCGGCGGTCTGCCGCCGCAGGGCCTGCGCCTCGACCTCGCCGAGCCGTGCGGGGCCGGCGGAGTCGGGGAGTTCCCAGGGCGCGGGCCGGCCGTGGGCGCCCGATCCGCAGTCCGGCGCCCGCACCTGCGGCGGCAGCCGGTCGAGGTACACCTCGAACAACTGGCCCTCGGGAAGGCCGAAGAGGCGGGGTTCCATGCGCCCCTCGGGCAGGCGCAGGCCGTCGGCGAGCAGGTCGTCGTTGATCTCGCAGTCCTGCGCGACGTTGACACGGTGCCAGTCGCGCTGGGCGGCGGCGGGGAGCCGGTCCGCCCGGCCGTGATGGTCGCGCAGCAGGTGCGCCGCCTCGTGCATCCAGACGCCCGCGAGTTCGGGCACCGGCGTCGCGTCGACGAAGGCGGGCGACACATAGCAGCGCCAGTGCCGGTCCACTCCCATCGTCCGGACCTCTGTGCTGGGCACGACGGTCAGGGCGTACAACGCCGAGGCCAGATACGGCCGGTCGCTCGCCGCCCGGTAGCGGGCGGCGAGCAGCTTGGTCATGTCCAGGGGGCGGCGGGATTCCTCCGTCATCCCCGCACTCCTCACCGGCCGGCGCCGGGCAGTGCCCCGGACATCTGCAGCAGGTCCAGGAACCCGTCGATGCCGGGCGGTACGGGCCAGTCGAGGTGCCGCATCGCCGCGAGGTCGGTGGCGGCCCGGGCGGCCACGTCCGGTACGCCCGCGTCCACGGCCTTCGCCAGCACCGCCCAGCCGGCCTCCCACCGGGGCCGGGTGAGGTCGCTCTGGATCGCGGCGACCACCGCGATGAGGAACGCCAGTTGCCGGTCGCCGCGGTCGGGCAGGGCGAAGGCGTCCGGGTCGGCGAGGACCCGGTCGGGGTCGGGCAGATCGAGGTGTTCGAGGTAGGACAGCAGCTCGATGCCCGCGCCGTCCCCGACGGCGCCGGTGAGCGCGGCGGCCAGCGCCTCGCGGCCGACGCCGGCCGCGTACCCGGCGGCGAGCAGCTTGAGTGCCATCTCCCAGGTGCGAGGGGACGGCCAGGACCGGCCCCGGCTCTCGGCGTCGCCGGGGATGTGGTGGACCAGGCCGGGCCGGGCCGTGAGGAAGCCGGAGATCGCGCCACGGGCCCGTGCGACCGCACCGGGCACCTTGCCGGCGTCGACGACGGGCACGGTCAGCTCCGGCCAGGTGCCGGCCATGCCGCGGGCGACCGTCCGGGGGTCGTGGGTCCATTCGAGGTGGACGAACCGGTTGGCGAGCGGCGGGCTGAGATGCCAGCCGTCCGCCGCGCTGGACGGCGGGTTGGCGGCGGCGACGATGCGCACCGCCTCCGGCAGGACCAGGCTGCCGACCCGTCGTTCGAGCACCACGCGCAGCAGCGCCGCCTGCACGGCCGGCGGTGCGGAGGACAGTTCGTCGAAGAAGAGCAGGCCCTGTCCGGCCCGGGCGAGGCGGACCGCCCAGTCCGGCGGAGCCATCGGCACGCCGGTCACGGCGGGGTCGTCACCGACGATGGGCAGTCCGGCGAAGTCGGAGGGCTCGTGCACGCTGGCGATGACCGTCTCCAGTGGCAGGCCGAGCCCGGCGGCGAGCTGCTCCAGGGCTGCCGACTTGCCGATTCCCGGCTCCCCCCACAGCAGCACGGGCTGATTGGCCGTCACAGCGAGGGCGAGCGCCTCCAGCTGTGGGTTCGCGGCGGGCTCGGTCCGGCCTGCGCGCAGCCTGCGGTTGAGGTCGTCCGCGGCCGCCAGCGGGCCGGACGGCGCGGTCGGGGCAGTACGGTCGGTGCTCAAAAGGGAAGCTCTTCCTCGTCGTCGGGGCCGTACTCGTCCTGCTCGTCCATCCATTCGTCCCACCACTCGGCGCCGACACCTGGATGCTCCGCCTGCACGCGCTCCCGGAGGAAGGCAAGGTCGGGCCGCTTGTACCGGCGGACGAGCTGGGCGAGCGACAACTCGGACTGGTCGATCACGTCGAGCCGCGCCCCGGCGGCGACGAGCGCCTCCACCAGCGCCTTCGAACCGAGGTCGTTCACCGCCACGAACAGCGGCGTGCGCTCCCGCCGGTCGCGGGCCTCCAGGTCCAGTCCCTCCGCCAGCAGGCGCGGCAGCAGCGTCTCGTGGTCGAGGAGGTTCAGTACGTGCAGCAAGCTGCGGCCGCTGGCGTCCCGCACGCGGGGGTCGACGCCCGCGTCCAGGAGCTCCAGCACGCCAGATGTGTCGCCGTGTTGGGCGCGCAGGAACAGTTCGTGGCGTTGCGCCCGCAGCGCCTTCGGCAGACGGCCTTCTCCAGAGGTCCACGTCTGCTCCACGGCGAAGCATCCGGCGACGGCACCGCCGAAGGCGCGCATGGCGCGTTCGCGCTGCTGTTCCTCGTCGCTGTGCGGCATGCGCAGCAGGCCGCCGGGCCGGAAGGCCACCTCGTGCCATTCCCCGCGGCACCTGACCCGCACGGGTGCGGGAGCCGTCGCTCCTGGCGGGCCGACCGGGCCTTCCGGGACCTGGAGGGCGGGGAACAACGCCTCGCGGACGAGCGGATGCAGATGCTCCGCCGCGACGCCTCCGGCGCGCATCAGGTCGAGGTCGGGAAGCCTGCGCCACAGAGCCTCGGCGAGGATGGGCTCGCCCTTCACGTCGTCCCGGTCGACGGCCCGCGCCAGCAGCCCGCCGGCGTCCACGGGCTCCAGCAGGATGTAGGTCCGCCAGTGCGCGGCGATGAGGAAGCGGTCGCCGGCGTCCTCGGCCATCTGCCGACGGATCTCCGGCTCCAGGCGGGTGTGGTCGAGCGCGAGCCCGCCCAGGAGCTGCTCCGGATCGGCCTGGTACCAGCCCGATTTCTGCGGGGGTGTCAGGTCCAGCTCGATACCGGCGGCGGCGAAGGCGGCCTGGGTCTCGCCCTTCTGGTGCAGCAGCGTGGCCCACTCGGCCCGCGCCGCCGGGTCGCGGTCGCCGGGATCGGCGGCGGGCAGTTCGTCCGTGCCACGCAAAGTGGCGTCGGCGTGGAAGAACGGCGGCCTGTCCGTGCCGCCGCACCGTTCACGCAGCTCGGCGGCGTGCCGTGCGTCCCACAGGTGCCGCGCGTACCGCCAGTCCTGCGTGGTCCGCCCGAAGACGCCTGCGGCCTGCTCGTGCGTGACCGTGCTGAACCGCAGGGCGATCCGCTGCGGTCCGTCGGTCATCGCAGGAGTGGTGATGTGCAGGTAAGGCGTGGCCCGGCGGCCCTCGTCCGCTGCCTTCGGGCGGTAGCGCGCGAGGACGACCGTCGTGTCCGTGGCGAGCGTGGTCCGTCCGCCGAGCAATCGCGGCAGGTGCCAGCGCAGCAGGTCGGGGGCGAAGTGGCGGAGGTCGTCCTCAAGGGCCGCGGCGACCTCGTCACCACAGTGGTCGGCGACTTCGGCCAGGTCGAAGGTGACGTCGACGTTCGCCGCCGCGCAGGCACCCAGCCAATCACCGGCCAGACGGCGCTCGGTCGCGCGCTCGATCATCCGGCCGGGCACCGCGTACCGGCGGATCCGGCGTCGGCTCGCCGCCTCGTCCGGGGGGAAACAACGGAGTTCGCTACGAGAGCTCAACGGTAGACACTCCCTATCGCGCGCAGGTCGGGATGTGCCCGGCCGACGGGCCGCAGACGCTGGGTGAAGGACCGCTTCACCTTGCGGGGCAGGCCGGGCCCCAGACCGACGTACTCCAGGGGCGAGTTGTCGGGCACGGCCGCCAGCAGCGTCTTCGCGCCCCGGCCGGTCAGACCGGTGTGGCACAGCTCCAGCCGGCGCAGCGGGCTGCCCGGCAGTGCGGCGGCCAGCGCGTGGGCGCCTTCGTCGCCGGTGGTGTTGGCGGGGGCGCCGAGGCTGCGTTCCGACATCGGGCGGCCCAGGTCGAGTGCCTCGATCCCTTCGAGGGAGTCGGCGAGGGCCCGGGCACCGACGGGGCCGATGCCGTTGCCGCCCAGGCCGAGGCGCACCGGCCGTGCGGGGTCGGCCGCGGCGGCGAGGATCGCGGCGCCCTCGTCTCCGAGGTGGTTGGCGGGGAGGTACAGCTCGCGCACACCCGCCTCGCGGATCAGTGCCGCCAGCAGCGGGGCGGCGTCGGCGGTCAGGCCGTTGCCGCCGAGGAAGAGGCGTTCCACCGGGCTGGGCCGGTCGGTGAGGGCGTCGAACAGGGCCCGCAGACCGTCGGTGGTCAGACCGGTGTTGACCAGGTCGAGGGTGCGCAGCGTGGTGTTGCGGCGGAGCATCGCGGCGAGCGCGCGGGCGCCTTCGTCGCCCACCGGGTTGCGCTTGAGCCACAGGGCGCGGACGGTGCCGTCCGTCGTCAGCGCGTCGGCGAGCGCGGTGACGCCCTCGGGGCCGATGCGGTTGCAGCCGAGGTAGAGCGTGTGCAGGCCGTGGCCGTCGATCAGCGCGTCGGCGACCGTGCGGGCTCCCTCGTTCCCGATGGCGTTGGTGCCGAGCAGGACATGCGCGGCGTGCGCGGAGGCGGCGGCGACGGGCATCAGCCGCGCGGCGCCGACCGCTCCGAGGCCCTGCTTGCACAGGTCGACGCGCCCGTCCGCGCGCACCGTGCCGCGCGGGAAGGCCTCGTCGGCCTCGACCGGCTGCGCGGACCGCAGTCGGGTGAGCAACGGCTCCAGAGCGGTGGGATCACTGATCGGGATGTCGGGGTGCTCGATCGCGGGGCAGCGTACGGGTGTCGGCTGCGTCATCACCACTCCACCGGTCCATCGCCGGTGCCCGGCTCGCCGAGGGCGGCATCGCCCTCCGCCCGCCCAGGACGAACCGACGCCAATCGACTTTCCTCCACGACAAGGGCGGCAAGGCTGGTCGGATTCGAACCGACGTCCTCCAGCTTGATGCGTGGGCGCGACGACCTCTGCGCTACAGCCTTGCCACGGAGATCATAGCGGCTATCGCCTTTGTGTTCGAACCCGGTTGGTCCTGGGCGTCGGGCAGTCGACGGGGGCCGCCCGTGGCTTGGCCACGGACAGCCCCCTCGTGCGAGAGGTGATCACTCAGTGGCAGCTGGTGGTGCCGCTGTCGCTGTAGGTCTTGCCCGCCTCGGGCACGAACTGCCAGTCGTAGCTGCCCGCGTGCAGGGTGAACTTGAGCACGCCGAAGCTGTCACTGTTGCGGGCTTCGCTGTTGGGCATGATGGTGCCGAAGCCGTAGTGGCTGGCCCCACCCATGCCGGCGACGAAGTGCCGGATGCCGCGGGTGGTGTCGAGCTGGCCGCTGGGGTTCATGGGAGCGAACCGCTCGTACTGGTGGTTGTGGCCCGCCACGATCACGTCGGCGTTGTTGTCGTACAGCGCCTGGACGAGAGGTCCGGTCGAGGTGTCGGGAGCGTGGTTGGCGCCGGAGGTGAACCGGGGCTTGTGCCAGTAGGCGATGGTGCACGGCTTGGTGCTGGCGGCCAGGTCCGAGCGCAGCCACTGCTCCTGCGGGGAGCCGACGGCCATGTTGACCTCGGAGTTCAGCGAGACCACGTGCCAGTCGCCGAGGTCGTAGGAGTAGTAACCCCGGCCGGACGGACCGGCGTTGGCCCCGAAGTAGTCGTAGTAGCCGGTGGCGCCGGGGGTGTTGTAGTCGTGGTTGCCCGGTGCCGGCCTGGTGCGGGCCTTGTGCCGGCCCCACGTCGGGTCGTAGTAGGTGGCGAACTCCGTGGCGGTGCCGCTGTCGTAGGCGTTGTCGCCCGCGGTGAACACGGTGCCGGGGATGTTGTCCAGCAGGTTGGCGGTCGCGGTGTCGCCCGTGCCGGAGTTGGCGATGTCGCCGGCGCCGACCAGCACCGGGTCGCCCGAGGGCGGCGGGGTGGTGGTGGGCGGCGGGGTGGTGCCGGTGGTGATCACCAGCTGCGGGGCGTCGGCGCCGCTCTCCCGCGAGTCGTAGTAGGCGCCGTCGCTGTTGGGGGAGGTCGCGCCGATGCTGAACGTGCCGTTGCCGGTCACGAGCGAGGTCACGTCGATCTCGTACCAGGTGTTCTTGACGACCGAGCCGAGGGTGCCCAGGGTGGAACCGTCGATGGCGGGCTTGTTGTTCCAGGTCGTGCCGGTCTCCGACCACGTGGTGTCGGTCATCGCCTTGAACGTGCCGCCGTTGCTGCTGCCGTTGTTGCCGCTGACGGTACGGATGCGCAGCTTGGCGTTGGTCACCGGGTCGGTGACGCCGCTGACGGTGAACTTCAGGAACGACTGGCGGACCGGCGAGTTGTCGACCACGAACTGGGTCGAGGTGCCGTAGTTGGTGGACGGGGTGCTGTCCTGTACGTAGGTGTCGGCGACCGGGGTGAACGTGGTCGTGGCCGCGGTGGCCACGGGAGCGGTGGTGAGCAGGCCTGCGACGGCTACGGCCGTCAGCGCGACTGCTCCTCCGGCCAACGCTGATCTCCGGAAGCGGCGGTTGCCCATCGGATGATCCCTTCTGAAGTGAGGGCTGTGGAGGGCGATTCGGGAACTTAGGGACCCGCCGATGCCGCCGCCATCCCCCTTTGAATGAACTGTGAGTGAGCTGTGAATGAGGGCCTGTCGGACTCGCTCACATGTTCTGACGAGCTGTCAGTACGCCACCCGTTGTTCAGCTACTGCATGCCCGCTCGCCGACTGCGTGCTGCTGGTGATCGTCGGGCTGGGGCACACCGGGAGCGAGCCGGACGTCGACGACGTCGTACGTGTTTGCCGCCGAGCCGGATCTCCAGCGGCTCCCGCCTCAGCACTCGATGACGTTGACGGCGAGGCCGCCGCGCGCGGTCTCCTTGTACTTGATCTTCATGTCGGCGCCGGTCTCCTTCATGGTCTTGATGACCTTGTCGAGGGAGACGTGGTGACGCCCGTCGCCGCGCAGCGCCATCCGAGCGGCGGTCACGGCCTTGACCGCGGCCATGCCGTTGCGCTCGATGCAGGGGATCTGGACCAGGCCGCCGACCGGGTCGCAGGTCAGGCCGAGGTTGTGCTCCATGCCGATCTCGGCGGCGTTCTCCACCTGCTCCGGGCTGCCGCCCAGCACCTCGGCCAGACCTCCCGCGGCCATCGAGCAGGCCGAGCCGACCTCGCCCTGACAGCCGACCTCGGCGCCGGAGATGGAGGCGTTCTCCTTGAAGAGCATGCCGATGGCGCCTGCCGCGAGCAGGAATCGGACGATGCCCTCCTCGTCGGCGCCGGGCACGAAGTCGAGGCAGTAGTGCAGGACGGCGGGGATGATGCCCGCCGCGCCGTTCGTCGGCGCGGTCACGACCCGTCCGCCCGCGGCGTTCTCCTCGTTCACCGCCATCGCGTAGAGGGTCACCCACTCCATCGCCCGGCTCGCCGGGTCGCCCTCGCTGCGCAGCGCGCGGGCCGCGGCCGCGGCCCGGCGGCGGACCTTCAGGCCGCCGGGGAGGATGCCTTCGCGGGACAGGCCGCGGGAGACGCAGGCCCGCATGACCCGCCAGATCTCCAGCAGTCCCGCGCGGATCTCCTCCTCCGTGCGCCAGGCCTTCTCGTTCTCCAGCATCAGCGCCGAGATGGACAGGCCCGTCTCCTTCGTGAGGCGGAGCAACTCGTCGCCGGTACGGAAGGGGTGGGGCAGCACCGTGTCGTCGAGCTTGATCCGGTCCGCGCCGACGGCGTCCTCGGCGACCACGAAGCCGCCGCCGACCGAGTAGTACGTCTTCTCCAGCAGCGGCAGGCCGTCGGCGCCGTACGCGAAGAGGGTCATGCCGTTGGCGTGGTACGGCAGTGACCGCCGGCGGTGCAGGACCAGGTGGGTCGAGGCGTCGAAGTCGAGTTCGTGGGCCGCGCCGATCTGCGCGCCGAGGAGGCGGATGCGACGTGTGGCGCGGATCCGCTCGACGTCCAGCTCGGCCTGGGCGATGTCGACGGTGTGCGGCTCGTTGCCCTCCAGCCCGAGCAGTACGGCCTTGGGGGTCCCGTGGCCGTGGCCGGTGGCCCCGAGGGAGCCGAACAGCTCCGCCCGCACCGCGGCGGTCCGGGCGAGCAGGCCGTCCTGCTTCAGCCGGGCGGCGAACATCCCGGCGGCCCGCATCGGGCCGACGGTGTGCGAGCTGGACGGGCCGATGCCGATGGAGAACAGGTCGAAGACGCTGATTGCCACGCCATACTCCGTGGGAGGGTCGGGGCATGCCGGGCATGTCCCGGGCAAGCCCCTGCGGGAGGGTTGTCGGTCACCGGCCCGGGTGGAGCGGGTGGCGGGGACGGGCGGCTCATGCGACCGGTACCGCGGTGGCCGGGACGAGGGTGCGGCGCAGCCGGTTGAACAGCTTGGGCTGGTTGAGGGAGAGCACGGCGACGGCGGCGCCCTCGCGGCGGTAGACGGCCGTGAAGGAGCGGCTGTCGAGGTCGCCCTCTACGACCTCGGGCACGGCACCGGGGGCGACGTGTCCGGCGAGTTGGATGCGCACCTGGTACTGGTCGGACCAGAAGTACGGCGCGGTGCGCGGGGCGGGGGCCGACACCCCGGAGAGCAGCGTGCGGGCGGCGGTCCGCGCCTGTTCGGTGGCGTTGGTCCAGTGCTCGACGCGGGCATGCCGTCCGGTGAACGGATGCGGGCAGCGGGCGACGTCACCGACGGCGACCACGCCCGGGACGGCGGTCGCGCAGCCGGCGTCGCACACCACACCGTCGTCGACCTGTACGCCGGAGCCGGCGAGCCAGTCGGTGGCGGGTCGCACCCCCACCCCGACCACGACGATGTCGGCGGGCAGCACCCGCCCGTCGGCCAGTCTCACTCCGGTGACCCGGCCGTTGCCCGTGAAGCCCGCCACGCCGGTGCCGCACAGCAGGGCGACCCCGTGATCGCTGTGGAGCGAGGCGCACACCAGCCCCAACTCGCGCCCCAGTTGGCGCTCCAGTGGTACGTCGAGCGCCTCGACGACGGTGACATGAAGCCCGAGCCGATGGGCGGTGGACGCCACCTCGGCGCCGATGAAACCGGCGCCGATGACGACGACCCGGGGCAGGCCGTTCAGCAACTCGGTGCGCAGGGACCGGGCGTCGTCCAGGGTCCGCAGGGTGTGGACGCCGGCCAGCCCCTCCATGCCGGGGAGCCTGCGGGGGGTGGCGCCCGTCGCGATGACCACGCCGTCGGTGCGCAGTTGCCGTCCTCCGGCCAGGGTCACGGAGCGGTCCGCCGGGTCCAGCCGGACCGCGCGCTCGCCGAGCAGCCACCGCACCCCCAGCTCCTCGTACTCGTCCGCGTCGCCCAGCGCGAGCGCGTCGGCGTCGAGGTCGCCCTTGAGGAACTCCTTGGACAACGGAGGCCGGTCGTAGGGGGTGTGACGCTCCTCCCCGACCACGACGATCTCACCTTCGTAGCCCTCCGAGCGCAGCGCGCGCACCGTGCTGAGGCCGGCCAGCGACGCTCCGACGACGGTGATGCTCCTCATGCCGGTCCTCCGGGTATCAGCGGACGGCTCGTACGTCGAGCTTGTCCTGCAGCCAGGTGTGGAAGGCGCCGATGTGGTGCTCGCTGGGCACCAGGACACCGCCCCCGGTGTAGGCCCGCGAGCTCATCCCGGGCTGGGTGCGCTCACAGGCCTCGAAGTCCTGCTGGTTGACGCGGTGGAAGAGCTCCACCGAACGGTCCACGTCCTTGCCGCTCTCCACCACGTGCGGCAGGTAGAGCCAGTCGCACTCCACCACCGTGCGGTCGTGCGCCAGCGGGTACATCCGGTGGAAGATCACATGGTCGGGCACGAGGTTGATGAAGACCTGCGGCTTGACGGTGATCGCGTAGTACCGGCGGTCCTGGTCCGCGGAGACTGAGGGGATGCGGTCCAGCCCCTCGGAGCCGTCGACGGTGAAGCCCTTGACCTCCTGCCCGAACTCCGCGCCGTGGCCCACGTAGTACTGCGCCGCGTATCCGTCGGCGAACTCCGGCAGGACCTCGGTGAGTTCGGGATGGATGGTGGCGCAGTGGTAGCACTCCATGAAGTTCTCGACGATGAGCTTCCAGTTGGCCTTGACGTCGTAGGTGATGCGCCGGCCCACCTCGAGGTCGTCGATCCCGTAGTTCTCGATCGACTCGGTGTCGCCCAGCCGCTCGGCCGCGGCCCCGATCACGTCCTCCTCGAAGGACGGCGGGTTGTCGGCCAGGCACACCCACACATAGCCGAGCCACTCCCGGACGTGAACGTCGACCAGGCCGTACGCGGTCCGGTCGATGTCCGGCATCGAGGTCAGGTTCGGCGCGGCGACCAGCTTGCCGTCAAGGCCATAGGTCCAGGCGTGATACGGGCACTGGAACGCCCGCTTGACCTCGCCGGACTCCTCGGTGCAGAGCTTGGCGCCGCGGTGCCGGCAGATGTTCAGGAACGCCTTGATCGCGCCGTCCCGGGAGCGTGAGACCAGCACGCTCTCCCGCCCGACCTGACAGGTGCGGAACTGACCGGGTTTGGCCAGTTCCGCGGCACGGGCCACGCAGAACCACATGGCCTCGAAGACGCGCTCCTGCTCCGACGCGAAGACGGCGGGGTCGGTGTAGTACTCGCCGGAGAGCGTGGAGATCAGGCTCGGGGGCAGATCGGTCGTGGTCATCGGTGTCACCTCGAAAGACGTCAGACGCGGACGCGGCGCGGGCCGAAGAGGATGATGAGGGCGATGAGGCGTCGTTGCGTATTACGCATCAAGCATCGTTATAAGCAACCGTCAAACTGTCTGCTCCTGCGGCGGCAGCTGTCAAGGGGTTGCCGCACGTCGCGCGTGCGCGCCACGGTGACGCCGGTGCACGACCGTTGCGTATCGCACAGCGCGATGCGTCAAGAAGAACTCCACCCCTTGACCAGTCAGCCACCCTGGCTGGACCATGTTGCGTATTACCCATGTCGTTGCGCATTGCGCATCCAGGGAGGATGTCATGTCTCCTCGACCGCAGCCCGGCCGCGAGTTCGTCCTCACCCTCTCGTGCCCGGACCGGGCCGGCCTCGTCCACGCCGTGACCAGCTACCTGGTGACCCATTCGGGCAACATCCTGGAGAGTCAGCAGTTCGACGACCGGCTCCAGGACCGCTTCTTCATGCGGGTGCACTTCGACGTCTCGGGCCCCTCCTCACTGGAGGACCTGCGCACCGGCTTCGGCCCGGTCGCCGAGGCGTACCGGATCACCTGGCGGCTGCACGACGCGTCGACCCCGACCCGCACGCTGATCATGGTGTCGAAGTTCGGCCACTGCCTGAACGACCTGCTCTTCCGCAGGTCGACGGGCGCGCTCAACATCGAGATCCCGGCGATCGTCTCCAACCACCGCGACTTCGAGCCGCTGGCGCAGAACTACGGCATCCCCTTCCACCACATCCCGGTGACACCCGACACCAAGACGGAGGCCGAGGCCCGGCTGCTCCGGCTCGTCGACGAACTCGACATCGACCTGGTGGTACTCGCCCGGTACATGCAGATCCTCTCCGACGACCTGTGCAAGCAGCTCGAAGGCCGGGCCATCAACATCCACCACTCCTTCCTGCCGAGCTTCAAGGGGGCCAAGCCGTATGTCCAGGCCCACCAGCGCGGCGTCAAGCTCGTCGGGGCCACGGCGCACTACGTCACGCCCGACCTCGACGAAGGCCCGATCATCGAACAGGACGTCGTCCGTGTGACCCACTCGCACGCCCCGGACGAGCTGGTCACCCTGGGCCGCGACGTCGAGGCCCAGGTGCTCGCCCGCGCCGTGCAGTGGCACAGCGAGTCCCGGGTACTGGTCAACGGCCACTGCACGGTCGTCTTCCGCTGACGCGCCGGACGCCTTCAGCGTTGCCATCGCGCTACCCGGGCTGAGCCCCCTCCCGGCCCGCGGCGGGCGCGACACGGCGTTCCAGGCGTACGACGACGCTCTTGGACGTCGGCGTGTTGGAGGTGTCGGCCACCGAGTCGAGCGGGACGAGCACATTGGCCTCGGGGAAGTAGGCCGCACAGCAGCCACGGGGCGTGTCGTACGCGACGGCGCGGAACGCCTCCGCCCGCCGGTCCGGACTGTCCGGCCACTCGCTCACGAGGTCCACCGCCTCGCCGTCGTCGATCCCGCGCTCCGCGAGGTCCTCGGGGTGCACGAAGACCACCCGTCGTCCCTGGTGGATGCCGCGATAGCGATCGTCGAGGCCGTAGATCGTGGTGTTGTACTGGTCGTGGCTGCGCAGGGTCTGCAGCAGCAGGCGGCCCGGCGGTACCCGCAGCACCTCCACGGGGTTGACCGTGAAGTTGGCCTTGTCCGTGCCCGTCGGGAAGCGCCGCTCGTCGCGCGGGGCGTGCGGCAGGGTGAAGCCGCCGGGGCGGCGTACCCGGGTGTTGAAGTCGGTGAAGCCGGGCACGACCCGGGCGATGCTGTCGCGGACGGCGTCGTAGTCGGCCTCGAAGGCCGCCCACGGCACGTCGCCGCCCGGGCCGAACAGGCTCCGGGCCAGCCGGCAGACGATGGCGGGCTCGGAGAGCAGGTGCGGCGATGCGGGCGGCAGTCCGCCCCGGGAGGCGTGCACCATCCCCATCGAGTCCTCGACGGTGACGAACCGGTTCGCGCCGTCCGGCCCCTGGTCGCGCTCGGTACGGCCGAGCGTGGGCAGGATGAGGGCCTCGCGGCCACAGACGGCGTGGGAGCGGTTCAGCTTGGTGGAGACCTGGACCGTGAGCCGGCAGCTGCGCAGGGCGCGCTCGGTGGCGGCCGTGTCCGGGGCGGCGGAGACGAAGTTGCCTCCCATGGCGAAGAACACCTTCACCGCGCCGGTGCCCATCGCCCGGATCGTCTCCACCGCGTCGAAGCCGTGCCGGCGGGGCGGCTCGAAGCCGAACTCGCCCTGCAGCGCGTCGAGGAAGGCCGGCGCCGGTTTCTCGTAGATGCCCATCGTGCGGTCGCCCTGCACGTTGGAGTGGCCGCGCACGGGACACACCCCGGCGCCGGGGCGGCCGATGTTGCCGCGCAGCAGAAGGAAGTTCACCACTTCACGGATGGTGGGCACGGAGTGCTTGTGCTGGGTCAGGCCCATCGCCCAGCACACCACGACCGACCGGGCGGACAGGACGTCGCGGGCGGTGGCCTCGATGGCGTCGAGCGGAAGTCCGGTCGCCTCCGCGACGTCGCCCCAGTCGAGTGTGCGCAACTGGTCGGCGCAGGCCTCGAAGCCGTCGGTGTGCTCGGCGATGAAGTCGTGGTCGAGGACCGTGCCGGGCGCGGCGTCCTCGGCGTCCAGCAGCAGCCGCGACAGCGCCTGGAAGAGCGCCAGGTCGCCGCCGAGCCTGATCTGCAGGAAGCGGTCCGCAAGGGGCGTGCCGCCGCCCGCGAGGCCGCGGGCGTTCTGCGGGTTCCTGAAGCGCAGCAGCCCGGCCTCCGGCAGCGGGTTCACGGCGACGACGCGCGCACCGCGGCGCTTGGCCTCCTCCAGGGCGGACAGCATCCGGGGATGGTTGGTGCCGGGGTTCTGCCCGACGACGAAGATCAGCTCGGCGTCGTACAGGTCGTCGAGGCGGACACTGCCCTTGCCGATGCCGATCGTCTCGGTGAGCGCCGAACCGCTCGACTCGTGGCACATGTTGGAGCAGTCCGGCAGGTTGTTGGTGCCGAACTGCCGCACGAACAGCTGGTAGAGGTACGCGGCCTCGTTGGAGGTGCGGCCCGAGGTGTAGAAGGCGGCCTCGTCGGCGCTGCGCAGCGCCCCGAGTTCCCGGGAGACGATGTCGAACGCCGTCTCCCACGTGACAGGTACGTAGGTCTCCGAGTCGGCGGGCTTGTGCATCGGCCGGGTGAGCCGGCCCTGTTGGCCCAGCCAGTAGTCGCTGCGGCCCGCGAGTTCACTCACCGGGTGCGCGGCGAAGAACTCCGGGGTCACCCGGCGGACGGTGGCCTCCTCGGCGACGGCCTTGGCGCCGTTCTCGCAGAACTCGGCCGTGTGCCGGTGGTCCGGCTCGGGCCAGGCGCAGCCCGGGCAGTCGAAGCCGTTCTTCTGGTTGACCTTGAGCAGGGTCAGCGCGGTGCGCCGGATGCCCATCTGGTCGTACCCCATGCGCAGTGCGTGAGTCACCGCGGGGATCCCGGCGGCCCACTGCTTGGGCGCGGTCACCTCCAGGGCGCCCTCGCCGGGTTCCTCGCGCGGGGCCTTGCGTGCCATGGCTGTCTCTCCTCATGGACAGGGCGAACAGTGCCGTCAGCGCAGCCGGGCCCGCGCCGACACATCCGCCTCGACACCCCAGCGAGCGGTCACCCGTACCGCGTCGCATGTCGAGGCCACATCGTGCACACGCAGGCACCAGATGCCCTGCGCGGCGGCCAGAACGGACACCGCGGTGGTCGCGGCGTCCCGCTGCGGCGCCGGGCGGGGGTCTCCGGTCACCGGGTCCGCCAGCAGTCGGCCCAGGAACGACTTGCGTGACGCGCCCAGGAGGACGGGGCGGCCCAGCGCGGACACTTCCCGGAGCCGGCCCAGCAGTTCCCAGTTGTGCCCGGGCTCCTTGGCGAAGCCCAGCCCGGGATCGACGATCAGGCAGTGGGGCGGGATCCCCGCCCGCAGCGCGGCCTCGATCCGCAGACGCAGTTCGTCGACCACGTCCGTGACGACATCTCCGTAGACGGCGTTGGCCTGCATGCCGGCGGCGTGTCCGCGCCAGTGCATCAGCACGTACGGCGTGTCCGCCCGCGCCATCAGCGGCAGCATCGCGGGGTCGGCGAGGCCGCCCGAGACGTCGTTGACCAGCCGGGCGCCCGCGTCGAGGGCGCGGGCGGCCACCTCGGCCCGCATGGTGTCCACGCTGACGGTCCCGCCCGCCGCGGCGAGTTCCCGCACGACGGGCAGAACGCGCCGCAACTCCTCCTCGGCGGACGGGCGTACGGCGCCCGGGCGGGTCGACTCGCCGCCGACGTCCACGATGTCGGCGCCCTGCTCGAACAGCGCGCGTCCGTGCGCGACGGCCGCTTTTGGGGCGAACGACCGGCCGCCGTCCGAGAACGAGTCCGGGGTCACGTTCACCACGCCCATGACCAGCGTGCGGCCCGGCCGGGGCAGCCCGTGCGGGTGCAGGTCCGGGAGTCCGGGGCGCGTCGAGACGGTGGCGGTCACCGGGGTTCCGCCCTGCGCACCGGCATGCTCGTCACGTGACGCGCCACGTGACGCGGATCATGCGACACCGGCGTATTCCGCGGCCGCGTCCAGCAGCCAGTCGGCCAGGTAGCCGGCGAAGGAGGAGCGCACCAGTACCCAGAAGCCGGCCCTGGTCTCGTCGCGGGCGACGAGGACGACCTGGGCTCGGGCCAGCGTCGTCTGGGCGCAGCGGCCGGGTCCGAAGGCGCGCGGGTGGAGGTCCAGCGGGCAGCCGTGGGAGAGCAGGTCGCGGGCGCGGGGGCCCGCGACGAGGAGGGTGGTGCGCTGGGCGGAGACGTCGGTGACGGAGACGGGCTCGTCCCCGGCCGCCGCACGGATCCGGCTCTCCAGATCGCGCTCGGTGCCGGGCCGGCCCACCACCAGCCATTCGTCGGGGCCGAGCCACACCGCGGTCACGTCACCCGTGTGCACGACCGTGTTGGGTTCCAGGGGCAGTTGGAGTCCCAGGGCCAGCCCGACGGCGTCCGCTGCCGGGCTCTTGGCATCGAGGCGGACGTTCACCTGGGCCAGGAAGGGGAGTTCGGCCAGGCGGATCGCGCCCCGGGAGGAGCGCGTCACGGCGGCCAGGCGGTGCGCGGCATCCGCCATGGGGCTGCGCTGCCGTGCGGTCTGGGCGGTGTCAGCCATCGCGGCGGGCTCCCTCGGGGTCGTAGAGGACAGGGCTTGCGACGGTCACCGGCAGCAGCCGGTCGGCGACGGGCGCGTAGAGGCGTTCACCGATGCGGTCCCTGCCCCCCTTGACGAGGGCGAGCGCGAAGGTCCGGCCGAGCGCCGCGCTGCGGTAGCTGGAGGTGACGTGGCCGAGCATCGGGACGGGTGGGGCGGGCAGTTCGCTCTCGGCGACCAGCTGCGTGCCCTCGGGGAGGAAGGCGCCGGGATCGTCCGGGAGCAGGGCGACCAGGTGCTTGCGGTCGGGGCGGACGGTGTCGGCTCGGGCGTAGGAGCGCTTGCCGATGAAGTCGGGCTTCTTCTTCGACACCGCCCAGCTCATGCCGAGGTCCTGCGGGGTGACCGTGCCGTCCGTGTCCTGACCGATGATCGGGTAGCCCTTCTCCGCGCGCAGGACGTGCATGGTCTCGGTGCCGTACGGGGTGATGCCGTACGGGGTGCCTGCCCGGTACAGCGCCTCCCACAGGGCGAGGGCGTCCCAGGGCGACACGTTGATCTCGTAGGCGAGTTCCCCGGAGAAGCTGATCCGGCACACGCGCGCGTCGATGCCGGCGACGGCCGTCTCCCGCCACGCCATGAACGGGAAGTCCTCATTGTCCACGGCGAGTCGAGGCGCGAGAGAGGCCAGGACCTCACGGGACCGGGGGCCGACCAGTGCCACGGTGGCCCACTGCTCCGTGACCGAGGTGCAGTGCACCCGCAGTTCGGGCCACTCGGTCTGCAGCCACTCCTCCATCCAGTCCAGGACGGCGGCCGCGTTGCCGGTGGTGGTGGTGACCAGGAACCGGTCCTGGGTGAGCCGGATGACCGTGCCGTCGTCGAACACCATCCCGTCCGGGCGGCACATGAGGCCGTAGCGGATCATGCCGACCTTCAGGGTGCTCATCATGTTCGTGTAGAGCAGGTCGAGGAAGTGCGCGGCGTCCGGGCCCTGCACATCGATCTTGCCGAGCGTGGAGGCGTCCATGAACGCCACGCCCTCGCGGGCCGCCCGGCACTCGCGCAGCACCGCGGTCTCCATGTCCTCGCCGTCCTGCGGGTAGTACCAGGGCCGCTTCCACTGGCCGACGTTCTCGAAGAGGGCGCCGTGCTCGACATGCCAGCCGTGCAGGGTGGTCGTGCGGATCGGGTCGTGCAGCGCGCCGCGGTCGCGGCCCGCGAGGGTGGCGAAGGAGACGGGGGTGTACGGCGGCCGGAAGGTGGGCAGGCCGAGCGCCGAGACGTCCACACCGAGGAGTTCGGCGACGACCCCGCTCGCCAGGACGCCCCCGGTCCTGCCCTGGTCGTTGGCGGTGCCCGCCGTGGTGTACCGCTTGGTGTGCTCCACCGAGCGCAGGCCCGCACCGGTAGCCCGCGCGAGGTCGTCGACCGTGACGTCGCGCTGGAGGTCGACGAACCGGGGTGCGCCGGTGGCGGTCGGCACGGTGAAGACCTGCATGGGCGGGGTGTGCGGCTGGGCTGCGACGGTGGGCAGGGCGGGTGTCTTTGCGGTGTACCCCTCCGCCTCGACCGCGCGGGCGCCGGCCGCCGCGCCCTGCGCGAGGGTCGTGGCGAGGTCGAAGGCGCCGTTCGCACTGCCGGCGACCTCCACCGCCTGACGGCAGCTGTCGGGCACGAACGTGCCGAGCACGTCGTCGTGGCGGAGCTTGCCGCCCGCCTGGCTGTAGAGGTGCGCGACGGGGTTCCAGCCGCCGGCGACCAGGAGCAGGTCGACGGCGAACTCCCGTTGTCCGGCGGCGTCCCCGTACGGGGCGACGGTCACGGCGGTGAGACGGTCCACGCCCTCCGTGCCGGTGACCGCGTGTCCGGCCAGGACCTCGATCCCGGCGGCCCGGGCACGCTCGGCCCACTCCCCCGGCTCGGGCCGGGTGTCGACGATCGCCGCGATGCCCACACCCGCCGCCGCCAGGTCGAGTGCGGCGGCGTAGGCGCTGTCGTTGGTGGTGAACACGACCGCGCGCCGGCCGGGCAGGACGGCGTACCGGTGGAGGTACGTCCGGGCCGAGGCGGCCAGCATCACGCCGGGGCGGTCGTTGTCGCCGAACGCCAGCGAGCGCTCGTGGGCGCCGGTGGCGAGGACGACGCGCCGGGCGCGGATCCGCCAGACGCGCTCGCGGGAGACGTGCTCCGGGGCGTCGGCACCGAGGTGGCTGGTACGGCGCTCCACCGCGAGGAGGTGGTTGTCGTCGTAGTGGCCGAAGACGGTGGTGCGGCGCAGGACACGTACCTCGGGGGCGGCTTCGAGCCGGGCGCGCGTCGCCGCCACCCAGTCTGCGTGCTCGCCGGTGCCGAGGAGGCTGCCGCCGGGCTCGGGCTGGTCGTCGGCGAGGATGACGCGTGCGCCGGATTTCGCTGCCGCGGTTGCAGCAGCGAGGCCGGCCGGGCCGGCGCCGACGATCAGCAGGTCGCAGTGGGCGTGTACGGCGTCGTAGCGGGCGGGGTCGGGTTCGGTGGCGAGGCGTCCCTGGCCGGGGAGGCTGCTTGCGACCAGGCCGTCGTACAGCTCGACGGTGGTGGCGGGGAGCATGGGCTCGGGGAAGGGGGCCTCGATCTGGACTACCGCGTTGGGTTCTTCGACGCCGGCGGAGAAGATGCCTCTCGGGCGGCCGAGTTTGATGCTGGTGGCGGCTTGGATGATGCCGTTGGCGAGGAGCGCCGAGGCGAGGGTGTCGCCTCGGTAGCCCTGGTATTCGGTGCCGTCGAAGGTGAACGTGAGGGGCGTGGTGCGGTCGATTCGGCCGCCGGTGGGGGTGCGGAAGGGGTGGTCGCCCCCGCCGCCCCTACCCGTCCCGTCCTCCAGGGGCTCTGCCCCTTCGACCCCGCTGGGGGCTGCGCCCCCAAACCCCCGCTTCGGCCCTGAAAGGGCTTCGTCCTCAAGCGCCGGACGGGCTGACGATGCCAGCCGTGGCTGGGATGTGACCGCAGGTCGCTCCACCCTCTCCGGGCGCGGCTCGCCCGACCGGTACACCGCCAAGATCTCGTTCGTCGCCGTGTCCCGTACCGCGTTGAACCACCTGCGGCAGCCTGCCGCGTGGCTCCAGCGCTCGGCGAAGGGGCCCTTGGGGTTGTCGCGGAAGAAGAGGTAGCGCGCCCACTCCTCGTCGGTGAGGGCCGCGGGGTCCTCGGGGTAGGGGACGTGGGCCTGGCCGCCGTAGTGGAACTCGGCCTCGTCGCGGGGCCCGCACCACGGGCAGGGGATGAGCAGCATGGTTCGGCTCCCTAGTGGGCCACCGCGGCCGCGCCGTGCTCGTCGACGAGCGCGCCGGTGGTGAAACGGTCGAGCGAGAAGGGGGCGTTCAGGGCGTGCGGGGTGTCGTGCGCGATGGTGTGGGCGTAGACCCAGCCGACGCCCGGGGTGGCCTTGAAACCGCCGGTGCCCCAGCCGCAGTTGAGGTAGAGGTTGTCGACCGGGGTGAGGCCGACGATGGGTGAGGCGTCCGGGCTGACGTCGACGATGCCGCCCCAGGTGCGCAGCACATGAGCGCGGGCGAAGACCGGGAAGAGTTCCAGAGCGGCGGACATCTGTTCCTCGATGATGTGGAACGCGCCGCGCTGGGTGTAGGAGTTGTAGGCGTCGATGCCCGCGCCCATCACCAACTCGCCCTTGTGGGCCTGGCTGACGTACACGTGGACCGCGTTGGACATGACGACGGTGGGATGCACCGGCTCCAGCAGCTCCGACACCAGGGCCTGCAACGGGTGGCTCTGGAGCGGGAGTTCGATGCCCGCCATGGCGGCGAGGACCGAGGTGTGGCCGGCCGAGCACAGGGCCACCTTGCCCGCGGCGATCGGGCCGCGCGTGGTCTGCACGCCGACCACCCGGCCGTCGGCCATGTCGAGGCCGGTGACCTCGCAGTTCTGGATGATGTCGATGCCGGCGGCGTCCGCGGAGCGGGCGAAGCCCCAGGCCACGTAGTCGTGCTTGGCGATGCCGGCGCGCGGCTGGTAGGTGCCGCCGAGGACCGGGTAGCGGACGTCGGGTGAGATGTTGACGATCGGGCAGACCTCTTTGACCTGCTCGGCGTCGAGCCATTCGGCGTCGACGCCGTTGAGCCGGTTGGCCTCGACCCGGCGCACGCTGTCGCGGACGTCCTGCAGGCTGTGGGCGAGGTTCAGCACACCGCGCTGGGAGAAGAGGATCGGGTAGTCGAGTTCCTCCTCCAGTCCCTCCCACAGCTTCAACGCGTGCTCGTAGATGCCCGCGCTCTCGTCCCACAGGTAGTTGGAGCGGATGATCGTGGTGTTGCGGGCCATGTTGCCGCCCGCGAGCCAGCCCTTCTCCAGGACCGCGACGTTGGTGATGCCGTGGTTCTTCGCCAGGTAGTGCGCGGTGGCCAGGCCGTGTCCGCCGCCGCCCACGATCACCACGTCGTACGACCGCTTGGGCTCGGGATCGCGCCAGAGCCAGTCGGGGTGGTCGGGCAGGTCGGCGCCGGGGGTGCGCGGGCTCATCGGACGTCTCCTGAAGTGCCGGAAAGGTGCGGGTAGAGCGGGTGCCTGTCGGCCAGTGCCTGCGTGCGGGCACGCAGGGCGGGCACGTCCGGCTCGGGCTGGAGGGCCAGTGCGATCACGTCGGCGACCTCGGCGAAGTCCTCCTCGGTGAAGCCGCGGGTGGCCAGGGCCGGGGTGCCGATGCGCAGGCCGGAGGTGACCATGGGCGGGCGCGGGTCGAAGGGGACGGCGTTGCGGTTGACCGTGATGCCGATCTCGTGGAGGAGGTCCTCCGCCTGCCGGCCGTCCAGCTCCGAGTCCCGCAGGTCGACCAGGACGAGGTGGACGTCGGTGCCGCCGGTCAGCACCTTCACTCCGGCCGCTGCCGCGTCGGGCCGGGTGAGGCGCTCGGCGAGGACGCGGGCGCCCACGAGCGTACGGGCCTGCCGGTCGGCGAACTCGGGCGAGGCCGCGACCTTGAAGGAGACGGCCTTCGCGGCGATGACGTGCTCCAGCGGGCCGCCCTGCATCCCGGGGAACACCGCCGAGTTGAGCTTCTTGGCGAGGTCGGCGTCGTTGGTGAGGATGACTCCGCCGCGGGGACCGCCGAGAGTCTTGTGCGTGGTGGTGGTGACGACGTGGGCGTGCGGGACGGGGCTGGGGTGCAGTCCGGCGGCGACCAGGCCCGCGAAGTGCGCCATGTCGACCATGAGGAGGGCGCCGACCTCGTCGGCGATACGGCGGAAGGCCGCGAAGTCCAGCTGCCTCGGGTACGCCGACCAGCCCGCGATGATCATCTTGGGCCGGTGTTCCTTGGCGAGCCGCTCCACCTCGTCCATGTCCACGAGGTTGTCCGCCTGGGAGACGTGGTACGGCACGACGTTGAGCATCTTGCCGCTGTAGTTGATGCGCATGCCGTGGGTGAGGTGGCCGCCGTGCGCGAGGTCGAGGCCGAGGATCGTGTCGCCGGGCTGGAGCAGGGCGAAGAAGACGGCGGTGTTCGCCTGGGCGCCCGAGTGCGGCTGGACGTTGGCGAAGCCCGCCCCGAAGAGGGACTTGACCCGCTCGATCGCCAATCGCTCGGTGACGTCGACGTGTTCGCAGCCGCCGTAGTAGCGGCGCCCGGGATAGCCTTCGGCGTACTTGTTGGTCGCGACCGAGCCCTGCGCCTCCATCACGGCCGTGGGCGCGAAGTTCTCGGAGGCGATCATTTCCAGGGTGGACTGCTGGCGGTGCAGCTCGGCGCGGAGCGCGGTGTGGACCTCGGGGTCCAGCTCGGCCAGCGGGGTGTTCAGCGCGTTCATACGGGGTTCGCGTTCCTCTCGGCGGCCTCGACGACGTTGGCGAGCAGCATCGCCCGGGTCATGGGTCCCACTCCGCCGGGCATGGGCGCGACCCGTCCGGCGACCTGGGCTGCCTCCGGGTGGATGTCGCCGACGAGCCCGTGCTCGGTGCGGGTGATGCCGACGTCCAGGACGGCCGCGCCGGGGCGCAGCATGTCCGGGGTGATCAGTCCGGGCGAGCCGGCCGCCGCGACGACGATGTCCGCCTCGCGTACGTGCCAGGCCAGGCCCCTGGTTCCGGTGTGGCACAGGGTGACGGTGGCGTTCTCGGAGCGGCGGGTGAGCAGCAGTGCGATCGGCCGTCCCACGGTGATGCCGCGCCCGATCACACAGACCCGCGCGCCGGCGATGGGCACTTCGTAGCGGCGGAGCAGTTCGACGATGCCCCGTGGGGTGCACGGCAGCGGGGCGTCGACGCCGAGAACCAGTCGGCCGAGGTTGACCGGGTGCAGGCCGTCGGCGTCCTTGGCGGGGTCCATGCGCTCCAGTACGGCGCCCGCGTCCAGGTGGCCCGGGAGCGGCAGCTGGACGATGTAGCCGGTGCAGGCCGGGTCGGCGTTGAGTTCGTCGATGACGTCCTCGACCTGCTGCTGGGTGGCGTCGGCGGGCAGGACGCGGCGGAGAGAGGCGATACCGACCTGTGCACAGTCGCGGTGCTTTCCGGCGACGTAGGCGTGGCTGCCCGGGTCGTCGCCGACGAGCACGGTGCCGAGGCCGGGCTGCCGTCCGGTGGTGGCGGTCACCTTGGCCACGCGCTCGGCGAGTTCACGACGGACGGCGGCGGCGGTCGCCCTGCCGTCGAGGAGTTGTGCGGTCACCGGCGGTCCTCCTTGTCCACGGTCAGCCACGGAGGCGGGACATGGTCGGGTCGAACAGGGGCTCCTCGGCGACGGTCGCCTCGACGCGCTGGTCGAAGTAGCCGATGTGCACCGTGGTACCGGGGGTGGCCAGCTCCGCCGGGAGCCAGGCGTAGGCGATGCCCTTGCCGATGGTGTGGCCGTGGGCGGCGCTGGTCACGTAACCGACGGCGCGGTCCCCGTCGTACACCGGCTCCTTGCCCATGACGACGGCCCGCGGGTCGTCGATGGTGAGGCAGCTCAGCCTGCGCCGCACGTCGGCCTTGCGGCGCTCCAGTGCGGCCTTTCCGACGAAGTCGCCCTTGTCGAGCTTGACGGCGAAGCCGACGCCGGCCTCGTAGGGGTCGTGCTCGTAGGTCATGTCGGTGCCGAAGGAGCGGTAGCCCTTCTCCAGGCGGAGGCTGTTGAAGGCGCCGCGGCCGGCGATGATGCCGCCGAGCGGCCGGGCCGCCTGCCACAGGGTGTCCCAGAGCTTGGCGCCCTGGTCGGCGGTCGTGTAAAGCTCCCAGCCGAGTTCGCCGACGTAGGACAGCCGCATCGCGGTGACCGGCACCGAGCCGATGTAGGCGCGCTTGGCGCGGAAGTACTTGAGGCCCTCGTTGGAGAAGTCCTCGTCGGTCAGCGGCTGCAGGACCTCGCGGGCCAGCGGGCCCCACAGGCCGATGCAGCAGGTGCCGGGGGTGATGTCGCGGACCTGGACCGTGCCGTCGGCCGGGAGGTGGCGGGTGAACCAGTCGAGGTCCAGGTTGCCGTTGGCGCCGACCTGGAAGAGGTCGCGGGCGAGGCGGGCGACGGTGATGTCGCTGCGGATGCCGCCGTCGTGGTCCAGGAGCAGCGTGTACGTCACCGAGCCGACGGACTTGGCGACCTTGCCGGTGACCAGGCCCTCCAGGAAGTCGGCGGCACCGGGGCCGCTCACCTCCAGGCGCTTGAGGGCCGTCATGTCGTACAGGGCGACGGTCTCGCGGGTGACCTGGGCCTCGGCGCCGACGATGGGCGACCAGTAGCGGGCGGCCCAGTCGTTGGGGGTGGGGATGGCGCGGCCTTCGACCAGGCCCGCGTTGGCTTCGTACCACTGGGGTCGCTCCCAGCCGTTCGCCTCCAGGAAGAACGCGCCGTGTTCCTGCTGGCGGGCGTAGAAGGGGCTGGTGCGGATCGGGCGCGGCTTCCCGGACGGCTGGAGGGGGTGGAGGATGTCGTAGACCTCGACGAAGTTCTGGCAGTCGCGGGCCAGGACGTACTCCGGGGAGAGCTGGTGCGGCTCGAAGCGGTTGACGTCGCACTCGTGCAGGTCGAAGGAGGAGCAGTAGCCGTCGACCAGCCATTCGGCGACGGCCCGGCCGACGCCCGCGGAGTGGGTGACCCACACGGCCTCGGCGACCCAGAAGCCCTGGACGTCCGGGGATTCGCCGAGCAGCGGGTAGCCGTCGGTGGTGAACGAGAACAGGCCGTTGATGCCCTCCTCGACCTCGGCCTCGCGGGTCGCGGGAAGCAGCGACCGGGTCTCGGTCCAGGCGTCCTCGAAGTCCGCCTCGGTGAACTTCAGGACCGAGGGCATCTGTTCGGCCTCGTCCACGGAGAGGATGTCGTCGGCGGAGACGGGCATGGGGCGGTGGCCGTAGTAGCCGATGCCGAGGCCGTCGAAGCGGTCGCGGTAGTAGAGGTCGGCGTCCTGGTGGCGCAGGATCGGGCGCACCGCCTCCTCGGTCTGGCCGGCGAGGGCGGGGATCGGGCCGGTCCAGGCGAGCTGGTGGGCGAGCGGGGTGAGCGGCAGGTTCATCCCGACCATGCGGGCGATCTTCGGTCCCCAGATGCCGGCGCAGCACACGACGATGTCGGCGGGGATCTCGCCCTGGTCGGTCACCACGCCGGTGACGCGGCCCTCGCTCTGCCGCACGTCGAGGACTTCGTGGCGGGCGAGGAAGCGCACACCGCGCTCGGTGGCCCGGCGGATCTGGGCCTCTACGGCGAGGACGGCCTTGGCGAGGCCGTCGGTGGGGACGAGGAGACCGCCGAGGATCTTGTCGCGGTCGACCAGCGGGTGGTGCTCCACGCACTCGTCGGGGGTCAGCAGCCGCGACTCGATGCCCCAGGCGGTGATCCAGCCGTGGCGGCGCCGGAGTTCGGAGAGGCGCTCGGGGCTGGTGGCCACTTCGAGGCCGCCGACCTGGAGGAAACAGGGCTTGCCGTCGACGTCGAGGGAGCAGAACTTCTCGACGGTGTAGCGCGCCAGCTCGGTCATGGTCTTCGAGGGGTTCGTCTGGAAGACCAGGCCCGGCGCGTGCGAGGTGGATCCCCCCGTGGCCGGGAGGGGGCCCTGGTCGACGACGGTCACCTCGGTCCAGCCGCGTGCGGAGATCTCGTCCGCCAGGGCGGCTCCCACGACGCCCGCTCCGATGATGACCACTCGGGGTCCCGCCATCGCCCAACCTCCGAACATTGAGACCGGTGCAGTTGCTTTCTCCGCAACTTGGTTCAGGTTGCGCAACTCAATGTGCCCGTCCCCGAAGGGGGTGTCAAGGGGTCCGTGACGTCGGAAAACGGCCCGAAACACGCCCCTGGACACGGCAATGCCCGGCGGGCGGCGCGCATCTGCACGCACCGCCCGCCGGGCATGTCCGACCCGTCGTCCCGACTCGGCCTACTTGAGCCAGGCGTCCACCTTGTCCTTGTTGGCGTCGACCCACTTCTTCGCCGCCGCCTCGTCGGACATCTTGTCCTGGGCGATGTACTTGGCGACCTCGTTCTGGTCGTCGTTCGTCCAGTTGAAGTTCTTCACCAGGTTGTAGGCAGGGCTGCCGGACTTGGCGAACTTCGCGCTGACGATCTTGTTCAGGTCGTACACGGGATAGTCGCAGGCGATCTTCTCGGCGACGGCGTCACAGCCCGTCGTGTACTTCGGCAGGGAGACCTTCTTCAGTGGGACCTCGGACAGGAACCACTGCGGCTCGTAGAAGTAGCCGAGCACCCACTGCTTGTTCTTCTCGGCGGTGCGGAAGGCCTGGATGAGCGCGGTCTCGCTGCCCGCGTACACCACCTTGAAGTCCAGCTTCAGGTTCTTCACCAGCGCCGCGTCGTTGGTGACGTACGACGGGTCGCCGTCCAGGAGCTGGCCCTTGCCGCCCGACTCGGAGGTCTTGAAGTGGGACGCGTACTTGTTGAGGTTCTTCGAGTCGAGGATGTCGGGGTGTGCCTTGGCCAGCCACGGCGGCACGTACCAGCCGATGATGCCCTTGTTGCCGGTCTGGCCGGCGTCGACGGCGGTCTTCTGCTGGTCGATGTACTTCTTCTTCAGATCGTCGTGGCCCCAGTTCTCCAGGACGGCGTCGACCTCGCCGGTCCCGAAGCCCTGCCAGGCGATCTCCTCCTTGAGGTTCTTCTTGGTGACCTTGCAGCCGAGGTTGTGCTCGGCCACGTACGCGACGACCGCCGCGTCCGCCTCGTAGCCCACCCACGGGTTGACCGCGAGGTTGAACGTGCCGCACTTGCCGGAGCTGCCCGCGTCGTCCGAACCCGAGGAGGTGTCGCCGATCTTTGCCCCGCCGCAGGCGGTGAGCGTGAGGCCGAGGACGGCCAGGCCGGCCGCGCCGGCTCGCCAGTGTCTTGCCATGGTGTCGTGCTCCTTAAGCGCTCGCGCGTCGCGCCGCTGCCTGAGTGATCCGGTCGAACATGACTCCGAGCAGTACGATGGCGAGTCCCGCCGCCAGCCCCTTGCCGTACAGCTCTCCCTGCGAGAATCCGGCCACGACGTCGTAGCCGAGGGCGCCCGCGCCTACCAGGCCGCCCACCACAACCATCGACAGCACGTAGATCAGGCCCTGGTTGGTCGCGAGCGTCAGGGCACTGCGTGACATCGGCAGTTGGACCTTGGTGATGATCTGCCAGGTGTTGCACCCGGCGGAGGTGGCCGCTTCCACGGTGGTCTCGGGCACGGCCCGGATCCCGTCCGCGATGATCTTCATGGCGACGGGCGCGCCGTAGACGATCGCGGCGACGATGGCCGTGAAGCGGCTGGCGCCGAACAGTGCGAGGAACGGCACCAGATAGACGAACGGCGGCATGACCTGGGCCGCGTCCAGGCTGGGCCGGATCAGCCGGTCCACCATCATGCTGCGCCCCATCCAGACGCCGAAGACGATGCCGAGCACCATCACCAGCACCGTCGCGACGAGCGTCGAGGCCAGCGTGGTCATGGCGTCCGACCACAGGCCGGTGCCGACCAGCAGGCCCACGCACACGGCCGTGGTGATCCCGGCCTTCCAGCCGCCGAGCACCACGCCGAGTGCGACCAGCACCGCGCCGACGAGCCACCACGGGGAGTCGGTGAGCAGCGTCTGGAACGGGTTGAGCAGGCCGTTGGTGATGACGTCGCGGAGGGCGTTGGTCAGGCCCGCCAGGTTGTCCTGCGCCCAGTTGGTCGCGGTGTCCGCCGCGCTCGCGATGTGGCTGCCGACGGTGCCGTCGCCGGGGAAGTCGGCCGCCCACACGTAGGTGTGCGAGAGGTAGATCAGGACCGTGGTGACCGCTGCGCCGGCGCCCAGCAGGGGCCGGCGCCACTTCGCGAAGCTGTGCTTGGAGTTGCGTGCGTTCTCCTCGCGTGCGGCGGCCGCGGTCGTCACCCGGTCCAGGACGATCGCCATGACGACGATGGCGAGGCCCGCGTTGAAGGCCGTGCCGACGTCGAGCGACTGCAGGGCCTGGATGACGACCGGGCCGAGGCCGGGTGCGTTGATCAGGGCCGCGATGGTCACCATGGCCAGGGCGGCCATGATGGTCTGGTTGACGCCCATCACGACGGTCCGCTTGGACATCGGCAGCAGGACCTTCAGCAGCGACTGGCGGCGCGTGGCGCCCAGCGAGTCGGCCGCCTCGACCGTCGTCGCCGGCACGTTCCGGATGGCGTGCGCGGTGATGCGGATGGCCGGCGGAGCCGCGTAGATCACGGTGGCGATGGTGGCGGAGGCACCGCCGATGAGGAAGAACAGGGTCAGCGGTGCCAGGTAGACGAAGGTCGGCATCGTCTGCATGAAGTCCAGGAACGGCGTCATGATCCGGTTGAACCGGTCGGACAGCCCTGCCCACACCCCCAGCGGGATCGCGAACAGCAGCGCCACGAAGACCGCGGAGAGGGTCAGCGCCAGGGTGTCCATGCTCGGCTGCCACAGGCCCTGCAGCCCCATGAAGGTGAAGCCGGCCACGGCCAGCAGCGCGACCCGCCAGTTGCCCACGGCCCAGGAGACGTAGCCGACGAGGCCGACGACGCCGAGCCAGCCGATCTGCGGGACCGGGCGGGCGCCGGAGGGCTGGGAGATCAGGTGCTGGATGAAGGTCACCAGGTTGTCGATGACCAGCCGGATCTCGTTGAAGAAGTACAGGAAGAGCGGGTTGGAGTTGCGGTTGGCGCCGATGGAGTCGTTGAGGTCGTTGAGCCACCGGTGCAGATCGGTGAGGTCGGCCGCCGCCAGGGACAGGGTCCCCTTGCCGCGCAGCACGGCGAACAGCACCAGCCAGACGACCAGGATCGCGCCGACCACCATCGGCCGGCCGACCTTGCGTGTCCCTTTGGCGGGAGCGGCCGGTTCGGCCGTCCCCGTCTTCTCGGGTTTCTCGATGACGACGGTCATCACGCGCCGCCTTCCTGCCCGGCGACCACCGCGAGGATCTCCTCGTCGCCGACGATGCCGAGCAGCTTGCCGTTCTCGACGACCTTGACCGGCTTCTCGGCCGCGAGGACGGCGCGGGTGGCCTCGCGTACGACGACGTCCGGCCCCAACTCTGGCCCGTCGAGGGCGTCGCCGGGCTCGGCGGGACGCATGATCCACCGCAGGGTGAGCACGTCGCCGCGCGGCACGTCCTTGACGAACTCGCGTACGTAGTCGTCGGCGGGGGCGCCCACCAGCTCGTCGCCGGTGCCGCACTGGACCATCTTGCCGTCGCGCATGATCAGGATGCGGTCGCCCAGCTTGAGCGCCTCGGAGAGGTCGTGGGTGATGAACACCATGGTCTTGCCGACCTCGTGGTGCAGCCGGATGACCTCGTTCTGCATGTCGCGCCGGATCAGCGGGTCGAGCGCGGAGAACGGCTCGTCGAAGAAGAGGACGTCGGGGTCGCCGGCCAGGGCCCGGGCGAGGCCGACGCGCTGCTGCATACCGCCGGAGAGCTGGTCCGGGTAGGAGTTCTCGTAGCCGGCGAGGCCCACCAGCTCGACGACCTCCAGGGCCCGCTTGGTGCGTTCGGCCTTGCTCATGCCGCGGATCTCCAGGCCGAAGGCCACGTTGTCGACCACGCGGCGGTGGGGCAGCAGCCCGAAGTGCTGGAAGACCATGGAGAACTTGCGGCGGCGCAGCTCGCGCAGGCGCCTGTCGTCCGCCTCGCGGATGTCCTGGCCCTCGAAGACGACCTCGCCGGCGGTGGGTTCGATCAGTCGGGTCAGACATCGCACCAGCGTGGACTTGCCGGAGCCGGACAGGCCCATGACGACGAAGACCTCGCCCGGCGCCACCTCGAAGTTCACGTCGCGTACGGCGGCGGTGCATCCGGTGCGCTCCATGAGCTCGCGGCGGGAGAGACCGCACAGCTCCTCCGATCCCGGCACCCGGTCGGCCTTCGGCCCGAACACCTTCCACAGATTGCGCACGGATATGACCGGAGTGGCGTCCGAGTCCTGGGGTGTGCCGCGCCGCTGCGGCACCTCGGTCTGTGTTGGGGTCACGATCGACCTCTTTTCGGCGTTCAGCCGCGGAACCAGTGCTGCGGCCGGGGGTGGATGTTCTGCCAGATGTGTTTGGGCTCTCGGTACTCGTTCAGGCCGGTCGGCCCCAGCTCCCGGCCCACGCCCGAGTGCCCGAAGCCACCCCATTCCGCTTGCGGCACATAGGGGTGGTAGTCGTTGATCCACACCGTGCCGTGGCGCAGCCGCCGGGCGACCCGCTGGGCCTTTCCGGCGTCCTGGGTCCACACGGCTCCGGCGAGTCCGTACTCGGTGTCGTTGGCGATGCGTACGGCGTCGTCCTCGTCGGTGAAGCGCTCGACGGTGAGGACGGGGCCGAAGGACTCCTCGTGCACCACGCGCATGTCCTGCCGGCACTCGTCGAGGACGGTCGGCGGGTAGTAGTGGCCGTTCGCGAGGGCGGGGTCGGTGGGCCGCTGCCCGCCGCAGCGCAGTACGGCGCCCTCGGCGAGGCCGGCCGCGACGTACGCCTCGACCTTGTCCCGGTGCTGGGCGGAGATCAGCGCACCGGTCTCGGCCTCGGGGTCGAAGGGTCCGCCGAGGCGGATCTGCCGGGCGCGGCGGACGATCTCGTCGACGAGGCGGTCGTGCAGGCAGTCCTCGACGATCAGGCGGGCGCCGGCCGAGCAGACCTGCCCGGAGTGCAGGAAGACGGCCGTGAGGGCGAAGTCGACGGCCGCCTCGAAGTCGGCGTCGGCGAAGATCACGTTGGGGTTCTTGCCGCCGAGTTCCAGCGCCACCTTCTTCACGGTGGCGGCGGCGGTGGCCATGATCCGCTTGCCGGTCTCCAGGCCGCCGGTGAAGGAGACCATGTCGACGGCGGGGTCCTCGCAGAGCGGGGCGCCGACCTCGGGCCCGGTGCCCAGGACGAGGTTGGCAGCACCGGGCGGGAGCCCGGCCTCCTCCAGCGCCCTCATCAGCAGGACGGAGCTGGAGGGGGTCAGCTCGCTCGGTTTGAGGACGATCGTGTTGCCCGCGAGCAGCGCCGGGGCGACCTTCCAACTGGCCTGCAGCAGCGGGTAGTTCCACGGGGTGATCAGTCCGCACACGCCGACGGGCTCGTAGACCACGCGGCTGACGGCGTCGTCGCGGCCGGTGTCGATCACCCGGCCGGCATCGGTGCCGGCGAGCCCGCCGTAGTAGCGGAAGCAGGAGACGACGTCGGCGATGTCGTACTCGCTCTCCACCAGCCGCTTGCCGGTGTCCAGCGACTCGGCGCGGGCGAACTCCTTGGCATCGCGCTCGATCAGGTCGGCGGTGCGCAGCAGCAGTGCGCCGCGCTCACGCTCGGGGGTACGCGGCCAGGGGCCGAAGTCGAAGGCGCGCCGGGCCGCGGCGATCGCCGCCTCGGTGTCGGGGCGGGTCGCCTCCGAGACCGTCGCGACGAGCGTGCCGTCCGCCGGACAGCGGATCTCCCGGTGACCACCGGCCACCGCGGCTCGCCATTCTCCGTCCACATACAGATCTGCCACTGCCGCGCCCTTCGAAAATTCGTTGCGCATTGTGCACTGTATTGCTTGTGGTGGAACACCCTGGCCGAATGCACGGACACCCGTCAAGGGGTCTGCATATCCCGATTCGGCCACCGCGACGCCGCTCCACCGGGGGTGTCAGCCGCCCAGCCGGTCCAGCACCTTACGGCGCCAGCGCTCCGTCTCGGCGATCTGATTGAAGGTGAACAGGTGCAGTCCGGCCACCCCTGCCGACGGCCGGGTGAGCGCCTGCGCGCCGCGGGCGAGCAGTCGCTCGGGGTCGTATCCACCGGGTGCCGCGAACCGCAGGAACCAGGAGGCGTGCCGGGTGAGAAAGCGGGTCGACTCCCCCACCCCGATCTTCGTCGCCATGGACAGCAGCTTCGCCCGCTGCACGGGCCCGGCGACGCCCACGTGAACGGGGAGTGGCACATCGCGGCCCCGTATCCGGGCGATCCAGTCGCCGAGCGCGCGCGGGTCGAAGCACAGGTTGCTGACGATGTACGTGGCGTGCGTCCGCTTGTCCCACATCGACTGGATGGTGACGTCGTCGTGGATGAGCGGATGGCTCTGCGGATAGCCGGTGATCCCCAGGTCCGCGAAGGGGCTGCCCAGCTCGCTCAGTCTGCGCAGCACCGGCAGGGCTCCGTCGTACGGCCCGGCCGGCGGGTCGGCGTCACCCGCCGGTACGAAGAGGTCGTCGACCCCCGCCGCCCGCAGCCGCTCGGCGACGTCCTTGAGGTGCGCGTCGTCCCGCAGCAGCCGCGCGGGGACGTGGGGGACGACGCGGTAGCCGTGCGCCGCGAGCCGCTCGGTGAGGCCGAGCGTGGGCTCCAGCCCCTTGACCGGCGACGCCGTGACCGTGACCACGACGTCGCGGGGCACATGGGCGAGGACCTTCTCCTCCGTCGCCCTCGCCGGCAGCACCTCGTAGCGGACACGGGTGAGCAGCGCCCGCAGGGCCTCGGCGCCCACCGGCTACCCGGCCTGCTTCTGGGCGTCGCGGTGCCGGTAGTACGCGGCCTTGGAGGGCTCCAACGGCTCCTTGCCGAGGATGAGGTCGGCCGCCTTCTCGGCGATCATCATCACCGGCGCGTAGATGTTGCCGTTGGTGACGTACGGCATCACCGAGGCGTCCACCACGCGCAGCCCATCCACGCCGTGCACGCGCATGCTCGTCGGGTCGACGACGGACATCTCGTCGGTGCCCATCTTGCAGGTGCAGGAGGGGTGCAGGGCCGTCTCGCCGTCCTTGGCGACCCAGGCGAGGATCTCCTCGTCCGTCTCCACGGAGGGGCCGGGCGAGATCTCCCCGCCGTTGTAGGGGGCGAGTGCGGGCTGGTTGAGGAGCCTGCGGGCCACCCGGATCGCCTCGACCCATTCGCGGCGGTCCTGCTCGGTGGAGAGGTAGTTGAAGCGCAGCGCCGGGTGTTCGCGCGGGTCCTTGCTCTTGATCTTCACCGAGCCGATGGCGTCGGAGTACATGGGGCCCACGTGGACCTGGTAACCGTGGCCGCCGGCGGGCACGGAGCCGTCGTAGCGGACCGCGATGGGCAGGAAGTGGAACATCAGGTTGGGGTAGTCCACGTCCTCGTTGCTGCGGCAGAAGCCGCCGGCCTCGAAGTGGTTGGTGGCGGCCGGTCCCTTGCGCAGCAGCCACTGCAGGCCGATGAAGGGGGCCCGCCACTTCGCCAGGTACGGCTGCATGGAGACGGGCTGCTTGCAGGCGTACTGGATGTACACCTCCAGGTGGTCCTGCATGTTCTCGCCGACGCCCGGCAGGTCGTGGACGACGTCGATGCCGAGGGCGCGCAGTTCCTCGGCGTTGCCGACGCCGGAGAGCTGCAGCAGCTGCGGGGAGTTGATCGCGCCGCCGCAGAGGATGACCTCCTTGGCCCGGACCTGCTGGAGGGCGCCCTTGCCGCGCTGGAACTCGACACCCACGGCCTTCTTGCCCTCGAAGAGGACGCGGGTGACGAGGGCGCGGGTCTTCACGGTGAGGTTGGGCCGCTTCCTGGCGGGCTTGAGGTACGCCTTCGACGCCGACAGGCGCCGGCCGCGATGGACATTGCGGTCGAACTTGGCGAAGCCTTCCTGTCGGTAGCCGTTGACGTCGTCGGTGGGCGCGTGACCCGCCTCCTCGGTGGCCTTGAGGAAGGCGGAGAAGAGCGGGTTGGTGGCCGGGCCGCGTTCCAGCACGAGGGGGCCGTCGTGGCCGCGGAACTCGTCGTCCGGGTCGGCGGCCAGACAGTTCTCCATCCGGCGGAAGTACGGCAGACAGTGGGCGTAGTCCCAGGTCTCCATGCCGGGGTCGGCCGCCCAGCGCTCGTAGTCCATGGGGTTGCCGCGCTGGAAGATCATGCCGTTGATACTGCTGGAGCCGCCCAGCACCTTGCCGCGCGCGTGGTAGACGCGCCGGCCGCCCATGTGGGGCTCGGGTTCGGACTCGTACTTCCAGTCGTAGAAGCGGCTGCCGATGGGATAGGTCAGCGCCGCCGGCATGTGGATGAACACATCCCAGGGATAGTCGGGGCGGCCCGCCTCCAGCACGAGCACCCGGTTGCCGGGGTCGGCCGAGAGCCGGTTCGCCAGTGCGCTGCCGGCCGATCCACCGCCGACGATGACGAAGTCGTAGTGCAGGAGAGCCATGGTGCCTCGTCTCGCTCGCGTCGTCGCTTGCGGGGATGCTAATACGGGTATCGCGATGCGCACCAGGTTGCGAACAACGCAACTTGTAAGATCTTTGTTCACACCGCGTTACTTGCCGCGGTGTTGTTTACTGCGCGTATAGTTCCGCTATGAGCAACTACAGTCCGGATACCGAAACGAACGGTTCACCGTCCGGCGGCGTGCAGTCCGTCGACCGGGCCATCAGCGTTCTGGAGATCCTCGCCCAGCGCGGCGAGGCGGGCGTGAGCGAGGTGGCCGCCGAGATCGATGTTCACAAGTCGACCGCGTTCCGTCTGCTCGGCGCCCTGGAGGCGCGCGGTCTCGTCGAGCAGGCGGGCGAGCGCGGCAAGTACCGGCTCGGTTTCGGCATCGTACGCCTGGCGGGCGCGGTGACGGGACGCATCGACATCACCCAGCAGAGCCGGCCGGTGTGCGAGCGCCTGGCCGAGGAGATCGGCGAGACGGTCAACATCGCGGTGATGCAGGAGCACTACGCGATCAACCTCTACCAGGTGCGTGGCCAGTCCGCCGTCACCGCGCACAACTGGGTCGGCCAGCTGACTCCCCTGCACGCCACTTCCAGCGGCAAGATCATGCTGGCCCATCTGCCGGCCCAGGAGCGCGCCGCGCTGGTCACGGAGGCCGGCCTGAAGAAGCTGACCCCGCACACGATCTCCTCGAAGGCGAAGCTGGAGAAGAATCTCGCCGAGGCCCGGGAGCGCGGTTACGCCTGGACGCTGGAGGAGCTGGAGATCGGGCTGCACGCCATGGCCGCGCCGATCCGGGACCGGGAAGGCCAGGTCATCGGGTCGATCAGCGCCTCCGGGCCGTCGTACCGGTTCACCGAGGAGCGCATGCACGAGCTGGCTCCGGTGCTGGTGAAGGGCGCGGAGGAGATCAGCCATCGCATGGGGTACCTGGGCTGAGCGCACACAGTACGACCGCCGCAGGGCCCGCGTTCGCCCCCCGCGCGGGCCACGGGCACCCTCTTCCGGCTCACTCCGGCTGCCGTGTACCGAGCCGCTCGTGCACCCAGTCGTGGAAGGCGCCGATGTGGTGCTCGCTGGGCACCAGCACACCGCCCTTGGCGTACAGCCGTGAGCTCATGCCCGGCTGGGTGCGCTCGCAGGCGTCGAAGTCCTGGCGGTTGACCCGGTCGAAGAGTTCCACGGACCGGCCGACGTCCTTGCCGCTCTCCACCACGTGCGGGAGATAGAGCCAGTCGCACTCGACGACGGTGCGGTCGACGGCGACCGGATACATCCGGTGGAAGATCACGTGGTCGGGCACCAGGTTGATGAACACCTGCGGCTTGACTGTGATCGCGTAGTAACGGCGGTCCTGGTCCGCGGAGACTGAGGGGATGCGATCCAGCCCCTCGGTGCCGTCGACGGTGAAGCCCTGGACGTCCTCGCCGAACTCGGCTCCGTGGCCGACGTAGTACTGGGCGGCGTATCCGTCGGCGAACTCGGGCAGCACCTCGGTGAGTTCGGGATGGATCGTGGCGCAGTGGTAGCACTCCATGAAGTTCTCGATGATGAGCTTCCAGTTCGCCCTGACGTCGTAGACGATCCGCCTGCCCACCGCGAGGTTGTCGATGTCGTAGCGCTCGATCGACTCGACGTCGCCCAGCCGCTCGACCACGGCCCCGATCACGTCGGCTTCGAATGAGGGCGGGTCCTCCGCGAGGCACACCCAGACATAGCCGAGCCATTCGCGCACGGCCACACTCACCAGCCCGTACTCGGTGCGGCCGATGTCGGGCATCTTGGTGAGGTTGGGCGCCGCGACCAGCTTGCCGTCCAGGCCGTAGGTCCAGGCGTGGTACGGGCACTGGAACGCCCGCTTGACCTCGCCGGACTCCTCGGTGCAGAGCTTGGCGCCGCGGTGCCGGCAGACGTTGAAGTAGGCGCGGATCGAGTGGTCCCGGGCCCGGGTGACGAGGATGCTCTCGCGGCCCACGTCGACGGTGCGGAAGGCGCCGGGCTTCGGCAGGTCCGCGGCCCGGGCGACGCAGAACCACATCGACTCGAAGATGCGCTCCTGCTCCTGGGCGAAGACTGCCGGGTCCGTGTAGGCGGAGCCGGGAAGGGTGGCGATGAGGCTGTCCGGCAGGTTTGTCGAGGTCAACGCTGCACTCCTCGGGAAACGTCGTGGAAGGTTCAGAGGTCGCCGGCGCGGTGTAGCCATGCCGTGGCGGTGAACTGCTTGCGCCAGCGGGTGAACAGCCGCGGCTGGTTCATCCCGAGCGCGGCGACCGGCCGGTCGGCCCGCCGGTAGACGGCCAGGAAGCTGCGGTCGTCGGTGGAGCCCTCCTCGACCGTCACACTGTCGGCCCCGGCGGCGTGGCCGACGAACTGGATCTTCACGCCGTACTGGTCGGACCAGAAGTACGGCGGCCGTGGGGCACCCGGCTGCGTGGCACCGTGCGCGAGCAGCGTGGCCACGGCGGCGTCGGGCCGTTCCAGTGCGCCGGTCCAGTGCTCGACCCTGCGGTGGATTCCGGTGTGCGGGTCGTACCAGTTGGCGCAGTCGCCCACGGCGACCACCCCGGCCACGCTGGTGCGCCCGTCGGGGCCGCACTTCACGCCGTTGTCGAGCGCGACGCCGGACCCCTGAAGCCACTCGACGCAGGGATGCGCGCCGACCCCGACGACGACGGTGTCGGCGGGCACGGAGCGGCCGTCCTCCAGCAGGACGGCATCGACCCTGCGCTCCCCGCTCAGCCCCTTCACCCCGACCCCGCACAGCAGTCGTACGCCGTGGTCGGCGTGGAGGGCCGAGACGACCCGGCCCATCGCCTCGCCGAGCGGTCCGGCCAGCGGCGTCGGCGCCGCCTCGATCACGGTCACGTCGAGGCCGAGGGCGTACGCCGTGGAGGCCACCTCGGCGCCGATGAACCCGCCGCCGATCACCACCAGCCGTCCGCCGCGGGCGAGGTCGTCCCGCAGGGCGCGGGCGTCGTCGACGGTACGCAGCACGTGGACCCCGGCAAGTCCCTCGGTGCCGGGCAGGGTGCGGGCGGCGGCTCCGGTCGCGATGACCACGCCGTCGGCGCGGATCTCGCGTTCGTCGGCGAGCCGGATCGCCCGCTCGGTGCGGTCGAGCCCGGTGGCACGGACCCCGAGCACCCACTCCGCCCGGAGTTCCTCGTCGTCCCGCTCCAGTGCCAGGTCCGCCTCGCCGACGGCACCGGCCAGGAACTCCTTGGACAGCGGCGGCCTGTCGTACGGGCGGTGGGGCTCGTCGCCGATGACGACGAGCCGGCCGTCGTACCCGCGCTGCCGCAGTGAGCGCGCGGCCGACAGACCGGCCAGCGACGCGCCCACCACGGCGACGGTCCTCACGCGGGGCCTCCGGCGAGGCGGGCGGCGACGCACGGCGGCAGGTTGGGCGCGTCCGTGGACAGCCGGACGTAGACCATCCCGTCCTCGACGACGACCTCGTGGGTGCGGACCGGGAGCTTGGCCGGGGGTGCGTCCACGGCTCCGGTCCTGAGGTCGAACTTGGAGGCGTGCAAGGGGCATTCGACCTCACAGCCCTCCAGCCAGCCGTCGGCGAGCGAGGCGTCCTGGTGGGTGCACGTGTCGTCGATGGCGAAGAGCTCGCCGTCGTCGGTGTGGAACACCGACACGGGCGGGTCGATGTCGAGCCGTTGGGCCTCGCCTCGCGGCAGATCCGCGAGACGGCACGCGGGAATCATCATGACACCTCGGTGCGTATAACGAAACGGATTGCGATTGACGCAACGCCAGTCTGCGGGCCGTTCTGAAGCGTTGTCAAGGCGTCCACAGGCCGGGTTGCGCACGGTCCGACGACGGTCTTCGAGGCACGCCGAAGCGACCTCGAAAGCGCAGGTGAACAAGGGGGACACGGCCTCGTCGGGTACGACGACGACCCCGACCCGGTGCCGTCCACGAGGTCCGTCACCGGGTCAGGGCCGCTGTCTCCGCCGACGCGGTCAGAAACCGCGGTCGATCCACTCCTGGAGATGCGGCGCCTCGGCGCCGACGGTGGTGGTCTCCCCGTGGCCGGTGTGCACGACGGTGCCCTCCGGCAGGCCGAGGAGCCGGTCCCCGATCGAGGTGATGATGGTGGGGAAGTCGCTGTACGACCGTCCCGTCGCCCCCGGCCCGCCGGCGAACAGCGTGTCGCCGCTGAAGAGCGCGGAGAGGTCCGGGGCGTGCAGACAGACGGCTCCGGGGGCATGGCCCGGGGTGTGCAGCACGGTCAGCTCGGTACCCGCGACCGGGATGCGCTGCCCGTCGGCCAGTTCACCGTCGGGCAGCCGCTCGGGATGGGTCTGTTTCCAGAGCGGCAGATCGTCGGTGTGCAGCAGGATCGGGGCGCCGGTCCGGTCGGCGAGTTCGGGCGCGGCGTCGATGTGGTCGTTGTGGGCATGCGTGCACACGATCGCCCGCAGGGTGCGTCCACCGAGGGCCCGGACGATCGCGTCGGCGTCATGCGCGGCGTCGATGACGAGCGCCTCGTCCTCGTCCCCCACGATCCACACGTTGTTGTCGACGTCCCAGGTGCCGCCGTCCAGCGAGAACGTCCCCGAGGTGACGAGGTGTTCGATACGGGCGCCGCTCGTCACAGGACCACCACCGAGCGCAGGACGTCGCCGTGGTGCATGCGCTCGAAGGCCTTCTCGACCTCGTCCAGGGCGATGGTCTCGGTGACGAAGGCGTCCAGGTCGAGGCGGCCCTGCAGATAGAGGTCGATGAGCATCGGAAAGTCACGCGAGGGCAGGCAGTCCCCGTACCACGAGGACTTCAGCGCCCCGCCCCGGCCGAAGACGTCCAGCAGCGGCAGCTCCAGCTTCATCTCCGGGGTCGGCACACCGACCAGCACCACGGTCCCGGCGAGATCGCGGGCGTAGAAGGCCTGCCGGTAGGTCTCCGGACGGCCCACCGCCTCGATGACGACGTCGGCGCCGAAGCCCCCGGTCAGCTCACGCACCGCGTCGACCGCGTCGGTCTCCTTGGAGTTGACCGTGTGGGTCGCGCCCAGCTTCGCGGCCGTGGCCAGCTTGCGATCGTCGATGTCCACGGCGATGACCTTCGCCGCGCCCGCGAACTTGGCCCCGACGATCGCCGCGTCCCCCACGCCGCCGCAGCCGATGACCGCCACGGTGTCACCGCGCCCGACATTGCCGGTGTTGATGGCCGCGCCGAGGCCCGCCATCACCCCGCAGCCCAGCAGTCCGGCAGCGGCCGCCGACGCGGCCCGGTCCACCTTGGTGCACTGCCCGGCCGCGACGAGCGTCTTCTCGGCGAAGGCGCCGATCCCCAGCGCCGGCGACAGCTCCGTGCCGTCGGTCAGGGTCATCCTCTGCTTCGCGTTGTGCGTGTTGAAGCAGTACCAGGGCCGCCCGCGCAGACAGGCCCGGCACTGTCCGCACACGGCACGCCAGTTCAGGATCACGAAGTCACCGGGTGCCACGTCGGTGACCCCCTCGCCGACGGCCTCGACCACCCCCGCCGCCTCGTGCCCCAGCAGGAACGGGAAATCGTCGCTGATGCCGCCCTCGCGATAGTGCAGATCGGTGTGGCACACGCCGCAGGCCTCGATCTTGACCAGTGCCTCACCCGGGCCGGGGTCGGGCACGACGATCGTTTCCAGACTGACAGGGGCGCCCTTGCTCCGCGCGACGACCGCTCGGACCTGCTGAGACATGGCCACTCCTCGACTGACAGAGGGACGAGACGTTGCCTAATACGGTACACATCTCGTGTTTCGCAACACAGCATCGCGGAGGCCGAAGCAGCGGTCAAGGATCCGTCAGGCGGTAGACGCAGACCTGCGGGGCAACGGGCTTACGGCCCAGCCGGTTGCTCCGCCCGCCGAGGGGCCGGGCGGAGCGACCGTGCACATCGGCGGAGCCGGCCTCAGCGTGCGGCTCGTGCCGCCTTCTCGATGACATCCGCGACGAGGCGGGGATGTGAGACGGCCACGGAGTGCGAGGCGGCGACCTCGATGGTGTGGGCGTGGGCGCGCCGGGCCATGAAGCGCTGTACGGCGGCGGGGATGTTGAGGTCCTGGGTGGTGACGATGTCCCAGGTGGGCTTGTTCTTCCAGGCGGCGGCGGTGGCCTTCTCCTCCAGCGCGGCCTGGGCGATCGGCCGCTGGGTGGCGGCCATGAGGGCGGCCTCGTCGGCGGGGACGTCGGCGGCGAACTGGTGACGGAACTTGTCCTGCCGGATGTAGAGGTCGGTCCCCGTGCTGCCGTCGGCGTCGGTGCAGGGAACGGGATCGAGGGCGTCGGGGAGGGTGGAGCCGGGGTACTTGTTCGTCAGACCGAGAGCGGTCTCGCCGGGGGCCGGGAGGAAGGCCGCGACGGAGACCAGGGCCTTGACCTGGGGGTCGTCGGCGGCGGCCTGGCTGATGACAGAGCCGCCGTAGGAGTGGCCGACGAGGATCTTGGGGCCCTTGACATGGTCGAGGACGCTGCGCAGGGCGGCGGCGTCGCTATACAAACCACGCAGCGGGTTGGCCGCCGCGACGACCGGGTAGCCGTCGGCGTGCAGCCTTTCGATCACGCCGTTCCAGCTGGAGCCGTCGGCGAAGGCGCCGTGTTCCAGGACTATGGTCGGCCTGGCGTGCCGATCCGCCACGGCCGGCCGGGACGCGCCGCTCGCGGAGACGGCGAGCGCGCCGACCGCGGCACCCGCCATGACCGTCGCTGCGGCAGCCGTCGCGAACCGCCGACCGCGCACACGCCTTGTACCGACCATGGGAAATCGCCCTCCGGAAGCTTCAGACTGTTCGGACTGTGCTGTGCGAAAACGCTGTTCGACGTTCACCGCGAGTCGTCCTTCGACGAGGTCGTGGCCACGTTGATGGTGACGGGGATGTTGCCGCGGGTGGCCTTGGAGTAGGGGCAGATCTCGTGGGCGGCCTCGGCGAGTTCCCGGGCGGTGTGCTGGTCGACGCCACCGAGGGTGGGGTTGAGCGTGGCGGAGAGGGTGAACTCGCCGTCGTCGCCGTGCGCGAGCGTGATCTCGGAGGTGATGGCGGTGCTGGTGAGCTTGATCCCACGGGTGGTGGCGGCCCGGCGCAGGGCACCGAGGAAGCAGGCTGCCCAGCCGGCGGCGAAGAGCTGTTCCGGGTTGGTGGCGTTGCCCGCGCCGCCGAGTTCCTTGGGGATGGACAGGGTGTGGTCCAGGAGGCCGTCCTGAGAGCGGACGGTGCCGCCGTTGCGGCCCTCTCCGGTGACGTTGACGACGGCCGTGTAGCTGACTGCCATGGCAGGTCCCCCATCTTGGGTCGTGAAGTATCGGGATGTGTGGGATGTGGTCGAGACGCTTGATGCCGGTCAGTGCCGGTGCGGTGGGACGCAGCGGAAGCTGCCGGCGTCGGCCGGGTCGCCCAGGCCCTTGTAGTGGGAGACCAGGGGGTAGCGGCACAGGTCGCGGGTGAGCGTCCGACCGGAGGCGTCGGTGAGCGAGGCGGTGAGGGTATCGGGTGCCTGGCCCTGCTCGACCCACTTGGTCAGCGCCGCCAGGTCGTCCACCTTGTCCTTGAGCGCGCAGTGGGCCGTGCCCGGGGCGAGGAAGAGGCGGTAGAAGTCGTCGACCCGGTGTGAGCCGCCCAGCTTCCGCTCCACGCGCTCGCGGTAGTCCACGGTGCCCTGAGTGGGGATCAGCTGGTCCGCCTGACCGTGGTAGGTGAGAAGCTTGCCGCCCGACTTGCGGAACGCCGACAGGTCCGGGTCGTCGGTGCCGATGACCTTGTCGTACTCGGCCTGGGACTGCCTGAACAGCTGCGTGAACTGGTCGTACGTCAGCTTCGAGGTGTCGAGGGAGGGCTGCTTCTTCACCCACGACGCGACCCAGGCGGCCGGGACGGGGAACGGGACGTCCCCCGCGAGACTCGTGAAGTCGGCGCCGACCGGCAGGCCGTACCACAGCCTCTCGCCCGACGTGGTCCGCGGGCCGTCCCAGATCCTGCGCACCACGGCCGCGTCGGCAGCCGTGATCGTCTCCTCCTCGCCGGCGCAGACGACCTTGGTGCCGATCAGCCTGCGGGGGTCGAAGGTGCACCGCTCGGGGTCGGAGACCAGGCCGTCCCCGACGCCGTCGAGCTTGTCGCAGGCCTTGAGGGCGGCCTGGTCGAAGGCGTTGAACTCGCAGGCGCTCGGGCGGGTCTTCGCCTCGTTCATCACCACTTGAGGCCACAAGGTCGCGACTTCGAACTCGTCCCAGTTGACGGCGGGCGCGTCGGCGAGGATGCCGTCGAAGTCGTCTGGGTGGCGCTGGGCCTCCATGTAGCCCTGGCGTCCGCCGGTGGAGCAGCCGTTCCAGTAGGAGTAGGAAGCGGCCTTGCCGTAGACCTCGCCGACGACCTGCTTGCCGACGAGCGCCATCTCGTGCTGGGAGCGGTCGGCGAAGTTCTTCAGCAGCGCGGTGTCGACCTGCCCCTCGCTGTTCAGCGCCCAGCCGGCGTCCAGGACGTCACCCACGCCCGCGTCGGTGGTGGCCGCGGCATAGCCGTTCTTGACCGCCGTACCCAGGCCCACGCCGTTGTCCCCGGCGGCGTAGGCAGCGCCGCCCAGCGCCTGGAAACGGCCGTTCCACCCCTGCGCGGGCAGCCATGTCCGCACCTTGGCGTGGTCGCCGTCTCCGGGATGGGTGAGGGTGACCGTCACCTCGCAGTAGGCCGGTACGCCGGAGACCGAACCACCCAGGATCCCGGTCCCGTTCACCGTGCCGCCCTCCTGGCGGGTCACCGTCACGGACTCCACCTCGGTGCCGGCCGGGGCCTGCACGGAGACGGTCGAGCAGGTGAACGGGGCGGAGGCGGTGCCTCGGTTGTCCGCGGAAGCGCCGGCCGGCAGACACATGGCCGCCGCCAGCGGTACTCCGGCCGCGAGAAAGGTCAGAAGTCGTCTCATCGACATTCCTGTCATGAAGTGGGGATGCGCCCGCTCTCTGCAGCGCAACACGTGTGAGGGCTCGACTTCGAGTGAACCGAGTCTTCGTAACCTCTTAAACCGGTGACGATGCTTGCACGGGCAAGGGAAACCCGTCAAGAAGTGGCGAGCCTCCATAACCTCTTTGACTGGTGACGAACTCTGTGCCAGTGTCACCCTGCACGCAAACTCGCGGCACCTGTGCGGCACTTGGCCCAACAACACGGGAGGCTTCACATGATCAACAGGCGCACCTTCACCAAGGCGATGGGCCTGAGCTCGGGAGCGACCGCCGTCTCACTGGCCGGTCTGCAGGGTGTTTCGAGCGCCGCCCCGGCTTCCTCGGGCCTTCCGAGCACTCCGGGCGCCCACACCGCCTTCCCCTCGCTGAGGCAGGTCAAGGCCGGTCTGCTGAACGTCGGTTACGCCGAGCTGGGCCCCGCTCATGGCCCGGTCGTCATCTGCCTGCACGGCTGGCCCTACGACATCCACAGCTACGTCGACGTCGCTCCCCTGCTGGCGGCCGAGGGCTACCGCGTGATCGTCCCCTACCTCCGCGGTCACGGCACCACGCGGTTCCTGTCCTCCCGGACCTTCCGCAACGGGCAGCAGTCGGCGATCGCCCTGGACATCATCGCGGTGATGGACGCTCTCAAGATCCACAAGGCGGTGATCGCCGGCTTCGACTGGGGCTCGCGGACCGGCGACATCCTCGCGGCGCTGTGGCCCGAACGTGTCAAGGCCCTGGTCTCGGTGAGCGGTTACCTCATCACCGACCGCAGGGCCCAGCTCGAACCGCTCCCGGCGGCCGCGGAGCACACCTGGTGGTACCAGTTCTACTTCGCCACCGAACGCGGCAAGAAGGCCATGGAGGACCACGACCACCGCCTCCAGCTGACCCGGCTCGTCTGGGACCTCGTCTCCCCGACCTGGAACTTCGACGACGCCACCTTCGCGCGCACCGCGGCCGCCTTCGACAACCCGGACTACGCCGCGATCGTCATCCACAACTACCGCTGGCGGCTCGGCGTGGCCGACGGTGAACGCCGTTACGACCGCTACGAGGAGAAGCTGGCCACGGCACCGTCCATCGCGGTGCCGACCATCACCCTCGACCCCGAGAAGGACCCCTTCACCCTGCCCGGGGACGGTTCCATGTACCGCGACAAGTTCACCGGCGCGTACGAGCACCGGACGCTGACCGGCATCGGCCACAACCTGCCGCAGGAGGCGCCGACGGCGTTCGCCCGGGCCGTGGTCGACGCGGACCACCTGTGAGGGAGTGAACTCGCCTCCGCCGCGACAGAAGTCAGCTTGTCGCGCGCTCCGCGAGGGTGTACGACACCGAGCGCTCCCGCTTGTGACGTCGGATCCGCCCCTTCGCGACGAGTGACTCGAGGGTGTTGCGCACGACCTGCGGGGTGGGCGAGCGGTCCGGGTGCCGCTCCATCAGCTCGTCGCGCAGGTCCTTGGCCGACCGCGGCTCGTCGTGGCTACCGAGCAGTTCGATGAGGGCATCTCCGAGCAGAGGCTGCCGCGGCGTCCCCGTCTCGGCGGCCCTCGCCCTGGTGGTGGCGGGTCGTTGCTGTGCCTGCTCGGGAAGGGGAGCGGGATTCGCCTCTTCATACCGCTCGGCGAGCGTCAGGATGTCCATCAGGAGGGCTTCCTCCTGCTCCAACATCTTGATCTTCTCGGCCAGTTCACGCTGTCGACGGCGGTTCTCCGCCAGATCCGACACGGCTTGTTCGACGTACCGCGCTCGGAGCGAGGCGGCTGATCGGCTGGTCACAACCGTTCACTCCCCAGTGAGTGCCAGATGACGCTGCGCATCGTACCTACGTGACGTCAGCCCTACGCGACGTCAGCTCTTCCCGCCGTGCCGGCGGGCCCGGTACGCGGCGGCCTTGACCCTGTTGCCGCACGTCCTCATGGCGCACCAGTCCCGTCGGTGGCCTCGTGAGCGATCGAGGTAGACCTGGGTGCACTCGGGACGGGCGCACTCGCGCAACAGCGCCGCCTCGTCACCCCCGATGATCTCGACGGTCTCACGGGCGAGGGCGGCGAGTCCCTGAACAGCCGTGCCGGTACGGGTCGCACCGTCGGGACCGAGCCGCAAGGTCACGGGGAGACCCGCCGCGTGCAGGTTCACCTCGGCGACCGCCTCGGCCGGCAGTGGCCGCCGCTCGATCCGGGCCGCGACCAGGGAGTAGATCGCCTCACGCAGCTCCAGGGCGAGGGCGAGGTCGGCCTCGCTCGCCCCGGGCGCCAGACCGAGCATCCCGGACTCCAGGAACCAGTCGTCGAGCAGCTCGGGGGAGGCGAGCTTCTCCATCGGCTCGTCGTTGCGCCGCGCGCGCAGCGTGCCGACGAAGTCCAGGGGAAGCGTCCCGCAGGGGAAAGCGTGATTCACGTAACCATACTGATGGGTGACTCACGGATACGCAATAGCCTACCCGTGACAACGCTTCCGCGAGTCACCCGCTTGACCAGTTACACCACATGTGAACGCAGAGTGCGCCTTCTCAGAAGGCGGAGTTGGCGAACCAGTGGGCCAGCAGCTGCTCGTCACCCTCGTGAGCGAGGGCCTCTGACTCGTAGGACAGCCGGCCGTAGACGAGCAGGAGCAGGTCGGCCGCGGTTCCCTCGACGGTCGCATCAACGGCGGCCGCGGCCGGGTGGGCCGTGTCGAGCCCGAAGCCGTCGGGCCGCAGTCGGACGACCCAGGCATCGTCCCCGTCGGTCGCACGGAAGCGGATGGTCCTGTCGGGGCCGCGCAGGTCGGCCACCTTGGGGGCGAAGAAGCCGGCGAAGGGCAGATTGACGAGGAACTCGTCGATCCCGTCGACCGCGACCGGGCGGTCGATCGCGGGCCGGAGACCGAGTGCGAACTCGGCGTCGGTTCGGTGCAGCAGGGTCTCGAAGAGCATCCGGCGGGCCCAGAACCGGGCGTACTGGTCGGCGCCCCATGCCCACATCGGCAGGTCCGGGTCGGTGGCCGCGAAGGCGTCCGCGGCCACGGTCGCGCTCTCGGCCAGCCAGTCGGCGTATCCGTCCTCCTGGTCCGGGAGCCGAAGGTCCACCTCACGGGTGCGCGGGGGTTCCTGGATACGCGCCCGCAGCAGGACCGAGAACCAGCGCTGGACGCTGCCGGTGTGCTTGACCAGGTCGGCCAGCGTCCAGCCCGGACAGCTCGGCACCGCTGTGGCCAGGTCGGCGTCCTTGACCGCCGCGACGAACCGGGCGGTCTCCGACGCGACCGCCGCGCGGTGATCGACCGAGGTGAAACCGGGCTCGTGCCCGGTGTGGTCAGACGTCTTCATCGTGACTTGCCTTTCGGGGAAACCGCGGGTTCAACCGGACGGTCGGCCGATGACGGCCTTGTCGTGGCTGAACCCGTCGTTGGACGCAGGTGCTGTGCCGGCTGCCCTTACGCAGGGCCGGCGGCGGTGCATGAAGCACGGTCACACGAGCTCGGCGTCGGCTTCCGTCTCTGCGATCCCCGCCGTCCCGGAGTCGGCGACCTTCTTCGACACGGGCGTACGAGGCGCATGTGCCGACTTGATTCCGAGGAGGGACACGGCGACCACCAGGCCGAAGGCCACGCCGGCGATCACGAAGCTCGTCGTGAACTGGCTCTCCTGGGGCAGAGCGGGCGCTCCGGCCGGAAGCGGGATGGTCTTCGACGCCAGGAGTGAGGTGATCACCGCGCTGGCGACGGCGCTGCCGACCGAGCGGGAGATGGAGTTGATGCCGTTGGCGATGCCGGACTGGTGGGCGGGGACGCTGGCGACGATGAGCGCCGGCATGGCTGCATAGCCGAAGCTGATCGCCAGACCGATGACCATGCCCGCGCCGATCACCGAGGCGGTCGTATCGTGCGCGACGCTCAGCCAGGTGAAGCCGAGCACTCCGAAGCAGGCCCCGGCGGCCAGGGTGAAGCGCGCGCCGAGCCGGCGCACCAGTACGCCGCCGAACTGGGCGCCTGCGAGCGAAACGAGTGTGGTCGGAAGCAGATACACCACGGACGCTTCGAGCACGGAGGCGCCGAAGCCGTAGCCCGCGATCTTCTCCGGCACCTGGACGAGGTAGGAGACGCCGATGAACTGGGCGAACATCGCGAACCCCAGCAACAACCCGGCCAGGTTGGTGAAGAGAACGGGCCGGTGGGCGAACATCTTCATGTCCACCATCGGTTCCCCGACCCGGCTCTCGGTGACGACCCACACCACCGCCATGACGACCGCCCCGGCGAAGGAGCCGAGCGTACGGCCGGACGTCCATCCCCACTCGTGCCCCTGCGAGATGGGCAGAAGCAGCAGCACCAGCAGCGTCGCCAGAGTGCCCGCGCCCAGCCAGTCCGTCCGGCCTCCCGTCGTCGTCCGGGAAGCGGGCACCGTGAACAGCACTCCCGCCAGCGCCACCGTCGCGAGCACCACCGCGAGCCAGAAGACCCGGTGGTAGTCGGGGTCGGAGCCGCGGGTGAGAAGCCCCGCGCCGACCAGCGCGAGCCCGCTGCCGAACGCGAGCGTGCCACTGACCAGGGCCATGGCACCGTGCAGCTTCTCCGGCTTGATCTCCTCGCGCAGGATGGAGAGCGCGAGCGGGAAGATCGCGGTCGCCGCTCCCTGCATCACGCGGCCGACGATCAGCCACGTCAGCGAGGTGGTGGTGGCGGCGAGCACCGAGCCCGCGATCATCACGAGCAGAACGCCCACGAGGGTGGGCTTCTTGCCGTGCTGGTCGCCGAAGCGGCCGAGCAGCGGGGTGAAGACGGCGGCCGACAGGAGCGTGGCGGTGGTCACCCAGCTGACGTTCGCCGTGGTGGCGTGCAGGTCGCTCTGGATGATGCCCAGGATCGGGACGACCAGGGTCTGCATCATCGAGACGACCATCGCGGCAAGGCCTAGCACCAGGACGACCGCAGTGTCCGCCGAGCGCCGTCCGGCCGCCGTGTGCTGTTCGTGAGACACGGAATCTCTTCCCTCAGTGAGACTTCGACGAACTACTTCAGAACATCGAAGCTTGAGAACTTCAAGTAATGGGAGAGACCGTAGCCGTCAATATTTGAGATCGTCAAGTTTCCGGGGGTAAGGTGCCCGGCATGACGGCACTCCCCCGCGCCACCCCCGCACAGCTCATGGAGCTGCTCTCCGTGTCGCTGGCTGCCTACTACGGCGACTTCACGGTCGCCGCCGCGAGCGAGAACCTCACGCCCAGCCAGGGCAAGACACTCAATGTGCTGCGCCGGGGGCCCGCCTCCATGAGCGTGCTGGCCACCACGCTGACCTGCGACGCCTCCAACATGACCGGGATCATCGACCGGTTGGAGAAGCGCGGCTTGGTGCGCCGCGAGCCCAGCCCCTCCGATCGGCGCGTCAAGAACGTCCTCCTCACCGCGGAGGGCGAGCAGGTCATCGACGTGATCCGCGGGAAGATGAACAACACGCTGGCCGGCCTGAACAGGCTCAGCCAGCAGGAGCAGGACACCCTGTACGCGCTGCTGGAGCGCGCCTTCACCGCGCAGGCCGCGGCTGCCTGACCCGGCGGCTCACCAGGGACGGCGAGCCGCCGAGTACCTCCGCCCCTCCTCAGGCGCCGTCAGGCTTGCCCGGACCGGGGACCTTACGGAAACGGAACGGCTCCGGGTCGCGGCCGGGCTGGATGAACCAGCACTCCCCGGTGCCGTCTCCGGTGACGATCCGCAGCACCGTGTCCGCCACGACCTGCGCCGGGATGACCGGCAGTCCCTGCTCGGAGAGCATGTCGCGCAGCGGATCGATGATCCGCGACTCGGCGAAGCCGGGGCAGACGGCGTTGAAGCGCACGTTCTCCGGCGCAAGAGCCGGCCCCAGCGAGCGGGTAAGTCCTACGACCGCATGCTTGTTGGCGGCGTACAGGGGATCGAGCGGTACGGCCGCCAGGCCCGCCAGGGACGCCGTCGCCACGATCGTGCCTCCACCGCGGGCCCGCAGCGCCGGCAGCACCGCATGGGTGCCGAAGACCACGCCGTCGAGGTTGGCCCCCATCGCGCGACGGTAGCGCGCCAGGTCGAAGTCCTCGCCGAGGCCGCATCCGGTCGCCACCCCGGCGTTGAGCAACGCGATGTCGACACCGCCGCACTGCTCCTGGGCGAACTCCACCAGCGCGCGGTTGGCGTCGGGGTCGGAGACGTCACAGGCGCGGAAATGGCCGCCCACCATCTCGGCCACCTCGCGGCCGCCCTCGGCGTCGAGGTCCGCGACGACCACGCGCGCCCCCGCCTTCGCCAGCGCCAGTGCCGTGGCCCGGCCCAGTCCGCTGGCACCGCCGGTGACGACGGCCACCTTGCCCTGAAGCGCGGCACCGTCCGTCTGTCCCGCCCGTGCGGCGGCGTCGCTCTCGACGGCGGTCATGACAGCTCCAGGACGAGCTTGCCGACGTTCTCCCCGCGGAAGAGCATCCCCAACGTCTCGGGGAAGTCGTCCACGCTTCCCCTCACCACGTGTTCCTTGACCTTGATGCGGCCGGCTCCGATCCAGGCGGAGATGTCCTGCGCGGCCTGCGCGTAGCGCTTGGCGTAGTCGAAGACGACGAAGCCCTCCATGCGGGCGCGGCGCACCAGCAGCGTGAGGTAGTTGGAGGGGCCCTTGACCGGCGTGGCGTTGTTGTACTGGCTGATCGCACCGCAGACCACGACGCGCGCGTGCATCGCCAGTCGTGTCAGGGCGGCGTCGAGGATGTCACCTCCGACGTTGTCGAAGTAGACGTCGATGCCGTCGGGGGCCTCCCGGCGCAGCGCCTTCCTGACGTCCTCGGCGCGGTAGTCGATCGCCGCGTCGAACCCCAGTTCGTCGGTGAGCATGGCGCACTTCTCCGGCCCTCCGGCGATGCCCACGACCCGGCAGCCCTTGGCCTTCGCGATCTGACCGGCGATGGTACCGACCGCACCGGCCGCACCCGACACCACGACGGTCTCTCCGTCCTTCAGCGCCCCGACGTCCAGCAGGCCGAAGTAGGCGGTCATGCCGGGCATGCCCAGCGCGCCGAGATACGTCGAGGGCGGGGCGAGGGAGGTGTCGATCTTCATGGCCCCCTTGCCGTCGGAGACCACGTACTCCTGGACGCCGAACGTGCCGACCACGTGGTCGCCCGGCTGGAAGTCGGGATGGTTGGACGCGGTGACCTCGATGACCGATCCGGCGCGCATCACCTCGCCGATGCCCACCGGCGGCAGGTAGGAGGGACGGTCGTCCAGCCAGCCCCGCATCGCCGGGTCCAGGGAGATGACGCGCGTCCGGCCCGCGAACCGGCCCGGACCGGGCTCGTCGACGAGTCCTGAACAGTGCTCCCAGTCATCGGGTTTGACCTCACCCACGGGGCGGGCTGCCAGACGGATCTGGCGGTTGGTCGCAGACATGACGCCTCCTGTCGTTCACGGCTTCGCCGCAGGGTACCGACCGGTAGGTATGTCGGAGCGTGTGATGTTCGCCACGCGCTGGGCTGCGAGGCGGGGTGGCGAGCCGAACGGACTGTCGTTCACCCGACCCCGAAACGTGACCCACAGTGGGCTTATGGGCATCCCAACCAGTCGGTATTGTGCGCCGCCACAGCCACCCCCTCCCCGTCCACCTCCACGGATCCGAGCCGCAGCGGAAGGCCATGCGATGACATTCGCCGACGAGAACCGGTACCCGCCAGCAGAACCGGGGTGGCCGCCCCGCATCGAGCCCCAGGGGTACGCACCCAACGCCCCTCGGTACGAGTCGTACGGGCAAACCCCTTGGGACGCACCGTACGGGCAGACCCCCTGGAACGCGCCCTACGGGCAGGCCCCTTGGGGCGATCCGTACGCGCACGAGGCTCATCGGCGCAGTGCCGACCTCGCCGCCCTGCGCTCGGCCTACCGCCTGCTCCGCCGGATCTCCACGCTCACGGCGCTCGGCTCCTTCGTGGTGTACGTCGTGCTGTCCTGTTACGCGCCCGGCCTGATGGGGGCCAGGATCGCCGGAGAGCTGAGCCTGGGCATGGCCCTGGGGGTCCTTCAGCTCGTCGTCACCTTCGCGGCGGTCTCCTGGTACGGACGCAGCGCACGACGCTCGGTGGACCCCTTGGCCCGCGCCGTCAGAGAGCGGGCGGTCCCCGTCGGCCGGAACACGGGGATGGCGAGATGACCGACTTCAGCACCGGAACGCAGGCCACGGTCCTGATCCTGTTCACCACGCTGGTCACCGTCACGCTGCTGATGTGCGTGATGGCGGGACCGGACCGCGACGACCTGACGAACTTCTACACCGGCTACCGCTCGCTCACCCCGTTCAAGAACGGCCTCGCGATCGCCGGCGACTACATCTCCGCGGCCACGGTGCTGAGCACCACGGGCATCATCGCGCTCGCCGGATACGACGGGTACGTCCTCGCGGTCAGCACGGCCCTGTCCCTGGTGCTGCTGATGTTCCTGCTGGCCGAACCCCTGCGCAACGCCGGCCGGTTCACCATGGGCGATGTCCTGGCCCGCAACATGCCCGGACGGGCCGTGCGTGTCGCGGCCTGCGTGGTGACCCTGTCGGCGACCCTGCCCTTCCTGGTCGTCCAGCTCTCCGGCGCCGGGTCACTGCTCACCTTCATCCTGAACATCCCGCACGTGGCGGGCGCCAGGACGGCGTGCATCGTCATCGTCGGCAGCCTGATGATCCTTTACGCGGCGCTCGGCGGTATGCGGGGCACCGCACTCATTCAGATGATCAAGATCGTGATCCTGCTCGGCACCAGCGTCGTCGTCGCCGCTCTGGTGCTGCACCGCTTCGACTGGAACCCCGGCGAGGTGCTCAGGGCGGCCCAGCACGGCAGCGGTGCAGGCCCCGCCTTCCTCCAGCAGGGCCTTCAGTTGGGCACCTCGGCCGCTGACCGGCTGGACTTCGCCAGTCTCCAGATCACCGTGATCCTCGGCGCTGCCTGTCTGCCCCACATCACCATGCGTCTGTACTCCGCGCAGGACGTGCCGGCCGTGCGTCGCTCCATGTCGTGGGCGGTGGGCACGGTCACCACGTTCTGCCTGCTCGTAATCATCATGGGTACGGGGGCGGCGGCGCTGGTGGGGTCGCGGTACATCACCATGGCCGACCCGCACGGCAGGACGTCGGTACTCATGCTGTCGCAGGTGCTCGGCGGGGCCTCCGCCTCCGCAGGCGCGACGATTCTCTACTCGGCCGTGGCGGGCATGGTGTTCATCACCCTGCTGTCGTCGGTCGCGGGGATGACCCTGGCCGCGGCCTCGTCGCTCGCCCACGACCTGTTCGCCCATGCGGCGCGGCGGGAACAGGCCGAGCCGCGTACGGAGATGACGGTGGCGGCATGGACGAGCGTGGCCGTGGGAACCGTCGCCATCGTGCTCGCCACCCTGGTCCAGAACTGGGACGTCGGCGTGCTGACCACCCTGGCCATCTGCATCGGGGCATCGGCGGTGGCACCCGCGCTCACCTACTCCCTGTTCTGGCGGGGATTCACGCGCACCGGCCTGCTCGCCACCCTCTACGGCGGCGCGGCCTGCGCGCTGCTGCTCATGGCACTCTCCAAGGCCGTTTCGGGCACGCCGTCCGCCGTCTTCCCGAACGCCGACTTCGACCTGTTCCCCATGCAGTCCACCGGACTGGTCTCCATCCCGTTCGGCTACCTGGCGGGATGGCTGGGCAGCCGATGGGACCACCGGCGCCGCCCCGCCGTCAGCCACGAGAACCAGCGGCTGTACGAGGAGAGCGAGGCCCGGCTGCTCGCCGCAGCCGAATGACCATGTCGGCGGAGGCGGACTGCACGAACGGCCTCGGTGCCGGCGCTGTGGTCCGCCAGGGGCCCAAGTCCCGTCGCGCGGTGCAAGCCTAGGGAAACCCGGTGGGAGCTGCGGCCTCGCCCGCCGTGCCATGAGCAGGTCCTGCCGGGCCTCCCGGCGGTGTCTCCAGCTCGCGTGCCGCCAAGGCCCAGCTGAGTTCCACCGCGGTGTCCGGAGCGTCCAGGCTGGTGCCGGTGAGCTGCTCGAATCGGCGCAGCCGGTAGCGGACGGTGTTGACATGGACGTGTGCGCTGCGAGCGACTTCGCGGATGTGCCGTCCGCTCTCCAGGTATGCCCGCACCGACTCCTCGACGAGCGCACCGAACTCCCCCTCCGCCTCCAGTGGGCGCAGATAGCGGTCGAGCAGCAACTCGGCGAGTTCCGGTTCGGCGACGACCGCCACGCGCCAGGACAGGTCGCTCAGGTCGTACACGCCGCGCAGACGGTACGCGCGGGCTGCTTGCAGCAGCCTGCCGGCGGCGCGGAAGGAATGGTGAACCTCGGCGAGGTCGGTCGGTGGGCCCAGCCCCGCCGTCACCTCCAGGTCACCGGTCTCCGGCTTTGCCTCGACGACTCCGGCGACAGCCTCGTCCAGCACGGTGAGCAGCGCGCCTCGGCCGTTCCTGCGGCCGAGGGACTCCAGGGAGCGTTCCAGCGCCTCCGGACCGACGTTGCCGTTCGGTACAGCTGTGATGGCCCGGTACGGCCGCGACAGGTCCAGTCCGTAGATCGCCGCACCGCTGTGGATCTCCGCCGCGCTCAGCGTCCCGTAGAGCAGTCCCCGCAGGAAGTCGGCGCGGCGGCGGGCGTCGGACAGGGCGGAGGCGACCTCGGCCTGCCGGTGGACGGCAGCGATCTGCAGGCTCGCGACGTCCGCGAGCTCCCACAGGCACTTGGTGCGGTCGACGATGAGGCCGGGGTCCAGCCCGCGTTGGGTCGCCTCGGCGAGGAACAGATCCCGTATCGCGCTCAGCGCCCGCCGGAAGGCGCGGAGTCCGTCGCTGAGCGGCACGCCGCGGGCGGCCCGGTCCCGGGCCACATCGGCTTCGTCGAAATCCTCCGGCGCGGGCACCGTCCCCGCTCTCACCACCGCGAGAGCCCGCTGGAAGTGCCGATGCCAGATCCGGTCCAGGAGTTCTGGCGGAACCGCGCGGTAGGACGGGATGTGGTCCGCCAGATCCATGTGCAACCGCCCGCCCACGTGCGTCTGCTGCGCGGCCATCGCGGCGATGACCTCTTCGAGGGACGCTGCCGCGCCCGACTGTCCGCCCATGGGCCTCACCTCCGCCCCTCCGGCACCGGCCGTTGTGCGACTGAACAATATGCCGCCCTCCGGCCTTGGCCGAGGAGCCGTCGACAACCCGCCGCGCCCGAAAGCACAGTGGCAAGGCGGCAAAGGGTGCCCGTGTCGACGCGCACGCGACGAGGCGCCGATCGACCGTGCTCAGAGCCGCCCTCGTGCTACCGCCCCACCCGACGAAGAGTGCGGAGACCACCATGACCGAAGAGCACCATCACCGCCCCCACCACGCGGCCCCGGACACCGGCCCGCGCCTCGCGCCACTGTCCGAGGACGGATGGGACCCGTTCACCCGGGAGCTGCTCGCCCCGATTCCCCGGGACGCCGACGGCCACCTCGCCAACGTCTTCACCACCTTGGTGCGGCATCCCGCCCTCTTCCGGCACTTCCTGCCGTTCGGCAGCTATCTGCTGCGCGAGGGCCGTCTTCCGGACCGGATCCGGGAACTGCTGATCCTGCGCACCGCGTGCAACACCCGGGCCGGTTACGAGTGGGGACGGCATGTACCGCTGGCCAGGGCCGCCGGGGTCACCGACGAGGAGATCGAGAGGGTCGGCGCGGGCCCGGACGCCAAGGGGTGGACGCCGGCCGACGCCCGTCTGCTGCGCGCCGCCGACGAACTGCACCGGGACGCACGCCTGTCCGCAGCCACCTGGTCCGCACTCGCCGCCGACCACGACGAGGCACAGCTGATCGAAATCACCATGCTCGTCGGTCAGTACCACATGGTCGCGTTCTTCCTGAACTCCGCCGGTACCCGGCTCGAGCCCGGCTACGAAACGGAGACCCTGCCCGGACCCACCGGGCCCGGCGCGGACGCGGCGAAGGGGGCACACGCCGATGCCTGAGCCCCGGCACACCATGACCCACCCGGTCGGCCTCCTGGTCGGCCGGAACGTACTGGTCGTCGGAGCGGGCACTCGCCCCAGCGACGATCCGAAGGCCCCAGTGGGCAACGGGCGGGCGGTGGCCGTGCTCGCCGCCCGCGAGGGAGCCTCCGTGGCCTGCGCCGACGTCTCCCCCTCCGCCGCGGCGGCCACTGCCGCCCTGGTCGGTGAGGAGGGCGCCCGTGGCCTGCCGGTGGTCGGTGACGCCGCGGATCCCGGCCAGTCCTCGGCCATGGTCGCCGAAGCCCTCCGCGAACTCGGCTCGCTCGACGCGATCGTGGTCAACGTCGGGATCGGCCTCGGCGCGGGCCTGGCGGAGACCTCACCGCAGCAGTGGGAACGTGTGCTTTCGCTCAACCTGAGCGCACCGTTCTTCGCCGCCAAGTACGGACTGCCCGCGATCGCCGACGGAGGATCGATCGTCTTCGTCGGTTCCGTGGCCGGACTGCGCGCGGCCACCGACTCGCCCGCCTACGACAGTTCCAAGGCAGGCCTGTTCGGTCTCACCCGCCATGTCGCCAAGGAGGGTGCGCCGCGCGGGATCCGCGCCAACCTGGTCGTCCCCGGCCTGATCGACACCCCGATGGGCCGCGAGGCCTCGGCCCGACGGGCGTCGCGTTCCGTCTCGTTCACGCGCATCCCGCTCGGCCGCCAGGGCACCGCCTGGGAGGTGGCCGAAGCCGTCACCTTCCTGCTCTGCGACCGCGCCTCCTACATCACCGGGCAGAGCCTGGTGGTGGACGGAGGGCTGAACGCCGTCTGAGCACCTAGACGCCTGTCCGCACGGTGCCGACGGGGCGGGGGCGGTCCCCAGGGTCAGGGCATCGACCGGGACCGCCCCCGCCGGCTCACTTCGCCAGCGGGCCGAACTCCTTGCGGGTGTCCACCGGCTTGCCGAACAGCTGCCACCGCTCGCCCTTGAACCGCATCAGCTGCATCGTTTCGAGCGGGAAGGCGTCGCCGTGGCCCGTGGACAGGGTGACACCCGGCAGCAGCAGCCCCACCTTCACGTCCTTCAGGTTACGCACGGCGTCCCGCAGCCCTTCCCTGGTCGGGCACTTCATCGCGTCCAGGGCCTTGTGCAGGCTGGAGGCGACGGCCCAGCCGTAGGCGTTGAACTGGTTGGCCGGGTCGGCGTCGGGGGTGTACTTGTGAAGGGCGTTCCTGTAGGTCTTCATCTCGGGGTCGTTCGCCCAGTGCGGGTCGGCGGGGTCCTTGAAGTACGTCGCCGAGACCACGCCCTGCACGTTCTTGAACCCGACGGGCTGGAGCACGGCGGCTGACGAAGCCACGTTGTTCACGATGTGCAGCGGGTTCCACTTGGTGTTCTTGGCGTCGGCGGCGAGGGCCTGGCTGCCGAACTTGGGGGTGGTGACGTCCAGCAGCACGTCCGCCTTGGAGCGGGAGAGGCTCGCCATCTGCGCCGACACGGACGGATCGGTGACCTCGTAGCTCTCCTCGGCGACCACCTTGATGCCGCTGCCGGCGACGGCCTTCTTGAACCCGCCGAGCAGGTCCTTGCCGAAGTCGTCGTTCTGGTAGAGGACCGCGACCTTGGCCTTGTGCCGCTCGTCCTTGAGGTACTTGGCGTACACCCTGGCCTCGGCCACGTAGTTGGGCTGCCACCCGATGGTCCAGGGATGCTTGGTGTCCGTGCCCCAGACGGAAGCACCCGTGGCGACGAAGGGCTGCGGCACCTTCTGCTTGTCGAGGTAGTCCCACACAGCCGCCGTGGATGGAGTGCCCAGGGTCTGGAACACGGCGAAGACCTTCTCCTGCTCGACGAGTCTGCGGGCCTCCTCGACCGCCTTGGGCGGCTGGTAGCCGTCGTCGCGGACGATGAACTGCACCTTGCGGCCGTCTATACCGCCCTTGTCGTTGACGTACTTGAAGTAGGCGGCCACGCCCTTGCTGATCGTGCCGTACGCGGAGGCAGGTCCAGACAGCGGATAGATCCCACCCAGCTTGATGGTCTTGTCGGTGATGCCGGTGGTCTGCTGGCCCTTGCACGCCCCACCGGCGGTGGTGGACTGGTCGTCCTGCCCTCGCTGGCTGCTGCAGGCGGTGGCGGTGAGCAGGGCGGCGGTCGCGGCCGCAGCCGCCCGCAGAGCGGTCGTCTTGCGCATGTGGTTCATTCCTTTTCCGTGCGGGGCGGTGCGCCCACGGGTTCGGCGTCGACACCTGCGGGGTCCGCAGGAGTGAGGGTCGTTGCGGGTCGGGATCCTGCCGGGGATTTCCGTTCCGCATCGGGTGCGGAGTCCGCCTCGGACACGGAATCCGCCTCAGGCACGGAGTCCGCCTCGGGTGTCCGGTCGAGGGCGGCGATGGTGCGGGGCAGGCGACGGGCGACAGCGCCCAGGACACGGCCCGGCAGACCTGCCAGTCCCGTCGGGGCCACGAACATCACCGTGATGATCAGCAGGCCGAACACGACTCCCGGTGCGGCCTCGCTGAGGTCCTGGGACACGCTCGGCACGTACATCACGAACGCCGCGCCCAGCAGGGGGCCGTACAACGAGGCGAGCCCTCCGACCACCAGGCCGGCCAGCAGGGTGATGGACAGAACGAAGCTGAAGGAGTCGGGCGAGACGAAGCCGATCACCCAGGTGTACAGACACCCGGCGACACCCGCGAACATCGCGCTCCACGCGAAGGCGAGAGCCTTGTGCAGCGACAGCCGCACGCCCATGACCTCGGCGGCGCTCTCGTTGTCCCGCACGGCGAGCAGTGCCCGGCCGACCCGGGACCGCAGCAGGTTGCGGGCGAGCAGCAGGGCCACCGCGGTGACGGCGAGGACGACGAAGTACATCCACTGGTCCTCGGCCAGCCCGCTCCACGCGGGCGGCTGCAGCTTGTCCACGGTCAGGCCCATGGATCCGCCCGTCACCGGTTCGAGCCGTTTGAGCAGGGGCGGCAGGAACACCGCGAACGAGAGGGTGACCAGGGCCAGGTACAGCCCGCGCAGCCGCAGGGCGGGCACTCCGAACCCGAGGCCCAGCAGGAAGCATCCGGCGGCCGCGACCGGCAGCGTGGCCAGGTGGCCGGTGTCGTACCGGTCGAGCATGACCGCCGCCGTGTAGGCCCCCGCCGCGAAGAACGCGCCGTGCCCGAGCGATATCTGCCCGCCGAATCCGACCAGCAGGTTCAGCCCGGCCAGCGCCACGGCGTACAGGAGCACCATGGTCAGCTGGAAGACCTGGAAGGGGGCGAAGTAGAAGGGTGCTCCGACGGCGACCGCCCCCGCAAGCAGGACAGTGAGCGCGGCCCGCAGCCGCCGGGCCCGGTCGGTGCCGAGCGCCGTTGTGATGGTGTTCATGCGCGCTCCACCGCCGCCCGTCCGAACAGGCCCTGGGGGCGCACCAGCAGCACCGCCAGAATGATCACGAGGGGGACGCCCACCTTCAGATCGGCACCGATCACGTCCACGTACGCCCCGGTCAGGGTCTCGGCGACGCCCACGAACAGGCCGCCGACGACCGCGCCCACCGGGCTGTCGAAGCCCCCAAGGGTGGCCGCGGCGAACGCGTAGATGAGCACCCCACCCATCATGTTGGGCTCCAGGAACAGCACCGGGGCGACGAGCACGCCCGACACCGCGCCGACCGCCGCGGCCAGCCCCCAGCCGAGCATCAGCACCCGTCCCACCCGGATGCCCGACAGCCGGGCGGAGGAGGGGTTGCAGGCGACCGCCCGCATCACGAGGCCGACGGAGGTGTGCTGGAACAGCAGGTAGAGCAGGCCCATCACGACGGCCACCACGCCGAGGATCCCGAGTGTCGACCAGTCCACGCGCACCCCGACCAGGTCGAGCCCGCCGTCGGGGAACGGCTGCGGGAAGTCCTTCACGGTGAACGACCAGACCAGGCCGGCCATCGCGTTGACGAAGATGAACAGGCCGACCGTCACGATGACCACCGTCAGCTCGGGCGCGCTCTGCACGGGGCGGATGACGATCCGCTCGACCAGCATGCCGCCGGCGAAGGACACCGCGAGGGTGACCGGCAGCGCCAGCCAGAACGGCATCCCGGACGCCACCAGTTGCCAGGCGACGTACGTGGAGAGCATGGCCAGCTCGCCCTGCGCGAAGTTGACGATCCCCGTGAACCGATGGATCAGCACCAGTGCCAGCGCCAGGCTGGCGTACACCGCCCCGGAGCCCAGTCCTTCCACCACTTGCTGGAGAAGATCGGTCACGGCACTCACCCGGCTTTCCCGGAGAGGACGGAGACACCGAGGTACACCTCGGCGACCTGCCCGTCCTCGCGGATCCGGTCAGCCGGTCCGGACAGCACCAGGCGGCCGGCCTCCAATACGTGGGCCCGGTGCGCGATGTCCAGCGCTAGCTGGGCGTTCTGCTCGACGACGACCACGGTGGTGCGTTCCTCCTCGTTGACGGCACGGACGATCTCGAACAGCTCGCGAGTGACCAGCGGCGCCAGGCCCAGGGACGGCTCGTCCAGGAGCAGCAGCGAGGGCCGCAGCATCAGCGCCCTGCCGATGGCGAGCATCTGCTGCTCCCCGCCACTGAGGCTGCCGGCGGCCTGACGCGACCGCTCGCGCAGTTTGGGGAAGTAGTCGTAGATCCGTTGCAGGTCGGCCGCCACGGCCGCACGCTCGGCGCGGCCCCGCCACCGGGGGCCGGTGCGCAGGTGGGCGCCGATGCGCAGGTTCTCTTCGACAGTCAGGTCGTTGAAGGTGCCCCGGCCCTCGGGGACGTGCGCAACGCCCAGCCTGGCGGCCTGTTCGGGCGAGCGGCCCAGCAGTTCCGTGCCGTTCAGGGTGACCGAGCCGCGGCCGCGGACCATGCCGCTCACCGCCCGCAGCGTCGTGGTCTTGCCCGCGCCGTTGGGTCCGAGGATCGCGCACACCTCACCGCGGGCGACGGAGAAGTCGAGGCCCTGGAGCACCCGGGCCTGGCCGTATCCGGCGTGCAGGCCGCAGACCTTCAGGAAGTCCGGCTCCGCGCTAGCCGCGGCCTGGGTGCGGTTGGCAGTGGGCTCGCTCATGCGGCCGCCCCCAGGTACGCCTCGACGACCGCCGGGTCGCGCTGGATCTCCTCCGGCGTGCCCTCGGCGATCTTGCGGCCGAAGTCGAGGCAGACCACCTTGTCGCACAGGCCCATCACGAACCCCATGTGGTGTTCGACCACCACGAGCGTGAGGTCGAACTCCCGGCGCACCGACCGGACCAGATCCGCGAATTGGCCGACCTCGCCGTGGCTGAGCCCGTTGACGGGTTCGTCGAGCAGGAGCAGCCGGGGCCGTACCGCGAGTGCCCGGGCGAGTTCGACGCGTTTGAGCGTGCCGAACGGCAGCCCACAGGCGGGGTGGTCGGCGACGTCCGCCAGGCCGAGCCGCCGTAGCAAGTCGTCCGCCTGGTCACATAGTTCCCTCTCCTCCCGCCGGACGCGGGGCAGCCGGAGCGCCGCGGCGAGGTGTCCGGTGTGCCCCCGGCTGTGGGCGCCGACCATGACGTTCTCCCGGACCGTGAGCCGCGGGAACAGGCCCAGGTTCTGGAAGGTGCGGGCGATGCCGCGCCCGGCCACGGCGTGCGGGGGGAGGGCCAGCAGGTCCTCGTCCTCGAATCGCACGTCTCCCCCGTCGGGAGTGCAGCGCCTGGTGAGGCAGTTGAACAAAGTGGTCTTGCCGGCTCCGTTCGGACCGATGAGCCCTACGGCGGTGCCCGGCTCGACGGTGAACGCGACACCGTCCAGTGCCGTGATCCCGCCGAAGCGCACGGTGATACCGTCGACCGCGAGCATGAGTGACGCCCCTTCCGACGTGCTGGGGGGTGGGCGAGCGTCACAGTAGGTGGGGGCGTTCCAGACACACATTGGGTGTGAGCACCCAACTTGCAGGTCACCGAATTGTGCGCCGCGCACAGGTGCCGGGAGATGTCTCACGCCGAGCCTGTTGACGGAGCACGAGGCGGACGGCGACGATCGGCGCCATGCCTCGCGGTCCTGCCCTGGACACCCCTCGACTCTCCGAACCCCTCCGCCGGGAGCGGTGGCGGATCCTGCACGCCGTCCACGACCGGGTCGAGGAGGTGGCGGAGACCGCCGTCGAGGTGATGCGCGCGGAGATCCCGTCGTACGCGCTGCAGGACGAACGGTTCTTCGACGACGTACGGGGCCAGGTGCTCGAGCACTACCGGATTCAGTTGGCGGCGGTGGCCGGCGACCGGGACATCGCCCCCGAGGACCTGGTCTTCAGCCGCGCGGCGGCGATGCGCAGAGCGCGCGCGGGATTCGCCCTGGAGGACTGGATCAGTGCCTTCCGGGTCGGCCGGCAGGTGCTGTGGGACGCGCTGCTGGAGTGCGCGGGCGCGTCCGCCGAGGCCCAGCAGGCCGCGCTGTCCCTCGTGACCCCGCTGATGCGGTACATGGACTACGCCGCCACCCACGCCGCGCAGGCATACGTCGAGTACCAGCAGCATGTGGTGGCGGACGCGGACCGGGAGCGGCGGGATCTCCTGGACCAGCTCCTGGCAGGTGTGGCACCGTCGCGCGGTCCGCTGTTCGCCGCGGCCCAGGCGTACGGCATCGGATCGCGCTCGCCGATGATGGCGGTGGTGGCCGTCTGCGTCGGTGACATGCGCTCGGGGGACCACGCCTCGGCCGAGAACGGGTATGCCACCAGCGTGTCGATCAGCGTCGCCGGGCCCTGGGCCGGCAGGACTCTGGTCGTCGTGCGCCACGGCGAGGTGGTGGCCGTGCCCGTGCTCCGGGCAGGCATGGACGCGGACGACATCTGCGCCCACTTCGAGGCCTTGCAGGAGCGGCTCGCGCGGCAGGGCACCATGCTCTGCATGGGCATCAGCACGGTCGCCCGGGGCGCGTCCGAACTGCCGCGCGCGTACGAGGAGGCGCGGGCCGCCCTCGACCTGGTGCCGAGCGGGGGCGGGGTGGCGGCGCTGCCCCGGCTGTCCCCGTTCGACTACCTGGCGCTGCGCGCCGACGACCTCGCCCGCCAGCTGGTCGATCCCCGGGTGCGGGTGCTGCTGGAGGAGGACCGCAGGCGTGGCGACACGCTGGCCGCCACCATACGGGCCTTCGCGGAGGCGGATCTCAATCTGCGGCTGGCCGCCGACCGGCTGCGGGTGCACCACAACACGGCGCACTACCGGTTGCGCCGGATCGAGGAACGCACCGGCCGCAATCCGCGCCGGATCGCCGACCTCCTGGAACTGCTGGTCGCCCTCGCCATCCGCGACGGCGCCGGGGAAGGTGAGGATTGCCAGTGAGCGGCACCGTGGAGTCCGCCGGGACCGAGGCGGCACGTCAGCAGCCGGGCGGGCAAGGGGGGATGTGCCTGCCGGAGGGGCTCGCCGGGCAGAGCCGAACGGTCCGGCGTGCGCTGCTGGACGCCGCGCTGGCGGTGTTCACCGAGCGCGGTTACACCGACGCCGGCCTCACCGAGATCGCGGCGCGCTCCGGCATCCCGGTGGGCGCCCTCTTCCAGCACTACGGCGGAAAGCGCGGCATTTACCTCACCCTTTGGGAGGAGTTCCGGGAGGAACAGGAGCGCCGGACCGCGGCCACACTGGCCTCCGAGCGAAGGCGTGGTGTGGACGACCCCGTCGCCCTCTTCGTGGCGGGAGCCAGGGCGTACCTGGAGGGTGCCTGGGACAATCGGCGGCTCGGCAGACTCTTTGTGGAGGACGACAGCCCCGCGGGCTTCGACGCGCTGCGCCGCCAGTGGGACCGCGCATGGGTACGGCGCAACGCCCGGCTGCTGGAGGTGGACGAGCGGCAACGCGCGGGCCGGGTTCGGGTGAGCGTGCTGACCACCGTCATCGGTGGGGCGGCGCGCGAGCTGGGTGACTGCGGGGACGAGACGGAGGCCCGGGAGATCGTGGACGAGGTGTGCGGCATCCTGATCCATCTGTCGTCGCCGTCCGGCTGAGCGGCCCGGCGCATGGCTGGGGCAACGCTGACGGCCACAGCCCGACGACGGCTGAGCCCGATCCGGTCGAGGACAGGCGCAGGCGGCCTGGCGAAGTCGACGCCGAGGGCTTTGAAGAAGCGATTCACCGCCCGGCGTCGATTCCGACGATGTCCGGCGCTAGGTCCTGTCGTCAAACTCCCGTCGTCCGCCCGAAGGGCGGGCCGCGCGGCGTCAGGTGCGTGCTCTGGGGGTACCCCCTGCTCGCAGAGCTTGGGGGAGTGCCGGGCCCTGACCCTCGTACTGGATGTACTTGGGGCAGGGCCCGGTGCGGCGAGTGGGGGTACCCCCTGCTCGAAGAGCTTGGGGGAGCGTGCATGGCGTCGCGCGGCAGACGAGAGTTTGACGACAGGGCCTAGAAGCCGATGCCGGCTCCTCGTCTGAACGGGAGCGCGTCGCCGAGGAGCTGGCCGCCGTCGATCACCATCGTCTCGCCGGTGATCCAACTCGCGGCGTCAGAGACGAGAAAGGCGACCGCCGAGGCAATGTCGGCAGGCTCCCCGATGCGTCCGAGTGCCGTTGCTGCGGAGACGGCCTGCTCGTGCTCCTTCCACAGAGCCTCGGCCAGCTTCGTGCGCACCACACCCGGTGCCACCGCGTTGACGCGGACCTTCGGCGAGAGTTCCAGGGCCAGTTGCTTCGTGAGGTGGATCAGTGCGGCCTTCGACGCGTTGTACAGACCGATGTTCGCCTCGAAGGCCATGCCGCCGACCGACGCGGTGTTCACTACCGCGCCGCCGTGCTCGCCCATCCAGGCCCGCGTGGCCAGACCCGTCCACAGGACGGGAGCCCACAGGTTCACGTCGAAGGTCTTGGCGAACCGGCCGTGGTCCTGCTCGATGACCGGCCCGAAGGCCGGGTTCGTCCCCGCGTTGTTGACGAGTATGTCCAGGCTTCCGAAGCGATCGAGCGTCAGATCGACACAGCGCCGGGCCGCCTCTTCGTCGACCGCGTGCGCACCGACGCCGACCGCTGTACCGCTGACCTGGGCCGCGGCGGCGTCCGCCGCCTCCTGTGACCGGGAGGTGAGGACGACGTTTCCGCCGGCGGCGGCGATGGCCTGGGCGATCGCCAGCCCGATACCGCGCGAGGCACCCGTGACGACGGCGGTGCGACCGGTGAGATCCAGTCCTGCCATGTCAGCTCACCTCGGCCTTGTGGTCGCCGCGGTTGCCCGTGCCGCTGACAGCCGCGGTGGCCCCGTCGCGATACTGCCGCAGTTCATGTCTGGCGATGGCGCGCTTGTGGACCTCGTCGGGACCGTCCGCGAGCCGCAGTGTCCGCAGCTGCGCGTACATCATCGCCAACGGGAAGTCCTCGGTCACTCCTGCCGCCCCGTGCACCTGGATCGCGCGGTCGATGATCTTCAACGCGATGTTCGGGGCGGCCACCTTGATGGCCGCGATCTCGGTGCGCGCTTCCTTGTTCCCGACCGTGTCCATCAGGTACGCGGCCTTGAGCGTGAGCAGGCGGATCATCTCGATGTCGATGCGCGCTTCCGCGATCCAGTCCTGGATGTTGGACCGTTCGGCGACCGGACTGCCGAAGGTCACCCGGGACTGCGCGCGCCGGCACATCAGCTCCAGCGCGCGCTCGGCCGCGCCGATGGCCCGCATGCAGTGGTGGATACGACCGGGCCCGAGCCGGGCCTGGCTGATCGCGAAACCCTCTCCCTCGCCCTTGAGGAGGTCCTTGGCCGGCACCCGTACGTCGGTGAAGTCGATTTCGGCGTGTCCCTCACGGTCCTGGTAGCCGAACACCGGCAGGCCGCGCATCACGGTGATCCCGGGGGCGTCGATCGGGACGACCATCATCGACTGCTGCCGGTGTGGGGCAGCGGTGGGATCCGTCTTCCCCATGACGATGAGCACCTTGCAGTTGCGGTGCAGGGCATTGGACGCGAACCACTTGCGGCCGTTGAGCACGTACTCGTCACCGTCGCGCTCCATCCGCAACTCGATATTGGTGGCGTCGGAACTGGCGACACGCGGCTCGGTCATGGCGAAGGCCGAGGCCATCGTGCCGTCGAGCAGAGGCTTGAGGTACTTCTCCTTGTGCTCGTCGCTGCCGAACAGCGTGAGCACCTCCATGTTGCCGGTGTCAGGAGCGTTGCAGTTGCACGCTTCGGAGGCGATGTGACTGCGCCCCATGATCTCCGCCAGCGGCGCGTACTCGAGGTTCGTCAGCCCCGGCCCCCACTCCGGGTGCGGGTGAAAGAGGTTCCACAGCCCGCGCCGCCGCGCCTCCGCCTTGAGTTCCTCAAGGATCGGCGGATGGAAGTGCGGGTCACCGGACGCGCGCATCTGCTCGTGGTACACCGACTCGGCGGGGTAGATATGCGAGTCCATGAACTCCACCAGATCCGCCTGGTACTTCCTGGCGCGGTCCGACGTCTCAAACAGGGACATCTGCACTCCTGACGGGGGTAGGGAAGGAAAACTCGGTGGGCGCTTTTCGAGGTGGCTGGCCACGCCTTCGACGAGATCGGCCCCACGGAAGGCCTGGAGCATGAGGCTCTCCGCCCGGGTCACGGAGTCGGCGTAGGTGCCGCCCGCGTCGTTGTGCAGTTGGCCCTTGATGGTGGCCATGGACCCCGGCGAGCAGCGTGTCGCCAGATCGGCGGCGTACGCGACGGCCGCATCGACCACGCTGCCGGTGGGGACCAGGTGGTCGAGGAGTCCGATACGCAGTGCCTCCTCCGCGTCCACCATGCGACTCGACAGCAGCAGGTCCGTGGCCCGGCTGTGCCCCACCAGGCGGGGCAGCAGCCAGGAGATCCCGTACTCGGCGATCAGTCCACGTTGCGCGAATGCCGTGGTGAACCGGGCCGAGGGCGAACCGAAGCGAACATCGCAGTAGAGCGCCTCCACCATGCCCAGGCCCGCGGCCACCCCGTTGACCGCGCCGATCAGCGGTTTGCGCAGGGTCAGCGGCAGGTCGCGCGGCCGGCGTCGCGCCCTGTCCGCCGCGGAGACCTCGTCGATCTCACCGACCGCCTGCAGCCGCTGGAGGTCGGCTCCGGCGCAGAATCCGCGTCCCTCGCCGGTGACCACGACGGCGCGTACGTCCGGGTCGTCTTCGACGGCGTCGAGGAGCGCGAAGTAGCGGTCTTCGAGTTCATCGGTCCAGGCGTTCAGCTTGGCGGGCCGGTTGAAAGTGAGCACCAGTACGGGCCCGCGGTGTTCGGCGAGGACGAGCTCGCCCGGCGCGTCGGTCATGCCTTCCCCAGCAGGGAGCTCTGGTAGCGCCGCATCCCGCGCAGCCACCGGTCGTAGTCCGCGCCCTTCTGCCGGTACATGTCCAGAACCTCTTCGTGCGGCAGGATCAGGAAGCTCTCGTCCGCGATCGCGGCAAGGACGGCCTCGGCGACCTCGGCCGGCTCCAGGACGTCACCTGCGGACGTGACGGCCTGCGCCGCCGCTCGCCCCAGCGCGTCCCCGGAGTCCTTCCCGGCGGACAGCATCCGGGTGTTCACCCCCATCGGGCACAGACAGCTGACCCGGACCCCGCGATCGCCGTACGTGACACTCAGCCATTCGGCGAAGCCGACTGCGGCGTGCTTGGTGACGGCGTACGTGGCGGAGCCGATCTGCGTGAGCAGCCCAGCGGCCGAGGCGGTGCTGACGAAGTAGCCCTCACCGCGTTCGAGCCACTGCGGCACCAGCAGTGTTGCCGCACGGATGTGGGCGCGCAGGTTGACGTCGATCGAGAGGACCCAGTCCTGTTCGCTCGCGTCGAGGCCGGGTGCCCCGGCGATACCCGCGTTGGCGAAGTAGAGGTCGACCGGACCGAACGTGCTCTCCGCCAGATCGATCAGCTGCTGGATCTGCGCGGTGTCCGACGCGTCCGAGCCGGCGCTGACCGTGCTTACCGGATGGTCGGCGTTGACCCTCTCCGACACCGCCCGCGCGCTGTCCGCGTCGAGGTCCGCGACGACGACCCGGGCACCTTCGCGAACGAGCCGCGCGACCAGCGCGCTACCGATGCCGCCGGCACCACCGGTGACGATGGCGACTCTTTCTGCAACGTTCACAGCGAACCCTCTCCGAGATGGTGGGACCGTGCTCCGTCCCACCTATAGTTGAATCCGACGTCAAGTTCAATAGGCGGGCGCACGGCACCTAACCCGGGGACGTATGACCCACTGATCCAGGGGACGGAGAAAGAGAGAAACAACCGGCGAACGGCCGTGAGCGGCGGGCTTCGACCCGGCTCAGGCTGCCGGGTCAGCGGTGGTCAGGGAACCGCAGGGCGTTCGCCCAGAGCCGGGTGACCGTGGACACGAGCTCCTCGAAGTCCACCGGCGCGCCTTCCCCCTGCCCTTCGCCGAGCACGAAGGCGTTGTAGGCCATGACGCTGACCATGCCCGACAACGCACGGGAGGCCAGCATCGGATCGACCTCACGGTCTGCGACGCCCCGCGCCTGCAGGTCGGCGATGCCGCGGGCATTGCGGCGGATGAACGCGTCAGCACGCCGGCCGCGGAACCTACGGAACTCCGGCTCCACTTGCGCGACCTGCTCAAGCAGCGCCATCAGCTTGGCATTGCGCTTGTATGCCTGCAGATACGCGCGATTGCTCGCCTCGAGTACCGCATAGGGATCGTCGGTACCCTCCACCCGGGCCATGCCGGGGTGCAGCATGTCCTCCTGCGCCTCCAGGAGGACGGCGGCAAGCACCTCTTCCTTGTTGGCGAAGTAGGTGTAGAACGATCCCGCCGCGCACTGCGCCTCTTTGGTGATGTCGGTCAGGCGGGTGTCGAGGTAGCCGTCCCGTTCGAACACCTTGCGCGCGGCCTTCACCAGAGCGGCCCGTGTCCGCGCTCCGCGCTTCGTCGTGGGAGGCTCGCGAAGGTGCGAGAGGGGCGCCATGGGGGGTGCCTTCTCGCCGTCGATCTCCTCGGGCGCGGTGGTGTCCATCGCGGAAACTGTACTTGAATCCGACGCCATGGTCACAAACTGCGTCCGCCGGAGGAGAGGTGTTCCGTGGGGGCGGCAACGTGGCAGGGCGCGGTGTCTCGGGTCAGACCGGCACGGTCGATGGACCGCTTGAGGATCTTCCCGGTCGGGCCCTTGGGCAACGCGTCGACGAACCGGACGATGCGCGGGATCTTGTAGGCGGACAGCCGCTCTCGCGCCCAACCCGACACCTCGGCGGCTCCGAGCTCGGAACCGGGCCGGGCGGCGACGAGCGCGGCGACCTCCTCGCCGTAGTGCTCGTCGGGCACGCCGATCACGGCTGCCTCGACGATGTCCGGATGCTCGTAGAGCACTTCCTCGACCTCACCGGGGTAGACGTTGTAACCGCCGCGGATGATCAGGTCCTTGATGCGGTCGACGATGCGCAGGTCGCCGTCCGTGTCGGTTTCACCGAGGTCACCGGTGCGGAACCAGCCGTCGGACGAGAGGGCCGCGGCGGTGTCCGCGGGGCGGTTCCAGTAGCCGCGCATCACTGTGGGTCCCTTGATGTGGACCTCGCCGACGGTACCCGGCGGACACTCGTTGCCGTTGTCGTCACGCACCTGAACCTGCAGCCGTGGGACCGCCCTGCCGGTGTACCCGGTCTTGGCGCCGCGTTCAAGGTCGTTGAAGGTGCCGAAGGCGGTGGTTTCGGTGAGCCCGTACCCTTCGAGGATGGTGCAGCCGAAGCGGGCCTCGAAGGCTCGGGCGATCTCCCCGGGCAGCGAGGCGCCGCCGGAGACGGCGACACGGAGTTCGGCGAAGTCCGCCGGGTTCGCATCGCCCGCCGCGTGCAGCAGCGCGTTCCACATGGTCGGTACGCCGGCCATGATGGTGAGCCGGTCACGGCGCAGCATCTCCAGCATCGACGCCGGATCGAATCGGGCCAGCAAGGACATCGAGCCGCCCACGGTCAAGGTCGCCATCATGACCGATGCCTGGCCGAACACGTGGAACAGCGGCAGCCCGGTGCCGGTACGGTCGGCGCTCGAGGCGCGGCTGCACTCGGCGCCGATCTCCCCGGCGGACAACAGGTTCCCGACAGTGAGTTGGGCCCCCTTCGGCCGCCCCGTGGTGCCCGAGGTGTACAGGATGGCCGCGGTCTCGTCGCGGTCCCGGTCGACCACACGGGCAGGGGCCGCACCGGCGACCGACGCGCCCGGGGACAGCGTCCAGAAGGACACCTCGAGCGCCGCGGCCGCCTCCGCGACGGCGGGGCCGAGAGCGTGCCAGGCGATCGCCAATGAGCATCCGGCGTCGCCGAGAACGTACTCGGCCTCGGCCCGGGTGGACATCGTGTTGACCGGCACCACGACGCAGCCCGCGGCCTGAATTCCGAGGTAGGCCACCACGAACTCGGGCACCGACGGCGCTGCGAGAAGCACTCGGTCCCCAGGAGACAGGCCCGCGGCGGACAGTGCGCCCGCGTACCGCACGCTCGCCTCGCGCAACTGAAGATAGGTCCACTGATCCCTTGCGCCGCGCAGCGCGATGTTGTCGGGACTGGCGGCCGCGTGGCGGCACACAGGATCGAAAACGCTGGCCATGGACGGTGCCTTCCTAGATGTGGGCAGCTGACGGTGCGGCTCTTTCCCCTTGCCGATCAGTCGACTCGGTCGATCGGTCAGGCGCTGATCCCGAAGCGTTCGGCGAGTTGGCGACGGGTGTCGGTGGCGCTGGTGTGCAGCACGCCGGCGATTCCGATCCGCGCCGCTCCGTCGAGGTTCTGCTGCAGATCGTCGATCATGACTGCCTCCTCGGGGGCGACGCCGAGACGTTCACATGCGATCGCGTAGATCCGTCTGGAGGGCTTGCGGATCCCGACCACGGCGGAGATGACGACCACGTCGGCGAGGCCGGCGAGGTCGACGCCGTCGTAGGTGCCGGTACCGAACGAATTGGACACGAGTGCGACGGGATGGCCGGCGACTCGAAGATCATCGAGTAGGGCGAGCATGTCCTGGTCGATCGACATGCCCGTTTGCATCCGGGCCGTGAGCCCCTCGGCTTCGACGTCGGCGCCGTGGACGCGGAGACGTTCAGCAAATCCTCGCTCGAAGGCCTCGGCGTCGATCCGGCCGCACTCGTGGTCGGCCAGGAGGGTGCGTGACGGCTGGTCCCGGCCGAGGAGTTCCAACGGCAGGCGCGGGTCGCCGCCGAGGGAGGCGCCGAAGTCGGTGAAGGCCCGCAGCACACTGGAGGTGATGACCCCGCCGAAGTCCACCAGGACCGCGGTTCGGGTTTTGTCCACCGCGTTCGACACGGTATCCACGCCTCTTTCGTAGTTGGGTTGCATCCGGCAGGGATGCCGGGCTCAGGCGACCTCGAACAGTCCGGCTGCGCCCATGCCGCCGCCGACGCACATCGAGATCACCACATACCGAACACCGCGGCGCTTGCCCTCGATGAGGGCATGCCCCACCAGCCGGGCACCAGTCATTCCGTACGGATGACCGACCGAGATCGCGCCGCCATTGACGTTGAACCGCTCCGGGTCGATGTGCAGTTCGTCACGGCAGTACAACGCCTGAGAAGCGAAGGCCTCGTTGAGCTCCCACAGGCCGATGTCGTCGATGGTGAGGTTGTGCTGCTTCAGCAGCTTCGGAATGGCGAACACCGGCCCGATGCCCATCTCGTCGGGGCCACAACCGGCGACTGTCATACCCCGGTAGACACCCAGCGGTTCCAGTCCGCGGCGCTCGGCCTCCCTCGACTCCATCAACACCGACGCCGAGGCCCCGTCCGACAACTGCGAGGAGTTGCCCGCCGTCACGCTGGCATGCGCACTCACCTGGCCGTCGGGCAGCACCGGCGCCAACCCGGCCAGGCCTTCGAGCGTCGTCGACGCGCGGTTGCCCTCGTCCCGGGTCAGGGTGACCTCCTCGTGCCGCACCTCCCCGGACTGTTTGTCGAGCACCTTCTTGACGCTATTGAGCGCGACGATCTCCTGGTCGAACCGGCCGGCCTCCTGCGCCACAGCGGTGCGTCGTTGTGACACCAGCGCGAACTCGTCCTGGCATTCCCGGCTCACGCCGTACCGTTCGGCGACGATCTCCGCCGTCTGCAACATCGGCATGTAGATGCTCGGCTTGCGCTCGACCAGCCAGGGATCCGACATGCGGTGGGTGTTCATGTGCTCGTTCTGCACCAGGGAGATCGACTCGACGCCGCCGCCGACAGCGATCTGCATGCCGTCCACGACAATCTGCTTGGCGGCAGTCGCAATGGCCATCAGGCCCGACGAGCACTGCCGGTCGATCGACATCCCCGACACCGTGTCCGGAAGCCCTGCACGCAGAGCGGCCTGACGCGCGACATTGAAACCGGCTGACCCCTGCTGCACGGCGCAGCCGAAGATCGCGTCCTCGACTTCGCCTCCCTCGAGCCCGGCGCGCTCCACGGCGTGGGACAGGGCATGGGCGGCAAGTTCCTGCGCCTGGGTGTCGTTGAACGCGCCGCGGTAAGCCTTTCCGATCGGCGTCCGTGCCGTCGAAATGATGACTGCTTCCCTCATGTCGCCTCACTGTTTCTTGTTGGTCCGGGTCGCTTCGCCCCAGAGCCTCGCGAGCGGTATTCCGGGCTCCGTGAGCCGGGCTCGATGCCGGTAGTCGGTGCCGAACGCCAAATGCGGCGCGGTGAGGGCTCATTGACCGTCTACCCGGTGACCGATGGCATGAGCCATGGCCCCAGGGGGACGGGAGTCGTCCTCCGGGTCCGGTTATAGTTGAATCCGGCGTCATGTTCAACCAAGCAGTCCACCGCCGCCGGGAAGCGCTCACGACCTTGACAGCCCGCCTCTCCACCTGAAGGCTACCGACCAGTCGGTATGAAGAGGTGGATCGTGACCGAGCTGAGCATCTCCACCGGCGCGGGCGTGTTCAACGCGATCGCGGCGGGTCCGCCCGAGGGCCGTCCGGTGCTGCTGCTGCACGGCTTCCCGCAGACGGGGCTGGTGTGGCAACGGCAGATCGCGGCGTTGGCCGCGCACGGCTACCGGGTGGTGGCGCCCGACCAACGTGGGTACTCCCCCGGCGCCCGGCCCCAGCGGCCCGAGGAATATCGCATCAGCCTTCTCGTCGACGACGTGGTCGCGATCACGGAGGAACTGGGCTGGGAGGCGTTCGACCTAGTCGGCCACGACTGGGGAGGCGCGGTGGCCTGGTGGACCGCTGACGCCCATCCCGGCCGCGTACGCACCCTGGCGGTTGCCTCGACGCCTCATCCCGGCGCTCTGGCCACCGCCCTGCGCACCGACGAGGACCAGCGCAAGCGCTCGCAATACATGATCGACTGGCGCGAGACGCCCGCGACCGAGGAGCGCATGCTGGCCCACGATGCCCAGGTGCTCCGCGCCTTCTATGCCGAAAAGGTCCCACAGGACAGTGCCGAGGCCTATGTGCGGCGCCTGTCCCAGCCAGGCGCTCTCACCGCCGCGCTGAACTGGTACCGGGCAGGCCGCCCCGACGGCACGATCGGCATCATCGACGTGCCCACGCTGTACATCTGGAGCACGCAGGACAGCGCGTTCGGCGCGGCGGCGGCACAGGAGACCGGACGGTGGGTCAACGGGCCGTACCGCTTCGAGACCCTCCAGGGCGTCAGCCACTGGGTCCCCGAGGAAGCGCCCGAAACGCTGAGCCGCCTGCTGCTCGCACACCTGCGAGCGCACGGCTGGTACGGAACCGCAGCGCATATCCCATTCGCCGACTCTCCGAAGAGGTAGCCCATGAAGACAGCGCGCGCGGCTTGGCGCGGACTCGAGCCCGTACACGCCATGATCTACTTCGTACCCGAGGCAAGGCGACGGTACGCGGACCTCGGACTGAGCGGACGCGCCGGCTACTTCACCTCCCGCAGCGCCGCCTTCGGCCGAGCGTCCGCCGACCTGGTCATCGCGACCTTCTACAACTTCAATCCCGCTTTCGTGCGGCAGGCGGTCGACGGGGCCTGGGACACGACGACACCGCAGCAGGTGCTGGACGCGCGGTACGCCGCGGCGGGCGAAGCCCTGCGGCGGGCGGGAATCCACGAGCTGCCCGACCTGGCCGAGGTCCTGGCGCTGACCCGCCGAGCCGCCGATGCGGCCTGCGAACAAGCCCAGGGCCGCCCGCTCTTCGCCGCGCATGCCGCACTGCCTTGGCCGGAGGAGCCGGTGCTGCAGCTGTGGCACGCCCAGACGCTGCTCCGGGAGTTCCGTGGAGACGGCCATGTCGCGTGCCTGCTGAGCGAGGGCGTCGGGGGCTTGGAAGCCCTGATTCTGCACGCCGCCACCGGTGAGGTTCCCGCCGACTTCCTCAAAGCGAGCCGCGCATGGCCCGAGGAGGAGTGGGCCGGCACCCAGGAGCGCCTACGAGAGCGAGGTCTCCTCGACGGCGACTCCCTCAGCTCGGAAGGCTTCATCCTGCGTCGGCACATCGAGGACCGCACCGACCACCTGGCTTTTCCCGCCTACGCCGCCCTGGGTGACCCCGACTGTGAGCGTCTCGCCCAACTCGCGAGCCCCTTCGGCCGCGCAGTGGTCGAAGCCGGCCTTCTCAAGCTCGGCTGACCGCGGACCCATGCCGTGAAGACGAGCGACGGCTCGCACCGATCGATGGAACCGGCTCACCCGTCTCCAGAGGGCCACTGAGCCACGCCAGCACGAACGACGCAACCCACACCGTCTCTGCCACCACCGACTGGTCTCTTGGGTTGCGTTGTGCAAGGCAGTCATGGCGTCGCTCGCACACTCCACGTCGGAAATATGTAGTCGCACCACATGTGTGCCTGCGTCTGGCCGCGATCCTTGCCGGCTGCTGCAGGTCAGCGGTTCGTCATGTCCCGGGTCTGGGCGTAGACCGTTTCTTCAGGTACTAGCTGTATTGACCCGCAGCGTTGTTCACGCGGCTGATCGGTGGCTGGCCGCCGAGTGCGGTGTGGCAGCGGTGGTGGTTGTAGGTGTGGAGGAATTCT
>NZ_JBIAWE010000016.1:0-198614 GCF_042895235.1 Streptomyces sp. NPDC001410
CCTCCGTGCGGTGAAGATTCGACACCTCCACCACACACGGAGGCCTTCGCCACGATCAAGACCGGCCCGCGTTAACAACGCTCGTGATCAATACAGCTAGCGCCTGCGCTGGGAGCGCCACACCAGGAACAGGGCCGAGGCCACGGCCGCGCCCCGCACCACCCAGGGCCACGTCTCCGCCACGGCGTCGTTCATGTGCCCCTGGGCGATGGGGGCACCCCAGCGGCCGGTGTCACGGCCCCACAGCCAGAGCAGCCCGGACGCGAGGGCCAGGCCGGGGGCGCCCAGTACGGCCCACTTGGTCTCCGCGGGGGTGAGGCGGCGGGAGCCGTAGGCGATCAGCCAGCCGAGCAGGAGCGCGAACCAGTTGCCGAGCACGGCTCCGGCGACCAGTGCGGCGGCGGCCAGCAGGAGGAGGGGGTTGCTCCAGCCGGCGGCGGGGCCCGGCAGCAGGCGGCGGGCGGCCGCCGCGGGCGCGGGCGCCTTGCGGGCGAACAGGCGGCGGCGCGGCGCGGCCGCCTGTTCCGTCGCCTCCGGCGGCTCTGCCTGCCGGGGCTCCGGCTCCTTCTCCTCCGTCTCCTTCTGCGGGCGTTTGAGCAGATCGGGGATCTCCACCCCGCCCACGAACCCCGGGACGACGTCACCGGCGGGCGTACCGAACGGGCTGCCCTCCACCCGCCACCAGTCGGGGTGCGTCGCGCTGTCCCCCAGCTCGTCCGGGGCGGCGAGATGCGGCGGGGACGGGGCGTCGCGCGGCTTCGACTCCGGCTCGGCGGCACGCGGCCGGGGTACGACCCTGCGCAGCCCCTTGGGCCGTTCCTTCGGCTCCGGCTCCGGCTGTACGGGCACGGCGGCGGGCGCCGACCGCGGCACCCCCGCGCTGCCGCCCGCGGCCTCGACCACCTCGTCCGGGGTGCCCAGCCGCTCCAGGATGCGGCGCACGGCGGCGGGGCTGTCCGCCGTCGCACTGGCCCGGTGCCGGTCGATCTCGTTGCGCAGCTCCGACACCAGCCGCATCCGCGCGGACGACGGCAACTGCCGCTGCTGAGCGATGTCTCCGACGCGGCTCAGATACTCGTAGACGACCTGATCGCTTTCGATCCCCACGGAAAACCCCTCCGGGGCAACGGCGATGACACCCCGTTGGACGACGGTACCGCGTGGGTGCGGGTGCCCGACGCCATCACCTCTCATCCTGAGCATGACCTGCTCACCGGCCACGGAGGCTTGAAGCGAAGAGGGGAAACCTGTCTTGACGACCAGACGGAGAGCGCGCCGCGCCGTGCCGGCCCTGCTGGCCGCGCTCGCGCTGAGCCTGGGTGTGGTTCTGCCACAGGCGCCCGGGGCGGCCGCTCGGCCCCGGGCGGAGGGCGGGCCGCTCCCGGCGCCCCACAAGGTTCACCTGTCCGAACCGAAGGTGGTCGACCCCACCGGGCACGCTCGGCCGAGGGTGCGAAAGAGCCAGGGGCCGCTGCCCACCATCCCCGGTGAGAAGCTCGCCGAACTGAAGGCCGAGGCCGCGAAGCATCCGGCGAAGCGGCGGCCCGGACAGACCGGCGGGAACAGGGCCGGGAAGCCGGCGCCGCCACCGAGCCAGGGCAGCTTCGACGGGCTCAGCCGGCCCTGCTGCCTCACGCCGCCGGACACGCACGGCGCCGCCGGCAAGGGCTACTTCGTCGAGGTCACGAGCGGCACCGGCGTCGGCGTGTACGACACGTCGAACGGCAGCCTGCAGAAGAGCGTGTCGCTCGCCGGCTTCTTCGGCTACACCGCCCAGGAGATCTTCGGCCCCCGGGTCGTCTACGACAGGACGTGGAACCGCTGGGTCATCTCGGCCGAGGCGTTCCAGGAGGGCCAGGACGTCCAGAAGGTGTTCTACGCGGTGTCCACCGGCCCGGACCCGCTCGGCTCGTGGTACGTCTACATGTTCGACCCGCCGGAGGAGCCCGGCACCGGCGACTTCTACGACTACCCGCAACTGGGGCTGGGCCAGGACGCCGTGATCGTCACGGCGAACATCTTCCGCCCCACGGAACCCGGGTACGACTACATCGGCTCCCGCGCCTTCGGCATGGCCAAGGCCGACCTGTACAACGGCCGCTCCACCGACTTCCGGTACTTCGACCTGGGCCTGTCCGGCACGGTCGCGCCGCCCGTCGTGGAGGACGACAACTCCAGCGCCTTCCTGGTGGCGGCCCACCCCGCGGCCGACCGTCTGAGCCTGTTCAAGGCCACCGGCCTCGGCCGCAGCGACGCCACCATCGTGCAGCAGCCCAGCGTGCCGGTGACCGCCTACACCGTGCCGCCGAGCGCCCGCCAGCCCGGTACCAACGCCGTGCTGGACACCCTGGACGCCCGGTTCCAGAACAACAGCACGCAGATCGGCAACCAACTGCTCAACGTCCACACCGTCGATGACGGGGGGTTCCCGACCCCGAGGTGGTACCAGATCAACACCGACACCAGCGCGGTCTCCGCCACCGGCACGGTGTTCGAGTCTCCCGACTCGGACGACTTCAACCCCTCGGTGGCCGGCTCGCCCGTGGGCGGCACCTTGGACAGCCCGATCGGCCGGATGTTCTTCACGTGGTCCTCGACGAACGCGCTGAGCACCCCCCACCAGGTGCGGGTCAAGAGCGGCGGCCGCCTCGTCACCGACGACCCGAACATCCTCGGGGGCAACACGCACAGCACGGCCTCGACGTTCTACGCCCCGTCGGGCGATAACCGGATCCAGCCCTGGGGCGGCTACTCCGCCGTCACGATCAACCCCTCCGAGACCGGCACCTGCGTCGCCGGCAGCCGTGCCTACGTCGTGAACGAGCGTCAGATCAGCACCGATTCATGGGGTTCGCGCATCGGCAGGCTGGGCTTCTGCTAGCCGGCGGAACCGGAACCGCTCCAACGGCCGTTCAGGTTGATTTAGGTGAAATGTTCGCTAGGTCGCCAAGTTTCCGAATGCACTTTCCAACATGCTGAGGACGACCTTTCAGCCGGCCACCCAGGCCGCGAAGGCGAGGAGAGGAAGTCTGTCTTGACGACCAGACGGAGGGTGCGCCGCGTGGTGCCGGCCCTGCTGGCCGCGCTCGCGCTGAGCCTGGGCATGGCTCAGGCGTCCGGGGCATCCGCTCACCCCCAGGCGGAGGGGAAGCCGCTCCCGGCGCCCCGCATGGTTCACGTGTCCAAACCGAAGTTGGTCAACCCGAGCGGACACGCCCAGCCGAAGGTCCGCAGGGGCCAGGGCCCGCTGCCCACCGTTTCCCGCAAGAAGCTCGCCGAGCTGAAGGCCGCCGCCGCGAAGCACCGGGCGAAGCAGCGGCCCGGACAGACCGGCGGGAACAAGGCCGGGAAGCTGGCGCCGCCGCCGAATCAGGGCGGCTTCGAGGGACTCAGCCAGCCCTGCTGCGTCCGGCCGCCGGACACGACCGGCGCCGTCGGCAAGACCCAGTTCGTTCAGACCGTGAACGGCGCCGGCTTCGGCGTGTTCCGGAATTCGGACGGCGCCCTGGTCAAGAGCGTGTCGTTCGCAAGCTTCTTCAGCTACACCGCGCAGTCGATCTTCGACCCCCGTGTCGTCTACGACAAGAAGTGGAACCGCTGGGTCATCTCGGCCGAGGCGTTCCCGGAGAGCAGCACGGTCCAGAGGGTGTTCTGGGCGGTGTCCACCGGCTCGGACGCCACCGGCTCGTTCTACGTCTACACGTTCGACCCGCCGGAGAACTCCGGTGACTTCTACGACTTCCCGCAGCTGGGGCTCGACCAGGACGCCGTGATCGTCACGGCGAACATCTTCGACTCCTCGGACCACTACGTCCGCACGCGTGCCTACGGCATGGCCAAGGCCGACGTGTACAACGGCTTCGGCCCCAGGTTCCTGTACTTCAGCCTGGGCACGCCGGGCACCGTCGCGCCTCCCCTCGTGGAGGACAACAACGCGAGCGCCTTCCTGGTGGGAGCCGCCCCGGCGGACAGCAAACTGACCCTGTTCAAGGCCACCGGCCTGGGCCGCAGCAACGCCACGATCGTGCAGCAGCCCAACGTGCCGGTGACCGCCTACACCGTGCCACCGGACGCCCGCCAGCCCGGTACGACCGACCGGCTGGACAGCTCGGACTCCCGGTTCTCGCAGAACAGCACGCAGATCGGCAACCAGCTGCTCAACATCCACACCGTCAGTGTCGGCGGACGCCCGACGCCGGTCTGGTTGCAGATCAACACTGCCAACAGCACGGTGCCCGCCGGTCAGACCGGAAGTGTGACCGAGTCCGGTAACTCCGACGACTTCAACGCGTCCGTGGCCGGCTCGGCCCAGGGCGCCACCCCGACGAACCCGATCGGCCGGATGTTCTTCACCTGGTCCTCGACCAACGTCACGGCCGGCGTCGCCCACCAGGTGCGGGTCATGAGCGGCGGCCGCCTCGCCACCGACCCGGTCAACGTCGTCGGAGGCAACAACCACTCCCAGGCCTCGACGTTCTACAACCCGTCCACTGACGTCGTCGAGCGCTGGGGCGACTACTCCGCCGTCACCGTCGACCCCTCCGCGGCCGGCGCCTGCGCCGCCGGCAACCGTGCCTACGTCGTGAACGAGCGCCAGAACAGCACCACCTCGTGGGGCTCACGCATCGGAAAGCTCGGCTTCTGCTAGCCGGCGGGACCGGACACCGTGACACACCCCGGGGCGGAGGTGGTGGCCATCGTGCCACCCCCTCCGCCCTTTCGCGCTGTCCGTGCCCACGCCCCGCTGCCTACAGTGGAAACGTGCTCCCGCAACGCCGCCGCATCGCCCGGCGGCCGCCGGCCGGCCTGCTTCTCGCGCTCGTGGCGCTGACCGTGCCGGTGGCGCTCGCCGCGTGCTCCGAAGCGGCCCCGAGCGGGTCGGGCGGCGCCCCGGCGGACGTCCGGTCCGGGGTGCGGGGCGTCGTCGTCCGGTGGCCGACCTGCCCCGTGGAGGGCGCTCCCGAGAGCCAGGACTGCAGCAGCCCCGCCGAGGCGACCGTGCGGGTCCGCGACCGGTCCTCGGACACCGAGGTGGCGACCGTGCACACCGGTCCGGACGGCCGGTTCCGGGTGCCGCTGCGGGCCGGCGCGTACGAGGTGCGGGCCCGGACCTCCGGTACCGCGCACTGCGCCCCGGTGGAGGTCACCGTCCGCCCCGACGCGTACACGAAGATCACGGTCAGGTGCGACACGGGTCTGCGCTGACCGCGTAACGGCGGACCCCGTCCTGCACCGCTGCGTCCGGCCGCCATCCGGGTACCGTGGGCGGGATGAGCGCCCACACGCCCCCGTCGGCTCCACGCTCCCTCGCGGAAGCGCTCCGCGCGCGAGACGACGCTTCCCTGGCCGCGCTCCTGCGCAGCCGGCCCGATCTCATCACGCCGGTTCCCACCGACCTCACGCAGCTCGCCACCCGCGCCGGCACCCGCGCCTCGGTCCTGCGTGCCCTGGAGCGGCTGGACCGGTTCGCGCTGCAGACCGCCGAGGCCCTCGCCGTGGCCCCGGAACCGGCGTCGTACGAGATTCTGCTCGGCCTGATGGCCGGGTACGCCCGGGACGAGACCGTCGCCGCCGCGCTGCCCCGCGCGGTGGCCACCCTGCGCGAACAGGCCCTGGTGTGGGGCGACGACGAACGGCTGCGGCTGGTGCGGACCGCACGGGAGCTGCTCGCGCCGTCCGCGCAGCACCCCTCCCCGACCGGTCTCGGCCCGAGCGTGCAGGAGGCCACGGCGGGCATGTCCCCGGGGCGGATCCAGGAGATCGTCGGCGCCGCCGGGCTGGCCTCGACGCACGACTCGGTCTCCGCAGCGGCCGCGCTCACCGCCCTGTTCACCCACCGCAAGAAGATGGCGGCCCTGCTCGCGAAGGCGCCGGAGGCCGCCCGCGAGGTGCTGTCCCGGCTTGTGTGGGGGCCGCCGTACGGGCAGGTCACCGCCGACCCGGCCGCCCATCTGCGCTGGCTGCTGGACCGCGGCCTGCTGCTGCCCACCGCGCCCGGCACGGTCGTCCTGCCCCGCGAGGTCGCCCTGCATCTGCGCGAGGGCCGCGCGCACCGGGCACCCGAACCGCTGCCGCCCGCCGTCGAACCGGCCGCCACCCACGGTCCGCAGATCGTGGACGCCACCGCGGCCGGCCAGGCGTACACCGCGCTGGCCACCGTCGAGGAGCTGCTGAAGGACTGGGACGAGGGCGGCCCGGCCGTGCTGCGGGCCGGCGGGCTGAGCGTGCGGGACCTGAAGCGGACCGCCGTCGCCCTCGACGTGCCCGAGCCGGTCGCCGCCTTCTGGGTCGAGCTGGCGTACGCGGCCGGCCTGCTCGCCTCCGACGGCGAGGCCGACGAGCGGTACGCGGCCACCCCCGCCTACGACGAGTGGCTGGAGCGGCCGCCCGCCGAGCGCTGGGCCCGGCTCGCCGAGGCCTGGCTGACGGCCACCCGGACACCGGGGCTGGTCGGCGGGCGGGACGCGAAGGACCGTACGTTGTCCGCGCTGGGGCCGGGACTCGACCGGTCGGCCGCGCCCGAGGTACGGCAGCGGGTGCTGACCCTGCTGGCCGGGCTCCCGCAGGGCGCCGCCCCCGGCGCCGAGTCGGTGCTGGCCCGGCTGCTCTGGGAGCGGCCGCTGCGTGGTCCCCGGCGTGATGTCGACGGGGCCGACGACCTGCGCTCCCGGCTCGCCCGCTGGACCCTCTCGGAGGCGGAGCTGCTCGGCGTCACCGGGCGCGGGGCGCTGTCGGCACACGGTCGGGCGCTGCTCGGCGCGCCCGCGGCCGCGCACCCCTCGGTCGCCGCGGAACCCTCCGGGCCCGGCGACAAACTCCCCGTCCACCACCGCCCGGGCGCCCTCCTGGAACCCCTCTCCCCCACCGAGCAGACCGTCGCCACGGCCGCCGCGGCCCGGCTCCTCGCACCCCTGCTGCCCGAACCCCTGGACCACGTCCTGCTCCAGGCGGACCTCACGGCGGTGGCCCCCGGCCCGCTGCGGCGTCCGCTCGCCGACATGCTCGGGATCCTCGCGGACGTCGAGTCCAAGGGCGGGGCGACCGTCTACCGCTTCACACCGGCCTCGGTCCGGCGCGCCCTGGACGCCGGCCGGGCCGCCGCCGACCTGCACGCCTTCCTCACCGCGCACTCCCGCACGCCGGTCCCACAGCCGCTGGCGTATCTGATCGACGACGTGGCACGCAAGCACGGCCATCTGCGGGTCGGCGCGGCCTCGGCATACGTCCGCTGCGACGACGACGCCCTGCTGAACGAGATCCTCGCCGACAAGCGGGCGGCCGCCCTGCGCCTGCGCCGCCTGGCCCCGACCGTCCTGGCCGCCCCGACGGACCCGGCCACACTGCTGGACGGCCTGCGCGCGATGGGCTACGCGCCCGCCGCCGAGTCCGCCGAGGGCGACGTCCTGATCACCCGCGCCGACGCCCACCGCACCCCGCCGCGCACCGCGCCCGAGCCGGTGCCGGACGGACCGCCGCCGCCCGACGCCACGCTGCTGGCGGCCGCGATCCGCGCGATCCGGGCGGGCGACCTGGCCGCCACCGCGCCGCGCAAGCCGTCGGGCGGCGCACTCACGGGCGGCGAACTGCCCCGCACCAGCTCCGCCGAGACCCTGGCCACCATGCAGGCCGCCGTCCTGACCGGCGAGTCGCTGTGGATCGGCTACGTCAACGCCGAGGGCACCGCCAGCCAGCGCGTCATCGCCCCGATCCGGGTCGAGGGCGGTTTCGTGACGGCGTACGACCACACGGCCGACGAGGTGCGGACGTATCCGCTGCACCGGGTCACGGGGGTCGCGGAGCTGGCGGAGGACTAGAGCCTGTCAGCAGTCCTTGACCGGAGCGTCCGCGGGCAGGCCGAAGTGCTTGCGGGCGGCGGCCTCCAGGCCGTCGGACCCGCCCGTGCCCTCGGGGCCGGGCTCGTGGAAGAAGCTGAAGTGGTCCTCCACCCACTTCCCGCTGCCCGCGCCGTCCGGCCCCTCCTCCCGCGACGTCACGCGAAAGCCGCCGTGCGCGCCCGCGTCCCGCTTCAGGCGCACCACCTGCGGGACATCGGCTCCGGAGCACTCCACCAGAGCGCCTTTCCGCACCCCGTACTCCATGCACAACGTGGTCACGCCCGCCCGGACGACGCCGTCGTGCTCGTCGAGGTCCCGTGCCTCGGCCCGGCAGAACCACTGCGCCCGCAGACCGGGCTGCGTCTCCCCGTACCCGCTGCCCTTCGAGTCCGCCACCAGCCGCGCCTCGATCACCGGCCGCACCTCGCCCCACAGGTGCCGATCGACACCCGGCGGCCACACCGCCCACACCCCTGCCGCCAGCAGTACCGCCGTGGCCCCCAGGCCGGTCACCCACCTGCGTACCGACATCGCGCCCCGCTCCTCCCCGGACCGCGCCCCCGCGCCGGTCCCGCGGTAGGAAGACCCGTGTCGGGTGCCCATGGTTGCGGCGCCCCGCCGCGATCATCCGCTGATAGGGCACACTGGACGTTTGGCCACGCGGAAGGGAAGTGCGTCGGTGAACGGACCGCTGATCGTCCAGTCGGACAAGACCCTGCTCCTGGAAGTCGACCATGAGCGGGCCGACGACTGCCGGCGTGCCATCGCGCCCTTCGCCGAGCTGGAGCGGGCGCCGGAGCACATCCACACCTACCGGGTCACCCCGCTCGGCCTGTGGAACGCGCGGGCCGCCGGGCACGACGCCGAGCAGGTCGTGGACGCGCTGGTGCAGTACAGCCGCTACCCGGTGCCGCACGCGCTGCTCGTGGACATCGCCGAGACGATGGACCGGTACGGGCGGCTCACCCTGAGCAAGCACCCCGCGCACGGACTCGTCCTCACCACCACCGACCGGCCGGTGCTGGAGGAGGTGCTGAAGTCCAAGCGGATCGCCCCGCTGGTCGGGGCGCGCATCGACCCGGACACCGTGGTCGTGCACCCCTCCGAGCGCGGGCAGATCAAGCAGATGCTGCTGAAGCTGGGCTGGCCGGCCGAGGACCTCGCCGGGTACGTGGACGGCGAGGCGCATCCGATCGAGCTGCTGGAGGACGGCTGGGCGCTGCGTGCGTACCAGAAGCAGGCCGTGGAGAACTTCTGGCACGGTGGCAGCGGCGTGGTCGTGCTGCCCTGCGGGGCCGGAAAGACGCTGGTCGGCGCCGGGTCGATGGCGCAGGCGAAGTCCACCACCCTCATCCTCGTCACCAACACCGTCTCGGCCCGGCAGTGGAAGCACGAGCTGGTGAAGCGGACCACGCTGACCGAGGACGAGATCGGCGAGTACAGCGGGACCCGGAAGGAGATCCGCCCGGTCACCATCGCCACCTACCAGGTGCTGACGACCAAGCGGAAGGGCGTCTACCCGCACCTGGAGCTGTTCGACTCCCGCGACTGGGGTCTGATCGTCTACGACGAGGTGCACCTGCTGCCCGCGCCGGTCTTCAAGTTCACCGCCGACCTCCAGGCGCGCCGCCGCCTCGGTCTGACCGCGACCCTGGTGCGCGAGGACGGCCGCGAGTCCGACGTCTTCTCCCTCATCGGGCCGAAGCGGTTCGACGCGCCCTGGAAGGAGATCGAGGCGCAGGGCTACATCGCGCCCGCCGACTGTGTCGAGGTCCGGGTGAACCTCACCGACTCCGAGCGGCTCGCGTACGCCACCGCCGAGACCGAGGAGAAGTACCGCTTCTGCGCGACCACCGAGACCAAGCGGAAGGTCACGGAGGCGATCGTCCGCCGGTTTGAGGGGCAGCAGATCCTCGTCATCGGCCAGTACATCGACCAGCTGGACGAGCTGGGCGAGCACCTGAACGCCCCGGTGATCAAGGGCGAGACGTCCAACGCGCAGCGCGAGAAGCTCTTCGACGCGTTCCGCGAGGGGGAGATCAGCGTGCTCGTGGTGTCGAAGGTCGCCAACTTCTCCATCGACCTGCCCGAGGCCACGGTCGCCGTCCAGGTGTCCGGCACCTTCGGCTCCCGCCAGGAGGAGGCCCAGCGCCTGGGCCGCGTGCTGCGCCCCAAGGCCGACGGCCACCAGGCCCACTTCTACTCGGTCGTCGCCCGCGACACCATCGACCAGGACTTCGCCGCCCACCGCCAGCGCTTCCTGGCGGAGCAGGGGTACGCGTACCGGATCGTGGACGCGGACGAGATCCTGGCGGAGAGCTAGGCGGGGCGGCGAAGAACCTGGGGCGTGGAGGGGTACGGCCTAGAAGAAGGCGTGCTCCTCCATCCAGCCGTAGGTCGAGCCGAACTTGCCGTAGTACCAGGAGCCGCCCTTGGCGGTGCAGTACACGCGGACCTTGTTGCCCATGTACACGGACTTCTTGACCCGGTAGTTGTTGCCGGGGCCGGTGTGCATGTCGGCGTGGTCGTACTGGACGACCGTGTAGGTCGTGTCCCTGATGTTCTTGGTGCAGCCGGAGGAGCCGACCGCCGAGGCGGTGGGAGCGGCCATGAGGGTGGCGCCGACGGCGAGCGCGGTGGCGGCGGTCAGTCCGCTCACCGCCCTGCGGAACGGAAGCTTCGAGAAGGGCATGCCTGTTTCCCCGTTTGCTCGGTCGAATGGATCGGACAACGGCTGATCATGTTGGCACACGCCCCGGCCAGCCCGAGCGCCAGGATCGAGTAAGGGGCCGCCAACAGCTGCTGCCACCAAGGAAGTTCGAGGTCCAGGGCGCCCTCGTGGGGCACCAGCCACATCGTGCGGGCGGTGAAGACGAGGGCCACGAGCCCGGCGGTGAGCGTGCGGCCCTCGGCCAGGAGCACCGCGAGGAGCGGCACGCACCACACCCAGTGGTGCGACCAGCTGATCGGGCAGACCAGCAGGGCCGCGCAGGCGGCCAGCAGGATGCCGTGGCTCTCCTGGCAGGCACGGGCGGCCAGCAGCAGGACGATCACCGCCACCAGCGCCGCCGGGAGCGCCCAGGCGAGGCCCGGCGCCGGGTCGCCCAGGGCCCGCGCGACCAGCCCCCGTAAGGACTGGTTGTCCACGATCCACGCCTTGCCCACCCGGCCGGTCTCGTACAGGCGCCGGCTCCAGAAGTCGGCGCTCGCGGCGGGCAGCAGCAGGAACCCGAGCAGGGCCGTGGCCGCGAAGCCGGTCACCGCCATGGCCGCCTCGCGTTTGCGTCCGCGCAGGAACAGATGGACCACGAACACGGCGGGCGTGAGCTTCACGCCGGTCGCGAGGCCGAGGGCGAGGCCCTTGGCGCGGGCGCCCGGAGGCCGGGTGAGGTCCCACAGGACGAGGCAGGCCACGGCGAGGTTGACCTGGCCGAACAGGAGCGTCTGGAAGACCGGCTCCAGCCAGAGGGCCAGGGCCGCGCACGTGCAGAGGAGGGGCGGGGGCAGGGGGCGGGCGGCCAGGCGGGCCGAGAGGGTGACCAGGCCGGCGAGCAGGAGCGCGTTGCCCGCCAGGAAGGCCGCCTTCAGCGCCGGGACGGGGAGCCAGGTGGCCGGGACGAAGAGGATCGCCGCGAAGGGCGGGTAGGTCGCCGGGAGCCGCCACTCGGTGACCGTGAAGCCGTACAGGTCGCCGCCGTGGGACGCGGCAGCGCCCTCGGCCCGGTAGACCAGCAGGTCGGCCATCGGGGCCCGCTGCAGGACGCACAGGGCGGTGAAGGAGCAGACGGAGACCGCGAGCAGGAGCAGGGACAACAGGGCAGGGCGGGACGCCACCGTCCGTTTCGGCACGGAGGTGACCCTATGCCGCTACTTACGGCGTATGCCCGCTTCCTCGCCGTACTCGCCGAGGATCACCACGCTGAACGCGGCCTCGACGAACACCTTGACGGCGCGCAGGGCGTTGCCCAGGGGGTGGTGATGGGGGCCGTCCATGGCCGTGGCACCGGACGGGGGGCGGACAGAGGCTGGGTGGATGGTTGCTGCGCTCATGTCTCCATGGTGGAACTTCGCACCCAGGTCACGCATCGGTCTCCAGAGCCAATCCCCAAGGCGTCCGCGTAGGTCTCCGGGTGGACCCCCACCCCTACGCCGGACGGCCCCTGTCCCCTAGGGGACACGACCTCCGGAGGACCCCGCGCGGAAATTCATTGGCCTCCTCCCGGCCACCCCACCTACAATCTCCGCTCTTGCCCGCCTCCCTACGGAGCGCCGCCGCCCGCACGGAAACCGGGCGGCCCCCAGTCATGCCACGAGCAGATCCGGAGGCACCCCCTTGTCCACGCCCGCCCACGAACCGCTCGACGACCCACTCGCCCGGGAGCGCAGCCACCTCGCCTCCTCCCGGTCCGCGCTGCGCGCCATGCGCGAGGACGTCGAGGCGCTGGACATCAGCGACGTCACTGCGAACTGGGTCAACGCCGAGGTGCTCGCCCGCCAGATCGACGAGCGCATCAAGGCGCTCGCCGACCTCAGCGACACCCCCCTCTTCTTCGGGCGGCTCGACTATCTGCACGCCCCGCGCGCCGACCAGGCGGAAGGGGCCGAGGGCGAAAGGTTCTACATCGGGCGGCGGCATGTGCACGACGGCGACGGCGACCCCATGGTCATCGACTGGCGCGCCCCGGTCTCGCAGCCGTTCTACCGCGCGTCCAAGAAGGACCCGATGGACATCGGGCTGCGCCGCCGCTTCGGCTACACCGGCGGCGACCTGACCGCGTACGAGGACGAGCACCTGTCCGACCCGGCCGAGGCGGCCACCACCAGCAAGCTGCTCCAGCAGGAGATCGAGCGGCCGCGCGTCGGCCCCATGCGGGACATCGTGGCGACCATCCAGCCCGAGCAGGACGAGATCGTCCGCAGCGGGCTGGGCGGGACCGTGTGCGTACAGGGAGGCCCGGGCACCGGAAAGACCGCCGTCGGTCTGCACCGCGTCGCCTACCTCCTCTACGCCCACCGGGAGCGGCTCGCCCGCACCGGCACGCTCGTCATCGGCCCGAACAAGTCCTTCCTGCACTACATCGAGCAGGTCCTCCCGGCGCTCGGCGAGCTGACCGTGCAGCAGGCGACCGTGGACGACCTGGTCGCCCATGTGGAGGTACGCGGCACGGACGAGGCGGCCGCCGCCGTCGTCAAGGGCGACGCCCGGATGGCCGAGGTGCTGCGCCGGGCCCTGTACTCCCACGTGACCATGCCCACCGAGCCGGTCGTCGTCGTACGCGGCTCGCGGCGCTGGCGGGTTCCGGCGTACGAACTGGAGGAGCTGGTCCGCGAGTTGCTGGACCGGGACATCCGCTACGGCGCCGCCCGCGAGGCCCTGCCGCAGCGGATCGCGCACGCGGTGCTGGTACAGATGGAGCGGGCCGGGGAGGCGCCGGACGACCGGGTGCAGGACGCGGTCGCCCGCAACAGCGCGGTGAAGGCGGCCGTGAAGACGGTCTGGCCGGCCGTGGACCCGGCGAAACTGGTCCTGCGCCTGCTGACGGAGGCCGACTTCCTCGCCGAGCACGCCGAGGGCGTCCTGGACGAGGACGAGCAGAAGACGATCCTGTGGGCGAAGCCCGTGCGCAGCGTGAAGTCGGCCAAGTGGTCGGCGGCGGACGCGGTGCTGATCGACGAGGCGGCCGACCTGACCCAGCGCACGCACTCGCTCGGGCACGTCGTCCTGGACGAGGCGCAGGACCTGTCCCCCATGCAGTACCGGGCCGTCGGCCGCCGCTGCACCACCGGCAGCGCGACCGTTCTGGGCGACCTGGCGCAGGGCACAACCCCCTGGGCGACCCGGAGTTGGGACGAAGCGCTGTCCCACCTCGGCAAGCGGGAGGGGGTCATCGAGGAGCTGACGGCGGGTTTCCGCGTCCCCACGGACGTCATCACCTACGCCTCCCGCCTCCTCCCCCACATCGCCCCCGGCCTCACCCCGGTCGCCTCGGTCCGTGAGAACCCCGGCTTCTTCGAGGTCCGCACCGCGACAGCGACGACCGAAGTGATCGCCGCCTGCGCGGAGTTGCTGGGCAACGAGGGCTCGACCGGCCTGATCGCGGCCGACGCGCGCATCCCAGCTCTCGCCGAGGCCCTGACCGCGGCCGGGATCACCTACCTGGCCCCGGGCGAGGAGACCACCCGCGAGACCCGGCTGACCCTGGTCCCGGCCTCCCTCGCCAAGGGTCTGGAGTACGACTACGTGGTGCTCGACGAGCCCCAGGCCGTGGTCGACGGCGAGCCGGACGAACGCACGGGCCTGCGGCGCCTGTACGTGGCCCTGACCCGAGCGGTGTCGGGCCTGATCGTGACGCACGCGGCACCGCTGCCCGCACAGTTGGCCTGACCGTGACCGTGCGGGGCGGGTTTCCCTCCCCCGCGCCCGCGGGGCGCCCCCGAAGGGACGCGGAGCCGTACCGACGTGCAGCCCCGCCACGCGGACACAACCAGCCACAACGCACCCGCACCCGGCGCTCGGCCCACCCCTGAACGGCGCTACTCCGCGTCCAACACCCTTCGCCACTCCCGCACAGCGTCCTCGGAAACCGGCCCCGCCCACCCCGCGGAGCGAGCCGCGCCCCCGATGTGGAAGGCGTCGATGCCGGCGTGGCGGAGGGCGGGGACGTGGTCCAGGCGGAGGCCGCCGCCGACGAGGATCGTCTGGTCGTAGCCGGGCTCGCCCCGTCGGCGCACCTCGGCGACCAGGGTCGGCAGGCCCTCGTCGACGCCGGAGGCGGAGCCGGCGGTGAGGTAGGTGTCCAGGCCGGGCAGGTCGGCGAGCTGCTTGCGCAGGGCGTCGCGGTCGGCGGCGCGGTCGATGGCCCGGTGGAAGGTCCAGCTGCAGCCGCCCAGCGCGGCGACGACCCGCTCCACCGCGTCCAGATCGACGCCCCCGTCCGCGTCGAGGAACCCGAGCACGAACTGATCGGCGCCGGCCTCCCGCAGCTCGCCCGCCACCCGGACCAGACGCTCGACGTCCTCGGGGTCTCCGGCCGCGAACCCGTCCGCCAGCCGCAGCATCACGCGCAGGTCGATGTCGACGGCGGCCCGGATCCCGGCGACGGTGGCCGCCGACGGGGTGAGCCCGTCGGCCGCCATCTCGGTGACCAGCTCCAGACGATCCGCGCCTCCGGCCTGGGCGATGACCGCGTCCTCGACGTCGAGGGCGATCACCTCCAGGACTGCACGCTTGCTCATGGCACCCCATTCATCGGCGGCTACAGGTCTAGTCCAATTCAAGACTACGCCGGTTCCGTACCCGCCCGGGCCGCCCCTCATCCGAAGATGTTCAGATCCCCCTCCGCCACGCCCGCCAGCTCGTACGCGGCTCCGTCCAGCGGCCGCCCCGCGTACAGCCGTACGAGCGTGGCGGCCGAGCCGATGTACCGGGCGGGCGGAGCCCCCGCCGCCGGGTCCCCCAGCCGCAGCGGCTCGTCCACGTCGTCGAGGTCGGCGTGCAGCGGCAGGTGCTTCTTCTCCCGGGTGACACGGACCAGCAGCGTCAGCGCGTCCGGCAGACCGGCCCCCGCGTACGCCCCCGGCACCCCGAGGACGTCCCGCACATCACCCGCATGCACCCACTCCCCTAGCGCGATCATGTCCAGCACCCCGCCCGCCTTGGCGATCACCGGCCCCGCCTCGGTCATCCCGCGCTCCAGCTCGTCCACGACCTGCGCGTTCGTCCACTGCGCGCGCTCGGCGACGTCCCGGTCGTTCGACTCGGGCGAGAACACCCCCTTCTCGAACCGGCTCTCCACGACCCGCATCAGCGTGGCGGAACAGTGCGCCAGCACATCCCGCACCGTCCACCCCGGACACGCAACGGTCGGCAGCGCGAAGTCGGCGTCCGCACGCGAACGCAGCAGCGGTATCAGGGCATCCCGCTCGACCTCCAACAGCCGACCGGGCAGTTCAGGATCCCGTGCTTCCTCTACGTGAGTCATGGGCCCACGCTAGGAGCGCCGTCCGCCGCGCGTCACGGAAGAATGAGCACATGGCCGACCTCGACGCCCTGCGCCTGCGTTTCACCCACGCCCTGGAGGGAGCCCGCGCCCCCGGCGACGGCCCCGACCCCACCCCCTACGCCGACAGCCTCCTCACCCGCTGGCAGGAACCCCAGCGCCACTACCACACGCTCGCCCACCTCACAGCGGTCCTGGACCACATCGACGTACTGGAGAAACACGCGGCCGACCCGGACGTGGTCCGCCTGGCCGCCTGGTTCCACGACGCGGTCTACCTCCCGGACCGCTCCGAGAACGAGGAGCGCTCCGCGCACCTGGCCGAGCGCGCCCTGCGCGAAGCGGGGGTACCGGAGGCGAAGACAGCCGAGGTGGCACGCCTCGTCCGCCTCACCGTCACCCACGACCCCACCGACGACGACCGCAACGGCCAGGTCCTCAGCGACGCCGACCTCGCCATCCTCGCCGCACCCCCGTCGGCGTACGCCACCTACACCGCCGAGGTCCGCGAGGAGTACCACTTCGTCCCCAACGAGGCCTTTCGCGAGGGACGTTCAGGAATCCTGCGCCAACTCCTCGATCTGCCCAGCCTGTTCCGCACGCCGTACGGGCGGGAGCACTGGGAGGCGACGGCGCGTTACAACCTGGCGGGCGAGCTGGAAATGCTGTCGACCTGAGGGACCCCGCACCCTAGGGTTCGCCCCATGCGATCGATAAACGGGGACGATGTGATCGCTGCCGTCGAGGGCAGCGTGGCGGTGCTCGGCACGGCAGTGGAGCGGGACTGGAAGGGTGTCAGGGCCGGGCGTCTTGAGTGGAGTTGCCGGGAGACGGCCGACCACCTCGTGACCGCCTTCATGGGCTACGCGAGCCGGTTGGTCGTAGGCGCCCAGGACTGGCTCCTCTTCGACGTCACCGTGGACGAGGACGCCCCGAACGCCGGTGTGCTGGACGTGATCCGGTCGACCGGCGCCCTGCTCGCCGCCGCCGTCCGCACCACCCCGCGCGACGTCCGCGCCGTCCACGCCTTCCCCTTCGGCAGCGCCGACCGCGAAGGCTTCGCCGCCATGGGTGTCACCGAGGTGCTGCTGCACACGCATGACATCGCCGAGGGACTCGGGATCGCCTACGAGCCGGCCGAGGAACTCGCCGAGGCCGTCCTGACCTGGCTCTTCCCGCACGTCCAGCCCGGCCCGGCGCCCTGGCCGACCCTGCTGTGGGCGACCGGACGCGGCGAGCTGCCCGGCCGCGCCCCGGTCACCGAGTGGCGCTGGCGGAACAACCTGGTCATCCCCACCGAGCGCCTCACCCTGGTCGGGGTCCGCCCGGCCGCCGCCCGCGACCTCCGCCTCGGCGGCGACGGCGGCTTCGAGTGGATCGAGGGCGGGCCCTTCGAGGGCACGCGGGAGGCCGCGACCTACATGGTGAAGGCGTATGAATCGGGCGTGCACCGGCCCGAGTTCGGCGTCTTCGCCCTCGTACGCCAGGAGGACGGCCGCGCCATCGGCGGCATCGGCTTCCACGGCGTCCCGGACGAGGAGGGCCGGGTGGAGGTCGGCTACGACCTGGTCGAGGGCGCCCGCGGCCAGGGCTACGCGACCGAGGCCCTGCGCGCGCTGACGGAGTGGGCGCTGGCCCGGGACGACGTCGACACGGTGTTCGCGACCATCGAGGCGGACAACCTCCCCTCGCAGCGCGTGGTGTCCCGGGCGGGGTTCACCCGGGCCACCGTGGAGGAGGAGCGGACGGCACAGGAGGAGAACGGCGCGGACGGCGAGCTGCAGCTCCACATCCGGCGGCGGTGAACACCACTCGCGTCCCCGAACGGCCCGCGTGCCCACTGGTCCGGTTCAGTCCCGCACCGAAGGAGCCGGGCGGCCCTTGGGCCGTCGCAACCCCGCCTCCGTGAGCCTGCGGACCAGTTCCTTGGAGCCGATCTCCACCGCCCCGGCGGCCACCGCGTCCGCGTAGTGGTGGGACGGGATGTCGTAGTGGTCGCGTTCGAAGGCGCGGCGGGGTACGCCCAACTCCGCCGCGAACGCGTGCAGTTCGTCGAAGGACACATCGCTCACCAGGTGTGACCACATGCGTCCGTGGCCGGGCCAGGACGGCGGGTCGATGTACACCGTCACGGGAGCCTCACGAGGACTGCATCCCGCCCGTGACCCACCCCAGCGAGCCCACCGCGGCCACCTTCACGCCCGCCTTGCTGCACACCCAGTGCGGGTCGGGCCCCAGTTCCGGCTCCACGTCCAGCGCGTGCGGGTCGCCCGAGCCGCACACCGGGCACAGCGGCCAGCGGCCGTAGCGCTCCAGGAGCGCGTCCTGGACGTCCTGCGCGACCAGCCCGGCCACGTACTCGACGCCGTCCGGCCACTGCTCGACCCACCAGCGGCGCTGTGTGACGGAGTCCTCGACCAGGGAGACCACGTCGGCCTCGGCGACATCGCCCGCGACCAGATCGGCGAGCACCAGCGCGCGGGCGGCGTGCAGCGCCTGCTCAAGCGGGGATAGGGACTCCATGGTCCCATTGTGCGCACTCTTGACCGCGAGACCGAACCGAAAATATCTTTCATTGGTGACCCAGGACGTGAAGGAAATTTTCGGAAGTCCGGGCGGCTCCCTCGCCGCCAAGGTGCGCACCCTCGCCCCTTCCATGACCCGGTCCATGCAGCGCGTCGCCGAGGCGGTCGCGGGCGACCCGGCCGGGTGCGCGGCCCTCACGGTCACCGGCCTGGCCGAACTGACCGGCACCAGCGAGGCGACGGTCGTACGCACCGCCCGGCTGCTCGGGTATCCCGGATACCGCGATCTGCGCCTCGCCCTGGCCGGGCTGGCCGCACAGCAGCAGTCCGGCCGGGCGCCCGCGATCACGACGGACATTGCAGTGGACGACCCCATCGCCGACGTCGTCACCAAGCTCGCCTACGAGGAGCAGCAGACCCTCGCCGACACCGCCGCCGGACTCGACACCGCCCAGCTGGGCGCGGCCGTCACCGCGCTCGCCGGCGCCCGCCGCACCGACGTGTACGGCATAGGCGCGTCCGGCCTGGTCGCCCAGGACCTCACGCAGAAGCTGCTGCGGATCGGGCTCATAGCCCACGCGCACAGCGATCCGCATCTCGCGGTGACCAACGCGGTGCAGCTCCGGGCCGGGGACGTGGCGATCGCGATCACGCACTCCGGGTCGACCGGGGACGTCATCGAACCGCTCCGGGTCGCCTTCGAGCACGGGGCGACGACGGTGGCCATCACCGGCCGCCCGGACTCGCCGGTCACCCAGTACGCCGACCACGTCCTGACCACGTCGACCTCCCGGGAGACCGAGCTGCGGCCGGCCGCGATGTCCTCGCGGACGAGTCAACTGCTGGTGGTGGACTGCCTGTTCGTGGGGGTGGCACAGCGGACGTACGAGAGTGCGGCGCCCGCGCTGGCCGCCTCCTACGAGGCGTTGGCGCACCGGCACCGCACCCATCCCAGGTGAGTGAAGAGCACGCGAATCGGAGAGAGCCACCCCCCATGACCTCCCATGACCTGCGCAACGAGCTGGAGTCCCTCACCACCGAAGCCTTCCGGCCGGAACTCGCCGAGATCGACCGGTTGCCCACCCTCGACATCGCCCGCCTGATGAACCGCGAGGACACCGGCGTGCCCGACGCCGTCGGTGCGCGGCTGCCGGAGATCGCCGCCGCCGTCGACGCCGTGTCCGAGCGGATGGCCCGGGGCGGACGTCTGCTCTACGCCGGCGCGGGCACCGCCGGACGCCTCGGCGTGCTGGACGCCTCCGAGTGCCCGCCCACCTTCAACACCGACCCCGCCCAGGTCGTCGGCCTGATCGCGGGCGGCCCCGAGGCCCTGGTCACCTCGATCGAGGGCGCCGAGGACTCCAAGGAGCTGGCCCGCAGCGACCTGGACGCGCTGAAGGTCGGTGCGGACGACACCGTCGTCGGCATCTCGGCCTCCGGCCGCACCCCGTACGCCATCGGCGCCGTCGAGCACGCCCGCGCGCTCGGCGCGCTGACCATCGGGCTGGCCTGCAACGAGCACAGTGCGCTCGCGGCCGCCGCCGAGCACGGCATCGAGGTCGTCGTCGGGCCCGAACTGATCACCGGCTCGACGCGGCTGAAGGCGGGCACGGCCCAGAAACTGGTGCTCAACATGCTGTCGACGATCACGATGATCCGTCTGGGCAAGACCTACGGGAACCTGATGGTCGACGTCCGCGCCTCCAACGACAAGCTCCGGGCCCGTTCCCGCCGTATCGTCGCGCTGGCCACGGGAGCCTCGGCGGAGGAGATCGAGAAGGCGCTCACCGAGTCGGGCGGCGAGGTGAAGAACGCCGTCCTGACCATCCTCGCCGGCGTCGACGGCCCGACGGCCGCCCGCCTTCTGGAGGAGTCCGGCGGTCATCTGCGTGCCGCGCTGGCGGTCACGGGCACCTGAGCCGCACGCTCGGGGCGTGCGCAACGACCCCGCCTCCATCGCAGCCGCCGTCCTCGCCCGGGTCGGCGGCCCCGCGAACGTCACGTCCGTCGCCCACTGCATGACCCGGCTCCGGCTGGGCGTCGCCGATCCGGCGGCGGTGGACGGGGAAGGGCTGCGGGGGCTGCCCGGAGTGCTGGGGGTCGTCGCGGACGGGGAGTCGTCCTTGCAGGTCGTGCTGGGGCCGGGGGTGGTCGTCGAGGTCACGGCGGCCGTGCAGATCCAGGTCGACGAGGTCGCCGAGGTCGATGCGGTCACCGCAACGGCCGCGACCTCGGGTGCCGCGACCGCGCAGACGCGGGTCGGCGAGAGCACGGCGGCTGCGAAGCCCCAGGTCGGCGATCAACCGGTCGGTGATCAACCAGCCAGTGGTCAACCGGTCAGTGATCTACCGGTCGATGCGGCCGGCCGCGAGTTGAAGGAGCAGCTCCGGCAGCGCAATGCCACCCCGTTCAAGACCGCTCTGCGCCGCGTCGCCGCCGTCTTCGTGCCGCTCATCCCCGCCCTGATCGGCTGCGGCATCCTCGCCGGGATCAACGGGCTGCTGGTGAACGCCGGATGGCTGCCCGGGCTGACCCCCGCCCTGGCCGCCGTCGCCTCCGCGTTCATGGCGCTGATCGCGGTGTTCGTCGGGTACAACACCGCGAAGGAGTTCGGCGGCACGCCGGTGCTGGGCGGGGCCGTGGCCGCCGTGGTCGTCTACCCGGGCGTGGCGAAGGTGACGGCGTTCGGGGTGCAGCTGGCGCCCGGCCAGGGCGGGGTGCTCGGCGCACTCGCGGCGGCGCTGCTGGCGACCCGGGTGGAGAAGTGGTGCCGGGGCCGGGTACCGGGTGCGCTGGACGTGCTGCTGACCCCGACCGTGACCGTCCTCGTCTCCGGCCTGGTCACGCTGTACGGCCTGATGTACGCGGCCGGCGTGGTCGCCTCGGCGATCGGTACGGCGGCGAACTGGCTGCTGGCCACGACCGGAGCCCTGGCCGGACTCGTCCTCGGCGGCCTGTTCCTGCCCCTCGTCATGCTGGGTCTGCACCAGGCGCTGATCCCCATCCACGCCACCCTCATCGAGCAGCAGGGCTACACCGTCCTGCTCCCGCTGCTGGCCATGGCGGGCGCCGGCCAGGTGGGCGCGGCGCTGGCGGTGTACGTCCGCCTGCGCCACGACGTCTCCCTGCGTACGACGATCAGGTCCGCGCTCCCGGCGGGACTGCTGGGCGTGGGCGAGCCGCTGATCTACGGGGTGTCCCTGCCACTGGGCCGCCCGTTCGTGACGGCGTGCGCGGGCGGCGCGGCCGGCGGGGCCTTCATCGGGTTCTTCGCGATGCTCGGGGACAAGGTGGGGGCGACGGCCATCGGCCCGTCGGGCTGGGCCCTGTTCCCGCTGCTGGCGGGGAACAGGAGTCCGGGGATGACGGCCGCCGTCTACGGGGGCGGACTGCTCACCGGTTACGCGGTGGGGTTCGCAGCAACGTACTTCTTCGGTCTTCCCCGCGGCTCCCGTGCCGCCGCATCGGCGTGACGCACCGTCGGGACCGGTCGTTGCCCCGGGCATGATGAACAAGCTTCTGGCCACCGCCGCCCTGACCGCCTGCGGCGCCGCCCTGGCCACCCCCGCCCACGCCGACGACCACTGGACCGCCACCGCGACCGCCCTGTGCGCCAGTGACCTCGTCGTGGCCCCGGCGGCCAAGGCCGTCTCGCCCCTGCCCCTGACCGACGCCGCCCCCGCCTGCGGCAAGGAAAGCCTCATCCGCAACGGCGGCTGACGGAACGGCACCGGTCACTCGGCCGGCCTTTGGCGTCCTCCCGCAGGGGAAGATGAAGAGGTGAGTACAGATCAGACTGTTCGCTGGCTGGAGAGTTCGGGAGAGGAGCGCTGCGCCCTGTGGCGATCGGAGAGCGGTGCACCGCCGCCGAAACGGGTGGTGACAGCCGATGACGACATGAACGCGGACACCGCGTTCCGCTTAGCGTGCGAAGGAACCTCGCTGTTATGGCGCGGCGACTTCCGCAATGCGCGTCAACTGCTGCTGGCGATGGCCCGCCGCGCCGACCGGAAGCGGCCCAAGCCGGGCACGTCACCTGGGCAGAGCTTCCACCTGTACCGTCAGGCGCAGTCGCGGCGTGCACGGATCCTCGGCATGCTGCTGTTGCCGGTCGCGGAGGGACATGTCATCTCGCTGCGACGGGCTCCGGACGTGCGGCTGGCCTGCGAGCAGGCGTACGGACAGGGTCACGAGCCCTATGTGGTGTCACTGCGCGAGCTGCAGGGGGTGGTCGGGGCCGGTGAATGGCGCAAGAGGGGGGTCCACGTACCAGCGCTGGGGGAGCCGATCACGCCGCACTTCGGCGTGTTCGCCCCGGTGCGGGGCGAATACGTCGATCTGGTGGCCGAAGCACCGCTGCCGCCGCAGGGCACGGCCTTCGACATCGGCACGGGTACGGGCGTGCTCGCTGCCGTTCTGGCCCGGCGCGGTGTCCGGCGCGTGGTGGCCACGGACTGCGATGCGCGTGCGCTTGCCTGCGCGCGAGAGAACATCAGCCGCTTAGGACTGTCCCCCGTCGTGGACATTCAGCAGGCAGATCTGTTCCCCGCCACTCCGTCCTCCGCCGCCCGGGCATCCCTGATCGTCTGCAACCCTCCGTGGCTTCCCGGACGGGCCCGGACCTCACTCGAACACGCCGTCTACGACCCGGGAAGCCGTATGCTTCGCGGCTTCGTCGACGGGCTTTCGGCGCATCTGGCCCCGGGCGGTGAGGGCTGGCTCATCATCTCCGACCTCGCCGAGCGCCTCGGACTCCGCTCACGAACCGAGTTGTCCGAGCTGTTCGCCGCGGCCGGCCTGAGAGTGGTGGGGCGTATCGACGCACGGCCGCGTCACCCTCGCGCCCACGACCCCGCCGATCCGCTCCACGCCGCACGGAAGGCCGAGGTGACATCGCTGTGGCGGCTCGCAGCGAGTCCGGACGCCCACTGAACGCGTGCACACCGGAAGCCTGACGGCCTGAACTCCAGAGCCGGTCAGGCTTCCGGTCGCCTCCAGTCGCCGAACAACTCCGACCCGCTGACTCGACGAGAAGCCCAGGCCACCGGCGCGCGACGCCCTGCTGGGCCCCGCCCGAGCCGTCCCGCGCTACCGTCGACACCATGAACCACGCCCAGCTCACCGCCCTCGGCCGGGCCCTGCGGCTGCTCGGGGAGCACGGGGAGGCGCTCACCGGGGACACCCCGGATGCCCGGTTGTACGAGGTCAAGGCCGATCTACGGCGGGCCCTCGACCTGCTGGAGGAGAGCGTCGGGGCCGGTGCCCCCTCGACCCGGTGCCCCGAGCATCCGCACGGGCCCGTCGACGAGAGCGCCCCCGATCTGTGCCTGCTCTGCGAGACCCGGCGCCGGGCCGCCCGGCGCTCGGAGTTCCAGGGCAGGCCCAGCGCGGCCGAGCCCATCGCCACCGCCCCCTCCCGTTACGGCGTCCGGGCCGACCGCCCCCAGCCCCAGCAGCGGTGGCTGCCGGAGGCCTGGAACGGGCGCGAGTGGGAGCTGTGCGGGACACCCCGGCGGGACCGCCGCGAGGCCGAGGCGTATCTGGCCGCCCAGCGACGCGGCTCCCGGCCCGCCATGGCGTACCGGCTCGTGCACGAGTTCACCGACTACGAGGTGCTGCGGATCTGGGGTACGCCGGTGCACGTCGACATCGAACCCCTGGGGAACCTCTAGCCCAGCAGCGGCAGGGGCAGGAAGTCGTAGCCCTCCCAGAGGCGCCTGCTGCGCTCCTCCGGGTAGGCGGCGACCGTCGGCTCGGCGTCCAGGATCTGCACCGGGCGGGCCTCTGTGTCGTACGCCGGCCAGCCCGGGTCTCCGGTGCGGGCGAACGACGTCCACGCGCGGCGGAAGCGGGTGGACAGCTCCTTCGCCTCGTCCGGTATGTCCGTCCCGGGGAAGAGCAGCCCGCCGAGGAAGTCGCGGTACGTGCCGAAGAGCAGGGCTACGTCCAGGACGTGGCACGCGCCCAGGACACCGCCGCTGCCCGGCGCCTCCCAGGTCAGTTCGTAGACGTGGGCCCTGCCGCCGCCCGCCAGCTGGGCCTCGGCGAGATGCAGGCTCGGCATCCCGAACAGCCAGTCCGTCTGGACCCGTTCGAACAGCTCGTTCGGCGAGGCGTCCGGGAAGGCCGAGCGGTAGGCCTGTTCGCCCGCTTCGCCGCCCGGGGCGAGCATCCGCAGCGCCGCTGTCGCCCGGTCCTCCGTGATCTTGCCGAGCATGCCGCCCATGGCCAGGAACAGACGGAACTCGTCCCGGTTGTGGCCCACCAGGAGATCGACGTCCCTCGCCGCGCCCGCCGCCAGAGCCTGCCAGGGGGTGCTGGGCAGGATGTCGCCGTCGACGACCGGGGAGAACGGCGTGGCCGTCGGTGCCGCCTGACCCCATCGGTCCGTGTACTGGAGCATCTTGGCGCCCAACGCCTGTCCGGCACCGACGAGTTCACGGGGGTCCACCGCGGCCAGATCCGCCGCCGTCGGCTGCCGCCCCGCCTCCGCCGCCAGCGCCCCGGCCATGTCACGCGCCAGCTCGGCGGAGAAGAACGTGCCCGGCAGGCTCTGTGCCACCGCCCGCCGGAACAGTCCTCGGGCTCTCGGCATCGCCAGCAGCGAGGCCACCGAGCCCGCTCCGGCCGACTCGCCGAAGACCGTGACCTGGCCGGGGTCGCCGCCGAACGCCGCGATGTTCTCCCGCACCCACTCCAGGGCCGCCACCTGGTCCAGCAGGCCCCGGTTCGGCGGCGCGCCCTCCAGAAGGGCGAAGCCCTCCATGCCCACCCGGTAGTTGAAGGTGACCACGACGACGTCGCCGTCCCGGGCGATGCGCTGTGCGTCGTAGCCGGGCTGGCCGGTGTGGCCCATCTTGTACGCGCCGCCGTGGATCCACACCATGACCGGGCGGCCGGCGGACGAGTCCGGGCCGGGCGTCCACACGTTCACGGTCAGCCAGTCGTCACCAATGGGGCCGGTCATCCCACCCCCCTGGACTCCCAAGTCCTGCGGAGGCGGGGGTCCGAAGGCGTACGCCTCCCGGGTGCCGTGCCAGGACCGGGCCGGGCGCGGGGCCTGGAACCTGGCCTCGCCGACCGGGGGTTCTGCGAAGGGGATGCCTCGGAAGACCGCCAGACCGTCCTCGTGGCGGCCGCGCACCGCGCCGGAGGCGGTGCGCACCACAGGTCCGGCGGTCTCCGCCGCCCGGGCCCCGGACTCGCTCGTCGTCATGCTCGCTCCTCACTGGTCATCAGGGGAACGGACGGGAGCGATCACAAGTGCCCGGCGAACTGGGCTACTTCAACCCAGGTCGGCCGAGGTCAGCTGAGGTCAGCTGAGGGTCTTCAGCGCGGCCGCGTCGTACGGCTTCAGCTCGTCGAAGCGGTCCGCGAGCACCTTCGCCGCCCACTCCGGGTCCTGGAGCAGCGCACGGCCGACGGCGACCATGTCGAACTCGTCGGCCTCCAGGCGGTCGAGCAGGTTGTCGATGCCCTTGACCGGGGAGCCCTCGCCCTGGAAGGCGTTGATGAAGTCGCCGTCGAGGCCGACCGAGCCGACGCTGATGACCTGCTTGCCGGTGAGCTTCTTCGTCCAGCCCGCCAGGTTCAGGTCGGAGCCGTCGAACTCGGGCAGCCAGTAGCGGCGGGTGGAGGCGTGGAAGACGTCTACGCCGGCGGCGGCCAGCGGGGTGAGGATCGCCTCCAGCTCCTCGGGGGTCTCGGCGAGGCGGGCGCCGTAGTCCTGCTGCTTCCACTGCGAGTAGCGGAAGAGGATCGGGAACTCGGGGGAGACGGCCTCGCGGACCGCCGCGACGATCTCCGCCGAGAACTTGGTGCGGGCCACCGGGTCGCCGCCGTACGCGTCGGTGCGGCGGTTGGTGCCGGCCCACAGGAACTGGTCGAGGAGGTAGCCGTGGGCGCCGTGCAGCTCGACGCCGTCGAAGCCGATGCGCTCGGCGTCGGCGGCGGCCTGGGCGAACGCGGCGACGACGTCGTCCAGGTCCTGCTGGGTCATGGCCTTGCCGGTGGGCTCGGCGCCCTCGGTGACCAGGCCGGACGGGCCGACCGCGGGGGCGTCCGCGAACGGCGGCTCGCCCGCCTTGCGGACCATGCCGATGTGCCACAGCTGCGGCACGATCGTCCCGCCCGCCGCGTGCACGTCCTCAGCGACCTTCGCCCAGCCGGCCAGCTGCTCCTCGCCGTGGAACCGGGGCACACGGTCGCTCTGCCCGGCCGACTCGTGCCCGACGTACGTCCCCTCGGTGACGATGAGACCGACACCGGCGGCGGCACGGCGCGCGTAGTACGACCGCACGTCCTCGCCAGGGATGCCGCCCGGGGAGAACATGCGGGTCATCGGCGCCATCACGATCCGGTTGGGGACCGTGAGCCCGTTGAGGCTGATCGGGCGGGAGAGGATCTGGGCCGCGCGGGAGGCGGGAAGCGTCGTGTCGGTCACGTGGGGGCTCCTCGGGTGTTGCTCGGTCTGACCAGATGGTATGTGCACACGCATTGTTGCACCTCCTCAAAGAACCCCCTATGCGGTGCGGCACATTCCGAATCCGGGCTGCCCTCGTTGTGATCCCGGCCACACCCGCCGGTCGTCAGGGCAGCTCGGCCGCCGGGCGTGAGCGGGCGTCCTGGTTCAGTCGCCGCACCTTTTCGCGCAGCACCTCGTCCGGCGCCACCTCCCCCAGCTCCTCGGGGGGGACAGTCCCACTCCCGGCCGCCGCCCACGGGCCGAAGCTGCACATAACCTCCTACGCGCGCCATTACCTCGCCGATCCGCCCGCTCCGTACATCGACGGCGTACGTCCCGATCTCCCCGGTCACGCATCCCCGCCCGACCGCCGCAGCACCGCCGCCAGCCGCGAGGCCACACCCAGGTTGCAGCGGCCCAGGTCGACGAGGGCGTAGGGGTGACCGTGGGCGCCGGTGACCGGGTCGATCCGCAGCGAGGGGAGGATGATCCCCACGTCGTGCAGGGCCGTGCGCAGTCGCTCTACGGCTTCCGCTGCGGAGCGGGCGGGTCGGTCGTCCGCCGTCATTTCCTTCGCATCCATTGCGCCAATTCCTCCACGGTGGGTATTCACGTTCGCTACACAGCGTGGCCGACAGCACTCTAACCTGGCCAGATAGGGCGCCCCAACAACCTCTGCTGTCAGACCGGGAGTTGCCATGGCAGGACCGAAGGACCTCGATCCGTCGTCGTCGCCGCGCGCTTTGCTGGGTGCCGAGTTACGGCATGCTCGCGAGCGGAAGGGGCTGAGTCAGGAGCAGTTGGGCCAACGGCTGTTCGTGAGCGGGTCGTTCATCGGGCAGTTGGAGGCGGGGACTCGGCGGATGCAGCCGGAGTTCGCGCGGATGCTGGACGAAGTGCTGGGGACGGGTGGCTTCTTCGCCAGGAACTGCAAGGCGGCGGCCAAGTCGAAGTATCCGGAGCACTTTGAGGTAGTGGTGGAGTCGGAGACTCAGGCCACGACGATCAGGGAGTACACGCCGCTGCTGATCCCCGGGCTGCTCCAGACGCCCGCGTACGCGCGGGCCGTGAACCGCGCATACGACCCGACGACACCGGACGAGACCATCGAGGAGTGGTTGGAAGGCCGGATGGCGCGGACCCGTATGCTCGACCACCCAACAAAGCCAGTGTTGTGGGCGGTGCTTGACGAGGCCGCGTTGCGCCGGGAGACCGGTGGTCGGGCGGTGATGGCGGAGGCTCTGCGCCACGTGGCCGGGCTGGCTCGGCGGAGCCGGATCATCATGCAGGTGCTGCCGTTCAGCGCGGGTGCACACTCGGCGATGCAGGGCGCCCTGAAGCTGATGGAGTTCGCGGACGCCCCTCCACTGGTCTACTTCGAGGGGGTACGCACTTGGCGACTGGAGGACGACCCGGCCACCGTCACCCAGCTGAGGTTCGTGTACGACCTCCTCGTGGCCTCCGCGCTCTCGCAAGAGCAGTCCCTGGCCCTAGTCGAGGCGTTGGCGGAGGATTACGCCCATGAGGAACATCCCTGACTACGACCTGAGCACGGCCGCATGGATCAAATCGAGTTACAGCGGTGGCGGCGGCGACAACTGCCTCGAAGTTGCGGTCGGCCACCCCGCCCTCATCCCCATCCGAGACTCGAAGAACCCCCAAGGACCGAAGCTCTTCTTCAGCTCGGTCACCTGGGCTGCCTTCACCTCTTCTCTCAAGTGACCGTTGGGGCCGGGTCCCGGCCGGGGTTCGCGAGCAACGGTCGGCTGCGAGGGGACCCTCGGCTGACGGGCGCGGTCGCGCCTCGCCAGCACGCCGGGCCGGCTTGGCGGCCTGCGGGCGAGTGGGGGAAGGAAACCGGCCGATGGACCTGAGTGGTGCGAATGGGCCGACCTCTGCCTCGTCTGACCTGCCTGACCAGGGCATTTGCCGGGGCTGGTGGCCCGAATGCACCAATCACTCGGTGAAGCGAGGCTGAAGGGGCCTGTGTGACGGGCGGGACTCGGAGAACAGGTGCATCGCCCCGCCCACCGGCCGCAAGCCGCCAACCCGGCCCGGCCTGCCCCAACCCAGCGTTCGCGCCCCACCCACCGGCGGCCAGCCGCTATGCCAGCCCGGCGTGCAGGCGAGGCGCGAACGCGCCCCTCCGCCAACGGCACAAGCGCAGCACGCCCAAGGGCCAACCCCGCCAACGGGCCACTGCTCCCCGGCCGCCCGCTCGCTTCTTCCCCGTGCTGGAGCGGACCGGGTCAAGGGTGGGCCGCAGGCCCATCGCCGAAGGCGACGCGCAGCGCCCTCGACGCGGGCCGTGGAAGCACGACAATCGCCGAGCAGCGGGCGGCCCGACGGTCACTGGCCAACTCCCGAGGCTCAGGCCTCGCATCCCCGCCCTGCGAGTTGACTTCACTACGCAGACTGACCGTATGCCGAAACCCCCACTGATCTCCGCGAGCGACGAGCTGGAGCGGTCCTCCGTCGTAGCCAACAACTCCATGAACCGGGAACGCGGGCTCACCGGAGTCAACAGCTACGCCCGCGAGTTGGGCTTCGATCCCGTTGCCCGGCTGGCCGGTCGTCCCGCTCCCTCCTGGCTGGACCTGTGCAGTGGTGAGGGCCGGGCCCTGCGGGAGGCGGCCGGTGCCCTGTCGAGGGACGCTGTGCTCACCGCCGTGGATCTCGTGGGGCCGCTCGCGCCCGGGGCGCCGACACCGCCCGTCCTGGAGGAGATCGTCGCCTCCGTTTCCTCTTGGGCGCCCTCACGGACGTACGACCTCATCACCTGCGTACACGGTCTCCACTACATCGGCGATCAGCTGGGGCTCGTCTGCCGGGCCGCCTCCTGGCTCGCTCCCGACGGGCTGTTCATCGCCCACTTCGACCCCGACTCCATCCGCTGGGTCGATGGCTCACCTGCCGGGCGGGCCGTTCTTTCCGCCCTCCGCGCCGCCGGGTTCCGCTACAGCTCCCGGCACCACCGCCTCACCCTCGATGGCGCCCGCGACATCCGACCGCCGTTCCGCTACGTCGGCGCCGATCCCTCCGCCGGGCCGAACTACACGGGTCAGCCCGCAGTGGGTTCCTATTACGCGGAGACCCGCGTCGGCTGAGCCCTGAACACGCCCGAGGGCGGCACCCCCAGCCAGAAGCTGGACGTACCGCCCTCGGTCCGAAGGACAGGCGATCAACCGTCAGGTCGATCAGAAGTCCATGTCACCGCCCGGCATGCCGCCCGGAGCGGCCGCGGCGGCCTTCTCCGGCTTGTCGGCGATGACGGCCTCGGTGGTGAGGAACAGCGCGGCGATGGAGGCGGCGTTCTGCAGGGCAGAGCGGGTCACCTTCGCCGGGTCGATGATGCCCTCGGCGATCATGTCGACGTACTCGCCCGTGGCGGCGTTCAGACCGTGGCCGACGGCCAGGTTGCGCACCTTCTCCACGACGACGCCACCCTCAAGACCACCGTTGACGGCGATCTGCTTCAGCGGGGCCTCCAGGGCGAGCTTCACGGCGTTGGCGCCGGTCGCCTCGTCACCCTCCAGGTCCAGCTTCTCGAAGACGCCCGAGGTCTGCAGCAGGGCCACGCCACCACCGGCGACGATGCCCTCCTCGACGGCGGCCTTCGCGTTGCGGACGGCGTCCTCGATGCGGTGCTTGCGCTCCTTGAGCTCCACCTCGGTGGCGGCACCGGCCTTGATGACCGCGACACCGCCGGCGAGCTTCGCCAGGCGCTCCTGCAGCTTCTCGCGGTCGTAGTCGGAGTCGCTGTTCTCGATCTCGGCGCGGATCTGGTTGACCCGGCCGCCGACCTGCTCCGAGGAGCCGGCACCGTCGACGATGGTGGTCTCGTCCTTGGTGATGACGACCTTGCGGGCGCGGCCCAGGAGGTCCAGGGTCGCGTTCTCCAGCTTGAGGCCGACCTCCTCGGAGATGACCTCGCCGCCCGTGAGGATGGCGATGTCGCCGAGCATGGCCTTGCGGCGGTCACCGAAGCCCGGAGCCTTGACGGCGACGGACTTGAAGGTGCCACGGATCTTGTTGACGACCAGGGTCGACAGGGCCTCGCCCTCGACGTCCTCGGCGATGATCAGCAGCGGCTTGCCCGACTGCATGACCTTCTCCAGCAGCGGGAGCAGGTCCTTGACCGAGCCGATCTTGGAGTTGGCGATGAGGATGTACGGGTCCTCGAGCGACGCCTCCATGCGCTCCATGTCGGTCGCGAAGTAGGCGGAGATGTAACCCTTGTCGAAGCGCATGCCCTCGGTGAGCTCAAGCTCCAGACCGAAGGTGTTGCTCTCCTCGACGGTGATGACGCCTTCCTTGCCGACCTTGTCCATGGCCTCGGCGATCAGCTCGCCGATCTGGGTGTCGGCGGCGGAGATGGACGCGGTGGAGGCGATCTGCTCCTTGGTCTCGACGTCCTTCGCCTGCTCGAGGAGTGCGGCGGAGACGGCCTCTACGGCCTTCTCGATACCGCGCTTGAGGGCCATCGGGTTGGCGCCGGCGGCGACGTTGCGGAGGCCTTCCTTGACCAGGGCCTGGGCCAGGACGGTCGCGGTCGTCGTGCCGTCACCGGCCACGTCGTCCGTCTTCTTCGCGACTTCCTTGACCAGCTCGGCGCCGATCTTCTCGAACGGGTCCTCGAGCTCGATCTCCTTGGCGATGGAGACACCATCGTTGGTGATCGTGGGGGCGCCCCACTTCTTCTCGAGGACGACGTTGCGACCCTTGGGGCCGAGCGTCACCTTGACGGCGTCCGCGAGCTGGTTCATGCCGCGCTCGAGGCCGCGCCGCGCCTCCTCGTCGAACGCGATGATCTTGGCCATGTGAAGTGGTCCCTCCAGGACTGGGGGTGATTCCTTCGGACCGCGCCCGCGCCCGCGACGGACGGCTCGCCGACCTGTGGTTCCTTGCCCCACCTGGCCTGCGGGCCTCACCGACCCGGTCCTTCTTTGTCACTCTCACCTTCAGAGTGCTAACGCCAATGATTAGCACTCGGCACCCCCGAGTGCAAGCGCCTCGGGGGTGCCGGGGGTGCGCTCAGCCGCGCGCGAACAGGGGAGCGCCGGGCATGACGAAGGGCCCGCACCCCGGGAGGTGCGGGCCCTTCGAAGATGAAACAGAAGAACGTCGGTGTCAGTCGACGCGTGCTTCAGCTGGTCGCCAGCCGGACCATGTCCGCCTGCGGGCCCTTCTGGCCCTGCGAGATCTCGAAGTCGACCCGCTGCCCCTCTTCCAGGGTGCGGTAACCGTCCATCTGGATCGCGCTGTAGTGGACGAAAACATCCGCACCACCGTCGACCGCGATGAAGCCGTACCCCTTCTCCGCGTTGAACCACTTGACGGTGCCCTGAGCCATGCCTAACTCCCCTATTACTGGCCCTTGCACAGATCCACACTTCGCGGACCCGGGTCAGACCTCACCCCCCATTGGTCGGGGGCGTGCGCCGGAACGCGTCGACCGCGGCTGAATGTATCTGTCCAACTGCCCTCTGCAACAGGTCAATCGGACGAGAATTCTGGACGAGCCCGATCCGGAATCTGCCGAGAATTCGTCCGAATTCAGGGCAAGTCGGGCTCCAGAAAAGGCGCAAAAGGCGCATACAGCCCGTGCACTTTGGCTGCTTCTCACCGGGCGTAAGGCATGATTCCGGGGCTTGCGACCCGCAGACCCGGCGCGCGTTCCCCAACTGTACCGCGCTCAATCACGCAGAATGGCCCCCTCCGCTTCTCTCACGGAGGAGGCCATTCGATGAACATTCAGTAACCGCGGTTACCGTAGGTAATGGTCGCTTTTGATCAGCCGCCGGCGACCGCGGGAATGATGGAGACACCGGCGCCGTCCGGGGTCGCCGTCTCCAGCCCCTGCTCGAAGCGGACGTCGTCGTCGTTGACGTACACGTTGACGAAGCGGCGCAGCTTGCCCTGGTCGTCCAGCACGCGGGCCGCGATGCCCGTGTGGTTCTTCTCCAGGTCCTGGATGACCTCGGCGAGGGTCCCGCCCTCGGCGGCGACCTCGGCCCGGCCACCGGTGTAGGTGCGCAGGATGGTGGGGATGCGAACGGTCACGCTCATGCGAGGCCAGCCTCTCGGAAGGAGTCCAGGGTCGGACGGATGGTGGCGGTGAGACCCGTGCCGGCCACCGCGTCGAGGGTCTTGAGGCCGTCACCGGTGTTGAGGACGACCGTCGTCAGGGTCGGGTCCAGCACGCCGGCCTCGATCAGCTTCTTCGTCACGCCGACCGTCACACCGCCGGCGGTCTCCGCGAAGATGCCCTCGGTCCGGGCCAGCAGCTTGATCGCGTCCACGACCTGCTCGTCCGTCACATCCTCCACCGCGCCACCGGTACGGCGGGCGATGTCGAGGACGTACGGGCCGTCGGCCGGGTTACCGATCGCCAGCGACTTGGCGATGGTGTTCGGCTTCTGCGGGCGGACCACGTCGTGACCGGCCTTGAAGGCGGTGGACACCGGCGAGCAGCCCTCGGCCTGCGCACCGAAGATCTTGTACGGCCTGTCCTCGACGAGCCCGAGCTTGATCAGCTCCTGCAGACCCTTGTCGACCTTCGTCAGCTGGGAGCCGGAGGCGATCGGGACCACGATCTGGTCCGGGAGCCGCCAGCCGAGCTGCTCGCAGACCTCGTACGCCAGGGTCTTCGAGCCCTCCGCGTAGTACGGCCGCAGATTGACGTTGACGAAGCCCCAGCCCTCGCCGGCCGGGTCACCGATCAGCTCGGAGCAGAACCGGTTCACATCGTCGTAGTTGCCCTCGATGCCGACCAGCTCGCCGCCGTAGACCGCGGCCATGACGACCTTGCCCTGCTCCAGGTCGTGCGGGATGAACACGCAGGAGCGCAGGCCCGCGCGGGCGGCGGCGGCGCCGACGGCACCGGCGAGGTTGCCGGTCGAGGAGCAGGAGAGCGTGGTGAAGCCGAAGGCGCGCGCGGCCTCCAGGGCCTGGGCCACCACGCGGTCCTTGAAGGAGTGCGTCGGGTTGCCGGAGTCGTCCTTCACATACAGTCCGCCGGTGACGCCCAGCTCGCGGGCCAGGTTGTCGGCCTTGACGAGCTTGGTCCAGCCCGGGTTGATGTTGGGCTTGTCGGCCACGTCGGCGGGGACGGGCAGCAGCGGCGCGTAGCGCCAGATGTTCGCGGGACCGGACTCGATCCGCTTGCGCAGCTCTTCGGTGTCGTAGGCGGAGAAGTCGTAGGCGATCTCCAGCGGACCGAAACACTCCTCGCAGGCGAACACCGGCCCGAGGGGCACCCGGTGACCGCACTCGCGACAGCTCAGCGCCGCGGCGGGGCCGAGGTCTACGGTGGGATTGCTGGTGCTTGCAACTGTCTGCACAGCCATGGAGGCGAGGCCCTTTCTCCTCATCTTCCTCACGACGCATCTCGCCGTGAGACGGATTTGGCACCTTCCCTAGCCGGGAGCCTCGCTGGAGAACGAGAACCGACTGGAGGGTTGCCGGGGCTTCATCGGGCCGTTTCCCTCTGCCCCTCTGGATGAGCTGTATGCGGTTGTCAACGCTCGTTGACCCTGACATGCGATGGTCACCGGCGTTGTTCAAGACTGTAACCGAAGGCCAGGACAGTTGAGATAGTCGTCCGAACCGCGAGATGGATCACACGGTCACGCCATGTGATCACGACAGTGAGGAGCCGCAGACCGTGCTGGAAGAAGTCGAGCGCTGGCTGGCCACCCGCTCCTGGTCCGTGACCGATCGTCCGCTCCACCGGATACTCGCCGCCAAGCAGCGCACCGGTCAGTCCGTCTCCGTCGTCCTGCCCGCGCTGAACGAGGAGGAGACGGTCGGCGACATCGTCGCGATCATCCGTCACGACCTCATGCAGCAGGTCCCCCTCGTCGACGAGATCGTCGTCGTCGACTCCGGGTCCACCGACCGCACCTCCGAGGTGGCCGCCTCGGCGGGCGCCCGGGTCGTCCACCGCGACGAGATCCTCCCGCGCATCCCGGCCGTCCCCGGCAAGGGCGAGGTGCTGTGGCGCTCGCTGCTGGTGACCAGCGGGGACATCATCTGCTTCATCGACGCCGACCTGAAGGAGTTCTCCTCCGACTTCGTCTCCGGCATCGTCGGCCCGCTGCTCACCGAACCGGACGTCGACCTGGTCAAGGCGATGTACGACCGCCCGCTCGGGGGCGCAACGGGGCAGGGCGGCCGGGTCACCGAACTCATGGCCCGTCCGCTGCTGAACATGCACTGGCCGCAGCTGGCCGGTTTCGTGCAGCCGCTCGGCGGCGAGTACGCGGCCCGCCGCTCGCTGCTCGAACAGCTCCCCTTCCCCGTCGGCTACGGCGTCGAGCTGGGCATGCTGGTCGACGCCCTGCACCTGGTGGGCCTGGACGCCCTCGCCCAGGTCGATGTCGGCGTGCGCAAGCACCGCCACCAGGACGGCCAGGCACTGGGCCGGATGGCCGCGGCGATCTACCGCACGGCCCAGCTCAGGCTCGCCCGGGGACACCTCGTCCGGCCGTCCCTCACCCAGTTCGAGCGGGGCGAGGACGGGTTCGAGCCGCGCACCTACTCGGTGGACACCGAGGAACGGCCACCCATGGCGGAGATCGCGGAGTACGCGGCGCGCCGGGTGGCGTGAGGGGCGCACGAGAACGGCTGTATACAGCCCCCTTCCGGGGCAGACCGTACGTTTGAGCGTTTCCGGGCCGGGCTAGGTTGAGGACCATGGCTTCCGCGCACACTGCTGATGTGCTGGTCGCGTCCAACCGCGGCCCGGTTTCGTACGAGGTGCACGAGGACGGCTCGCTGCTCGCCAAGCGGGGCGGCGGCGGGCTGGTCTCGGGGCTGTCGGCCATCGGGCCGAACCACAATGCGGTGTGGGTGTGCGCCGCGCTGGGCGGCGGTGACCGCGAGGCGGTACGGCGCGCGGACGGCGGGCTGCTGCCGGCCGAGGAGACCGGCGGGCAGCGGGTGCGGATGCTCGACATCGACGCGACCGTGTTCACCGACGCGTACAACGGCATCGCCAACTCGGTGCTGTGGTTCGTCCACCACATGCTGTACCAGACCCCGCTGGAGCCGATCTTCGACGCGGAGTTCCGGCAGCAGTGGGCGTCGTACGAGGCGTACAACCGCGCCTTCGCCGAGGCGCTGGCCGAGGAGGCGGCGGACGGCGCCGCGGTGCTCATCCAGGACTACCACCTGGCCCTCGCCCCCCGGATGCTCCGCCGGCTCCGCCCCGACCTGCGCATCGGCCACTTCTCGCACACCCCGTGGGCCCCGCCGGACTACTTCCGCCTGCTGCCCGACGACATCGCGGCCGAGCTGCTGACCGGCATCCTGGGCGCGGACCGGGCCGCGTTCCTGACCCGGCGGTGGGCGGACGCGTTCACCGACTGCTGTCACGCGGTGCTGGGCCCCGGCATCCCGTCCGGGACCCGGATCGGTGTGCACGGGCTCGGCGCGGACGCGGACTTCCTGCGTGAGCGGGCGCACCGGACGGACGTGGACGAGCGGATGGCCAGGCTGCGGGAGGAGATCGGCGAGGGGCGCCGGACGATCGTCCGGGTGGACCGCACCGAGCTGTCCAAGAACATCGTGCGCGGGCTGCTGGCGTACCGGCAGCTGCTGGAGGACCACCCCGAGTGGCGCGAACGGGTGGTCCACCTCGCCTTCGCCTACCCGTCCCGGCAGGACCTCAGCGTCTACCGGGAGTACACGGCCGAGGTGCAGCGGGTGGCGGAGACGATCAACTCCGTATACGGGACCCCGGGTTGGACGCCGGTCGTGCTGCACGTCAAGGACGACTTCGCCCGTTCCCTGGCCGCGTACCGGCTCGCGGACGTGGCGCTGGTCAACCCGATCCGGGACGGCATGAACCTGGTCGCCAAGGAGGTGCCGGTGGTCTCCGACGAGGGGTGCGCGCTGGTGCTGTCGCGGGAGGCGGGGGCGTACGAGGAGCTGGGCGAGGACGCGATCGTGGTGAACCCGTACGACATCGGGGGCACGGCGAGCGCGTTGCACGAGGCGCTGAGCCTGCCGGCGGGTGAGCGGGCGGAGCGGTCCAAGAGGCTGGCTGCTGCAGCTACTGCGTTGCCTCCGGCTCAGTGGTTCCTGGATCAACTTGGTGCACTTGAGCGGTGATTTCCGGGCACCTGGCAGGCGCTGATCACGCCATGTGTGCTGCCAGCGCCCGCAGCAGTGCTACGACTCCCGCCGGGCCGTCCACCACCACGTCCGCCCGTTCCGCCAGTTCCGTGACCTCGGTGCTGCCGCTGCAGACCAGGAGGCCGGGGATGCCGTCGGAGCGGAGTTTGTCGACGGCCGCGTAGGCGGGGAGGTCGCCGAGGTCGTCGCCGGCGTAGAGGACGGACTGGGCGCCGGTGGCGCGGATGTGCTCCAGGAGGGCGACGCCCTTGTCCATGCCCGGCGGGCGGAGTTCGAGGACCAGCCGGCCGGGCTCGACGATCAGGCCGTGCCGGGTGGCGAGGTCGGCCAGGGGGTCGCGCAGGGCCTCGAACGCGGCCTGCGGGTCGTCGGCGCGGCGGGTGTGGACGGCGACGGCGCGCCCCTTCTCCTCGATCCAGGTGCCGTGGCCGGCGCCGACGCGGTCCAGGAGACCCGGCAGCTCGGCTCGGACCGCGGCCACGCCGGGGTGGGGCGGGGGTGCGGTGACCGTGTTCGTCGCGGCGTCCCAGCGTTCGGCGCCGTAGTGGCCGAGGACGACGAGGTGTTCCAGGCCGGGGGTGCCCGCGAAGCCGCCGTGCTGGACCGCCACCTCGGCGGGTCTGCCGGTGACCACGGCGACCGAGGCGACCTTGGGGGCGAGGGTGGCCAGTGCGGGGACGGCGTCGGGGTGGGCTCGGGCCTGCTCGGGGTCTTCGACGATGGGGGCCAGGGTGCCGTCGAAGTCCAGGCCGATCACTGCGGTGCGGGGCTTTTCGAGCAGCGCGGCAAGTCCATCCCGGCCGGCCTGGGTCACCGGGGTCGGCAGAAGGTCCATACGGCGACAGTATCCAGGGCGGACCGTGGTCACTCCTGGCAGCAGAACCTCAGCGTTCGGACCGGCGTGCCGCCCGGACCCGGCGTAGGCGGTTTACCGTCACCGGGTCCAGGGACAGGGCCCGCTCGTCGTCAAGGAGGGCGTTGAGGAGTTGGTAGTAGCGGACCGGGGGCAGGCCCAGTTCCTCGCGGATGGCTCGTTCCTTTGCGCCGGGGCCGGGGAAGGTCCGGCGCTCCAGCGCGAGGATGGCCTTTTCGCGGGTGCCCAGTTCCATGGGGCCACCGTAATGCCGGGCAGTGACAGCCCGGTCAGTTCGTGTCGCTGCTGTCCGCCTCGGTCGCCGTCGCCTGGAGGCGGGACAGGACTCCGGCGGGGCTGCCGCCGGGGGTGACCGCCTGGCCGATCTCCTTCTTCACGGACGCGCTGACCGTCGCCCAGGAGGTCTTGCCTGCGGGGTACAGCTCGGAGATCGGAAGCTGGTCGAGGAAGGGGCGCAGGTCCTTGTCGGGGGCGGAGTCCGACTCGGTCATGGTGTTGGACGCGGAGCCTGTGACCGGGAGGAGTCCGTACTCGCGGGAGAAGGCCAGGACGTTCTTCTCCTTGTAGACGAAGTCGAGGAAGTCGCCTATCTGCTCGGCGTGCCCGTGCTGCTTGAAGCCCATCATCCAGTCGGCGACACCCATCGCGGCCTTGGCCTTGCCGGTGCGGCCCGGCATCGGGACCATGCCGAACTGCACACCCTTCTTGGCGGCCTGCTGGATCAGCGTGGGATGCCCGTTGAGCATGCCGACCTGCCCGTCGGCGAAGGCGGCGAAGGCGTCCGCGCGGTTGAGCTTGCCGGGGGCGACCGGACCGGTCAGGCCCTTGCCGACCAGGTCGTCCTTGAGCCAGGTGAAGGTCTCGACGTTCTGCGCCGAGTCGATGGTGTAGGTGCCGACGTCGTCGGTGTAGCCGGCACCGCCGCTCAGCAGCCACTGCATGGTCTCGGCCTGCGCCTCCTCGGAGCCGAGCGGCAGCGCGTAGGGGTACTTCACCCCCTTGTCCTTGAGGGCCTGCGCGTCGGCGGCCAGCTCGCTCCAGGTGGTGGGCGGGGTGATGCCGGCCTTGGCGAAGAGGGTCTTGTTGTAGAAGAGCACCCGGGTGGAGGCGGCGAACGGGATGCCGTACTGCACGTGCTTCCACTCGCCCGCGTCGGAGAGCTGGGAGAGGAAGTCGGCCTGGGTGCGGATCGAGAGCAGGTCGGAGACCTGGTAGAGCTTGCCCGCGGCCGCGTAGTCGGCGTAGGCGCCGATCTGGGCCAGGTCGGGAGCGTCCCCGGCGTCGACCATCTCCTTGACCTTGCGGTCGACGTCGTTCCAGGAGTAGACGCTGATTTCGACCTTCACACCGGAGTGCTGGGACTCGTACGCCTCGGCCAGCTTGTCCCAGTACCTCTTCGAGCTGTTCGCCGAGGAGTCGCCGTAGTCGGCCGCGACCAGTCTGAGGGTCACGTCGGAGGAGCCCGTACTCCCGCAGCCGCCGAGGACCGCCGTCATGCCCAGTGCGGACACCACCGCGATCGTTCCTGCCGTACGCCGACGCACCCTCAAAGCCCCAACCCTGCTGTCTGACCGTTCAATATGTGGACACATAAGGTCTACACCACGCGAGTGGACTAGACCTCTTGCGGGTCCGCGGGCCACACTGTCCCCCGTGAGACATGTCATCGCCCTGGACGTGGGCGGTACCGGGATGAAGGCGGCCCTCGTCGGAGACGACGGCGCACTGCTGCACCGCGCCCGCCGCGCGACCGGCCGCGAGCGCGGGCCCGACGCGGTGGTCGAGACCATCCTCGACTTCGCCACGGAGCTACGCGCGTACGGCGTGGAGCACTACGGCGAACCGGCCGCCGCGGCCGGCCTCGCGGTCCCCGGCATCGTCGACGAGGAGCACGGCGTCGCCGTCTACGCGGCCAACCTCGGCTGGCGGGACGTACCCCTGCGCGCCCTGCTCGCCGACCGGCTCGGCGTACCCGTGGCGCTCGGCCACGACGTGCGCACCGGCGGGCTCGCCGAGGGCCGGATCGGCGCGGGCAAGGGTGCCGACCGGTTCCTGTTCGTGCCGCTGGGCACCGGCATCGCCGGCGCCATCGGCGTCGACGGGCGGGTGGAGGCGGGAGCGCACGGCTTCGCCGGCGAGATCGGCCATGTCGTCGTACGGCCCGGCGGGACCCCGTGCCCCTGCGGGCAGCGCGGCTGCCTGGAGCGGTACGCCTCCGCCTCCGCTGTCAGCGAGGCGTGGGCGGCGGCCTGCGGGGACCCGGAAGCGGACGCGGCCGACTGCGCGAAGGCCGTCGCGTCCGGTGACCCGAACGCTGTCCGGGTCTGGCAGGAGGCGGTGGACGCGCTGGCCGACGGGCTGGTCACCGCGCTCACCCTGCTGGACCCGCGCACGCTGATCATCGGTGGCGGCCTGGCCGAGGCGGGGGAAGTGTTGTTCCAACCGCTGCGGGACGCCGTCCGGCGACGGGTCACCTTCCAGAAACTCCCGTCCATCGTCCCCGCCGCCCTCGGCGACACGGCCGGCTGCCTGGGCGCGGGACTTCTCGCCCGGGATCTCCTCAACCACACCGACCCTACGGAGGTAACCCACTGATGGCAGCCGACCCAGGGGCGCGGGACGCCTCGACATGCGGCTCCGCCGCGTGGGCGCGATCAGCCCCCACCGGCCCGCAGGTGCTCACCGGCGCGAAGGTGGTCCTCCCCACCGGAACCGTGGAGAGCGGGCAGGTGGCAGTCGATGGCCGGCACATCACCGGTACGGCCCCGGCGAACGCTCAGGTGATCGACGTAACCGACCACTGGGTAGTCCCCGGCTTCGTCGACATCCACAACCACGGCGGCGGCGGAGCCTCCTTCTCGGGCACGGTGGACGACGTGCTGAAAGCCATCCGCACGCACCGCCTGCACGGCACCACCACCCTGGTCGCCTCCACCGTCACCGACGAGATGGATCTGCTGGTGCAGCAGGCGGGGCTGCTGAGCGAGCTGGCCGAGCAGGGCGACATCGCGGGTATCCACTTCGAGGGGCCGTTCATCTCGCCGTGCCGCAAGGGCGCGCACTCCGAGGAGCTGCTGCGCGACCCGGACCCCTCCGAGGTGCGCAAGCTGATCGACGCGGGGCGCGGCAAGGCGAAGATGGTCACCCTCGCCACCGAGCTGCCGGGCGGCATCGACTCCGTACGGCTGCTCGCGGAGCACGGCGTGATCGCGGCGATCGGGCACACGGACGCCACCTACGAGCAGACGGTCGAGGCCATCGACGCGGGCGCCACGGTCGCCACCCACCTCTTCAACGCCATGCCGACGCTCGGCCACCGCTCCCCCGGCCCGATCGCCGCCCTGCTGGAGGACGAGCGGGTGACGGTCGAGCTGATCAACGACGGCACCCATCTCCACCCCGCCGCGCTGGAGCTGGCGTTCCATCACGCGGGGGCCTCCCGGGTCGCGTTCATCACCGACGCGATGGACGCGGCCGGCATCGGCGACGGCCGCTACATGCTCGGCCCGCTGGAGGTCGAGGTCAGCGAGGGTGTGGCCCGTCTGGTGGAGGGCGGCTCGATCGCGGGCTCCACGCTCACCCTGGACCGCGCGTTCAAGCGGGCGGTGACGGTCGACAAGCTTTCGGTGGAGGACGCGGTCGCCGCTCTTTCGGCCAACCCGGCCCGTCTCCTGGGCCTCTCCGAGCGCATCGGTTCCCTGGAGCCCGGCAAGGACGCCGACCTGGTGCTGCTGGACGCCAAATTCGACCTGAAGGGCGTGATGCGCAGGGGTGAATGGGTGGTGGCGCCCCAACTGCCCTGATCCGTTCCCCGCTTCGCCAGTCGGCGGCCGATCCTCGCACTGGGCCGGCCGCCGTCTCTTTGGCATGATCGGGGCCCCGGAACCGATGGCACGCGGACTTCGAGGGAGGTCGGCCCGGGTGATCCTCACGGTCACACTGAACACCGCTCTCGACATCACCTATCGCGTACGGTCCCTGCGGCCGCACGCCTCGCACCGCGTCTCGGACGTCATCGAGCGGCCGGGCGGCAAGGGTGTGAACGTGGCGCGGGTGCTGGCGGCCCTCGGACACGAGGTGACGGCCACCGGTTTCGCGGGCGGCGCCACCGGCCAGGTGCTGCGCGAGCACTTGACGGCCACGCCAGGCGTGACGGACGCCTTCGTCCCGGTCGCCGGTCCGACCCGCCGCACGATCGCCATCGTCGACGAACTGTACGGCGACACGACCCAGTTGAACGAGCCTGGCCCGCAGATATCCCCCACCGAGTGGGGCGTCTTCCTGGACCGCTACGAGGAGTTGCTGGTCCCCGCCTCTGCGGTGGCCCTCTCCGGCAGCCTGCCACCGGGGGTACCGGTGGGCGCGTACGCGGGCCTGATCCGCGCCGCCCGCGCCGCCGGCGTCCCCGTACTCCTGGACACCAGCGGCGAGCCCCTGCGCCGTGGGGTCGCGGCCCGCCCCGACATCATCAAGCCCAACACCGAGGAACTGGCCGAACTCACCGGCTCCCACGAGCCGCTGCGCGCCACCCAGGACGCCCGCCGCCGCGGCGCCCACGCGGTGGTCGCCTCCCTCGGCCCGGAAGGCCTGCTCGCGGCAACCCCCGAAGGCCGCTGGCGCGCCGCCCCTCCGGCCCACCTCCACGGCAACCCGACCGGCGCGGGCGACTCAGCGGTCGCGGGCCTGCTGTCGGGGCTGGTGGAGCGGCTCTCCTGGCCGGAGCGGCTGGCCCGCGCGGTCGCCCTGTCGGCGGCGACCGTACGGGCGGCTGCGGCGGGAGAGTTCGACTGGGGGGCGTACGAGGCACTGCTGACGCGAGTGGCAGCGACAGGCGAGGTAACCGGGGCCTGAATCCTACGGACTATGGCCAATGAACATCGCCACGCCGCAGTTTTTAGAACGTACACTCGACGGCGACCAAAGATCCACTTCTCCGTGGGGGAAACACGTGCGCAAGTCGTCGACCATCGGGCAGCTAACCGCTCTCGGCATAGCCACGATGGGACTCATCGTCTCGATGAGTTCACCAGCGTCAGCAGATGTCGCGGGCGTATGGATGATGGATGGCCACTACTTCAACATCCACAACAGCCCCAGCACCTCGTCCAGCATTCAGCAGACGATCACTGATCCCAACGCCAGAGTTCCCTGCCTCACAATCTCGTGCAACCGCCAGAACAACGGGGGCTCCTACAAGTGTTGGTCAGGAGGGCCGTCCGACAATGACTGGTACAAGGTGAAGTGGCGCGGCAAGACGGGTTGGGTAGCCGCAATGTGCGTCGAAGTTGGACGCGTCGGCTGACCAACACCGGTGACCACTGGTCACTACAGGCGCCAGCCGCTGGGCCGCCGGGGCTGACACCCCGACGGCCCAGCGGCTCTTTTCATCCGACCTGGGATGAAAACTTCCCATCCGGAGCCTGAGCTGGTCAGATCCGGGCGAGCGGCGCGGCAATTTACTGGATCGCGACACCGACCCAGGGGGCGACGGATTGGCGAGAAGCAGCAAGGGACAAGCTGGATGAGAGCGCGGCTTCGCGGCACCCTGGTGTGGCATTATTGCCCGCCCCTGTCTACATATCGCTGCATTATTGGAAGGGGCGCCCTGACGGCTCCAGAACCTGCGCTAGCACTCTGCGAGATAGTCGAACTCGCCGGCCTTGACGCCTTCGATCATGGCGGCTATTTCCGAGCGCGTGTAAAGGAGAGCCGGACCGCCGGGGGCTTTGCTGTGTCGGATGGCGACACCATCTCCGATGGCAGCGAACTCCACACAGTTGCCGTCGCCGGTGGACACGGATGACTTCTTCCATTCCACACCCAGAGTGGATGCATCGTCAATTACATGAGCAGACACATTACCTGCCTTTGCGGTGTTCATTGAGGTAATATTGAATTATCGCCAGGGATTTCGGCCCTCGATAGGATCCTTCCATTGTAAGGCGCCGGAACAGCCTACTGTACGTAGCAACCTCCCATTCCTCTTCCAGGAACCGATTTGACGTCAATCCGTCGAGGTAGACAATATCTGGTTCCCAGCTCCGCTGAAAGCTGAGAATCATGAATGATCCGCACATGACGGCGTGCCATGGGGATTGTTTCGGCAGTACGTAGAGGTTAACCGTATGCGGGTATTCCTTGGACAGGTTCAACAGATGTTCGAGTTGCTCGACCATGACGTCCGGGCCGCCGACAACATGCTCAAAGGCTGATTCGGATACGACGCCCCAGAAAATCAGGGGGTTCGGTCGCTTGAAAACCTCTTGCCGTTTGTCGCGAATGGCGAGCCGCTCACACCTTTCTTCTTCCGAGATGTCAGGCAAGTGCATGTCGAGCACCGCACCCGCATAGGCGTGTGTTTGCAACAGGCCCGGAATCAGGTTCGTTTCGGCGTTGTACGCCTCGACCGCGTCGCTCTCGTAGCCGATGTAGTCGGCGTAGACGGCACTCACCACGCTGCGAATGTCACTGTCCCACCCGCGCACGTTGCCCCGGGCGCGCAGGTCAAGAACGTACGTCCGTAGCCCCTCGTCCGTAACACCGTAGAGACTGAAGAGCTGATTCAGGTCACGCTCGGAGACTCCGACGCGCCCGGTCTCGATGCGGTTCAACTTGGCAGGCACCCACCCCAACGAGCGCGCTGCAGCGTCCTGCGTGCCGCGCCTGCCGTCCTCTCGCAGCTTGCGGAGGATGGACCCGAGCCGAACCTGACGGGCTGTCGGTTGATCGATGCGGCGGGCGCTCACAGACGCCTCTCCCTCTCTGCTGACCTGGGGTGTCAAGCGGTGCACGGCGTCGACTTCGATCGCCTGGGCGTGCACTCGATGCAGTGAACGTCGTTTGTAAGCTTGCAACTTGCCGGTCCGCGTGCAAGCTTACAAATGTCGCCCTGTTCGTAGTCGATCGCTCACTGTCAGCTGCCATGCCCCAGGGGGTTATCTGTCATGCCCGAACCGTTTGCTCGCTGTCAGTATCCCACCACCCCACGATCAGTAGCCCGTGCCCGTGCGGACAGCCTCGCCTTCCTCAGCTCCTGTGGTATCGGCCGTGAGACCGGATTCGCAAGTGATCTCGCGCTTGTTGTCAGTGAGTTAATGACGAACGCCGTAACTCACGGACGAGTGCCGGGTACTTCCGGTCGGCAGATCGGAATGTCCATCGAAAAGGCCGGCAACGTCTACCGAATTGAAGTGCGGGACACCCAGCGCAATGGGATGCCTGTGCTGGGCGAGCCCAATGGGCTGGGAGGCGGGGGAAGGGGACTTCTGTTGGTCGAGTCCCTGTCCGACAAGTGGGGCGTGCGGCCGGAGGGTGCCGGGAAAACCGTGTGGGCCGAGAAGGAATTCGGCGCTGGGAACGACTGCAAGTGAACAAAAGTGCCCCACAACGGCTGCCGGGCCGTTGCGGGGCGGAGTGTCAACAGCCAGCCAAGGAGCTATCAACATGCGTAACCCTATCGCCTGGGTGCTCGGAATCCTGGGTGTCTTACGGACAAGGCCGCCCCAGTCGCGTACGCGAGGCAGGCCCACAACAGCAGCCAACGGCTGCGTACCACCGTCGAGTTCTGCCCCGGAGGCGCCCCGGTACTGGCGCCCCAACCCCAACGCGGCCCGTTGGATGCGCTGGGCGAGGCAGGCCGAGCGGCTGCGGTGGAGTGGGCAAGGGCTGCCCCTGCTGCCGGAGGAGGCGTGTTGGGGCGGTCGGAGGCCCACCGGGCCCAGGAATGGGAGTCGCTCCGAGCCGCCCGACTGGGGGCGGTGGGAGGCAGTAGAGCACCCGGTGCGTGCGTACGTGTTCGTCGCCCTGAGCGATGGGGCGAATCATGATTGACGACGACATTCCGGTACTGCACCTCGTGGACGAGCAGGAGTGGCTTGCCTGGGCCACCCACGTGAGGAAGTGCACCGCAGGGTGTCGGATCAGCCTGGGTGAGGAGTGTGCCGAGGCGGTGCCGCTGCGCAAGGCTGTGCACGAGGCGCGGGCCCGCGCTGCGAAGTCGTAGGCGCCGATGGCCGATGTATGACGAGGGGCGCCTGGCGTGGCAACGGCCGTACCGGCGTCCCTTCAGCGGCGTGCCAGCCTGGTGCCCAGGTGGTGGTGACCTCGCTGGACGCAGAGGGCCTGCTCGCCGTGATCCCCGAGGGCCACTGGCGCACCACCCCACCCGCCCGCGTCCACGGCAACCCGACCGGCGCGGGCGACTCGGCGGTCGCGGGCCTGCTGTCGGGCCTGGTGGAACACCTGCCGTGGCCGGAGCGACTGGCCCGGGCGGTCGCGCTGTCGGCGGCGACTGTACGGGCCCCGGCGGCGGGGGAGTTCGACCTGGCGGCGTACGAGGAGCTGGTGGGGCGGGTGGCGGTGACCGGGGCGGTCAGCGCGGCCTAGGGCTGCCTCAACGTTTGACCTGGCCCTTCTTGATCCACAGCTGGTCCAGAAGGGCGTTGCACTTGTCGCCGGGCTGGCAGGAGATGGAGATCGTGTTGGGGCCCTTGTTGAGGGTGGGCCACACGTAGGTCGTGGTCCAGCCGTTGACCAAGTCCCCGTCCTTGGCATGCGCGTAGTTCTTCAAGGGCAGCTTCGAGCCGAACGGCTTGCCGTTGACGGTGACCGTCATCTCCTGGTCTTGGCCCGGCACGCTGAAGTGCGCGAAGAGGGTGTAGGCGCCGTCCTCGGGGATGTTGTTGAACGTCCAGGTCACCGAGGACCCGACCGTGTTCAGGCCGCCCACATAGACGCCGCCCGCCGCCTGCGCGCCCTTGACGTCCGACAGCTTGGTCGCCCCGCCGGCCAGCTGGAGGGCGTTCGCGTCGGACTTGGGCAGCTCCCCCGGAGCCGCCGAGCTGCTGCTCGACGGGCTCGGCTTGCCGGTCTGGGACTGAGTCGGGGAGGCGCCCGCCTGGTTGCCGGACTTGTTGTCGTCCCCGTTGTCGTTGAGCATCGCGATGCTGATGCCGATCACCACGGCGGCGACCACGGCGATCGCGCCGATCAGCAGGCCCTTGGTGTTCGGGCCGCCGCGGGCCGGGGTCGGCGCGGGCCGGCTGCTCGTCGGGGCGCCGCCGGGGAGCGTCTCCGGGGCCTGGTAGTGGGCGTTCGGCTGACCGTACGTGCCCTGCTGCTGCGAGACGCCGGGCTGCGCCTGCTGCCCGCCGTACGTGCGCTCGCCGACCGAACGCACCCTGCTGACCGAGTTCGGGTAGCCGTACCCGCCGGACGGCGGCTGGGCCCCTCTGGCCTGACCGTCGGCGTACAGATAGCCGAACGGGTCGTCGTCCTCGGGCGTGCTCGGGCTGTTTTCGCCGGGCGTCATCCCTTGGTCTCCTCAGCAGGTGCGGGTGGATGCGGTACAGGTCTGGAATGGCGAGCCTACCCGCTCTGGCTGACCCAAACGGGTGACTCGGACCGCATCAACTCACTGACCTGCGGATCATCCGGCGCGCCGGTGCTGTTTGGGACGAGATCGTTTCTCTACGTACATCCGTTCGTCGGCTGACTTCAACACTTCGTCCGCAGTCATGCCGCAGTGTGCCCAGCCGATGCCGAAACTGGCGCCCACCCGGACGGCCCGTCCCTCGGCGCGGATGGGCTGGATGATCTCGTTGCGCAGGCGTACGGCGAGGTCCTGGGCGTCGGCCTTGCCGAGGCCGTCGGCGAGGATCACGAACTCGTCGCCGCCGAGGCGCGCCACGGTGTCGCCGTCGCGGACGCCCCGGGAGAGCCTGCGGGCGACCTCGATCAGGACCGCGTCGCCCGCGTTGTGCCCGAAGCGGTCGTTGATCGACTTGAAGCCGTCCAGGTCGCAGAAGAGGACCGCGAGGCCCTTGGTGCCGTCGTCGTGGTCGTCCTCGGGGGCGACGGTGTGGACGTGGTGGTCGAACCCGTCGTACGCCTCCGCGCCCGACGCGAAGTCGAAGCCGTGCCCGGCGGGGGCGTCGAAGGCGGGGTGGCCGTAGGCCGCGTCGAGGGACTCCAGGGCGCCGGCGTGGGTCGGGCGCTGACAGAGGCGTGCCGACAGCCGGGAGCGCAGCTCGGCGGAGTTCGGCAGCCCGGTGAGGGAGTCGTGGGAGGCGCGGTGGGCGAGCTGCAGCTCGCGGCGCTTGCGCTCCTCGATGTCCTCGACGTGGGTGAGCAGGAAGCGGGGGCCATCGGCGGCGTCCGCGACGACCGAGTTGCGCAGCGACACCCACACGTACGAGCCGTCGCGGCGGCCGAGGCGCAGTTCCGCGCGGCCGCCCTCGGCGGAGGTCCTGAGCAGGGTCCCGATGTCCTCGGGGTGGACGAGGTCGGAGAAGGAGTAGCGGCGCATCGCGGAGGCGGGGCGGCCCAGCAGGCGGCACAGGGCGTCGTTGGTGCGCAGGATCCGGCCGTGCTGGTCGCCGCCCATCTCGGCGATCGCCATGCCGGAGGGGGCGTACTCGAAGGCCTGCCTGAAGCTTTCCTCGCTGGCCCTGAGGGCCTGCTGCTCGCGCTCCAGGCGGACCAGGGCGCGCTGCATATTGGCACGTAGACGCGCGTTGCTGATCGCGATGGCGGCCTGGAAGGCGTACATCTGGAGGGCCTCGCGGCCCCAGGCGCCGGGGTGGCGGCCGTTGCGCGGCCGGTCGACGGATATGACGCCGAGCAGCTCACCGGAGGAGCCGCCCTGCACGCCGGGCGTGTACATCGGTGCGAAGAGCCGGTCGGAGGGGTGCCACTCGTCCTCGAAGCGGGGCGCGGGCCCGTCGGTGTACCACTGCGGGACGTCGTCGTCGTCCAGCACCCAGCCCTCGGTGTGCGGGATGAAGATCAGGTCGCCCCACTGCTCGCCCATGTTCAGCCGGCGCAGCCAGGAGTCGCGGGAGCCGACCCGGCCGGTGATCAGGGCCTCGGCGGCGGGGTTGCCGGAGAAGGCGGCGACGACGAGGTCGCCGTCGGGGCGTACGAGGTTGACACACGCCATCTCGTACCCGAGGGCGTTCACCGCGCCGTCGGAGACGGTCTGCAGTGTGTCCGCCAGGCTGCGTGCCGTGTTCATGTCGGCCATGACCTGGTGCAGCTGCCGCAGGGACGCAAGACGGACATACGGCTCCGACTCGGTCTCCATGCTCGCCCTCCCCCCGAGACCTCGCAGCGAATCAAGGGTTGTCTTCGGCGCTTCCTTACCCCGGTGGTTCTTGTCGTGCTCTTAGCTTCCCGCCACTGAATCACAGCGCGCTGCCCACTCGGTACACAGGGTCAACAATTCCTGCCCCTTGTGACTCAAGTCACAGAGGAACGTGAACAATTGGGTGGAGTTTCTGCGTTTTCCCTGTGTGTGTTTACTGGTCCCCGGGTCCTAGGACCCGGTTCGGTCCAGGGCCCGATGCGGCGCGCACGGAGCGGAGATTAGCGTCTCCGGCGTGCTGAACACTCCCTCACTCACCGCCACAGCTTCCCCCAAGCTCTCGGCTTCGCTCGAGCAGGGGGGACCCCCACCCGGGCATGCTGAGGGGGTGAGCAACGACGAGTTCCGGGCGGCTATGTCCCGGCTGGCCGCGGGCGTGGTCCTGGTGACCGCGCAGGAGCCGCCGCTGGATCCGGACGACCCGACCGCGCCGGGCGGCGAGGACGTCGGCATGACCGCCACGGCGTTCATGTCCGTCTCTCTGGACCCGCCGCTGGTGCTGGTCAGCCTGCGCACGGGCGCCCGCATGGACGACCTGCTCGACGAGCAGCCGCTGTGGGCGGTCTCGGTCCTCGCCGAGAGCCAGCGTCACATCGCCGGCCGCTTCGCCATGAAGGGCCGGATCAGCGACCGTCTGCTCTTCGAGGACCTCCCCTATCTCCGCGGGGAGGTCTCCGGCGCCCCGCTGGTGGGCGGCGCGCTGGCCACCCTGGAGTGCCGCACCGAGCAGCGGGTGGTGGCCGGGGACCACACCCTCGTCATCGGCCGGGTGCTGACCGCCCGAGTGCCGAGCGCCGAGGGCGGCCCGCTGATGTATTTCCGGGGCCGCTACCGGCAGTTGGGGTAATCGGGCGCCCGGGAATTCCATGGCTGTGCCGTCGGCGATCTGCTTAATGTGCGCGGATGACTGCTCATCTGGAAGAGATAACGCCCCGGAATGTCGAAGCCGCTCTCGCCATTCGCATCCGCCCCGACCAGGAACACGCGGTCGAACCGGTCGCCCACTCCCTCGCCGAGGCGTATGTCCACCGGGCCGGCCTCGCCTGGCCCCGGCTGATCGTGGACGGCGACCGCCCGGTCGGCTTCCTGATGGCCTTCCTCGACATCGACTGGCACGACGACGGCAGCGCGATCCGCTCCGGCCTGTGGCGGCTGAACATCGCCGCCGAGGAACAGGGCAAGGGGTACGGCCGCTTCGCCGTCGACTCCGTCGCCGCGGAACTCCGCCGCCGGGGCGCCAAGGAGATGTACGTCACCTGGCATCCCGGCCCGGACGGCCCTGAGGAGTTCTACCTCCGCCTCGGCTTCCGCAAGAACGGCGAGACGAGCGGAGACCAGACGGTCGGCGTGCTCAACCTGGCCTAGAAGGGCTCGACGACGAGCGTGACCGGCCGCGCCGGGTCGGTCACGATCTCGATGACGGCGATGTGGGGCGACTGCCGGGCGGCTAGCCCCAGTCCCGGCCCGAGCGGCCCCGCTTGGTGTCCGAGCGCTGCTTCTTCTCCCGCAGCCGCCGCTCGTTGATGCCCCGCGGTATCCGGGTCGGCCGGCGCGGCTTGGGCGGTGGGGCCGTCGCCTCGGCGAGGAGGGCGGCGAGGCGCACGGCGGCGGTCTCGCGGTTGCGCCACTGGGAGCGGTGCTCGGAGGAGCGTACGACCACGACCCCGTCGACCAGTCGCCCGGCCAGCCGCTGCAGCGCCCGCTCCTTCCACACCTCGGGAAGCGCCTCCGTGGCCGCGAGGTCGAAGCGCAGCTCCACCTGTGAGTCGCTGGTGTTCACATGCTGCCCGCCGGGCCCGGAGGATCTGGAGAAACGCCACGTCAGCTCGGCCTCGGGAAGCGAGACGGAGCCACGGATGAGGTAAGGCCCGGACATGCATCCCATGTTCCCGGTCCGGCCCGCCTCGCGTCATCCGGTTTTCGGCATTGGTAAAAAAGGTAAAGGGATCCGGAACCATCGGGACCCCCCTCGACGTTCTCCCCGGTGACGGTAGCTTCGTCGGCACAGAAACCTAAAAGGGAAGGGACTCCCAATCATGGCTGTAAGCCTGTCCAAGGGTGGCAACGTCTCGCTCACCAAGGAGGCTCCGGGCCTGACCGCCGTCACCGTGGGCCTCGGCTGGGACGTCCGCACCACCACCGGCACGGACTTCGACCTGGACGCCTCCGCCATCGCGGTGAACACGCAGGGCAAGGTCTACTCCGACGCCCACTTCGTGTTCTTCAACAACAAGCAGACCCCGGACAACTCCATCGTCCACACGGGTGACAACCGCACCGGCGAGGGCGCGGGCGACGACGAGGCGATCAACGTCAACCTCGCGGCCCTCCCGGCCGACGTCGACAAGATCGTCTTCCCGGTCTCCATCTACGACGCCGAGAACCGCGGCCAGAACTTCGGCCAGGTCCGCAACGCCTACATCCGCATCATCAACCAGGCCGGCGGCGCCGAGATCGCCCGCTACGACCTCTCCGAGGACGCCGCCACCGAGACGGCCATGGTCTTCGGCGAGCTGTACCGCAACGGCGCGGAGTGGAAGTTCCGCGCCGTCGGCCAGGGCTACGCCTCGGGCCTGGTGGGCATCGCCCAGGACTTCGGCGTGAACGTCTGACGGACGCCGCGCTGTGCGGGGACCCCCGGCTTCGGCCGGGGGTCCCCGCATTCGGTGCCGTGTAGCAGCCCTACGAGCCCGCCGGCCGGTAATACCCCAGCACGGCGGACAGTTGGGCGAACCACTCCCCCAGCCGTGCCCTCGGCTTCGCCTCGACGACGCACTCGTAGAACCGGCCGTCGGGGAGGACCACCGCCACCATCAGGGCCTTGCCGGACGGATTCGCCTTGTAGTGGACGCTGCGGATCTCCTGCCAGGGGAAGTCGACGGACATGCCGTGGTCCTCGAAGGCCACACCCTGGGTGTCGACCACGATCGAGTTGTGGCGGTCGACCGCCATGAACTCCGGGCCACTGGCCTGCGGTGGGGGTGCGGTCGGGGCGTAGGTGTACTGGGGCGGCGGGCCGAAGCCGGGCTGGGCGGTGGCCGGCGGGAGTGGTGGCGGTGGCTGCTGGCCGTAAGAAGGCTGGTTGCCGTACGGCGGTGGCTGGGTCGTCATCGTCTTCCGTCTCCCCGAACATGGTGTGGCTCCTGCGGAAATCTATCCAGCACCGCGGCGCCCCAGAAAAGCGGCCGGTCAGTGGATAGGGTCCCGTCATGCTCCTCGAACAGCTCTCGTCGACCGACGGCTCCCTCCCGGCTGAGCTGCTCACCGAGCTGACCGCCCTGTACGCCTCCAACCACGAGTTCCACGCGCTCAGCGGCGACTTCCCCGACCCGGACGACGTACGGCCCGATCAGGTGGCAGCCGCGCTGGCCGACGAGTTGGCACATCCGGACGCCGAGGTGCTGCTCGCCCGCAGCGCGGGGCGTGTGGTCGGCATCGTGATCACACTCGCGCGGCACCCCGACCCGGCCGACCCGGACCCGTGGATCGGGCTGCTGATGGTGGACGCGGCCGAGCAGGGGAAGGGGTACGGCCGGCGGGTCGCCACGCTGGTCGAGGAGCGCTTCCGCGCCGCCGGGCGCCGGGCCGTCCGGCTCGCCGTCCTGGACAACAACGCGGGCGGGCTGGCGTTCTGGACCGCCCTCGGCTACGAGATCATCGACCACCGCCCCGACCGCGCCCACGGCCGCCCGTGCGCCGTGCTGCGCAAGGTCCTGCGGACGCCTCGGCGGGCGGCCCGCGTTGCCGTCGTGGACCCCGAGGGCGCGGTGCTCCTCTTCCGCTACGACAACGTCGAGGTCGGCGTCCACTGGACCCTGCCCGGCGGTGGCCTGGAGCCGGGCGAGGGGCCCGTCGAAGGCGCCCTGCGGGAGCTGGCCGAGGAGACCGGCTGGACCGACCTGCCGCCCGGCCCTCTCCTGTGCACCTGGGAGCACGACTTCACGCATTCGGGCATCCCCGTCCACCAGCACGAGCACATCTATGTCGTCCACGGCCCCCACCGCGAACCGACCGGCCCCGACCTGACCGCCGCCCACACCGCTGACGGCATCCTCACCTGGCGCTGGTGGAACAGGCGGGAACTGGCCGAGGAGGCCGAGCCGGTGTGGCCGCCGGACCTCGCGCGGCTGCTGGACGAGTGGGAAGGCTGACGCGCGCGAGGTGTGACACCGCGGGCGTCAAACGCGCTGGATCTAAGGGGAGTTGTTTCCTCGCCCCCCATGTCCGCATATCGGATGTCAGACCGCATCTTCCGGATACAAACACGTAAAGTCTTGTCGGCGACCTGTCAAACAGGCCGTTCTTGATGTCACTCTCTCCTCGCCGCCGCAGTTCTGTGCATCCCCTGTGTCCTGCCTGCGTCTCCACCCCACGGAGACCGGCCTGAAGGAGATCGAGTGAGACAGCAGCCCCACGCTCCCCGCAAGACCGCCGTGCGCGCCGCCGCCCTGGTCGGCTCGGCCGCGATGGTCGTCCTCGCGCTGCAGAACGGCGCCGCCACCGCCGCCCCCACGCACACCCCCGGCGCCACCGCCCTCCCGCTCGGCGCCACGGCCCGCGCCGCCGCCATCGAGTCGGCCCAGCAGCACGCCGGTGCAGCGGCCCGGGAACTCGGCCTCGGCGCCAAGGAGAAGCTGGTCGTCCGGGACGTGATGAAGGACGTGGACGGTACCGTCCACACCCGTTACGAGCGGACGTACGCCGGGCTTCCCGTCCTCGGCGGCGACCTGGTCACCCACGTCGCGAAGAACGGTTCGCTGAAGGGTGTCAACAAGGCGGTCAAGGCCCGGATATCCGTGCCGACCACCACCGCGGCCGTCTCCCCCGCGAGCGCGAAGAAGACCGCTCTCAAGGCCGCCGACACCGCCAAGGCCACCACGTCGACCTCCCGCAAGGTCGTCTGGGCGGCCGGTGCCAAGCCGGTCCTCGCCTACGAGTCCGTCGTCAAGGGCCTCCAGCACGACGGCACCCCGAGCGAGCTGCACGTCATCACCGACGCGCAGAGCGGCAAGAAGCTCTACTCCTACGAGGGCATCGACACCGGCACGGGCAACAGCCGGTACAGCGGCACCGTCACGCTCGGCACCACCCCGTCGGCCTCCGGCGGCTTCGACCTGATCGACGGCGGCCGCGGTGGCCACAAGACGTACGACCTGAACGGCGGCACGTCCGGCACCGGCACCCTCTTCCACGACGCCGACGACGTCTGGGGCGACGGCACGAACAGCAACCGCCAGACCGCCGCCGCCGACGCCGCCTACGGCGCCGCCGTCACCTGGGACTTCTACAAGTCCGCGTTCAACCGCAACGGCATCGCGGGCGACGGCAAGGCCGCCTACTCGCGGGTCCACTACGGCAACGCCTACGTCAACGCCTTCTGGGACGACAGCTGCTTCTGCATGACGTACGGCGACGGCGCGAACAACAACGACCCGTTGACCTCGCTCGACGTGGCCGGTCACGAGATGAGCCACGGCCTGACCGCGGCCACGGCGAAGCTCAACTACCGGAGCGAGTCCGGCGGTCTGAACGAGGCCACCTCGGACATCTTCGGCACCTCGGTGGAGTTCTTCGCGAACAACGCCTCCGACCCCGGTGACTACCTCATCGGCGAGAAGATCGACATCAACGGCAACGGCACCCCGCTGCGCTACATGGACAAGCCCAGCAAGGACGGCAGCTCCGCCGACTACTGGTCGAAGACCGTCGGCCGCCTCAACGTGCACTACTCGTCGGGCGTCGCCAACCACTTCTTCTACCTGCTGAGCGAGGGCAGCGGCGCGAAGACGATCAACGGGGTCTCCTACAACTCCCCGACCTACGACGGCTCCACGGTCACCGGCATCGGCCGGGCCAAGGCCGACCAGATCTGGTACAAGGCCCTGACCACGTACTTCACGTCGACGACCAACTACGCGGGCGCCCGCACCGGCACCCTGCAGGCCGCGGCGGACCTGTACGGCTCGGGCAGCGCGGAGTACAACGCGGTGGCGGCGGCCTGGAAGGCCGTGAACGTCAACTAGCTCGCAGGTGAGTGAAGGCCGGGCCGCCTGTCATGGGTGGTCCGGCTTTCCGTCGCCGTACAGCCAGTCCTTCCAGATCTCGCGGAAGTCCTTGTCCGGGGCCTTCTTCTCCACGTACGCGGTGAAGTCGGCCGTGTCGGCGGTGCCGTAGCGGTGGGTGGCGGCCCAGCCCTGGATGATGTCGTAGAAGGTGTCGTCGCCGACCTTCTGGCGGATCTTCTGCAGGACCATCGCGCCGCGGTCGTAGACCGGTCTGTCGGAGATGTGCGCGGCGCTTGAGGGCTTGGCCGGCGGGAAGGCCCACAGGGCCTCGTCGTCGTCCTTGTACAGCTCGTCGAAGGTCTCCTGGGCGCTCTTGTCGCCGAAGTCCTCCTCGTACAGCCACTCCGCGTAGGTCGCGAAGCCCTCGTTGAGCCACATGTCCCGCCAGCTCTTCGGGGTGACCGAGTCGCCGTACCACTGGTGGGCGAGTTCGTGCACGAGCGTGCTGGTGTCGAACTGGTCGGCGGGGAAGACGGGCCGGGTCTGGGTCTCCAGGGCGTAGCCGACGTCTTTCGGGCGGTCGACGATCGCGCCGGTGGAGGAGAACGGGTACGGCCCGAAGTTGGTCTCCTCCCAGTCGATGATCTCGGGGATCTTCGCGAGCACCTTCGCGCTGTCCTCGGCCTGGGTGGGGTCGACCGCGGTGAGGACGGGCAGGCCGTGCGGGCCCGTGGTGCGGGTGATGTCGTAGTGCCCGATGGCGACCGTGGCGAGATAGCTGGCCATGGGCTGGGCGGAGTGCCAGGCGAAGGTGGTCCGGCCGCCCTTGGTGCGCTGGCTGGTCAACTCTCCGTTGGAGACGGCCTGGAGGCCCTTCGGGACGGTGACCGTGATGTCGTACGTCGCCTTGTCCGAGGGGTGGTTGTTGCCGGGGAACCAGGCCATGGCGCCGACGGGCTCGCCGAGCGCGAGGGCGCCGTCCGCGGTGCGCAGCCAGCCCTCCTCGGAGCCGTCGGCGTCGGTGAGGGTCTTCGGTCTGCCCGCGTAGCGGACGGTCGTGCTGAACGTCTCGCCCTTGTCGAGGTCGTCGTGGGGCCGGACGGTGAGTTCCTGGCCGGCGCGGTTCCAGCGGGCGCGCCTGCCCTCGACGGTGACCGAGTCGACGTCCAGTCCGGCGAGATCGAGGTCGAAGGCGGACAGGTCCTTCGTGGCGCGGGCGGTGATGACGGCCTTGCCGGTGAGGTGGCGGGTGCCGGGGGTGTAGTCGAGGGTGAGGGCGTAGTGGGTGACGTCGTAGCCGCCGTTGCCCGCCTTCGGGAAGTACGGATCGCGCAGGCCGGAGCCCCCTGGGGTGCCGTGGACCCCGCCGTCGCACGCGGTGCCGGTGAGGGCGAGAGCGAGCAGGGTGGCGACCGCCGGGACAAGGCGCGCGGATCTGGACATGTCAGTGATCTTAGGCTGGCGGAGCAGACGGGAGCAGGGGTGGGGCGGTGGGCGTGACACCATCTCTTCCGTGCTCGACATCGGCTACGCCCTCTCCAACCGCTTCCCGGACCCGCCGCAGACCGACTACCGCCGCGCGGACGTCCACGCGCTGCGGCACGACCTGTTCTGCGGGGACGTCTATCTCGCGGACACCAAGTCGGACCGGGAGCTGTCCACAGCCTGGGGATGGGTGCCGGTGCTGGACTTCGCGTGGGCGCTGTGCGACATCGTGGAGCAGCTGGACCGGGATCCCATGGGCTCCCGCGCCTCCCGGCCGCAGCACGCGGAGCTGGACTTCACCGAGTCCACCGACCGCATGCTGTTCGAGCGCCGCTTCGGCTGGGTGGACGTCGAGGCCGACTGGATGCCGGCCGAGGAGCCCCCGCTCACCTTCTCCCACACCGAACTGCGCCGCGAGGCACGAGACTTCCTGCACGACCTCCTCGCCGACCTGACCGACCTTCACGAGGACCTGGCGGAGAACCCGGCGATCTGGACCCTCCAGTCGCGTTTCCCTCGCCTGCCCTGAGCGCTCAGTCCTCCACCCGGATCCCCAGCTCCCCCGCCAGCACCGGCGCCAGATCGAGCAGCTGCCCGGTGCTGATCACCGCCCCCTTCAGCCGGTCCAGGCCCCGGACGATCTCCAGCGGAGCGGCCCCGCGCAGGTCCACGTCCTTCAGGGTCGCACCGCTGAAGTCGGCCTCCTTCAGGGCGCAGTCGAGGAACTCGACCCGCTCCAGGCGGGCGCCCGCGAAGTCCGGCTCGACCAGGACGCAGGAGTCGAAGACCACGTCCTTGAGGCGGGCCTCGCGCAGGTTGAGGTAGTCGATCTTGCCGCCGCGGATCACGACCCGCTCCAGGACGGCGCCGTGGAGCTGAGTGCCGCCGAGGCGGGGGTCGATCAGCTCGACGTCGCGGAGCGTGGACTCGGCGAGGTGGGTGCCGACGCCCCGCAGGCCGGTGAGGACCGAGTCCAGGAAACGGGCCCGGCCCAGTGCCGTCTCGTCCACCGCGCAGCCCGTCAGCGCGCAGTCCAGGAAGCGGGCGCCCGCGCCGTCCTGCCCGGCCAGGTCCGCCTCTCGGAACTCCAGCCCGTCGTAGTCACCGTCCGGCGCCAACTCCCCGTCCGTCCAGGGTTCCAGGGGCGGCAGCCGCAGCTCCGGCCGCCGTGCGCCCTTGACCCCCGCCCTGTTCGTGCCCGTCGCTCTCCTCGCCATGGCCCCATGCTGCACCCCGCCACTGACAACCCGCCTGAGCTGCGGACTTCGGATCCGCGCCGGGCCGATGTCACATTTCCGGGTCCTGTTCGGTCGTATATGCGGAAGGTGAACCGACCCGAGGGAGAGCGCACCCCATGCATCGCATCACCGTCGTCGGCGGCGGCTTCGCGGGGCTCACCGCCGCCATCACGGCCGCCGAGGCAGGCGCCGAGGTCACCGTGTACGAGGCCCACCACACCCTGGGCGGCCGGGCTCGCACCGCCGAGGCGCCGTACCGGACGAACGAGGGCCCGCACGCCCTCTACAACGGCGGCCCGCACTGGACCTGGCTCAAACAGCGGGACCTGATCGGGCCGCTCGCCCCGCTCCCGCCCCTGGAGGCGGCCCGGCTGCGGCTGCGTCACCACGGCGTCCTGCGCCGCACCCCGCCCTTCGCGCTGCTCAAGCTGCTGCGCCCCAGCGTCCGCCAGGCCCCCGTCGACAGCGACTTCCTCAGCTGGGCGACCGGCATAGCCGGTGAGGAGGGCGCCCGGGCGGCGGCGAACTACTCCGCCGTCGCCCTCTTCCACCACGACCCGGGCGCCCTGTCCGCCGCCTTCGTGCAGGAGCGGCTGCGCCGGGCCACCAAGCTGCCACCCGAGGCGCACTATCCACGCGGCGGCTGGGCGAGCCTCATCGACCGGATGGCCGCGCGGGCCTGGAACCTCGGCGTGCGGATCGAGACGCTGTCCCGCGTCGACACCCTGCCGACCGACACCCCCGTGGTCGTCGCCACCTCCCTGTCCGCCGCCCGGCGGCTGCTCGGCGACGACTCGCTGACCTGGCCCGGCGGCCGTACCGTCCTGCTCGACCTCGCCCTGCGCACCCGGCGCGGGGACGCCTTCGCCGTCTCCGACCTGGACGCGCCCGGCTGGATCGAGCGGTTCACCGCGCAGGACCGGACCCTCGCCCCGGCCGGCGAGCAGCTGATCCAGGGGCAGATCCCGATCGGGCCCGGCGAGCCGCGCGCCGGCGGTCTCGCCCGCGCCGAGGAGCTGCTCGACCTGGCCTTCGAGGGCTGGCGGGAGCGGGTCACCTGGCGCCGGGAGTCCGTGGCGGAGGGCCGTACGGGGGCCGTGGACCTGCCGGGGACCAGCTGGCGGGACCGGCCCTCGGTGGACCGCGGCGACGGCGTCTACCTGGCCGGCGACCAGGTGGCGGCGCCGGGCGTGCTGTCGGAGGTGTCCTTCAACAGCGCGGTCACCGCGGTGTCGCTGATCCTCGGCCGGACCGTCCTTGACCTCAAGCATGCTTGAGGTTGAAAAGTGGCCTCCGGAGACGGAGACACGATCACTGGGGGGTCCCATGCACGCCGTGCGCCTGTACGCCTTCGGACCGGCCGAGAACCTGACCTATGAAGAGGCCGCGGACCCGGTCCCGGGGCCCGGCGAGGTGCGGATCGCCGTCGCGGCGGCCGGGGTGCACCTCCTCGACACGGCCCTGCGCGAGGGTCAGCAGGGTCCGCTGCCCGAACCGCTCGCGCTGCCGACCGTCCCCGGCCGTGAGGTCGCGGGGGTCGTGGACGCCGTCGGCGACGGTGTGGAGAAGACGTGGCTCGGCCGGCGGGTGGTCGCCCACCTGGGCTTCGCGCCCGGAGGGTACGCCGAACTCGCCGTCACCGCCGCCGAACGCCTGCACGAGATCCCGGAAGGACTGGGCTTCGCCGAGGCCGTCGCCATGATCGGTACGGGGCGTACGGCGCTGGGGATCGCGCAGTTCGCCGAGCCGGGCCCGGACGACGTGGTCGTCGTACCGGCGGCCGCCGGCGGCATCGGCACCCTGCTCGTGCAGTACGCCAAGAACGCCGGAGCGACGGTGATCGGCCTCGCGGGCGGGCCGGAGAAGACCGCCCACGTGCGGGCCGACGGCGCCGACCTCGCCGTCGACTACAACGACACCGCCTGGCCGGCCAGGGTCCGCGCCCATCTCGCCGGCCGGCCCGCTTCGATCGTCTACGACGGCGTCGGCGGCGCGGTCGCCCGGGAGGCCGTGGCGCTGCTCGGGCCCAGCGGCCGGCATCTCGTCTTCGGCTGGTCGGCGGAGGGCATCGGGGAGGGCGCCCGGGGCCACTTCGTCGACGGGCTCTCCGAGTCGGTCCTCGGCCCGGCGATGCTGCAGAAGGCCGGCGGTCTGCGCGCCCTCGAACTGCGCGCCCTCACCGAGGCCGGCCAGGGCCGCCTGCGCCCGGCCGTCACCCGTTTCCCCCTCTGCGAGGCGGCCGCGGCACACCGGGCGCTGGAGAACCGCGGCACGATCGGAAAGGTGGTGCTGGAGCCATGAGGCCCAAGCACGGCAAGGCCCTGCACGCGGATGCGATACGCCCTGATTCGTGGTCTTCTGACGAGATGGGTATCGGCCGAACGGGTGACGCCCCGTCGGCGCCGGCCGGAGCCGAAGGAGCCGGTCCCCACCGCTGGTGGGGCCTGGTCGTCATCGCTCTCGCCCAGCTGATGGTGGTGCTGGACGCGACGATCGTGAACATCGCACTGCCCTCGGCACAGCACGACCTGGGGATGACCGACGGCAACCGGCAGTGGGTGATCACCGCCTACACCCTGGCCTTCGGCGGACTCCTGCTGCTCGGCGGCCGGATCGCGGACCTCGTCGGCCGCAAGCGGACCTTCGTCATCGGGCTCGTCGGCTTCGCGGCCGCCTCCGCGCTGGGCGGAGCGGCCACCGGCCCCGGCATGCTCTTCGGCGCCCGCGCCCTGCAAGGTGTCTTCGCCGCCGTCCTCGCGCCCTCCGCGCTGAGCCTGCTGACCACGACGTTCACCGACCCGCGCGAACGCAGCAAGGCCTTCGGCATCTACGGCGCCCTGGCCGGCAGCGGCTCGGCGATCGGGTTCATCGTCGGCGGTCTGCTCACCGAGTACCTGAACTGGCGCTGGTGCCTGTACGTCAACGTGCCCATCGCCATCGCCGCGGTCCTCGGCGCCTTCGCCCTGCTGCACGACCGCCCCGGCCGCACCGACGCCCGCCTCGACGTACCCGGCGTCCTGCTCGGCTGCGGCGGACTCGTCGCGATCGTCTACGGCTTCAGCGAGGCCGAGCCGCGCGGCTGGACCGACCCGCTGGTGCTCGGCCTGTTCGCGGGCGGTGTCGTCCTGCTCATCGCGTTCGTCTGGTGGCAGAACCGCGCCCCGAGCCCGCTGCTCCCGCTGCGCATCGTCAAGGACCGCAACCGCGCGGGCTGCTTCCTGACCATGATGCTCGCGGTGATCGGCATGTTCGGGCTGTTCCTGTTCATGACCTACTACCTGCAGGTCATCCTCGGCTACTCGCCGATGAAGGCGGGCCTGGCCTTCCTCCCGCTGACCGCGGCGGTGATCACCGGCTCGACCCAGATATCGGCCCGCCTGCTGCACCGGGTGGCCCCGCGCGTGCTCATGGTGCCCGGCACGCTCATCGCCGCCTCCGGCCTGCTCCTGCTGACCCGGATGACCGTCGCCTCCTCCTACACCACCGAGATCCTGCCCTCGCTGCTCCTGATGGGCCTCGGCATGGGCCTGACCTTCATGCCGGTGTTCGCCACCGCCACCGCCGGCGTCCCCGAGCGCGACTCCGGCGTCACCTCGGCCACCGTCAACACCGCCCAGCAGGTGGGCGGCTCGATCGGTACGGCCCTGCTCAACACCATCGCCACCACCAGCACCACCGCCTACCTCGCAGCCCATCTGCACAGCCCGGCCGACAAGGCCACCGTGGTCCCGGAGGGCGTGGTGCACGGCTACACGGTCGCCATCTGGTGGGCCGCCGGCATCATGCTCCTCGCCGGCCTGGTCGCGGGCCTGCTGGTCACGGCCAAGGCACCCGGGCACGGCGCACGGGCCGGGGCGCGGGTGGCGGAGCCGGCGGCCTGACCCGCCGCGCCTCGCGCCGCAACCGTCGAGGGGGAGGGTGGCCGACGGCCGCCCTCCCCCTCACCCGTGGTCCGTGCGGCGCGGGTCAGCCCCGGATACCTCAGTGGCGCCCCGCCACCCGGTCCGCAACCTGTGCCAGGCGGGAGGACTGCGTGCCCGGGTGGAGGAGTTCACGCCGGTCGGCCGCGCGGTAGGTGGCGTACATGCCCTGGACGCCGAGCCAGCGGAAGGGTTCCGGCTCCCACTTGCGGACCTTGTGGTTCACCCAGGGCAGGTCGGTCAGCTCGGTGCGGCCGGCCTGGCCGGAGTCCTGCTGGACGAGGTCGCGCAGGGTGCGGGCGGCGAGGTTGGTGGTGGCGACGCCCGAGCCGACGTAGCCGCCCGCCCAGCCGAGGCCGGTGGCCCGGTCGAGGGTGACCGTGGCGCACCAGTCGCGCGGGACACCGAGGACACCGGACCACGCGTACTCGACGCGCACGCCCGCGAGGGCGGGGAAGAAGCGGGTCAGGATCTCCCGCAGGGCCTCGATCGTCTCCGGCTGGGTGCGGCCGTCGTTGTCGGTGCGCGAACCGAAGCGGTACGGCACCCCGCGCCCGCCGAGCGCGATCCGCCCGTCGGCCGTGCGCTGCGCGTACATGTAGGCGTGCGCCATGTCGCCCAGCGTCTCCCGGCCGTCCCAGCCGACGGCCGACCACTGCTCGTCGGTGAGCGGCTCGGTGGCGATCATCGAGGAGTTCATCGGCAGCCAGGTGCGCCGCTGGCCCTTCAGGGAGGCGGTGAAGCCCTCCGTGCAGCGCAGGATGTAGGGGGCGCGGACCGTGCCGTAGGGGGTCACGGCGTGCTTGGGGCGGATCTCGGTGACCGGGGTCGACTCGTGGATGGTGACGCCGAGCGCCTCGACGGCCGCCGCGAGGCCCTTCACCAGCTTCACGGGGTGCAGCCGGGCCCCGTGCGGGGTCCAGGTCGAGCCGACCGCGCCGGCCACCCTGATCCGCTCGGCGGTCTGCCGGGCGCCGTACAGCTCGCGGTCCTTCTCGCCGTACGACAGTTCGTGCTCGTGGAATGCCTTCAGCCGGGCCAGCTGGGCGGGCGTGGTCGCCACTTCCAGCACCCCGCCGCGGTGCACGTCGGCGTCGATGCACTCGGCCTCGGCGACCGCGACGACCTCGGCCACGGTGTCGTTCATCGCCTTCTGCAGCCGTACGGCGGCCTCGTGACCGTGCAGCTTCGCGTACCGGTCGCGGCCCGCGATGCCGTTGTACAGCCAGCCGCCGTTGCGGCCGGAGGCGCCGTAGCCGCAGAACTTCTGCTCCAGAACGGTGATCCGGAGGAAGGGGGCGGCCTTCTTGAGGTAGTACGCGGTCCACAGCCCCGTGTAGCCGCCGCCGACGATGACGACGTCGGCGGACGCGTCCCCGGGAAGCGGCTCCCGCACCGCCGGAAGACCGTCGTCCGCGTACCAGAAGGAGATGCCGCCGTTGACGACACCGCTTGGCGTGCTTGTCATGCGCGGACGTTAACCGTTCCTGGAGACTGAGAGGAAGTGGGTCCTACGGGGCGAGGCACGCGCACGGCGGGGGAGCCGATGGGCAGCGAGGTTCGACCGGACGACGACGGCACCGGGTTGGCGGAATTGCGGAGGGAGGCGGAGGACGCCGTCCGGGAGGCCCGACGGCTGCTGGACCTCGCGGAGCACTGGCCGCCCGCCGAGACGTTGACGCCGGTGGGCGAGCGGCTCGTCAGCGCGGAGGTCGCGCTGACCGAACGGAACGAGGAGGAATTCCTACCTTTCGTCATCATCCACCTGGGCCTCGTGCTCGGCGCGTGTTGCCTGAGCAGGGAAGAAACCGCGTCGTCCGGTTCCAGCGAGCGAACGGAGGCGCTACGGCGCCTGCGGTGGGCGGACCGCAGGGGGCCGCTGGACAGCCTGCTCGTGGTGCAGGCCCGCATGATGCTGATCTTCCTCCTCGTGCCCTTTGCCCTGCCCCGCGCCGACGGCACCCGCACCGCCCTTCAGGAGGCGCTGCTCTCCGCCGCCGACGAACGGGTGCTGACCGAGTCGTTGCGCCGGGACATCACGGAGGCCCTGGAGGTGGTCGACCGCATCGCCGCGGCCCCGCTCGACCCGGAGCTCCAGAAGCAGACCGCGTGCGTCAAGCGGGACCTCGAGCTGATGCTCACCCCCGGCGGGGCTTCCCCCGGGGCGACAGCGGAGACGGCAGCGGCGGAGAGGGCAGGGGCGGCCATCGAAGCAGCCGCCACGGGTGCGGCCGCCGCGCCCGACAGCGCCCAGGACACCGACGCCCCCGATGAGGCCATCGCCCCCGAGGACGCGCTGCTCGACGCCGTCCGCGGCCTGGTGGCCCTGGCCGGCTCACGCAGCACGCCGCAGTTCACCCGCGTCCTGGTCTGGCTGAACACCAAGTTGCATCCCAAGGACGACGGGCGAACCGGTTTCGGCGAGGACCTGGTGGACCCGGAAGCCGCGGCGCTGCTGCGCAAGGCCGGCGCCGGCAGGGCAGCCGGCACCGACGGCATCCGCCGCGCCGCCGACCTGGTGCTGCGTGCGCTGCGCGCGTTGCCGCCGGACGCACCCGAGCGGGCCCGGGTCGCCAGGCTCCACGCCTACCTGCTCGTCATAGTGGAGTTCAGGGAGCCCGGTTCGGTCGACTTCGGCACGGTGGAGCGGCCCGTGCCGGAACCGGACGACGGCGGCGACCGCCTCGACGAGTGGCCGATTAGCTTCCCCGTGGAGCCCGGCTTCTTCGACTATCTCGACAGCCATCTACAGGACTTCGTCTCCCACCTCGGCATTCGCGAGCGGCGCTCCGCGGCCATGAACGACCATTTCCTGGCTCAACGAACCGGCGATCCCGGCTACCTGGAGGACGCCGCCACCCTGCTCAAGGAGGCGCTCGACGCGAGCCCCGCGGACTCGTGGTGGGCCACGGCCCTGCGGGTGGAGCTGGCCGAGATCGTGGAGGCAGCCGCCTCGCACGGCGACATCCTCCACGACGCCGACGTCTCCCTGGCCGCCATGCGCTGGCTGGGCGCCGCCCTGGAACGCGAGGGCTCTCTGCCACCCGACGCACCGCTGGCCCTCGACTTCACGCTCTCCCTCGCCGACGGCGAGCTGCGGCGCGCGGAACGCACCGGAGACCACGAGGCGCTGCCGCGCCTGAGCGAGGAGCTCCGAGGCCGGCACGCCGCCCTGCCGGCGGACAGCGAGTGGCGCGACCAGGTGGCGAAGCGGTTGGACCGGCTCGACAAGCTGCGCGCGGACGCACAGCCGGACACCGAGCGCGAGGCGCCCGGAGCGGCCGAGGCGGCAGACCCCGCCGAGGAGCGAGCGGCCCTGGAACGCGACGTCGCCGAGATCCGCCGGCGGCTCGACGGACCGGAGGCCTATCACGGGCAGGAGTACGACCTGCGCGCCCAGCTCGGCCTACGGCTGCAACTCGCCGTTGTGCGTGGTGAGAAGGACCCGGCGCTGCTGGACGAAGCCATCACCGAGCTGACCCGCGTCCGCGCACTGCTCGCCGAAGGGCGTGGCACACATCGGCGCGTGGACCTCCTGAGGATTCTGGCCGAGGCCCACATCATTCGCACCGCCCGACGCGGCCCGCAGGTCGCCGAGGACTTGCTGGCGTTCGTACGGATCACCCGTGAGGCGCTGGCCGAACTGGCCGCCGGCGTCCTGCTCCAACTCGGCGCCGACCACGGCCTGTCGGCGGCCCTCAACGGGGCCCAGCTGACGCGGCGGCTGGCGTTCGTCGACTTCCGGCTCGGCCGGCCGGCCGACGCGGTGGCCGATCTGGAGATGGGGCGTGCCCTGGTGCTGCAGGCCGCCTCCGCCGCCCGGAGCATCCCCGAGCTGCTCGACGACGCCGGCCGGCACGCGCTGGCCCGGCAGTGGCGCGCCCAGGTCCCCACGGACCCGCTGCGGACCCGGACCGGCGACGCACCGCCCTCGTCGGCCGACGGCCCGCCGATCCCGGGCGCGCTGCGACGCAGGGCACTGTCCGCGCTGGGCATCCACCCCGGTGCCGGGGAGGGGTCGGCCGCCCGGCAGTTGGTGGGCGCGGCGGACGTGGCCCAGTTGACGGACGGGCTCGCCGCCACGGGCACGGACGCGCTGGTCTACCTGGTGCCCGGTGCTCCCCTGTCCAACGACCCACGGCTCGGCCACGCGCTGATCCTGCGCCCGGGCGCCGCTCCCCTCATCCTTCCCCTGCCGGAGATGGAGGCCCCGGGCAGCCCGCCGCTGGAGCGCTACCTCGACGCCGCGGCGGGCCGCTCCCGGGCGCTCGCCGACCCGGACCTGCACTCTTCGTGGCGGGCCGCCTGGGAGGGGCACTGGCAGGCCGCGCTGGGCGACCTGTGCGACTGGGCCTGGAAGGCGGTGATGGGCCCGGTGCTCGTGGCCGTAGGCGTGGAGCCGGCGGTCCGGCCGGCGCGGATCGTACTGGTGCCCTGCGGCGAACTCGGTATCGTGCCGTGGCACGCTGCACGCTTCCCGGACGACGGCGAGCGCGGCCACCGGTACGCGTGCGAGGCGGCCGTTCTCAGCTACGCCTCCTCCGGCGCCCACTTCCTGGCCGCAGCCGCCCGTCGCCGCATGCCTCCCACCGCCGGCCAGCAGGTGCTCGTCGCCGACCCGGAGCTGACCCTGCCGTGGGCCGAGGTGGAGACGGCCGCGCTGCGGGCCGGCTGCTACCCCGACGCGCTCCGCTACGGCGAGTTCGTCACCACGGACGAGTTGCCGGACGCCGCGGGCACGCCGGAGGAGCTGCTCGCGGCGCTGCCCGGCGGCGCATCACCGGCGTCCGTGGTGCACCTGTCCTGCCACGCCGTCGCCGCGCCGCGCCCCACCGACTCCGCGCTGTGGCTGGCCGGTCCGCCCGGCGCGGGCGAGGACGCCGGCCGGCTCACCGTGGCCGGCATCCTCGACGGCGCGTACGGCCGCCGGCCGGACACCGCGGGCCCGCTGGTCGTACTCAGCGCCTGCGAGACCGACCTGAGCACGCGCCACCACGACGAGGCGCTGACCCTCGCCACCGCGCTGGTCACGGGTGGCGCCGCCGACGTCGTGGGGTCCCGCTGGGCCGTGCACGACAGTGCCACCGCCGTGATGATGGCCGTCTTCCACCATCACCTCACCGTCGGCGGGCTGGCCCCGCCCGACGCCCTGCGCGCCGCCCAGCTGTGGATGCTCAACCCGCACCGCAAGGTCCCGCACACCCTCGACGGCCTCCTGCGCCGCGAGGCCACCCGCCCCGACCTCCACCGTCTGCACCACTGGGCCGCGTTCACCCACCAGGGCAACCCGGCGTCCGCGGCGCCGGGGTGAGGGGCGGCTCCACCGCGTCAGCCGGTCGGTCCGCCGCTCGACGAGGCGGTCGTGATGCGCCGCAGCGCGGCCAGGGTCTCCTTCGGGTCCCATGCTCTGCCGCGGCCTCTGGCCAGCGGATAGCACGCCAGGCCGATCAGTACGGACAGGAAGTGCCCGAAGTCGGTGAAGGTGCGGCTGGTGGCGAGCGGGACCGTGTAGATCGCGAACAGGACCACCAGGTACAGGTACCGCCAGGGCGCCGCGATCCGGTAGGTGAGCACCGCCGCCACGCCCGCCAGGGCGTAACTCACGCCGATGTCCAGGGTGTTGACCGCGGAGTGCGGGGCCATGCCGTCGTGGATCGCCTTCAGCAGGGCCAGCTCGCTGATCAGCGTGGCGAGCACGTGCGCGGCCACGCACACCGCGAGCCAGCGCAGGGTGCCGAGCCAGCGTTCGGCCTGGGCGTGGAAGACGGTGTACAGGACGGCGTACGGCAGCCAGTGCCCGCTGTCGATCCACATCGCGCTGGTGATCAGCACCCGTACCGGGTTCTGCGACAGCTCGTGGATGTTGGTCGACCGCTGCCGCAGGAAGTCCTCCTCGAACTCCGGCGACATGTGGTGCAGGGCGACGGTGGTGACGAACAGGATCAGCAGCCAGACATAGGTGCCCGGGGCGCTGCGGACGTAGGCCGTGACGCCCGGGGCCCTGCGGACATAGGCCGCGACCGCCCGGAGCCCACGCCGAAATCGGATGACCCGGTTCACGCACGTCAGTATGACCGGATGAGCTGAGGAGGCGTGCAGCCGGCGATCGGGCAGGAGCTGCGCGGCGGCTGACACGCCGCCGGATGGACTATCCGGGCACTACCGGATTAAACGGTCATACGGTACGCGATATGAAGAGATGTCACGTCGCATATCTCGCCTGTACCGCGGCCCTCGTGGGCGCGGGACCGGGCGCGGCTCCCGCCGCGGCCGCACACCAGACCCTGCTGGTCCGCCCGGGTGAGTCCATCCAGAAGGCGGTGGACGCCGCGCGGTCCGGAGACACCGTGCTCGTGCTCGGCGGCACCTACCACGAGAGTGTCAAGATCATGACGCCCGGGCTGACCCTGCGAGGCGTGGGCCCCGGGACGGTGATCAAGCCCGTCAACAAGAAGACCTCGGACAAGGCGGCCAACAGCTGCGCCGAGCACGGCACCGGCATCTGCGTGCTGGGCACCAAGACCGAGAACATCGAGGGTGTCACCGTCGAGGACCTGGCCGTGACCGGCTTCAGCAAGACCGGTGTGTTCGGCATGGCGACGGACACCATGACCGTCCGCCGGGTGCACGCCTACAAGAACGGCGTGTGGGGCATCGCCCAGGAGCGGTCCGTGCACGGGCAGCTCCTGCACAACTACGCGCACGACAACGGCGACGCGGGCCTGTTCCTCGCCAACACCATCAACGAGGAGGCGGGCGCCTACGACGCCGGGCAGACGCTGGTCGCGCGCAACCGCCTGGAGGGCAACCGGATCGGCGTCACCGTGCGCAGGCTGCGCAACCTCGCCGTTGCGGAGAACTACGTCACCGGCAACTGCGCCGGGGTGCTCGTCGTCGGGGACGAGAACAAGCCCAAGGCCGGCGCCCTGGAAGTGGCCGCCAACCGCGTCGTCAAGAACAACAAGTCCTGCCCGAAGACCGAACGGCTGCCCGCCCTCCAGGGCTCCGGCATCGTCCTGACCGGCACCGAGCAGGTCACGGTCACCGGGAACCTGGTCACCGACCACTCGGGCACGTCCCCGCTGTCGGGCGGCATCGTGCTGTTCAAGAGCTTCGTGGGCGCCACCGGCGACAAGAACCGGGTCAGCGACAACATGCTCGCGAACAACTCCCCGGCGGACCTGGTCAACACCGAGACCGGCAAGAGCAACGCCTTCCAGCACAACTCCTGCCGGGCCTCCAAGCCCGCGGGCCTGTGCTGACCGCACTCGCACCGCCCCTGCTGAACCGACGAACGCCGAAGAAAGAGAGGGCGGCACATGACGTCCGCTGAAACAGCCCCACCGCCACCCATGCGGCTGCGCGAACTCGTGTTCGGCGCGGCCTGTGCCGCCGCCGTCCGGGCGGCGGCCCGGCTGGGCGTCGCCGACGCCCTCGACAACGCGCCGATGGCCGTCGAGGACCTCGCGGCTGCGGTGAAGACCGAACCGAAGCCGCTGCGCCGGCTGCTGCGCGCCCTGTCCTGCTACGGCGTCTTCGCCGAACAGCCGGACGGCACCTTCGTGCACACCGAGACCTCCCGGCTGCTGCGCGAGGACGACCCGAACAGCCTGCGCGCCATCGCCCTGTGGTGCACCGAGCCGTGGACCTGGGACGCCTGGCCCAAGCTGGACGAGGCGGTGCGCACCGGCAGGAACGTCGTGGAGGACCTCTACGGCAAGGAGTTCTTCACCTACCTCAACGAGGACGCCCCCGAGTCCGCGGACGTCTTCAACCGCGCAATGACCCGTTCCAGCGAGCAGTCGGCACGGGAGGTGGCTGCCCTGCTGGACCTGTCCGGCAGCAGGTCCGTCGCGGACGTCGGCGGCGGCCAGGGGCACGTGGTGGCGTGCCTGCTGGACAAGTACCCGGAGATGCGGGGCAGTCTGCTCGACCTGCCCCGGGTGGTGGACAACGCCCTGCCGCGGCTGCGCGAGGGCGGCGATCTCGCACACCGCGCGCGGATCGTGCCCGGCGACGTCCGGGAGGCGATCCCGGTCCAGGCCGACGTCTACATCATCAAGAACATCCTGGAGTGGGACGACGAGAGCACGGCCCGGACGCTGCGCAACGTCGTCGAGGCGGGCGGCCCCGGCACCCGGGTCGTCGTCATCGAGAACCTGGTGGACGACACCCCCTCGATGCGCTTCAGCACCGGCATGGACCTGCTGCTGCTCCTCAACGTCGGCGGGGCCAAGCACACCACCGACTCCATGGTGAGCAGGCTGACCTCGGCGGGCCTCAAGGTGGAGGACATCCGGCCGGTCAACCCGTATCTGCACGCGTTCGACTGCCACGTGCCCGGGTGACACGAAGAAGTACAGAGCACCGGCCGCCGGGCCCGCGACGCTGCGGGCCCGGCGGCCGGTGGCCGTCCGGACGGGCCGTACGGCTCAGTCGCGCTCCCAGACGTAGAAGCGGTGTGCCATCGCGTCCTTGGGGGACCTCCAGGTCTCCGGGTCGTACGCGCTGACGTACGCCTGCAGGCGCTCGCTGATGTCACGGAACTCGGGGTGGTTCGTCACCTTGGCGATGGCCGGTCCCGGCTCGCGCTCGGACTCGATGAGGTGCATGTACACGTCGCCGAACTGGAAGAGACTGCGCCGCACCACACCGACGAGGTGGGGCAGCTCTCCGCGGTCGGACTCCTCGAACACCTTCGCGATGCCGGGTGCGGAGCCCGGGGCCATCCGGGCGACGATCAGGGCCTGGTGCATGGGGCCTGCTCCTTCTTCCGGTTCAGTCGGCCAGGGCCGGTGCGGGCCGGTGTCCGGCGGCGGCCTTCTCGATCTTGTCCCGGATGAGGGCCATCTGGACCTTGGAGTTCCGGTTGATGTTGTCGGTCATCCATTCGTCGTCGACCGGGGCGTCGGGCTTCATCGCGAAGTCCTGCGTCCAGACCATCCGGGTGCCGGCCGGGACCTCCTCGTACCGCCAGTGGATGTCCATGTGGGCGAAGGGGCCGGTCTCGACGCGGCGGGCCTGCACGGTGAGGGTGTCGCGGTCGGGCTCGCGCTCGGAGACCCAGCTCCAGACGACGCCGTTGTCGTCCGGGTGCATGGTCAGTCGGAACGTCGTCTTCTTCCCCTCCCGGGAGAGGACGTCGACGGACGCGTACTCGCTGAACAGCTGGGGCCAGCGCTCCAGGTCGTTGGTCATGTCCCAGACCAGGTCCAGCGGCGCGGCGATGGTGATCTCGTTCTGTGTGTGTCCTGCCATGTCAGGCTCCTGCCATCAAAGTGCTGTTGACCAGGTCGAGGAACTGCCGGGGCGTCTTGCAGCGCTCCGCGTCGGGCGGCATCGGGGTGCCGTGCGTGTTCTCCAGCTCGCCGACGATGCCGAGCAGGCCGAGCGAGTCGACGCCGAGGGCGTCGAAGCCCGACTCGCCCTGCTCCAGCAGCAGGTCCGGGGGCACGGTGACCCCGGCGGCCTTCTTCATCAGCGCGGCCAGTTCTTCCACGGTGATCTGTGCGGTCATGCGATTCCCTCCTGTACTGCTAGGCGTTCACGGCGCCGTGCCGGAGCACGAGCGCCGAGTTCGACCCCATGAGTCCCCGGCTGAGCACCAGCGCCGTACGCAGCTCGGCGACGCGGGCGCGGCCGGTCACGAGGTCGAGGTCGTGGCAGACGTCGAAGACGTTCGGTGTCGGCGGGATCAGCCCGTGCTCCATCGCGAGCACGGCCGCCGCGGTGTCCAGCACGGGCGCCGCGCAGTAGCCCCGGCCGATGCCGGTCTTCGGCGCCGTGACCGGCACCCGGGTGCCGTGCGCGCCGAGGGCGTCGGCGAGCGCGAGAGCCTCGGCCCGGTCCGCCTCCGGCACCCCGAGGGCGTCGGCGAACACGACGTCGACCTCCTCGGGCGCGCAGCCGGCCTCGTCCAGGGCCTGCTGGATGGCGTGGGCCAGGCCGCCTTGGGAGTCGGCCCAGCGGGAGGCACCGGTGAAGGTGGCCGCATGCCCGGCGACGAAGGCCCGGATGTCCGCACCGCGCTCGCGGGCGGACCGCTCCGCCTCGACCACGAGCATGGCGCCGCCCTCCGCCGGCACGAAGCCGCAGGCGGCGTCCGTGAAAGGGCGGTAGGCGCGGGTCGGGTCCTCCTCACGGCTCAGCTCCTCGTAACCGAGCTGGCAGACCATCGAGTACGGCGCCAGCGGCGCCTCGGTGGAGCCGGCCACGATCACATCGGTGCCACGCCGCACCGCCCGCGCCGCGTGCGCGAGGGCGTCCAGACCGCCGGCCTCGTCGGAGGCGACGACCGAGCAGGGGCCCTTGAACTTGCGGCGGATGGAGATCTGTCCCGTGCTCGCGGCGTAGAACCAGGCGATGGACTGGTACGGGCCGACGAACCGGCTGCCCTTGCCCCACAGCTGCTGCAGCTCGCGCTGGCCGAACGCACCGCCGCCGGACCCGGCGGCGGTGACCACACCGATGGAGTACGGCTCCCCGGAGGTGTCGGCCTGCCCGAGCCGGGCGTCGTCCAGCGCGAAGTCGGCCGCGGCCATGGCGAAGTGCGTGAACCGGTCGGTCTGGACGAGGAACCGCTCCTCGATCGTCACCGCCGGATCGAAGGCGCGGACCTCGCCGGCCACCCTCAGCGGAAGGTGCTCACAGCCCTCGCGGGTGATGCGGTCGAGGACGCTGAGACCTCCCTGGGTGGCCTTCCAGAAGGTGTCGGTGCTGGTGCCGTTGGGCGCGACCACCCCGATGCCGGTGACGGCCGCGCGCCGGTCATGCGGTTCGCTCATCTTGTCCTCTCCCTAGTCCGGTCCCTCGTCCGGGTCAGGACCACCGCGGACTGGAAACCTCCGAACCCGCTGCCCACGGACAGGACGCTGGTCAGCTTCCGTTCGCGGGCGACGCGCGGGACGTAGTCCAGGTCGCACTCGGGGTCGGGGGTCTCGTAGTTCGCGGTAGGGGGTACGACCTGCTTGGCCAGGGCCAGCACACACGCGACCACCTCGATCGCCCCGATCGCCCCGAGGGAGTGCCCCACCATCGACTTGATGGAGCTCATGGGGGTGTCGTAGGCGTGGTGGCCGAGCGCCCGCTTCACGGCCGCCGTCTCGTGGCGGTCGTTCTGCCGGGTGCCGGAGCCGTGCGCGTTGACGTAGTCGATCGCCGTGGGGTCGAGCCGGGCGTGGTCGAGCGCGGTGTCTATCGCCCGGGCCATCTCCAGGCCCTCGCTGGTCAGTCCGGTCATGTGGTAGGCGTTGCCGAAGGTGGCGTAGCCGCCCAGCTCGCAGTACACGTGCGCGCCACGGGCCCGTGCGTGTTCCAGCTCCTCCAGGACGAGCACCGCACCGCCCTCGCCCATGACGAACCCGTCACGGTTGTTGTCGAAGGGCCGGGAGGCGTGTGCCGGGTCGTCGTTGTTCGGGGACGTGGCCTTGATCGCGTCGAAGCACGCCATGGTGATCGGGGAGATCGGCGAGTCCGACGCGCCAGCTATGCAGATGTCGGCCCGGCCCTCCTCGACGGTGTGGAAGGCGTACCCGACCGCGTCCAGGCCGGAGGTGCAGCCGGTGGAGACGGTCTGCACCGGACCCTGGGCGCCGAAACGTTCCGCCACCGCGGAGGCCACCGTACTGGGCGAGAACGCCCGGTGCAGATGCGGCTCCGCCTCGCGGTCGTCGACGTCCCAGCGCTGCCCGCGGTTGCTGACCAGGACGTAGTCGTGCTCCAGGCGGGTGGTGCCGCCGACCGCGGTGCCCACCGAGACCGCGACCCGCCAGGGATCCTCCCGGGCCATGTCGAGACCCGAGTCCCGGACCGCCTCCTCCCCGGCGACCAGGGCGAACTGGATGTACCGGTCCGCCCGGGCGGCCTGGTCCGCGTCCAGGCCGTGCGCCGCCGGGTCGAAGTCGCACTCCGCCGCGATCCGCGACCTGAGCCCCGAGGGGTCGAAGAAGGTTATGCCCCGCGTCGCGGTCCGGCCGTCGGCAAGCAGATCCCAGAATGCCGGTACGCCGATGCCGCCCGGAGCAACGATGCCTATGCCAGTGACCGCCACGCGCCGGGTCATGACCGAACCCGACCCCGGTCGGCCGCGTGCGCGGCACCCGCCTCGGTGATCACCGCGGCAGCCCCGATGACCTCCGTCTCCTCGGTGTCGACATGGCCCAGCTGCGGCCTCGGGGCCAGCGGACCGAGGTGGAAGACGATCCGCGCCTCCACCTTGCCGGTGTTGCGGAAACGGTGCCGCATGTGGGCCGGGATCATCAGACCCTGCTCGGGCCTCAGCGCGTGCGGCTCACCGTCCAGGTCCACCTCCAGCTGCCCGCAGACGACGTAGACGAACTCCTCGGAGTACGGGTGGTAGTGCTCCCCGATGCGGTCACCGGGCTGCACGATGGCCACGCCCATGAAGCCGCTGGTGGAGCCGACCGTGGCAGGGGTGAGCATGGCGCGCAGATCGCCACCTCGCCGGACGTTGGGCTCGACCTCACTGAGGTCCACGATTTTCGGACGGGGTTTGATGGACAACGTTTCCTCCGTTGGATGTGCGCTGCGTCGGCGCTTGGCGGTGGGGGGACCCGGCCGCCGGATCAGGCGCCCGGCGAGCGGCGGTCGGTGATCAGGTCCATACGGGCGACCTCGGCGTCGAGCAGCTCCCGCACCTCGGCGGCCACCCGGGACTCCCGCGGCACCACCTCGGCCTCCTGGTCGCCGCGCATGTCGACCAGGCGCACGACCACGTCGTCCCGCTGGAAGACCGTGCTGCGCAGCAGAGGGCTCGCCGCATCGTCCGCGGCCGCCGAGTCGGCCTGTGCGATCAGCTCGGCCAGCCGCAGTCCGCAGCCGGGCCGGGCCGGGTAGTACAGGGCCTGTCGCCTGCCCTCCGACCGGTCCTCCGTGTTCACGTGGTGCACGGCCGGCAGCGCCGCCCGGGTGAAGAACATCCGGGCCGACTCCGGGTCGCCCAGGTCCCGGTCCTGCTCCAGGTACGGGTTGATCGCCTCCTCGACGGCCCGCACCTCCGGCTGCTGGGCCACGTGCCGCAGCGCCGCGAGCAGGTCACCGCGCACCTCGATGGCCCGCACCACCCGGTTGCCGTGCATGAACAGCGAGGTCCGGCACAGCCGCGTCTTTTCGTCCACCTGGGCCTCGGGCGAGGCGTAGCCGGCGAGGATCTTCGCGACCTTCTTCTCGCTGCCCGGCTTGACCGTGAAGGTCAGCGCGTGCCGGATCACGCCGTCGCCGATGCGCGGGTGAGCCTGCAGCCGGCGCTCCGCCGACTGCGTCTGCTCGGCGCCGCCGGTCTCCCGCACGATGTGGAAGCGCAGCGACCGGGTGTCCCGGACACAGCTGTGCAGCGGCTGCACCATCCGCACGTGCTCCTCGCTGTTCACCCAGGTGAGGAACGGCGGGGCACTCTCCCACTCACTCGTGATGAGCCATTGGGAGGGATTCTCGATGGACTGGCACAGCTGGTCGCTGACATGCCCGGGCACCGACGCAACCTGCTTGCACAGCTTCTCGTACGCCTCGAGGAACTGCTGCTGTGCGCCGTCGTAGACGTCGACCAGGAGGACGACCCGGAGCCGGGAACCGTCGAACACGGACTGGGAGACACGCTTCGAGGCCTCGCGTGTCAGCTTTTCTGAAAGACGTTCAGACGTCGTGGTCATCCTGCACACATCTCCTTCGCGGGGCAGAGGCATCGCCGGCCGCGAGTGACGCGACGGCAGCGTTCCTTGATCCTGTGCCGGTCCCCACCACCCCGCGACTCGTATGAACCACGTGGGTGATTGGGCACGCGGAGCGGGCGCCACCGGGCATGAGAACTCACAGGGCGCCCCACACGCCCACCCCTGCCTCTGGAGGCTTCGATGCATCAAAAAGCCGACCACCGGGTCCCCGTCCTCATCGTGGGCGGCTCTCTGGTGGGCCTGTCCATGTCCGTGTTCCTGGGCCGTCTCGGTGTGCGGCACATGCTCGTCGAGCGACACTCCGGGACCTCGATCCACCCGCGCGGACGCGGCAACAACGTGCGGACGATGGAACTGTTCCGGGTGGCCGGCATCGAGCCGGACATCACGGCGGCGGCCTCACTCCTCGCCGACAACCACGGCATCCTGCAGACGCCGACCCTCGTCGGGGACGCCGGCGAATGGCTGTTCAAGCACATCGACCCGGGCGGCGGACTCGCGAAGCTCAGCCCCACCAGCTGGTGCCTGTGCAGCCAGAACGACCTCGAACCCGTCCTCGTGGACAGCGCCCGGGAACTCGGCGGCGACCTGCGCTACCACCACCAGATGGAGTCCTTCGAGCAGGACGCCTACGGGGTGACGGCGGTGATCCGCGACCGCGCCACCGAGGAGCGCTACACCGTCCACGCCGACTACCTGATCGCCGCCGACGGCCAGCGCAGCCCGATCCGCACCGCGCTGGGCATCGGCCAGACGGGCCCCGGCGACCTCTTCGCGAACGTCAGCGTCACCTTCCGCTCCGCGAGTCTGGCCGAGGTGGTCGGCGACCGCCGCTTCATCTGCTGCTACCTCACCCACCCGGACGCCGACGGCGCCCTCCTGCCCGTCGACAACAAGGAACACTGGGTCTTCCACGCCCCCTGGCACCCCGAGTACGGCGAAACGCTGGAGGAGTTCACCGAGGAACGCCTGCGGCGCCACATCCGGGGGGCGGTGGGCGTGCCCGACCTCGACGTGGAAATCACCGGAAAGGCGTCCTGGCGTGCCGCCGAACGGGTCGCCGACCAGTACTCCTTCGGCCGGGTCTTCCTCGCCGGCGACTCTGCCCACGAGATGTCCCCGACCGGCGCCTTCGGCTCCAACACCGGCATCCAGGACGCCCACAACCTGGCGTGGAAGCTGGCCGCCGTCCTGGCCGGCTGGGCCGGCCCCGGCCTGCTCGACTCGTACGACACCGAGCGCCGCCCGGTCGCCCTCGCCACCAGCGCCCGCGCCTCCGCCCGCTCGGTCGAGCACAGCCACCCCGGCTTCGCCCCCGCCCCCGGTGTCGGCGGCGCCAAGCGCGGCGGCATCCTCAACGTCGTCCTCGGCTACCACTACCCGCACGGCGCCGCCCTCGGCACCGACCCCGAGCGGCCGGTCGTCCCCGACGCCCTGGACCTGACCGGCCGACCCGGCACCCGCGCCCCCCACCTCTGGCTGCGCCGCGCAGGCACCCGGCTGTCCACCCTCGACCTGTACGAACGCTCCCTGGTCCTGCTCTCCGACGCCCCGGACGACGCGGGCTGGCACGCGGCGGCCCGCCGTATCGCCGACACGGACGGAGTACGGCTCGACGCGTACCGGATCGGCCCGGGCGCCGACGCGGACCTGACGTACGACGCCGAGGGCACCGACTGGGCCCAGGCCCACGGCACCAGCGCCGACGGCGCCGTCCTGGTCCGGCCGGACGGATTCGTGGCGTGGCGGGCGACGGGCGCAGTCCCGGATCCGGAGGCGGAGCTGCGAAAGGTCCTGCGAAACCTGCTCCAGACGGCCTGACCTGCACAGACGACGAAGGCCACCCGCACCGTGAAGTGCGGGTGGCCTTCGCCCTGCCGAGCCCCCTGTCGGATTCGAACCGACGACCTTCGCTTTACAAGAGCGGCGCTCTGACCAGCTGAGCTAAGGAGGCGTGCGCCTGCGCGCCCGTGCAGTGTACCCAGGTCCGGGGTGGCCCTTGTCGAAAATTTCCGCGAAGTTCACAGTCGCCCGGGTACTGACAGACGAGTGAACGCCAGGTACCGTCCTGAGCCAGTTCACTCGCGTGGACTACACCAACCACCTTCCTACAACGGATCGTCCGGCACGTTCCTGCCGGTAGAAGGGGGCCCATTCACCATGGCCACTGTCACGTTCGACAAGGCGACCCGGATCTACCCGGGTTCCACCAAGCCCGCCGTCGACCAGCTCGACATCGCGATCGAGGACGGCGAGTTCCTCGTCCTGGTCGGCCCGTCCGGTTGCGGAAAGTCCACCTCCCTGCGGATGCTCGCGGGCCTGGAGGACGTCAACGGCGGCGCCATCCGCATCGGTGACCGCGACGTCACGCACCTGCCGCCCAAGGACCGGGACATCGCCATGGTGTTCCAGAACTACGCGCTCTACCCGCACATGACGGTCGCCGACAACATGGGCTTCGCGCTCAAGATCGCCGGCGTCAACAAGGCGGAGATCCGGCAGAAGGTCGAGGAGGCCGCGAAGATCCTCGACCTCACCGAGTACCTGGACCGCAAGCCGAAGGCCCTGTCCGGCGGTCAGCGCCAGCGTGTTGCCATGGGCCGCGCCATCGTCCGTGAGCCGCAGGTCTTCCTCATGGACGAGCCGCTGTCCAACCTGGACGCCAAGCTCCGCGTCTCGACCCGTACGCAGATCGCGTCCCTGCAGCGCCGCCTCGGCATCACCACCGTCTACGTCACCCACGACCAGGTCGAGGCCATGACGATGGGCGACCGGGTGGCCGTGCTCAAGGACGGCCTCCTCCAGCAGGTCGACTCGCCGCGCAACATGTACGACAAGCCCGCGAACCTCTTCGTCGCCGGCTTCATCGGCTCCCCCGCCATGAACCTGGTCGAGGTCCCGATCACCGACGGCGGCGTGAAGTTCGGCAACAGCGTCGTCCCCGTCAACCGGGACGCCCTGAAGGCCGCCGCCGACAAGGGTGACCGCACGGTGACCGTCGGTGTCCGGCCCGAGCACTTCGAGGTGGTCGAGCTGGGCGGCGGTGCCGCCGCCTCCCTGTCCAAGGACACCGAGGACGCCCCGGCCGGTCTCGCCGTCTCCGTGAACGTCGTCGAGGAGCTGGGCGCCGACGGCTACGTCTACGGCACCGCCGAGGTCGGCGGTGAGGTCAAGGACCTGGTCGTCCGCGTGGGCGGCCGCCAGGTGCCGGAGAAGGGCGCCACCCTGCACGTCGTGCCGCGTCCGGGCGAGACCCACGTGTTCTCGACCTCGACGGGCGAGCGTCTCTCCGACTGACGGCCTGAGCAGGGCGTTTTCACGCAGGTTGACGAGCAGGGCCCCGCGGACCCCCGCGGGGCCCTGCTCATTGCCGCGAAATACCCCAGCACAGCAATCATTTCGGGCACCGTGCGTCAACGCTCTACCCAGAAAATTGCGCCACTTCATCCCCCATAAGGGTGACCAAATGTCGCCAAATCATTACCGGGCGCTACCCTCACACGCGTGAAGCACTCCACCAACCCTCAGACGCGACGCGGCCATCGGGGCGGCCCTGCCCACCGGATCGGCCGCACTCTCGCCCTCGTCCTGCCCGTCGTCCTGGTGCTCTCCGGAACCCTCGCGGTCACCCGCGTCAACTGGACGGGAAGCCCCTCCAGCTCGGTGCTCACCGCCTCGGACGTCTCCTCGGCGGAGGTCGCCCCGAAGGCGGTCTCCCACGCCCCGCAGGACGTGCTCCGCGACCAGCTGATGACCGAGCTGCAGGACAAGAACCCGGGCGTGGTTCTCACCCACCTCCAGCAGGCGGTCAACGGGCACCCGGCGCTGGCGAAGCACTGCACCTCCATCGCCCGCGCCCTGGGCAGGGCGGCGGTGCGCATCTACGGCGCCTCGCGCGCCCAGTCCTACGCCCGCCCGGTCTGCGACACCGCCTTCGCCACCGGGGTCCTGGCCGCGCACAGCTGAGTGCCGGTTCGGAACTCGGTAACGGCTCCTTAAGGAGCAGGTTGCGGTCGGAATTCCGGCCGGGGCGCCACGTACAGTTCGGGGCATGACCCATCCGAGCGCCGCGTTGCGCCCCACTCAAGCCGTCGTCCTGGCCGGTGGCCAGGGCTCACGGCTGCGTCCCTACACCGACGACCGGCCCAAGCCGATGGTCGAGATCCCCGGTACGGGCACTCCGATCATCGGCCACCAACTGGCCTGGCTCGCCGAGGAGGGCGTGACGGACGTGGTGGTCTCCTGCGGCCACCTCGCCGAGGTCCTACAGAAGTGGCTGGACACGGCCGACCTGCCCGTCTCCGTCACCACCGTCGTCGAGACGGAGCCCCTCGGCCGTGGCGGCGGCCTCAAGTACGCCGCAACGCACCTCCCCCACCCCGACCGGCCCTGGTACGCCACCAACGGCGACATCTGGACCCGCTTCTGCCTGCGGGACATGGCCGACTTCCACACCGAGCGGGACGCCGTCGCCACGCTGGCGCTGGCCCGGCCCCGGATTCCCTGGGGTGCGGTGAAGACCGACGGGTTCGGGCACATCACCGACTTCATCGAGGCACCGCCGTCGCCGTTCGAGATCAACGCGGGTGTGTACGTGTTCTCGCCCGAGTTCGTGGAGCTGCTGCCCGAGCGGGGGGATCACGAGCGGACGACGTTTCCTCGGCTGGCCCGGGAGCGGAAGCTTTTTGGGTTCCCCATTCCGCAGGGGGCTTACTGGCGGGCTATCGATACGGCTAAGGACCTGACTGAGGCGGCCAAGGAATTGGCTGCGCTAGGTCGCTGACAGATACGCGGGAACGCAAAGGGGCCCCGTACCTTCGCGGTACGGGGCCCTTTGTTGTCTCGTACGGCTAGCCCAGGATGCCGCCCACCAAGCCCGGCTGGCCGGAGGACGTGGTGCCGCCCGAGGTGCCGGTGCCGCCTGTGGAGGTGCTGCCGCCCGTTGAGGTGCCGCCCGTGGTGGTCGGGCCCGCCGTGGTGCTGGGGGCGCCGCCCGTCGGGGAGGACTGGCGGGGCGGGACCTGGCCCGTGGTGCCCTGGGTCTGGGTGGGCGTCGTGGTGGTCGCGCCGGCGCTGTGGCTGGCGCCCGGGGTCGTGGCCGCCCCGGAGGGGCTCGCACCGGCCGTGGCGCCGCCCGTGGGTGAGGCGGAGGCCGACGGGCTCGTCCGCTGCCGCTGACTGGGCTCCTCGGGCAGCGCGGAGCCCGGCAGGTTGTTGCGCGGGGCGTCGCCGGGGCCGGGGACGACCACGCGGCTGGAGTCGCGTACGGCGCCGCCCAGCATGGAGCCGGCGAGCAGGGTGAGACCGACGGTGACGGCCGTGATGAGCGAGCCGCGGCGCAGGACGTAGCGGCGCAGCTCCCAGATGTCGGAGCGGGGGCCGAGCCGGCGCCAGGCGCTGCCGGCGAGGCGGCCGTCGACGGAGTAGACGGGGGCGCCGGCGATGATCAGCGGGGACCAGGCGGCGAGGTAGATGATGTCGGGGGTGTCGTAGGCGGGGACCGTCTTCCAGCTGACGGTGACGATCAGGGCGGCGGAGAGCAGGGCGCCGACCACGGCGGCGACGCGCTGCCAGCAGCCGAGGATGGTCAGGACGCCCACGACCACCTGGAGGAAGGCGATGACCAGGCCGGAGCCGACCGGGTGGTGCAGGGCGAACTGGCGCAGGGGCTCGGCGACTTCCCAGGGGTGCAGGGTGTTGAGCCACTTGACCATGGAGCCGCGCTTGCCGCCGTCGAAGTAGACGGGGTCGCACAGCTTGCCCATGCCGGCGTAGATGGAGATGAAGCCGAGGAAGATGCGCAGGGGGAGCAGGACCACGCCGAGGTTCATCCGGCGGCCGGGGTAGTAGGCGTGCCGGGCCGAGTCGTCGCCGTGGCGCTTGGCGGGGCGGTCACCCGCCCCGGCGCTCTCCTCGTAGTGGTCGAACTCGTCGTCGTAGGCGGGTTCGTCGTAGGCGGGTTCGTCGTAGGCACTGCCGACCGTGCGCATATGGGGCAGGAGCCGGGTGCCGTCCTCGGGGGCGGTGCGCTGGTGGCCGACGACGGGGGTCTCGACGGTCTGGTCGAACCCGTCGTAGCCGCGGGCGTAGCCGCCGTCGTAGCCGCCGTCGTAGCCGGTCCCGACGCGCGGGATGACCTGGGTGGCGCCGGCCTCGACGGGTTCGTCGGCGTGGCGGACGCTGCTGCCCCGCACGGCCTGGAGCAGCCGGTGGGCGCCGGTGTCGTCGGGGGCGGACCTGCCGCTCCACACGACGGGGCGGCGGCGGCCGGCCGCGGCGCCGGCCCGGCCCGCCGTGCCCACGACCGGCATACGGGCGTTGTTCTGGGTGGCGCTCAGGTGCCCGGCGATCCACGAGGATTGGCTGCGTCTCGCCGACGCGCCCAGCTGCACGCGGAAGCTGGCGTGATTGACGATGACCTGCGCCGGATCGCTCGGCACCTTCACCATGCTCAGCGCGGGAGCGTCGTCGAATCCCGACGAGCGGTCCCCCGTGGGTGTGCGGGGTGTTCTGGTGTCCACACTCATCTAACCGAGTGACGTGGAGTTAGGACACTGCTTTGATCGGGCGGATGTGTCCGGACCGCGTCAAAGCGGCCCGGAACGCCATATGGACGCCTGAATTACCCCGCACGGGTGAGACGGCGGACGCTTGTTCAGCCGCGTCGGCGAGCCGTCTCGTACAGGACGATTCCCGCCGCCACACCCGCGTTGAGCGACTCCGCACCACCCGGCATCGGAATCCGCACACGGAAGTCGCAGGTCTCGCCGACCAGGCGGGACAGGCCCTTGCCCTCGCTGCCGACCACGATCACGACCGGGCCGTCGAGGGCCTGAAGCGCACCGAGTTCGACCTCGCCGTCGGCGGCCAGGCCGACGACCGTGATGCCGGCCTTCTTGTAGGCCTCCAGGGCGCGGGTCAGGTTGGTGGCGCGGGCGACCGGCGTGCGGGCGGCCGTACCGGCGGAGGTCTTCCAGGCGCCGGCGGTCATGCCGGCCGAGCGACGCTCGGGGACGACGACGCCGTGGCCGCCGAAGGCGGAGACGGAGCGGACGACCGCGCCGAGGTTGCGCGGGTCGGTGACGCCGTCGAGCGCCACGATCAGCGGGTCCTCGCCCTCGTCGTAGGCGGCCGCGGTGAGGTCCTCCGGGTGCGCGTACTCGTACGGCGGGACCTGCAGGACCAGACCCTGGTGGTTCAGGCCGTTCGTCATGCGGTCCAGCTCGGGGCGCGGGGCCTCCATGAGGTTGATGCCACCGCGCTCGGCGGCGAGCTGGAGGGCCTCACGGACGCGCTCGTCGTTGTCGATGAACTGCTGGACGTAGAGGGTGTTCGCGGGCACGCCCTCGCGCAGCGCCTCGACGACCGGGTTGCGGCCGACGACCAGCTCGGAGGACGACTTGCCGCCCCGGCCCCTGGGCACCGGGCGGCGCACGGCCTGCTTGGCCTTGGCGTTGGCGATGCGGTTCTTCTTGTGCCCCTTGCGCATCTCGGCGGGCGGGGTCGGACCCTTGCCCTCCAGGCCCCGGCGCCGCTGGCCGCCACTGCCGACCTGCGCGCCCTTCTTGCCGGACATGCGGCGGTTGTTCGCGGCCATGACCTACCTGTCTTCGTGAGCTTCGTACGTACGTCTTATGCAGTGTGCCGCCCGGAGGGCCGGGCGGCACAATCGATCAAGCGGGGGCTAGCGCGGGCCGAGGCTCCAGCGCGGGCCCTGCGGGCTGTCCTCGATGACCAGACCGGCCTGGCCCAGCTGGTCGCGGATGGCGTCGGCGGTGGCCCAGTCCTTGCGGGCGCGGGCGGACTCGCGCTGGTCGAGGACGAGCCGGACGAGGCTGTCGACCACGCCGTGCAGGTCCTGGCCCCGGTCGGTGCCCTCGCCGGCCCACTGCGCGTCCAGCGGGTCGAGGCCGAGGACGCCGAGCATGGCCCGCACCTCGGCCAGCCGGGCCACGGCCGCTTCCTTGTCGTCGGCGGCCAGCGCGCTGTTGCCCTGCCGGACGGTGGTGTGCACGATCGCCAGGGCCTGCGGGACGCCCAGGTCGTCGTCCATCGCCTCGGCGAAGGCGGGCGGGACCTCGGCGGCCGGCTCGACCGTCTTCCCGGCCAGCTCGATGACCCGCTGCACGAAGCCCTCGATCCGCGCGAACGCCGACTCGGCCTCGCGCAGCGCCTCCTCGCTGTACTCGATCATCGAGCGGTAGTGCGGGGTGCCGAGGTAGTAGCGCAGGACGATCGGGCGCCAGTGCTTGACCATCTCGCTCACGAGGACCGAGTTGCCGAGCGACTTCGACATCTTCTCGCCGCTCATGGTGACCCAGGCGTTGTGCACCCAGTAGGTGGCGAAGTCGTCGCCGTAGGCCTTGGCCTGGGCGATCTCGTTCTCGTGGTGCGGGAAGATCAGGTCGAGGCCGCCGCCGTGGATGTCGAAGGCGGAGCCGAGGTACTTGTGGGCCATGGCGGAGCACTCCAGGTGCCAGCCGGGGCGCCCACGGCCCCACGGCGTCTCCCAGTCGGGCTCGCCCGGCTTGGACGCCTTCCACATGGCGAAGTCGCGCGGGTCGCGCTTGCCGGTGATGCCCTCCTCGGCGGGCTGCCGCATCTCGTCCAGGTCTTGCTTGGACAGCTCCAGGTAGGAGGGCCAGGAGCGGACGTCGAAGTAGACGCTGCCGTCGGCCTCGTAGGCGTGGCCGCGCTCGATGAGGGTGCGCATCATCTCGACCATCTCGGTCACGTGCCCGGTGGCACGCGGCTCGTAGGTCGGGGGGAGGCAGCCGAGGGCGTCGTAGCCGTCGTTGAAGGCGCGCTCGTTCTCGTACCCGATCGACCACCAGGGGCGGTCCTGGTCGGCGCCCTTGGCGATGATCTTGTCGTCGATGTCCGTGACGTTCCTGATGAACGTCACGTCGTAGCCGCGGTACTGGAACCAGCGGCGCATGATGTCGAAGTTGAGGTACGAGCGGACGTGCCCGATGTGCGGTGCCGCCTGCACGGTGGCGCCACACAGGTAGATCGAGACACAACCCGGCTTGAGCGGGGTGAAGTCACGGATCTGCCGGGCGCTGGTGTCGTACAGGCGAATAGTCACCACTCCAGGGTAGTGGGCCGGAAGTGATGCCTCGTGCCGGTTGCCTCACATCAACCCGACGACCTTCCGCGGAGTGATCCGCACGACCACCCGCTCCGCGTCCTCGGCCGAAGCCGGATTGAACTCCGCGTAATTCTTGCCGGTGTACTTCATCGACAGTTCGTCGATCAGTTCCGGGCCGCCCTGTGTGGTCATCTCCGCGGTGCCCCGGATCTCGCCGTAGACGTAGGGCATCTTGGGGTCCTGGACGACGACGCTCACCCGGGGGTCGCGGTCGAGGTTCTTCTTCTTGCGGCGGTCGACGGTCGTGGAGAACAGGATCTGGTCGCCGTCCCGCTTCACCCACACCGGGGACATCTGGGGGCTGCCGTCGGGCTGGACCGTGCCGACGATGATGAAGACGGGGCCGTCGAGCAGGGACTTGAGCTGGTCGGAGAGGGCGGCGGGCATGGGGGTACCTCCGGGACCTGGGGGCGGGTCACTGGTCGCTCTGCAGGCACCCTCGCACGCCGTCAGTCCACCCGCACCACGAGCGCCGTGGCCACCGCCATCAGCCCCTCCTCGCGGCCGGGGAAGCCGAGGCCGTCCGTCGTCGCGCCGGACACCGACACCGGTGCGCCCGCCGCCTCGGAGAGGATCTTCTGGGCCTCGTCGCGGCGCTTGCCGATCTTCGGGCGGGGGCCGACGACCTGGACGGCGATGTTGCCGATAGCGAACCCGGCCTCGCGGACGATCCGGGCGGCCTCGGTCAGCAGGGTGATGCCGGAGGCGCCGGACCACTCGGGCCGGCCGGTGCCGAAGTGCTGGCCGAGGTCGCCGAGCCCGGCGGCGGAGAAGAGCGCGTTGCAGGCGGCGTGGGCGACGACGTCGGCGTCGGAGTGCCCGGCCAGACCGGGACCCTCGCCCTCCCACTTCAGGCCGGCGCACCACAGCTCGCGGCCTTCCTCGAAGGCGTGGATGTCGGTGCCGATGCCGACCTGGGGGAGCACGGGCAGCCCGCCCTGCGGCCGCAGATCAGATGCTTCAGAAGCCATCGTTCAGCCTCCTGCGGGCCAGGACCGCCTCGGCGAGGACGAGGTCGAGGGGGCGGGTGACCTTGAAGGCCTCCTCGTGACCGGGGACGGTGACGACCCTGAGGCCGAGCTGCTCGACCATGCTCGCGTCGTCGGTGACGTCCTCGGTGACGGTCTCGTGGGCGCGGACCAGGGTCTCCCGGTCGAAGCCCTGGGGCGTCTGCACGGCCCGCAGCCGGGCCCGCTCGGGCGTGGCCACGACCGGCTCGGGGTCACCGGCGACGGCCGCGGGCTCGACCTCCTTGACGGTGTCGGCGAGCGGCAGCGCCGGGACCACGGCGGGGGCGCCGTCGCGCACGGCCTCGATGACCGCGTCGACGGTGTCGACAGGGACGAGCGGGCGGGCCGCGTCGTGGACGAGGACGACGCCGTACTCGGGCGGCAGGGCGTCGAGGCCGAGCCGGACCGACTCCTGGCGGCTGTCCCCTCCGGGGACGACGAGGAAGTCGGTGCGCTCGGGCAGCGCGTGCACGTCGAGCAGGGACTTGACCTCGGCGGCGCCGTCGGGCGGGGCGACGACGATCACCAGGGAGACATGGCGGGACGCGGCGAGGGCGTGGACCGCGTGGATCAGCATCGGCGTGCCGTTCAGCGCGCGGAGCGCCTTGGGGGCGCCCGGGCCGAGCCGTACGCCCCGGCCGGCCGCGGGAATCACGGCGGCGACGGGGATCTGCGCGGGTGCGGGGCGCGAATCGTCAGACATCGGTTCCTGTCAGGTTTGTGTGCTCGACCTAGGTGGGTATGGCCTGGAGGAGTGCCGGGCGCGAAGCCTTGACCGGACCCTTCCGTGACCCTGGTCGAGCCATCTGCCCGGGCCCGGCACACCAAGTATCGGGGGACTTCCCCCGAGATGAACGACAGGTGGTCCGGCGGTCTCACGGCGGCCGGAACATTCCGGGGACGAACATGCCGCAGCGCCCGGCGACAGGATCAGTGTCATCGGGCACCGCGGCATTTCACTGTGCTGAACGGGCTGCGGGCAGCGGAAGCCGCCGGTGGCACGTCAGGAGGCGAGCACCTCGTCGAGCAGGGCCTCGGCCTTGTCCTCGTTCGTGTTCTCCGCGAGGGCGAGTTCGCTCACCAGGATCTGGCGAGCCTTGGCGAGCATGCGCTTCTCACCGGCGGAGAGACCGCGCTCGCGCTCACGACGCCACAGGTCACGCACGACTTCCGCGACCTTGATGACATCGCCGGAGGCGAGCTTCTCCAGGTTTGCCTTGTAGCGACGAGACCAGTTCGTGGGCTCCTCGGCATACGGCGCACGCAGCACCTCGAAGACCCGGTCCAGCCCGTCCTGACCGACCACATCACGCACGCCCACGAACTCAGCATTGTCCGCTGGCACACGCACCGTCAGGTCACCCTGGGCGACCTTCAGCACCAAGTAGGTCTTGTCCACGCCTTTGATCTGGCGAGTTTCGATGGCCTCGATCAGCGCGGCCCCGTGATGGGGATAGACCACGGTGTCGCCAACCTTGAACGTCATGTGACAGGTACCCCTTCCGTGGCTATCAAGGGTAACACGGATACGGCGTGTTCTGAATGGCGTTTTCGCAGGTCAGGGCATATCTCGGGGCTTGACAACAGCAACAGGAACGTGCTTCGCGAGCACTCGCCGGGCCGAGATGCAACAGGTATTCGCAGGTCGGGGCAGTTCTCCGGGCGAGGCGAAACACGTACGTCACAACCTCGCGGAGTCTCGCCCAAGAGGTTGAACATCCCGATTTGTCCACTTCCAAGCGTACGACTTCCGCTACTCCGTTCGGCCGCAGGAGCCGGGTACGAGACGAATCCGGAATTGATCACGGGAGGCCGGATGGGCACCGGATGATCAATATCCGAGGTGGCCATGCATTCCTTCACGGAAAATTTGGGGACCGTGTTGCGGGGATGTGGACTGCGGTCTTGCGGGTGGGTTATGTGAATGGCGGACGAGCGCCTCGGCAAAGTGACTCGTGAGTCACTTGTGGGCGGCGAGGTACCCCCACCCGGAGGGAAGCCTGGTGCTTGGGGGAGGGTCGGGTGCGGCCGCGCGGGAACGGCTCGGTAACCTAAGGCCGCTGACAGACACTTAGGGCGGCTTTATAAGGGGAGCCGCCCCTGCGTTCAAGGAGTTGCCGCCGCCGTGAGCAGCAGCCTTCGACGCGGCGCCCTCGCCGCATCCGCCATCGCCTTCTCGATCGCCTCGCTCGCCGCCTGTGGCGCCGGAAACAACTCGCAGACCCTGCAGATCAAGCCGGACAACGCGGCGACCAGCGTCGGCGACATCATGATCCAGAACGCCACGGTCATCACGCAGCCCGACCTGAAGGCGACCGGTCCGGCCGTCGTCTCCGCGACCCTCTTCAACAGGGGCAACACGAACCAGACCCTGCAGTCGATCTCCGTCGAGGGCAGCGGCGAGCCGGTCAAGCTGTCCGCCGCCAAGGGCCAGAGCCTGACCGTCCCGGCGCACGGCTCGCTCGTCATCGGCGGCAAGGACAACGCGTCCGCCGTGATCGCCAGCGGCCGTGAGGCGGTCCAGGACGGCAACGCGCAGAAGGTGACCTTCACCTTCAGCAAGACCGGTCCGGTGAGCCTGCGCGCGTTCGTGGTCCCCGCCGCCAGCTACTTCAGCGGCTGGGGCCCGAGCGAGATCCCGACCGCCTCGGCGACCGCCACCGCCGCGCCGGGCTCGACCGCGTCCGGCAGCGGCAAGCCGGGCAAGGGCGGCAAGACCAGCCCGTCGGCGACCGCCACGGACACCGCCACCGAGACCGCGACCACGGGCGCGACCCCGAGCGACTCGGCGTCGCAGTCGGCCACGAGCCACTGAGCAACAGCCGGCACATACGCCGGCACATACGAAGGGCGGCACCCCGCAGTGGGGTGCCGCCCTTCGTATGTGCGCGCCGGCTTACGGCTTACGGCTCGAACTTGTAGCCCAGGCCGCGGACCGTCACCAGGTACCGCGGCGCCCCCGGGTCCGGCTCGATCTTGGCGCGGAGGCGCTTGACGTGGACGTCGAGAGTCTTGGTGTCGCCGACGTAGTCGGCACCCCAGACCCGGTCGATCAGCTGCATGCGGGTCAGGACGCGGCCGGCGTTGCGCAGGAGCATCTCCAGGAGGTCGAACTCCTTCAGCGGGAGGTCGACCTTCGAGCCCGACACCGTCACCACGTGGCGGTCGACGTCCATGCGGACCGGGCCCGCCTCCAGGGCGGCCGGGGTGACCTCCTCCGGCTCGCCGCGGCGGCGCAGCACGGCGCGGATGCGGGCCACCAGCTCGCGCGAGGAGAACGGCTTGGTGACGTAGTCGTCGGCTCCTATTTCGAGACCCACGACCTTGTCGATCTCGCTGTCCTTGGCGGTGACCATGATCACGGGGACGTTGGAGCGGCCGCGCAGCTGGCGGCAGACCTCCGTGCCGGGCAGACCCGGCAGCATCAGGTCGAGGAGAACGAGGTCGGCGCCGTTGCGCTCGAACTCGTCGAGTCCGTCGGGGCCGGTGGCCGCCACGGCCACCTCGAAGCCCTCCTTGCGGAGCATGTACGACAGGGCGTCGGAGAAGGACTCCTCGTCCTCGACGACGAGCACTCGGGTCACGGAAGGACCTCCGGGGCGGGAAGCGGTTCGTACGGGGTTGAGTCGGCGGTGCCGCCGGCCTCTTCGTCGAGGTCGGGGTGCTGCTGTGCACGGTCGCGGGCGGCACCCGCCTCCGGCAGCCTGAGGGTGAAGGTGGAGCCCTGGTTCTCGGCGCTCCAGACCGTGACCTCCCCGCCGTGCGAGGCGACCACGTGCTTCACGATCGCGAGACCCAGGCCGGTGCCTCCGGTCTGCCGGGAGCGGGCCGGGTCGACGCGGTAGAAGCGCTCGAAGATGCGCTCCTTGTCCTTGTCGGAGATGCCGATGCCCTGGTCCGTGACGGCGAGTTCGATCATGTCGCCGCCCGGGGCGTTGACCCGGCGGGCGGCTATGCCGACGCGGGTGCGGGCCGGGGAGTAGTTGACGGCGTTCTCGACGAGGTTGCCGAGGGCGGCGGCGAGCTGGCCGCGGTTGCCCCAGACGTGCAGGTCGGCGGTGCCGCCGGCGGCCATCGTGATCTGCTTGGTGCCCGCCTGGTGGCGGCAGCGGTCGATGGCTTCGGCGACGAGGTCGTCCACGCGGACGGGCTCGGCGTCCTCCAGTGGATCGTCGTTCTGGACCCGCGAGAGGTCGATCAGCTCCTGGACCAGGTTGGTCAGCCGGGTCGCCTCGATCTGCATGCGGCCCGCGAAGCGCTGTACGGCCTCGGGGTCGTCCGAGGCGTCCATGACGGCCTCGGAGAGCAGGGAGAGCGCGCCGACGGGCGTCTTCAGCTCGTGGCTCACGTTGGCCACGAAGTCGCGTCGTACGGCCTCGATCCGGCGGGCCTCGGTGAGGTCCTCGACCAGCAGCAGGACCAGGCGGGAGCCGAGCGGGGCCACGCGCGCGGAGACGGCGAGGGCCTCGCCCCGTCCGGTGCCACGCCGGGGCAGGTCCAGCTCGACCTGGCGTATCTCCCCGTCCCGGCGGGTGTCCCGGGCCATCTGGAGCATGGGCTCGACGGCGAGCTTGCCGCCGCGGACCAGCCCGAGGGCGTACGCGGCGGAGCTTGCCTTGACGACGGCGTCGGCCTCGTCGAGGACGACGGCCGAGGAGCGGAGCACGGACAGCACGGTGTCCACGCCGGGCGGGAGTACGGGATCGGTGTGCAAAGAAGTCCTGGTCGGTCGCTTCTGGTCGCGTTCGCTCCAGCGGAACGCCAGCATGGCGATGACGCCGGTGAGCACCCCGGCGATCGCTGCCGCTGCGGCGACCGCCGCGTTCACGTCCATGCATCCAGGTTAGGCATGGGGTACGACATACCCACAGCCGTCGAGGTGCGACCTCGGACACTCGTCGCCCAGAGTTCACCTTGGAGCCAGTAGTGGTTCATTTGGGGTGGCAGAAACGGACGCGTGCGAGGCAGAACGTGGGAGCGTGGGGTTCGCACCGCCGGTTTCGCCACGGGGCGCCTGGTGTCACGGCCCCCGGAAGCCCCGAAAGAGAACATACGAGAGGGAACCCTGATGCGGGACGCGTACCACGAGGAACTTGACTCGATCGGCGACGGTCTGGTGGAGATGGCCCGGCTGGTCGGGTCGGCCATCGGGCGCGCCACGACGGCGATCCTCGACGCCGACCTGAAGCTGGCCGAGAGCGTCATCGAGGCCGACAAGAAGGTGGACGAGCTCCAGCACGACCTGGAGGCGCGGGCGATAGCCCTGCTCGCCCGCCAGCAGCCGGTGGCGACCGACCTGCGGATCGTCGTCACGTCGCTGCGCATGTCCGCCGACCTGGAGCGCTCCGGCGACCTCGCCCAGCACGTGGCGAAGCTGGCCCGGCTGCGCTTCCCCGAGCGCGCCGTCCCGCACGACCTGCACGCCACCATCCTGGAGATGGGCCAGCTCGCGCAGCGCCTGATGGCCAAGGCGGCCGAGGTGATCGTGACGAAGGACGTCGACCTCGCCCTCCAGCTGGAGCAGGACGACGACGAGATGGACCAGCTGCACCGCACCCTCTTCCAGCACCTGATCGACGAGCGCTGGAAGCACGGCATCGAGACGGCCGTCGACGTGACCCTGCTGGGCCGCTACTACGAGCGGTACGCCGACCACGCGGTGGCCGTCGCCAAGCGCGTCGTCTTCCTGGTCACGGGTGAGCACGCGGACGAGCTGCAGCCCGACATCCAGCCCGTCACCGGGGTCGACGAAGCCTGACACCGGCGCTGCCCCGGGGGCTCGAAGGCCATCGGGCAGGGCGCGCGGACGCCTCTGTGCGCCGTTGATGCGCCCGGAGAAACGGGCATGGAATGGGCGAGGGCATCTGGCCCCAGTGTCGAGGAGGGACCCATGGCCGAATCCCCCAGCACCACGCCCGACCCCACCCAGGAGCGCGAGACCGACCAGCCCGCCGAGATGAGGAGCCTGCCGCTCGTGGCCGCGTGCGGCTGCGGTTCCGGCTGCGGCTGCGGCTGCCAGTCGGGCGCTCCCTGCCAGTGCGGCTGACGGCGTACGACCTGTGAGGGGCCCCGGTGACTCCGGGGCCCCTCACTTCGTCCACCGGGCACCGGCTACTGGAAGCTGAGTCTGCGGGCCAGGACCCTCCGGGCGGCCTGGCTGACCGTACGGCCCTCGGCGAAGGCGCGGGCGCGTATCCGGTCCAGGGCCTGCTCGGGGTCCAGGTCGAGCTGGACCATCACCATGCCGACGGCCTGCTGCACCTCGGTGTGATCGGCCTGCGAGGCGCACACCCAGGACGCCGCCTCCCCCTCCTCTCCCCTCTCCTCTCCCCTGGGCCGCAGATCCGTCAGGGCGTCCGTCAGGGCGTCCCGCACCCGCAGCGCGGTCCGCAGATCCGGCTCGGCCAGTCCGCCGGGCCGGTCGCAGTACAGGTCGAGGGTGCCGATGGCGGTGCCGGTGACGCCGAGCGGCACGGAGAACACGGCGGCCACGCCGAGCCCGACGGCCTCGTGCGCGAAGATCGGCCAGCGGCAGGTGTCGCGCCGCCCGGCGAGGTCGGCCGCGAAGACCGGAACGCCTTGATCGAGGGCGGTCTGGCAGGGCCCCTCCCCCACGGTGTACTGCAGCTCGGCGAGCCGTGCGGCGACGCGGTCGCTGGCGCACCAGGTCACCCGGATCCCGCGCCCGCCGGACAGCGACACGGAGGCGCCGGTGACGGGCAGCAGCCGTACGCAGGCCGTGCAGAGCGCGTCGGGAACCCGCCGCGGATCCCCGGCCCCCCGCGCGGCTGCGGCGAGCGCCGCGCCGACCCGCGAGGCCGACTGCTGGGACTGCCCGGACTGCATGGTCATCACCCCCGGCACGGCGTGCGGTGAGCGGGTCCCGTGCCTGCCGGGTTCCCCGGTTGCGCGGAGCTAGTGCACGACACGTCGTACGGGCCGGGCGGCAATCCGAAAAGGCGCCTCGGACGTATGGGAAGTAGGGCCGCAATCTGGGGGTACGTCCCTGGTCGGCTCGTTCCGGAAGGAAGAGTGCATCCATCATGCGAGCACACGACGCGGGGCGTCTGCTCGCGGTGTCCGCGGCCGGCGTTCTGCTGGCCGGCGGCGCCGCGATCGGCACGGCGGGCACGGCCTCAGCGGCAGCCCCCGCTGTGCACACCCAAGTGACCACCGACTCGTGCTTCGGCCACGACAACGGGCGCTGCTTCGACCGCGGTGGATTCCGCTTCGACCACGGATTCCGCTTCGATCACCGCGGCTTCTGCTTCAACCACCCCGGGTTCTGCTTCGGCCACCACCACTTCGACAACCGCTTCGGCAACGGATCCGTCGTGATCGTCATCGTCGGGTAGCGGCCGGCCGGCCCGGGACCACACGGAAGGACGAACAACTCACTCGGCAGCAAGAAGGCCCGGGTCACGGCCCGGGCCTTGATCTTGGTTCTTGCTAAGCCGCCTTGGGTCGCGCCGCACGAACGCCCGAGGCGGGCTCCTGTGCGTCCTCCAGCGGCAAGGTCTCGTCTTCCCCGAAGTCGGGGGCCTGGAAGGGGTTGGTCGCCGGAGGCGGCGATGCCGCGGTGGAGCGGCGGGGTTGCCCTTCCAGGGCGGAGAACAGCGACGTCGTATCGATGGGAGGACTCTCTTTCCTTCGGTCCTACAGCTTGGTCATCTTGGCGTACGGGCTCAAGATCCGCATTTGCGCCGAGCCGAAATCCACGAGCGCCGCGATTCCGTCCTCGATGCCGACCACTCGGCCGAGGCCGTACATGTCGTGGGTGACCTGATCTCCCACGGCGAAGTGCTTGGGAGCCGGTGGAACCGGGGCCTTGAAGGGACTCGTAGGCAGATGGCGCTTCGGCGCAGCAGGCTTCGTCATGGTTCAGTATGGGCCTACGTGTGTCCCGTTTACTGTGGCCGTCAGCACAGATCCACACGGGAACACCCGCTTCATGCCCCTGACCTGGGGTTTCGAGACCTGATGAGGCGAAACCGGACCGTAGGTCCCATCTCAGGACCCGTCAGGGCCAGAGCGCACGGGATGTTGGCCCGACTTGGGGAAAGTGCCGAGCCGACGGGTGACAAGCGGGCGAAGTCAGGCCGCCCGCGGCGGGAGAACGTGGTCGGCTGATTCCGGCATCCCACGTCGACGACCTGCGCCAGGACGGACCGGGCCGCTGGTCGAAGCGCACCCGTCGGGGTGCCTCCTGGTGCGGAAGGAGGAACCCTCATGTCCTGGCAGTGCTTCCGATTCCGAGCGCAGGGGCCGGAACACGGTGTCCGACGATCGCGTCCAGGCCGGCTCCTGGCCACGGCCGGCCTGGCGGCCTGTGCCGTGATGGTCCTTCCGGTCCCGTTCGCTCATGCCGCCACCGTGGACGTACGGTGCTCGGTCCGGGATCTGGTCGAGGCGATCAACACGGCCAACGGCTCACCGGGCGCCGACACCCTCCGGCTGGCCCGCAAATGCACCTACAAGCTGACGTCTCCGGACGCGACCAATCCCGCCAATGGCCTGCCCGCCATCACCAGCGAGATCACCATCGACGGCAACGGTGCGAGAATCACACGCGCCAAATCTGCCCCGGCCTTCCGCATCCTCTTCGTGGCCGGCACGGGCACTCTGACGCTCAACAAGACCACCATCAAGGGCGGCAGGGCGACAGACTGCCCCGGAGCCCCCGTCCCTCCCTTCCCTCCTGGGCAGGTCTGCGGTGGCGGCATCAACAACCAGGGCACCCTGACGGTGAATCACAGCCAGGTCATCGACAACATCGCAACGTCCAGTGTCTTCGCCGAGGGCGGTGGCATCGACAACGACGGCACGGCGACCCTGTACGACACCGACGTCAGCGGCAACATCGCCGAGTACACCGGCACCGAAGTGAACGGTGCCGCGGGCGGCGGGATCGCCAACGACGGCCCGCTGACGCTCAGGTACAGCCACGTGCACCACAACACCGTCACCGTCACACCGAACACCGGCAGCTTCGCGCTCGGCGCCCTGGGCATCTTCGCCCCGGTGACGATCGAGCACAGCGTCATCAGCGACAACCGCTCCAGCGCCCGGGGCGGTGTCGCGCGCGGCGCGCTGAACAACGCCTCCACGGTCACCATGACGGACAGCGTCATCCGCGACAACACCGCCAGCGCCCCGGGCGGCACCGTCAATGGAGGCGCGGTCGGGAACGGAGGCGACCTCACGATGACCAGATCTCTCGTCGTCCGCAATCACGCCACCGCACCGAACGGGGGCACCGTCACGGGCGGCGCGATCAGCGTCGGTCCTGTCGGCAAGCTCACCCTGCGCGACAGCCAAGTGCTCGGCAACACGGCCAGCGCAAGCGGCGGCACCGCGCGGGGCGGGGGCATCAGCAACCTCCTCGGCGGCACGGTGAAGGCCGAGCAGTCCTCCTCGATCAGCAAGAACACCGCCGAGGCTCCGAAGGGCGGCACCGCCCAGGGCGGCGGCATCTTCCACGCCATCGGCACCACGACCCTGGACGACAGCACCGTCACCGAGAACAGAGCCGGCGACGGGGGCGGCATCTTCAAAAACTCCGGCACGGTCACGCTGAACAACACCGCGGTCAAACGCAACAAGCCGAACAACTGCGCCCCACCGAACAGCGTTCCTGGCTGCACTGGCTGAGCCCACCGGGGTCGAGGCCCGCTTTTCAGCGGGCAGACGGCCGGCCGGGCGTACGGCGCTGGTTGCTTGAGGTTGGCAGCGGTCGGTCCTGGGCGTGGGGGTTGGTGTACTTCCCTGCTGTACAGCAGCCAGATGCGCGATGTACAACATCGCCATGACGACTCAACCGACGCGGGCGATGTGGTGGGCCGAGACGGCAGTCTGCCTTGCCGTGGCCGCCGCGACCCTCACGGCGATCGGTTTTCTGGGGTCGTTGGCAGCCGGGGGCCACCACGTGACCCTCGACGTCGTGCCGTCGACTTTGTTGATCGTGCTGTCCATCGGAGTCGGCGTCTTCGCGAGCGGCCGGTTCAGGGCGTGGGGGTTGCGTCGCAGAGCCGAGTGCCACACGCAACCTTGAAAACCGTCGTGGCGCGAGTTGTCCGATCGGGCACGGCAGGGGCACGGGCCCTTTGGCAGCAGCGGGAGTCCATAGGATGACGGACGGGGCGGGGCCGTAGCGCAGAGGTCGTCGCGCGCGGTCTCCAAAATCGCGAGGACGCCGGTTCGAATCCGGCCGGTTCTGCCTTCCCGCCCGTCCTACTTGCCCGCAGGGCCGTGGTCGCCGTCTTCGGCAGCGCAATGCCCGGTGTCTGAGATGGCTCAGGCACCTACGCTCCTGATCAGAACGGGAGGGAACCAGGGATGGCGGTCGAATACTTCACGTTGGTCTGTGCCGACGTGCCCAACGACGTGGTGCTCGTCCACCTGGGTGCCTGTCCACTCGACGTGGCCCAGGTCGTACGCCGACTGGCAGGACTGAGCCTCTGGCGTAGCAAGGTTCTGGTGGATCAAGCCCCGGTTGTGATCCTCGACGGCATTCCAGAGGAGGCCGCCGAGATCGCTGTCGCGGCGCTCCGCGATGTGGGCGCACAGGCAGAGGTGAGGCAGCAGACCTGATCGCACTCCGTCGGTCCTGGCACCCGACTCGCCCGACGGCCCGGCCAGGCAGCTCACGGCGCGGAGACGGCCCAGGGACGGCCCAGCCATGGCCCACATGACCGGCGTCAGCCGACGGAAGTGGCCCGCACGGTGCCATCACCTTGGTCGATGGCCCACAGGCTCTCCACCGAGGCCGGAGGCCAGTCGTCCTCTGTCTCAAGCCGGAAGTGCACCTTGACGTACGGGCCGCCGGGATTCGTCGTGCTCCCAGGATGCACGCGTCAAACAGGCCGCCTGGAGGGGGCTCAAGTAGGGGCGAGTGTGCCGCTGGCCTGCTGCGATGGCAGCCGCCGTCCGCGCTTGTCTGGGGCTGTTCGCCAGCGTTGTCACGCAGTTGGACACTCACCACCGTTGGACCGAGCCGTACCGAGTGCGCGCCTGCCATAGAAGGTGCTCGGCTCCTGGGCGGCATCCAGTGGGACCTGCGGAGACTCGCGCAGTTGTGCCGTACAACCCTGAAGGGGCTCCAGGTGTCTTGTGGGCAGTCTTGTCTTCCTAGTGGGGGTTGCATCACTGTGCGTGTGCGCAGCATTTCGGCCGTGACGGCGCTGGCGGTCGCTCTCAGTTCTGGCGCCCTGATCGGGTCGGCCGCGGGCCCTGCTGTCGCCGACAGCAGCGCCACGCTGCCCATCACGTCCAGCGGCGACATCATCGTGGACGGCGTTCACCAGCGGGTCTTCATCAGTGACCCGTCGGGAGGCAAGGTCGTTGCCACCAACTACAACGGCACCGTCATCGGGACGATCACCTCGCTGCCGCAGGCTGACGGCCTGGAGCTTTCCGCCGACTCGGCAACGGTCTACGTCGCCGTGCCGGGAACCGATGAGATCGTGGCCATCGACACGGCGACGGTCACCGAGACTGGGCGGTACGCGACGGGTGACGGCACAGATCCGCAGCACCTGGCGCTCGCGGGCGGCAAACTTTGGTTCGGCTATGGCAGCGTCGGTCACGGCAACATCGGCTCTCTCGACCTGTCCGGCGGGCAGACGCAGGTGTCGCTCGCCCAGGAGGCCGACGGAACGTGGAACGACGCTCCCCTGCTGGACGCGGCACCCGGCGCTCCCAACACCCTGGCGGCCGGCTCGCGCCAGTACTACTTCACCCTCGGCATCTATGACGTGTCGTCCGGCACGGCCAGCCGGACCGCGTTCCTCGGCGGGCAGGACGCGGCCATCGGCAACACCGCGGAGGACCTGGCGCTCACCCCGGACGGCACAGAGCTCGTGGTGGCCACCACAGCAGGCGCCTTCCAGCAGGTCTTTCGGACCTCAGACCTGTCAGAGACCATCAGGTATCCGAGCAGCTACTGGGAACAACGGTCGGTTGATGTCGCGCCGGACGGCCTCGTCGCGGTGGGCACCGACACTTACGCCTCCTTCGGCCTCCCCCATGTGTCCATCTACAAGCCGGGTAGCAGTGCCCCGAGGCGGACCGCCAACTTCACCGACTACCAGAACGGAGTCGCCCAAGAGACCCTGCTCGACCACGGCGACCTCGCTTTCGCGCCCGACAGCAGCCGGCTCTTCGCGGTCACACACGACCTCCTCAACAGGTACCGCCTGCGCGTCGTCACCGACCCCAGCAAGGCCGTCACCACCATCACGGTGAACGCCCCGGCGACGGCCGACCGTGCCAAGTCGCTGACCGTCTCCGGCAAGGTCACGAACACGCTCGGGCTGCCCGCGGGGACCACCGTCGCGGTCACCCGAACGGACCTGGAGTCCCCGAACGGCAAGGCGCTCCCGGCCGCGACAGTGAAGGCGGACGGGACCTTCTCCTTCACCGACACCCCGCCCGCGGGCGGCAAGGTCACGTACAAGGTCTCCTATGCCGGCGACGCCGATCGCACGACTGCCTCCGCCTCCGACGCGGTCGAGGTCTCCCGGAGCTCTGCGACCCTGACAGTGAACAAGAACGGCAACGTCTACGCCTACGCCAGTAACGTGACGTTCACCGCCCACCTCGGCACGACGTACAAGAACCGGACGCTCTCGCTCTACGCGGACACCGCGGGCGACGGCAAGGGCAAGTACCTGGTCAAGACCGGCACGGTCAACAGCGAGGGCAACCTGTCGGTCACCTTGCCCCTGAAGCGCGACACCACGGTGAGCGCGTCCTTCTCCGGCGACGCGCGGACCGCCCCGAAGACGGCCGAGAGCTGGGTCGGCGCGAAGGTCAGGGTGTCGCTGAGCCTGAGCCGCTACTACAAGACGGGCACGGTCAACGGGCACACCAAGTACTACTTCCGGAAGACGACCAATCCGCTCCTCACGACCACGATGACGGCCTACCCCGGCCGCTCGCAGAGGCTGCAGTTCCAGATCTACTACGACGGCGCCTGGCGGTCGGCGGGGTCCCAGTACTTCAAGCTCGACTCCACGGGCAAGTCGGTGGTGGAACTGGGCGGCACGCACCAGACCGGCTACTCGATGCGCGTGCGGTCGTCCTACGTCAACGACTCCTCGGGCGACACCGTGAACTCGACCACGCACGGCTCCTGGAAGTACTTCACCTTCACCAGCTGAAGCCGCCCGCCCCCAAGGCCCAGAGACGGCCCCAGCACAGCAACAAGCCCCCCACCCGCAGAGAACCTGCAGGTGGGGGGCTTGATCAGTGGAGCTTACTTCTTCTTGCCCTGGGTCTGGCGGGCCTGCGTTTTTGGCCAGGTCAGCGGGACACAAACTCTCGCTGACCTGCGATCGGGCGGTCATGGTTGGTCGTTGTTGAGCATTGCTTGTCGCCCTCGGAGGGCCCAGAGAGGGCCCGGCGGGTGTCGCCCCGGATCCTCACGAAGAGGAGCAGCCTCCCACCCGGCTTGCTGGCACCGCCTTCCCCCTCGCCCGCTGGAAACGCGAGCAGCCCCGGATCTCTCCGGGACTGTCTTTGTGCACTCGGCAGGATTCGAACCGCAACCTTCTGATCCGTAGGCGCATGCACCGTCCGCTCTGGATCACTCAAGGCTCACGATCAGCAGATTGGGGCTCTGAGTAGGGAGCTTCCGCATGCCCATAAGGCTCAGATAGTGCCGCGTGTGAGCGTGTCACCATCGCCATTTCCTTCCATATCCGGCAAGGAAGACATAGCGGTGGCGAGTGCTTGCAATGCCGCTTCTGGACGGGTCAAGATTTCGGGGTAAGTCGTCAGGGCGTGCATCTCAAGTTGCGTGAGATTGCGCACCAGAACCACCTGACGGCCGTTCGCGACGTACTTGACGAGAAATACTGAGCCTATCTGCACACAGGCACGCTCGGTTCCCTCCAGCGCGGTTAGAAGGTTGGATACGGCTTCACTCTCTTTGGTGTTAACTTCAGCCTGTCGCAGTTCGAGGTGTGCCAGCTCAAGGCCGCGCTCTACTTTAGAGAGGCGACTCTTTAGTTCATCCATGCCTACTTGGGCAGCGGCGCGCGACCTCCTAAAAATGGAGCCACGCCGCACCTCTGGCTCCCCGACCTCCTCATACCCCAAGGCGTTGGCGAGTTCCTGGACGCTTTGAATAATCCTGGAAATCTCACCCTCATCGTCCGAGGCAATATAGACGGAAACCGGAATCTCGTTACTAGTGGAACCTGCCTCGTCGCCACCCGATCGAGGCAGGTCAAGCCTGTCCTCGACAGCTTCCGCGAAGGCCAAGAATCCACCGTTCCCCAGGGGGACGATGCGCTCAGCCTGATATGGCCGGACCACAACCTGCACGTAAATCGGATTTAGATCCGGATCGAAATATCTGGTAGCCAACTGGCGATTGTAATGAGAGAGCTGCTCCCGGATGTCCCTGAGCGAAGCTCGAAGGTCTTCCATGGCTGCTGGAGTGAGCCTGATGGTCTTCCCTGCCAGGAGGGCTTCGAGGCGGAGAGCCTCACGAGCTATTTCATGTGCGAGATGGCTTGGTGGCTCCATGGCCTGAGCGTAGCGAGATACGCCCTTGATCACATCGAAGACCACGGAATCGCCGGACACGGCTCAACGCGCCCTCGCTGCCGGTGCAGTGACGGCCCATAGACGGTCAAGTCACGCGCTCGATCTGCCGCCATCAGTAGCGGCAGGGAACGAGCCAGCGCCGTGCCCGGCCGTCGGCCAGACCCGTCGGCGGGCGCGCTCTTCCACTGCGGCTAGCTCCAACTCAACCAGTTCATCGGGGATGTCTGCCGCTACAGGCCCGTTGTCCAACCCCACTCCGGGTTGCCGTTCTCATCCACCTTCCAGGCTTCCAGCCCCAAGTACCGAGGCCCGGCACCTACGGTCACCCCTGCCGGCCGCTGATACAGGGCGCCGGAGCGTCGATGGGGGAGATCCACGGTCCTGACGTGGGTAAAGCCCTGCGACTCGTAGTACCGTCCAAGATCAGAGTTCGTCTTCCAGGCGTCAACCCGAAGCCACGACTTACCCAACTTCGCGGCTTTCTGGGACGCCCAATCGAGCATTGAGACACCCAATGAGCTACCACTTACGTTCGGCCGGACGATAATTCGGTGCGCATACAAAGCACTGTCGGGCAAATCACCCGGGAGCCAGAATTCGGGGTCGGCGAACCCATCCACCGTGATTGTCCCCAAGTATTCGGACCCATTGGTCATCACATACGCATGCCCTTGCTCAATGTCGCGAGAAAGCTTCTCCTGGTTAGCGGGGTATTGCCACTGATCAATCATTTTTGACTTCAGCCACCTACCAGCCTCTGCCCACATGGAAGCGATAGCGTCAGCTTCATTTCGATCGGCAGGCCGAATGGTGACGCGGTCATCCATCGTTTTCCCCTGTTCCCAACTCATAGCGGAGGACATTGCGATCGGTCGGCATTGCTGTGATGGTCACCCGAACCGGCCCTGTTTCCGTGTAGCCGACGCGAGTCCTGACCAGTAGTGGAATCCCTGCCTCGACGGCGAGTTCGGCAGCCTGCTTAGGGTTGGGCATCACCGCTGTGACGTCGTCAACGTAGCGAGTCTGCTTATGCCCAAGCGAGGCCATGTAGGCGATGACCCCTTCGGGGATATCCGCCGGTTCGGCGATTGGCGTGTTTTTGACAAGCTCGTGAGGGTAGTAAGAGTCTTCGGTCGACCATGGCTGGTCATCCACGAAGCGCAGCCGCCGTCGCACCAGAACGAGTTCACCCGGCTCCATTTCAAGGCTTTGCGCAATGCTCGGACCGGCATTCTCGATGCTGACTGAAATTTCCTGGCTGGGCGTTCGCCCTTGCTCTTGGATGTCCTGCACCCACGCGTCCACGCCTGCGGCCAAACGCCTGTTGTGGTCTTCCGAGCGGGACGAGTTGTAGACCAAGACGTCCTGCCGATGGACCATATAAGCCCGCCCTTGGCTGGCAAAGACGAGCCCCTCCGCCACGAGCCGCTGTAGCCCAAGGCGCACAGTGTTGCGGGAAGCGTCATAGACCTCCATGAGCTTCCGCTCGCTCGGCAACTTGCTGCCTGGCGGGTACTCCCCGCTTTGAATCTTCGCCCGCAGGCTGGTCGCCAACTGCACGTACAGGGGTTCGGAGCGCGTCGCCATAGCCCCATGATGCCCCACTAGGCCCACTGGTTGGTACGAGTAGGACCAAACTGCTTGACAGCTCACACCGGCGGGTGCAGCATCATGTCAGGCAACTGGTTGGTACCAGCAATACCAGAGGTGCCAGACGGTCGTGAGCGCCCAAAGGAAAGCCCCGCAGGGGTGAGTACGGAGGAAGCGTCAGTTGGTTGAGAACTCAACAGGGTGTTGATTTGGTGGGGTGTGTCCCCGCCCCCGCAACGGCCGGTGTGATGGCCGTTGGCAGCCACTTAGTGGCAGGTGAGCGTGTCCTGCCCTGTGTGTCAGCTCTGGAGAACGCTCGCGCGGATCATCCCTTCCTTTCGGGATGTCAACCGCTCGGGTGCCACCTGATGCACGCTGCCCTGCTGGCGTCAGAGCAGTGACGATGACGCACCCGATGTTCCCGGCTCGGGACCGGTGCTCCGTGGCAACGGTGCGCTGGTGAAGCCGTATCCCTGCGCTCTGCGGGAGGTCGGTGTGTACCGACGACATACGAGGGCGCCGCCGCGGTGGACCGGCCGGCGGCGCCCGTGCAGTTCCCCGGTCCGTCTCTTCCTGGCCTCGCAGCGCCTACAGCTGCGGCCGGTTGCCTCCCTCGCCCGTCCGGCCCTGCTGCGTGCAGCGGCTGTACGGGCGAGACGCGGGGAGCCGGATCACCCGACTCCAACGGCGCGCGGCTCCCGGGGTGCCACCCGGGAGCCGCTGTTCGGGCCGTTCCACCTGTGAGAGGAACACGACCCAATGAGCCACATCGTCACTGTTCAGAACGCTGTTACCGCGTTCGCCGACTTCATGGAGCCGACGGACGCGGAGCTGGACGCGATCGAGGACGAGATGCCGCTGATCCTGGCGGAGGTCGACCTCCTCGACGCACAGATCCTCACCCTGGACCGCACGCCGACCGAACTGGACACCCGCCGCACGCGCCGCGCGCTGGCCCGGGTGCTCGCCGAGCGGGCGACGCTGGCCAACCGCACCGCCGCCGCGAGCCTGCCGGGCGGTGCCGCATGACACGCATTCGCCGCGCCCTGCGGCGCCTTCTCGTCCGCCTCTTCCCTGCGCCGCCGTCCGTCCCGCTCACGATCGTGCCGGACTACGGCGACGACCACGAATGGATGGGTGAGCGGTTCATCTGGGAGCCCGGCGACTGGGACGAGTACGACGGGGAGGCCGGCCGATGAACCGCAAGGGCCGCATCCTGCTCGTGGCCGCACTGGTCGCCGTGGTCGGCATGGCGTTCCGGGTCTCGTGGAACGCGCTGCGCGACATCGCCAACGCCATCGGCGCCGACACCACCGCCGCCACCCTGTACCCGTTCGTGGTCGACGGCCTAATGGCGCTGGCACTGGTCGCCACGCTGGTACTGGCCAGCCACGACCGCACGTTCGCCCTGCGGGTGCTGGGCACCTACACCCTCGCCTCGCTGGTGCTGAACTACGTGCACGGGCTGGTCCCCGAACTGCACGGCCGCGCGGTCGACTGGGGCCGCCTCGCCGACTGGGACCCCGCCAACTGGGCCCTGGTGCTGCTCGCCACGTCGCTTCCGGTCGGCTCGATCTACTTCGGATCGGACCTGGTGGCCAAGGTCCTGCACCACCGCCCCACCCCGATCGACACCGCAGCCACGAATGCGGAGGAATCAACTCAGACCAAGATGATTCGGTCTACGGCTGACCTGCACGAATCGGCCCCCGCCACGGTCACCCTGACCCGGCTCCCAGTGCCCGATCCCATCCCGGCCGACGCGGGAAAGTCGAGTCCCCCGCTCAAGCCCCTCCCGGCCATCACAGCCCCGATCGAGTCGACCCCGACCCCGTCGACGGCACAGCGGGCGGTGGCGGCCGAGTCGGCCCGATCGCCCCGGGCGACGTACCGGGTGCCGGCGGCCGCGAAGACACCCCGTGTGCGACGCACACCGGAACAGCTCCTGACCGAAGCGCGCACCGCTACGGCCGACTGGCCGGACGCGAACATCACCGGTGAGGGCATCCGCCGCGCCCTGCACGTCTCCCCGGTCAACGCGCGCAAGCTCCGCGACGCGCTGCTCGCCGAGCGGGCCGCCTGATGTCCGGCTATCCGCACTTCCCTCGGTACCTGCGAGCCCTGCGATCCCACCCGCACGGCCGCCTGACAGAAGGACTGACATGGGCAAGCCCGACACCCGCCGCCTGGACAAGGACATAGAACGGACCAACCGCAAGCTGGAGGCGGTCAGGAACCGCGAGACGTGGCCGCTGGACGGCAGGGAGCGGCGCGCGGTGCTGTCCGCGCTGGCCTCCGGCTCCTACCGCATCGTCCGGGGCAACAGCCCCGCCCGCGCGGAACAGAGGCTGGACACCGCGTGGCAGTCGGCCGAGACCCGGCTCATCACGGAACTCGCCGCCCTGCGAAGCGAGCGGCTGCGCGTCGTGCGCGAGGCCGCCGCCGAGCGGGCCGCGAAGAAGTCCTCCGGCTGGTGGTGAGCATGGACAACCGCTGTCCTGCCGCCCACCCGGACGACCCGACCCCCTGCACCGGCCCCGTGGCCGTGACCGTGCTCGACGCCCATAACGCCGGGGCCAACGGCTGCGAGCACCACGCCGCCCGGCTGCTGGCCTCCCTCGACGGCGGACGCGTCTACGCCCTGCCGGACGCCCCGGCCGGCGCCGCCCTGCGGGTGTTCAAGGCCGCCGACGGCATCCGCCCGTTCTGCTGGCTCGACGGCCCGCGCACCGAGCCGTCCCAGCTCAGCCACGCCGAGAACCGCGCCCGGCACGGCCGCTGAGCCCGCGTAAGCCCCGCCCGCACTGGTGCCGGGCGGGGTGGCCGCCCCTCAACTTCCCGCCCCTGCCAGGGGCAGTCAGGAGCCTTACCGCCATGAGCGGCAACGTCGTTCACCTGCACAAGGACACCGACCCCCCGGCCGAAGCATCCGCCGTGACCACGCTGACCGTGGTCCCCGACCCGCCCACCGCGCCGCCCGTGCCGCTGTGGGTGCGCTCCGGCCGCGCCATCAAGACCGCCGTCACCCACGACAAGACGAAGACGACCGCCCGCACGGTCGCCCGGCACTCCCTCTACGTGGCAGGTGGGGCCCGGATCGTGGCCCGCCGGGCGTGCGACGGCCGCACCGCCGCCCGCTACGAGCGCTACATGCGCACTGCGGAAGCCGTGGGGAACTTCGAGGCTGCGGCCGAGTGGGAGGAGCGCGGGCAGCGCTACCGCGAGGCCCGCCACCGCCGCCGCATGGACCTCCTGCACTCACCCGTCGACGCAGCCAAAGGCGCGGCCATCACCACCGGTATGGGCATCGGCGGACTGGTCCTGCTCGGCATCGCCATGGCCGTAGCCACCAAGGACGCGACCGACGTCGTCACCCCGCTGATGGCGGTCATCAAGTTCATCAACCTGATGATCACCATCGTGCGCGTGGTGTGGGGACCGGCCCTGACGATCGGCCCGTTCCTGGCCCTGCTCGCGCTGTGGTCGGTCGGCGCCCACCAGCAAGCAGCCCCCCAGTGGGCGCTCCCGGCCAACGTCCGTAACAGCGAGGGTGAGCCGATCACCCCGTCGATCGTGGTCAAGGCCCTGCGCGACCTCGGGATTCCGGCCCTGCGCAAGGCCATCCGGGAGATGGGCGATGCCGGCGCCTCGATGCTGTCCCCGATCGTCATCGCCGGATGCGGCGTGGAAGTCGACGTCACCCTCCCCTCGGGGGTGTCGACGAACGAGGTACAGGGCAAGCGGCGCAAGCTCGCCGAGAACCTGGGACGGCACGAGCACGAGCTGTTCATCACCATCCCGCAGGCGGCCCGCACGGTCCGGCTGTGGGTCGCCGACTCCGGCGCCCTGGACGAACCGATCGGCCCGTCCCCGCTGGTCACCGACGAGTCCCTGACCGCCAACTACAAGACCGGCAAAGCCCCCTGGGGCCAGGACCTGCGCGGCGATGCGGCGGCGCTGAGCCTGTATCAACGGCACCTGCTCATCACCGGCCTGTCCAACCAGGGAAAGACCGCAGCCCTGCGCTCGCTCGCGCTGTGGCTGGCCCTGGACAAGTCCGTGCAGTTCTGGATCGCGGACCTCAAGGGCGTCGGCGACTGGGCCATGTTCGACGGTCTCGCCGACATCCTCATCCAGGGGCCCACCGATGACCACGTCATCCAGGCCACCGAGATGGCCGAGGCCATGGTCGAGGAGATGAACCGCCGTCTCCAGGCGCCGCCCGGTACCGAGTTCCCGCCGCTGATCGGCATCGTGGACGAAGCGCAGGTGGCGTTCATGTGCCCGGTCAAGGACGAGGACAAGCGGCCGTACGGCGGCAGCAGCCAGCTCTCCCGGTACTTCATGGCCGTCCGCAAGATCAACAACCAGGGTCGTGCGGTGGACGTGCTGCTCTATCAGGGCACGCAGGACCCCACCGACCAGAACCTGCCCAAGCTCGTGCGCGAGGGCGCACACACCCGCGCCTCCCTCGTCGTCGGCACCGAATCTCAGGCCCGCATGGCACTGGGAGACAAGGCCGTCAACGGCGGCGCCGCACCCCACCTGCTCCGGCAGGACCTGGACAAGGGCACCCTCGTCGTCTCCTCCGGCGGCATCGCCATCCCCGCCGGGCAGACGTCCATCACCGTGCGCACCCACTTCATCGACGACGACGAGGCCGTCGTCATCGCCGACCGCGCCAAGGCCATGCGCAACGGGATCACCACCCTGCATGCCATCGAGCGCGACGAGGAGGAGCGGGACCCGCTCGCCGACATCGCCGCCGCCCTCGGCGACAGCCCGCGCCTGTTCACCCAGGACGTGCTCAAGCGGCTGTCCGTGCTGAACGAGGACGCCTACGGCGACTGGACGCCTGGTGACCTCAAGCGGGTGCTGGAGGCCCACGGCGAGGAGCCGAAGAAGTCCAACGGCCGCATGGTCGTCCGCCGCGACGACGTCCTTCGGGCGCTCGCCAACCGCGACGACGAGGGTTCCGCTTCCACCGCCTGATCGCGGGGAGGCACACCCACCCGGCCCGGGGAGGCGGGGAGATCTCCCCAAACCCCTCCCCGGGCCGCCTCCCTTGCTTTGATCAGCGAAAACACCCCTTCGGGGAGGCAGGGAGGTGCGCAGGTCAGCGCCCCTGAAACCCCCTGTACGCGGCACACCGAAGGGTGTGTCTCCGCCTCCCCAAACCATCACTCGAAGGGATTCCGCATGCACCCCGAACAGACCCGCAACGCGCCCGCCGGCCGGGCCGTCGACGTCCACCAGCCCGCACCCGTCACCGCGGCCGCCGTCATGCCGACGCCCATCGTCGCCGTGCAGCCGGGCAGCGTCCCGGCGGTCGCGAGCATCGTCCTGCCCGACGGCCGCGTCATCACCGGCTACGCCATCAACCCCATGCAGCCCGAACCCGTCGCGGCCAAGCCGCCCGTGTCCCGCGCAGCGGTGAACGTCGCCCTCGGGGGCGTCGGGTTCCTCGCGGTGTGCGGCGGGCTGCTCCTGCTCACCTCGTTCATCACAGCCCTGACCGCGCTCATCACCCAGCTCATCACCCTGGCCGCCGTCGTCTTCGGCGGCTGGATCGCCGTCCAGGTCTTCAGCGGACGCGACCACAGCAAGGGCGGCACGACGGTCAACATCCGCAAGGCCGTGATCAAGCGCAACCGCTTCTACCAGTAGCTACGCCAAGGGCGACCCCCCATTCCGCCAAGAACCGGGGTCGCCCTTGTCCAACCGTCCTCAACAGACCTGTTGGAGGTCATCCAGCATGACGCAACTCACCACCATCGGGCGAGCCCTCGCCTTACTCTCCCGGATCGAGCCCGTTCGGGTGCTGGACGCCTACTCGTGCATCGGGGGCTCCACCGAGGGCTACCGGCGCGCGTTCAGGAACTGCCACATCACCGGCGTGGACAAGGAAGCCCAACCGGACTACTGCGGGGACGCGTTCCATCAGGGCGACGCGGTCGAGTTCATCCGCGAGCACGGCCATGAGTTCGACTTCATCCACGCCTCACCCCCGTGCCAGGGTGAGGGCGCCCCGACCAAGGGCACGAACGCCGCCCGCAACGCGAGGATCGGCCGCACCTACCCCCGGCTCATCGTCCCCACCCGCGCCGCCCTGGAGGCCACCGGACGGCCGTACGTGATCGAGAACGTTCCCGGCTCCGAGGTCCGCAAGGACATCCGACTGTGCGGGGAACAGTTCGGCCTCGCCGTGCTCATGCACCGCTACTTCGAGCTGGGCGGCTGGACGACGGTGCAGCCCTCGCACCCTCGGCACCGGGGCTACGTGCGCGGGTGGCGCCACGGCGAGTGGCGTGACGGCCCGTACGTCGCCGCGTACGGCGCTGGCGGGGGAAAGGCCACCGTCGCCGAGATCCGCGACGCCAAGGGCATCGACTGGTCCACCGACCACCTTCGGCTGCGCGAGGCACTCCCGCCCGCCTACACCGAGTGGATCGGCCGCGCGTTCCTCGCCGCCCACGCCCCGACGCTGGAGGTCGCCGCGTGACCGCCGCCCCGACCCTGCTCGACACCGCGCTCATGCTCGCCGCACACGGCATCCCGCCCCTGCCCCTGCGGGCGGGGAAGGTGCCGTTCGGCAACTGTCCCGCCTGTACCGGCAACGCGTGCGGGGGACGGCCGAACATGAAGAACCCCGGCCCCTGCCGGTGCCCCGGCGTCTGCCACGCGTGGGCTGCCGCCACCACCGATCCGGACGTCCTCACCTCCTCGGCATGGGGGACGGCGTGGCGTCGGGCCGCCGCCGTCGCCTACCACCCCGGTGGCGCCGGCGTGACCGTCGTCGACCTGGACGACGCGGCGGCCGTCGCCTGGGCGCGCGCCACCCTGCCGACCACACGCACTGTGCCGACAACGCGGGGGGAGCACTGGATCTACCAGGGCGCCATGCGGTCCGTGAACGCCGTCCGCCCCGGCGTCGACATCAAGTCCACGATGGCTTACGCCCGTTGGCTCGGTCCCGGCACCGGCTCCACAGTCGCTCTCCCGGACGCTGTGCGCGCGCTGGCAGTAAAGGAGCCCACCACGGCTCGCATGGCGCCACAGACGCCCACAGCGCCCCTCAGGGGCGGGCAGGGGGACTGCCGCCACCGCACGCCCGCCTATTTGGACCGTGGCATCTCTATGGCCGTGCAGCGCATCAGCGAGGCCCGTAGCGCCATCCACGCGACCGTGTACCGCACGTTCCTCGCGGTGCTGTCGACGCACGGCCGGTGCGGCTGCCTCACCGACGCCCATGTCGCACGGCTGTTCACCGCCGCGCAGGCCAAGGGCGAGAGCCCGCGGCACTGCACGGACGCGTGGACCAACGCCCGCACCACGTTGGGACTGTGACCATGTCCGACGACGAAAAGACCCCCGCCCGCGAGATCATCACCGACTACGCGCAAGCGCACTTCCGGTACTTCCGCACCGCCGACGGCACCGTGTACGCGCAGCGCAACGGCCATCCCGTGGCGCGCCCGATCCGCTCCCAGGGCACCACCGGAAGCCACCGGCAGGAACTCATGGTCGGCCTGTTCAAGGACGGCATCGGCGTGTTCAACGGCACCGCCATGAAGGAAGCACTCGACCTGATCGAAGCGTTGGCGCTGACCGAGGACGTACAGCCCGTCCACATCCGCGTCGCCCCCGGGTACGACGGGGCGACGTGGCTGGACCTGGGACGCAGCGACGGGCAGTCCGTCCGCATCCACCCCACCGGATGGGACATCCGCACCCCGGACCCGCAGGAAGTCTGCTGGCGTCGCACCCAGCTCACGGGGGAACTGCCCCTGCCGGTCAAGGACACCGACGGCAAGGGCATCGATCTGCTGATGCGGCTGTGCAACTTCGCCACCGCCGAGACCGAGTGCCTGGCCATCGCGTGGCTCATCGGATGCCTGGGGCCGACCGTGCCCGTCCCGGCCCCGTTCCTCACCGGCCCGCAGGGCGCCGGCAAGTCCACCGGTGGGCGCATGCTCGTGCGGATCATCGAGGGCATGACCGGGGACCTGCGCCGGGCGCCGAAGGATGAGGAAAACCTGATCACGGCGGTGGCGGCCGGCTGGGTCACCGCCCTGGACAACCTCTCCCACATGACCCCGGAGCTGTCCGACGCGATGTGCTGCATCGTCACCGGCGCCGAGAACGTCAAGCGCGCCCTGTTCACCGACGGGGACGTCTTCCGCATCGGCTACCGCCGCCCCCTGCTCCTGACCGGCATCGACGTAGGCGTGATCCGGCCCGACCTCGCAGAACGGCTCCTGCCGCTCCGGCTGGAACGCCCCCGGGTTCGGCGCACCGAGGCAGAACTGTGGTCGGACTTCGCCCAGGTGCTGCCCGTCATCCTCGGCTCTCTCCTGGACCTCACAGTGCAGGTGCGGGCAGCGGAGGCGGACATCCCGACCGACCTGCGCATGGCCGACTTCGCGCACCTGTGCGCGCAGCTCGACGCGGCCACCGGTCTGGGAGCGCTCGCCGCCTACCGGGCCAGCCTGGACGACCTCAACGACGACGTCATCGAGGGCGACCTGTTGGCACAGACGGTGCTCAAGCACGCCGCCGGCGTCGAGCCGGGCACGGAGCAGCGGATGACGTCTGCCGAATGGCTGCACTGCCTCACGGGCCTCTACACGGGCGAGGACTTCCGTCCCCTGCCTAAAGGGTGGCCGACCACAGGCAAGGTGCTCTCAGACCGCCTCAAGCGCCTTCAGCCCACCCTCGCCGCCCGGGGCGTCCTCATCGACTGGGGACGCACCAAGACATCCCGCTACATCGAGATCGCGCGGCCGGCCGCCGCGCCGCCTTCGCCGGAGCAGGAAGCGGCCTTCTGACCGAGCGGCACCACGACCGCTCGGACAAGCAAGAGGAGCACCCGCCCCCGCGTGCTCCTCTTGCTGTTCGGCGGCGGCGCCGCCCTGCGAGGGTCGCGCCGCGCAGCGGCTCCTTCTTCACTCTCTGAGCCGCGCACCACAACAGACACCCCCCTCTTTGTCCGAAGCAGAGAGACGCTGCGTCACCTGCGTCACCCGGACCCCAAAAACGGCCGGTGACCTGCCCAAAGACGGGTGACGCAGACAGCCGATTCCTGCGTCATCCTGCGTCACCTGCGTCACCTGCGTCACCTGCGTCACCTGCGTCACCTGATGACGGAGGCATGCGTCACCGGTGACGCACCCCCACCTTGCTGCGTCACCGAGAAACCGCAGGTCAGCGCCGCGAATGACGCAGATGACGCAGGTGACGCAGAAATCCACACCTCGGACACACGCGGAGTCCGAGAAACCCCCGAAGCCAACGCGACTCAACCTTTGAGGACCCCATGAGCCGAACCCGTTCCGCTCAGTCCGACCCCCGCGCCACCCTCCGCAGCGGTCTCCCCGACCGGTACCTCACTCCCGACGACATCGCCGAGATCTTCGGCGTCCCCCTCGAAACCGTCTACCAGTGGCGCAGGAAGCGCACCGGTCCTCCCGGCTTCCGCGTCGGTAAGCACGTTCGCTACGACCCCGCCGAAGTGGGGGCCTACGTCACTCAGCTCAAGAACGTCGACCGCGTCGCGGCCTGACGCAGCCTCGCACACCGTCAGGGGTGGCCGTTGAACGGCCGCCCCTGCTCCATGCTGGGAAAGGACTCCGCCTCTCATGGCAGGAAGCATTCAAGACCGTTGGTTCAGGACCGAGACCGACGCCAACGGCAAGACCGTCCGCGTCAAGACCGAGCGCCACGGCACCGGCCTGCGCTACAGGGCTCGCTACTTCGCGCCCGACGGCAAGCGCAAGAGCAAGTCTTTCGCCGACGGACAGAAGCGCCTCGCTGAGCAGTGGCTGGCCAAGATGGCTGCGGACGTCGCACGGGGCGACTACATCGACCCGAACGCATCCCGGACGTCCTTCCAGGAGTTCGCGGAAGGGTGGCTGGCGAGCCAGAGCGGCGACCCGAACACACGGGCGTCGATGCAGTCTCAGCTCAGCCTGCACGCCTTCCCCCGCATCGGGTCGCGTCCGCTCGGGTCGTTCCAGCCGAGCCACATCCGCGAGTTCGTGACCCAGCTCGAAGCCTCCGGCATGTCCGGCGCGTACGCTCGCGTGATCTTTTCCAACGTCCGTGCCGTCCTCTCCGCAGCCGTGGAGGACGGCTACCTTCGCCGGAACCCCTGCAATTCGCGGACGGTGACGCTCCCCGAGATGGGCATGCGCCGTGTCGTCCCCTGGCAGCCGGAACGCGTCTTCGCCGTCCGTACCGTCATGGTTGAGCGCTTCCGGACCATGGTCGACGTAGGCGCCGGGTGCGGCCTACGACAGGGCGAGATCCTCGGACTGTGCGTCGATGAGCTGGACTTCGACAGCGGCACCCTGCACGTGGTGCAGCAACTCAAGCTCAGCCTGAGCAAGCCCGTGTTCGCGCCCCCGAAGGGCGGAAAGCTCCGTGACGTGCCTCTGCCCGATCCCGTGGCAGAAGCTCTCCAGGAGCACATCAAGCGCTTCCCGCCGGTCGAGGTCACGTTGCCGTGGATGCGCGCGAACGGCCAGCCCGTGACCAAGCGCCTGATCTTCAGCGGGCCGCGCGGCGGGCACGTCTGGCGTACGTCGCTGAACGAGGACCACTGGAAGCCCGCCCTTGCGAAGGTGGGCGTCATCCCGAAGGCCAAAAGCCGCGAGCACGAGGCCGCTCGCGAGCACGGCATGCACGCGCTCCGGCACTTCTACGCGTCCGTTCTCCTGGATGCCGGCGAGAGCATCAAAGCCGTCAGCGAGTACCTGGGGCACTCCGACCCGGGCCTGACTCTGAAGGTGTACGCGCACCTCATGCCCAGTAGTCGGGACCGCGCCCGGAAGGCTCTCGGCCGCGCGCTCCGGCCGCAAGATCCGGGGCGCTGAGGGCCCACAGTGGGCCCAGGCCGTGAAAACGCCCCCGACTCGCGCCATATGCGCAGGTCGGGGGCATGATCACAAAGGCTACTTCTTCTTGCCCTGGTTCTTGACCGCCTCGATCGCCGCCGCGGCCGCCTCGGGGTCGAGGTACCTGCCGCCCGGGGTCACCGGGTTGAAGTCGGCGTCCAGCTCGTAGAAGAGGGGGATGCCGGTCGGGATGTTCAGGCCCGCGATGTCCGCGTCCGAGATGCCGTCCAGGTGCTTGACCAGGGCGCGGAGGCTGTTGCCGTGGGCCGCGACCAGGACGGTGTGGCCGTCGAGCAGATCGGGGACGATGCCGTCGTACCAGTACGGGAGCATGCGGACGACGACGTCCTTCAGGCACTCCGTCTTCGGGCGCAGCTCCGGCGGGATGGAGGCGTAGCGCGCGTCGTTCGCCTGGGAGAACTCGGAGTCGTCCGAGAGCGCGGGCGGCGGGGTGTCGTACGAGCGGCGCCAGAGCATGAACTGCTCCTCGCCGAACTCGGCGAGCGTGGCCGCCTTGTCCTTGCCCTGCAGGGCGCCGTAGTGGCGCTCGTTCAGGCGCCAGGTGCGGTGGACCGGGATCCAGTGGCGGTCGGCGGCCTCGAGGGCCAGCTGCGCGGTGCGGATCGCGCGCTTCTGGAGGGACGTGTGGACCACGTCGGGGAGCAGGCCGGCGTCCTTGAGCAGCTCACCGCCGCGGACCGCCTCCTTCTCGCCCTTCTCGTTGAGGTTGACGTCCACCCAGCCGGTGAACAGGTTCTTCGCGTTCCACTCGCTCTCGCCGTGGCGGAGGAGGATCAGCTTGTACGGTGCGTCGGCCATGCCTCAGAGCGTAATCCACGCATTAGCCCTGCCAGGGCCCGCGCCCAGCAGCCGGACAGTTGACGGCATCCGTTAATTGAGTGGCCGGGATTCAGCCGCCGGATGTAAGTTGCGCTTTTGGTTGTAGGTACTTACATCAGCGTGCATCGTGGGGGTTTCTTCATGTCCGTCGCCCGTCTGAGACGAGCCGCCCGGGAGACCGTCTCCGGGCTCCCCCGCGAGTTCTGGTGGCTGTGGACCAGCACCCTCGTCAACCGGCTGGGCGCCTTCGTCGCCACCTTCATGGCGCTCTACCTGACCCTCGACCGCGGGTACTCGGCCTCGTACGCCGGTCTCGTGGCCTCGTTGCACGGGCTCGGCGGGGTCGTCTCCTCGCTGGGCGGCGGGGTGATGGCCGACCGGATCGGCAGACGGCCCACGCTGCTGATCGCGCAGACCGCCACCGCCGGGTCCGTCGCGCTGCTCGGGTTCATGCGGGACCCCGTCGCCATCGCCGCCGTCGCCTTCCTCGTCGGCATGGCCTCCAACGCCTCCCGGCCCGCGGTGCAGGCGATGATGGCCGACATCGTGCGGCCCGAGGACCGGGTACGGGCCTTCTCGCTCAACTACTGGGCCATCAACCTCGGCTTCGCCGTCTCCTCCATGGGCGCGGGGTTCATCGCCGAGTTCAGCTATCTCGCCGGGTTCCTGATCGAGGCCGGGATGACCCTGGCGTGCGCGCTCGTCGTGTTCCTGAAGGTGCCCGAGTCCCGGCCCACCGCCACGGCCAGGCAGGCCGACGCCGACGTCAGCCTCATGACGGTGCTGCGCGACGGGCGGTACATGGCCGTCGTCGGGCTGTCCTTCCTCGTCGCCCTCGTCTTCCAGCAGGGCTCGGTCGGACTGCCTGTGGCCATGGGGCGGGCCGGGTTCTCGCCCGCCGACTACGGCCTGGCCATCGCCGTCAACGGCGTGCTGATCGTCGCCCTGCAGATCCCGGTCACCCGCTTCATCGAGCACCGGGATCCGCGCACGCTGCTGATCGTCTCCTCGGTCCTCGCCGGGTACGGCTTCGGGCTCACCGCCTTCGCCGGGTCGGTCGGGGTCTTCGCGCTCACCGTGTGCGTGTGGACGCTCGCCGAGATCGTCAGCGCGCCGACCCAGACCGGGCTCGTCGTCCGGCTGTCGCCCGCGCACGGACGCGGGCGCTACCAGGGCATGTACACGCTCTCGTGGTCCGTCGCCGCCCTGATCGCGCCGCTCATGTCCGGCGCCGTCATCGACCGGTTCGGCGCGGAGTGGCTGTGGGCCATGTGCGCGGCCGTCGGGACGGTGGCGGGGGTGGGGTACGGCGTGCTCATGCGACGGCTTCCCGAGGAGGAGAACGCGGAAGGGGACATGGAGGGGGACACGGAGGGGGACGCTGCGGCGCCCGGGCGGCAGCAGCGGCCGCAGGTGTCCGAGCAGGCGGTCTGACCCCTACCGCCTGACCCCTGGCGATCGAGTGATGCAGGTCACATTCAGCCCTGTCACATCTCGTCGAGTCGATCCGTCAAGCAGGTGTAGCCAACAGCAACGACACAGGAGCCCACGATGGAAGCTCGCCTGAACCTCTTCGCCAACCCGGTCGCCGGCAAGTTCATGCGGTACATCAACTCGGCGGGCAAGGCGATCTCGGACTCGACCCTGCCGGCCGCCACCCAGGAGCTGGTGAAGATCCGCGCCAGCCAGATCAACGGCTGCGGCTTCTGCACCGACATGCACACCAAGGACGCCGCGCACGCCGGGGAGACCGCACAGCGCCTCCACCTGGTCGCGGCCTGGCGGGAGGCCAAGGTCTTCACCGACGCCGAGCGCGCCGCCCTGGAGCTGGTCGAGCAGGGCACCCGGATCGCCGACGCGGCCGGTGGCGTCACGGACGAGGCCTGGGCCGACGCCGCCAAGCACTACGACGAGGACCAGCTGGCCGCCCTGGTCTCCCTCATCGCCCTGATCAACGCCTACAACCGTCTGAACGTCGTCGTCCAGCAGCCCGCGGGCGACTACGAGCCCGGCATGTTCGGCTGAACGACCAGCGCCTGACGAACAGCCGCGCCCCCTCCGGCAGCTCTGCCGGAGGGGGCGCGCGCGTAGGCCACCTTCACTCCCCCTGGCAAGCCCCCGGCCGGGACCGACCATTTTAATTCCAGTACTCAGGGAATGTAATTGCCTGGGTATTCACTTTTCCAACAACCATATATTGGCAGGCGCTCAAAAACTCCCCTTTCGGGGGACCCGCATCCCCCGAACGCCTCACAACCTCACCTCCAGTGACTGTCGTTAGGTGACCGTGACGCGATTCAACTGGTACGCAAGTGAAGATCATCCGACGACCATGCTCCGCTGGGACGGCGACGGGGGCCTCAAGTCGTGCTCGGACCTGCTCGATGATTTCCTGAACAATATCAACAGAATGGAAACCGAATATCTGCGGGCGATGGCGGATCTGTACGGAGCCTGAGGCGGGGGCCGGAGGATTACCGATGGACAGGATTCACGACCAAGCCGGTCTCTACGGCGACGCCTGGAGCGTCCCGGAGCCGGACATCGCAGCGACCGACTGGGACCCGGTCGAGGAGCTGGCCCAGATGCTGTCCACGACGGCCAGCATGCCCACCGTTCCCAGCACCCCGCTGAACATCCCGTCCCCGCGCCGGAGCAGCCGTCGGCGCCCCCGCCACGAATCCCATTTCCTCGACGGCGGTCGGCGCGTCACCCACATCTCGTTCCTGATCGCGACGGTCTCGCTGTGCGCGGTGGCCATGCTGGCCTGGTCCGTCTGCTATTCCTACGACCAACTGCGCGGGATCGCCTCGTCGATGCTGCCGACGGGACTGGCGCAATGCTGGCCGCTGACGGTGTACGGGCCGTGGTTCGTGGCAGCTCTTTCGGTGATTCGGGCCACCGCTCAACGGCGCAGTGCGCGGCGGTCCTGGTGCGTCGTGGTGGCCTCCTCCGCGATGGCCATGGCGCTGTGTGTCAGTCACTCGTCGCACGCGCTGCTCTCATTGGTCATCTTCGGAATTCCGCCGGTCACCGCTCTGGTGTGCTTCTGGGAACTCGTCGGCCAGATCTCGTCCAGGAGCAGGCCCCGGCACTCCACACACCCCTCCCGGCCGGCGTCCAAGTCGTGAAGGGGGCGCGGCCCTCGCCCTCACAGGTGCATCCGCGCCCCCTTCAGCACCTTGTCCACCCCGTTCCGCGGTCCGTACACCGCCAGGCCGACCAGGTCCAGATCCGCGGTCCGCACGGCCCGTACCGCCGCGCGGTTGTCGCGGTCGTTGCCCGTCGTGAAGAGGTCGGCCGTGAACACCGCGCACGGCAGGGCGCGCGCGAGGGCCCGGGTGTGCGCCTCCCGCAGGGTCTCCTTGGTGCCCTCGAAGACCAGCACCGGCTGGCGGAACATCGGCAGGTACGACGCGCCGTCCGCGTCCTCGTACGGGTCCCCGATCACCTCGGGGACCTGGCTGCCCAGGCCGCTGACCAGGAACGCGGTGACGTTCAGGCGCTGCCAGGGCTCCAGGTCCGCGCGGAGCAGCACGGCGATCTTCGTCTCGAAGCGGACCGGCTCGGCGGGGGCGTCGGGACGCTGTTCGGTGTTCTCGGTGTTCTCGGTGTTCATGGGGTGAGACTGCCGACCGTCGTACGGCACCGTCTTGTACGTTTTTTGCGTGGTCGCCGCAGCCCAGTCCGAGGTCTCCGCCTGGCGCCCCCGCATCCCGGGTGTCGTGGAGGTCTTCCACGCCCACTTCACCGAGTACGCCTACCCGATGCACGTCCACGACGCCTGGACGCTGCTCATCGTGGACGACGGAGCCGTGCGGTACGACCTCGACCGGCATGAGCACGGGACCCCGCACGACACCGTCTCGCTGCTGCCGCCGCACGTTCCGCACAACGGTTCCCCGGCCACCCCGCACGGCTTCCGCAAGCGGGTTCTCTACCTGGACGGGCGCCATCTCGGGGACGAGCTGATCGGTGCGGCCGTCGACGGGCCCGATCTGAGGGATCCCGGGCTGCGGCTGCGGGTCGGGCAGTTGCACGGCGCGCTCGGGCGGCCCGGTGACGAGCTGGAGGCGGAGAGCAGGCTGGCGCTCGTCGGCGAGCGGTTGCGGGACCATCTGCGGCGGCGGGAGAGCGGCGCCGCCCGTCCCGACCCCGCCCTCGCCCGTTCACTGCGGGAGCTGCTCGACGAGCACGTCGTCGAGGGGCTCGCCCTCGCCGGGGCCGCGCGGCTGCTGCACGCCCATCCCGCCCACCTCGTACGGGCGTTCAGCACCGCTTACGGCATCCCCCCACACCAGTACCTGATGTCCCGCCGCGTCGGCCGCGCCCGCCGGCTGCTGCTGGACGGGCTGGCGCCGGGCGAGGTGGCGGCGGCGACCGGGTTCTGTGATCAGGCCCATCTCACCCGGCACTTCAAGAAGCTGGTGGGGGTCACCCCGGGGCGTTACCGGCTCAGTTCCCGCTGAGCCTCGTACAGGTTGCGCGGGCGCACCGCGTCCGTGGTGCCGTACAGCTCCAGGCGGGAGTGCAGGTCGCCGGTGAAGTCGGGGACGTCGATCTGGTCGAACTCCGTGACGGTGCCGAGGCCGACCGTCGCCGAGTACGGTGCCAGGCCGTCGATCTTCATCAGGCCCGCGCGGCCGTTGGTGACCCGGATGTTCCAGTGGGCGAAGCGGGCGCCGAAGAGCGGGCCGGCGCTGGCGTCGCCGCCGTGACGGCCGTTGTTGTTCACGGTGATGTCGGTGCGCACGTCGGCGAAGGGCAGGCCGCGGTGCGAGTCGAAGGTGCCCATCCGCATGTCCCCGCGCGACCAGACGTTGTGGGAGGACAGGCCCTCGACGTTGATGCCGTGGAGCTGGGTGCCGGCGGGCGCGGGCACGGTCCGCTGCTCGATCGTGAAGTCCTCGATCAGGTTGTCGTGGGAGCCCTCGCGGCAGAAGTAGGGGTGGTGGGAGCCGCGGCCCGCGACCCGGGTACGGCGCAGGGTGCAGGCCGAGGCCGCGACCAGGCCGAAGCCGTTGTCCACGTGCCGGACCGTGACGTCGTCCACGAAGCAGTCGTAGGCGCACTGGAGGACGACCCCGTTGTATCCCTTGTCGAGGAGGTGCGGGGACTGCGGGGTCTGCATCGCCTCCAGGGTCAGGCCCGCCACACCCGAGCCGGTCAACTCCTGGACGTGCGTGGTCAGTCGGGGGTCCCACTCCGGGCGCAGATCGAGCGGGAGCGGGCGTTCGAGGGTGATGCGGCGGCCGTGCACGCGGGTGATGCGGACGGGCCATTCGTAGGGAACGTAGGAGGTCAGCTTGGTCTTGTCGTCCCAGGTGTAGGCGGCAGGGCCCGGGCCGCCGCCCGCCATGTGCTGCAGGAGGGTGTGGGCAGGGTCGTCGGCCAGACGGAGCAGGACCAGCTGCCCCGGCGCCAGGTGGTCCGTGTCGGCCACGGTCACCGTCCATGAGCCCCGGAGGGCCGGTTCGACCGTCGTGAGGGTCGTCCACTCGTCCCGCCTGTTGTCGGTCCAGCCCTCGAAGGGCCAGGCCCGGGCCCGGATCGCCGCCACCAGGGAGTCCCAACGGGCCCTCGGGGCCAACCAGATCAAGCCTCCCGCCCAGGACCAGGACGACTTGTCGCCGCCGTAGCGGGAGCCGTAGACGCCGATCAGTTCGGTGAGGTTCTTCGTGGCATACAGGGTCGTACGGGCGCTGCCGGCGCCGCGCAGGACCACGTTCGGGTCGGCGACGCGGATCACGTCGTCGATGCGGAAGGTGCCGGGCGGGATGGTGACCGTGCCCCCGCCGGCCCTTCCGGCGGCGGCGAGGGCACGGTTGATCGCGGGGGCGCAGTCCGTGGTGCCGTCGGGTACGGCGCCGTAGTCGGTGACCTCGGCGAAGGTGCGGGGGCGGGGGAAGCGGCGCGATCCGGCGCGGTGGCCCGCCCGGCCGACGTACGGGATCTGGGGGTGAGTGAACGGGGTGCGGCTGAACTCCCGCCAGAGGGCGGGGACCTGTGTCGGTGCGGCGGTCGCCGTGCCGGTTGCCGCGGCCAGGGCCACGGCGGTGGCGCCGGCGAGGAGTGTCCGTCTGCTGACGTGCCCGTGGTTCATGTCCGGCCACCCCTTCATATTCATGGATATGAACGACGTTCAGGAATGCGTTGGCGGTGAGCATGCCACGGAGCCCCGGCGCGGGGAAGGGGGCGTAACGGGAGAGCCTCGACCGAGATCGGGTGAGCTTCTACCTGGGGGCGGTCAGTCGGCCTGGCGCTCGATCAGATGCTTGAACGCGTCCAGGTTCCGCGTCGGCTCGCCGCGGGACACCCGCCACGCGTACTCCCGGCGGATCGCGGAGGCGAAGCCCAGCTCCAGCAGGGTGTTGAAGGCGCCGTCCGCCGCCTCCAGGACCTGGCCGAGGAGGCGGTCGATCTCCTCGGCGGTGACGGCGGTCAGGGGCAGGCGGGCGGTGACGTAGACGTCGCCGAGCCGGTCGACGGCGTAACTCACGCCGTACAGCTTGAGGTTGCGCTCCAGCAGCCAGCGGTGGACGCCCGCCTCGTTCTCGTCGGGGTGGCGGACGACGAAGGCGTTGAGGGAGAGGGTGTGGCGGCCCACCAGGAGGGAGACGGTGGTGGAGAGCTTGCGGGTGCCGGGGAGCTTGACGACGTAGGTGCCGGGCTCCGGGCTCTCCCACTCCAGTTCGGCGTCCTTCAGGACCCCCTCGATGACCTGCGCTGCCTTCTCCACATCACCCATGCTGGGAGCGTACGCGACGGCGGTGGGACTGGGTCGCGGCCATGTAGACGTCGGCGGTTGCGGCCGCGGCGGTGTCCCAGCCGAAGGACTGCGCGTGCCGGGCGGCCGCCGCGCCCATCTCGGCGGACAGGGACGGCTCGTCGGCGAAACGGCCCAGCACGCGCGCGTACTCGGCCGGATGATGACCCGTGACCAGGAAACCGGTGACGCCGTCGCGCACGGCCACCGGGAGGCCGCCGACCGCGGCCGCGAGCACCGGGGTGCCGGCGGCCTGTGCCTCTATCGCGACCAGGCCGAAGGACTCGCTGTAGGACGGCATGACGAGGACGGAGGCGGCCCGGAACCAGTCCGCGAGTTGCTCCTGGCCGACCGGCGGGCGGAACCGTACGACGTCGGCGATGCCAAGCCGGGCGGCGAGCTTCTGCAGCCCCTCGGGCTTGGCCAGACCACTGCCGCTGGGGCCGCCCACGACGGGTACGACGAGCCGGGAGCGCAGCTCCGGGCGCTCCTCCAGCAGGACGGCGACCGCCCGGAGCAGCACGTCGGGGGCCTTCAGCGGCTGTATGCGGCCCGCGAAGAGCGGGACCAGCGCGTCCTGGGGCAGGCCGAGGCGGGCGCGGGCGGCGGCCCGGCCGTCGGCGGGGCGGAAACGGTCGAGGTTGACGCCGGGGTGCACGACGGCGACCTTCGCCGGGTCGGCGGCGTAGTGCCGCACCAGCTCGTCGGCCTCCTCGGCGGTGTTGGCGATGAGCCGGTCGGCGGCGGCGACGATCTGGGTCTCGCCGATGACCCGGGCGGCGGGCTCGGGGGTGTCGCCGTCGGCCAGGTTGGCGTTCTTGACCTTGGCCATGGTGTGCATGGCGTGCACCAGGGGGACGCCCCAGCGCTGGGCGGCGAGCCAGCCGACGTGGCCGGAGAGCCAGTAGTGGGAGTGGACGAGGTCGTAGTAGCCGGGGCGGTGGCCGGCCCAGGCCTGCATCACACCGTGCGTGAATGCGCACAGCTGGGCGGGCAGGTCCTCCTTGGCCAGGCCCTCGTAGGGGCCGGCGTCGACGTGCCGGACGAGGACGCCGGGCGCGAGCTGGACCGTGGGCTCGAGGTCGCCGGCCGTGGCCCGGGTGAAGATCTCGACCTCGATGTTGATCGCGGCGAGGCGCTGGGCCAGCTCCACGATGTAGACGTTCATGCCGCCGGCGTCGCCGGTGCCGGGCTGGTGGAGCGGTGAGGTGTGCACGGAGAGCATGGCGACGCGGCGGGGCCTGCGGTGGAGCCTGAGCCGCGAGGGGGCCGCCGGGGAGCGACGCCCGAGCCTGCTGACGTACTGGCTCACGTGGGCTTCCTCCTTGCTGCGGGCATGCCTGCCGGAGGACCGACCTCGCCCTCCAAGGGGGTGCAACAGCGGCGGGGGCGGCTCGAATTCCCCTGCGGCAGCCTTTACTGAATCATTACTGTCACTCGCTCAACCGTTCGACAAGTGTCGCGTCGGCATCCGACCTCCCGGGGTCCGCCTACCCTCGTATGCATGACAGCCCGCGCGACGACCCTCCCCCACTCTCGGCTCCGCTCGAGCGGGGGGACCCCCATCGTGGGAACGGTGACGCGCGGGACGACCAACCCCAACCGGTTGCGGCGCATGGACCGCTGGATAGCGGCCACGCACGGCGCCGAGCTGCGGCGTGCCCCGGATCCGGTGGCGGTCGACCTCGGGTACGGGGCGGCGCCGTGGACCGCGGTCGAGCTGCTCGGCCGGCTGCGGACCGCCGCACCCCGCGCGCGCGTGGTCGGCGTCGAGATAGAGCCGGAGCGGGTCGCGGCGGCGAAGCCGTACGAGCGGGAGGGCCTGGCCTTCCGGCACGGCGGCTTCGAGGTCCCGGTGTCCGGACGGCCGGTGCTCGTGCGGGCCGCCAACGTGCTGCGCCAGTACGACGAGGGCCAGGTCGCCGCCGTGTGGGAGCGGCTGTGCGCGCGGCTCGCACCGGCGGGCGGGGGCTCGCGGGGCGGACTGCTGGTCGAGGGGACCTGTGACGAGATCGGGCGCCGGCACGTGTGGGTGGCGCTCGGCCCCGAGGGCCCGCGGACGGTGACCTTCGCGACCCGGCTCGGCTCCCTGGAGCGCCCCTCGGACCTCGCCGAGCGGCTGCCGAAGGCCCTGATCCACCGCAATGTGCCCGGCGAGCCCGTGCACGCCTTCCTGCGCGACTTCGACCGCGCCTGGGCGACCGCCGCCCCCTACGCCTCCTACGGCGCCCGCCAGCGCTGGATCCGTACAGTCCGGGACCTGCGCACCGATTGGCCCATAACCGACTCACCGGCGCGCTGGCGCCAGGGGGAAGTGACGGTGGCCTGGGGAGCGTTGGCGCCGCGCGGGCGCTGAGCACCCTCGGGAACGATCTCCGTGCGTCATGCGTCACATCGGCGCGCCGATCGTCGTAATCGGCGTGGACAGGGGGAAGTGCGCGGATGGGCGGGGCGAAAATCCGACTTCCCGCGACCTCTGTCGTTTTGCGCGTCGCCGTGGCACGATCCGTCGGGCGACCGTAAGTTACTGACGGTAAATCAGTTTGGGGGAGCACATGGGCACGGGCAAGCGCGGTCTGCTCACGGCCGCCGTGACGGTGGTCTGCGCGGTGACCGTACTGGCGGTACCCGGCACGGCATTCGCCGCCCCGACCCCCACACCGAGCACGAGCGCGTCCCCGAGCGCGTCACCGACTCCCCCGCCGAGCAAGGACCTTGAGAAGGTCCGCGAGAAGCTCGACAAGCTCTACCACGACGCCGCCGTCGCCACCGACGCCTACAACGCGGCCGAGGAGCGGACGAAGGAGCAGTCCGCCCGCATCGTCGAGCTGGCGAAGAAGATCGTCGAGGGACAGCAGAAGCTGGAGCGGCTCAAGAACCAGGCCGGCGCGGCGGCCCGCGCCCAGTACCGCACCGGCGGACTGCCGCCCACCGCCCAGTTCCTGCTCAGCGACGACCCACAGGAGTTCATCGACGGGGCCGGCACGGTGCTGAACGGCCAGCGGGCGACCAACAAACTGATCGCGGAAATGACCCGCACCCAGAAGGACTTGCGGAGCTACGCCGACGACGCCTCCGCCCAGTGGCAGAAGCTGGAGGCCAACCGCAAGGCCAAGGCGGCCGCCAAGAAGAAGATCAAGCAGCAGATCTCCGAGGCGGAGCAGCTGGAGTCCCGGCTGGAGAAGAAGGAGCAGGAACGACTCGCCGAGCTGGAGCAGCAGGCCGCCTCCCAGGCCCAGACCAAGTGGCTGGACACCGGCATCCTCGACGAGATCAACGGCAAGGCCTCCGCGCAGGGCAAGAAAGCGGTCAAGTTCGCCACCGCCCAGCTGGGCAAGCCGTACGTGTGGGGCGCCGAGGGCCCCAAGTCCTACGACTGCTCGGGCCTGACCTCCCAGGCCTGGCTGAACGCCGGTGACCCCATCCCGCGCACCTCGCAGGAGCAGTGGAAACAGCTCAAGCATGTGGACGTCAAGGACATGCGCCCCGGCGACCTCATCATCTACTTCGACGACGCCAGCCATGTCGCGATGTACGTCGGCGACGGCGCGATCATCCACGCCCCGCGGCCCGGACGCACGGTGACGGTCGCGGGCGCGGGTTCGATGCCGATCCTGGGAGTCGTACGACCGGACGCGTGAGCCAGGTCATGTGACGGCCCCCACCCGCCCCGCACCCCCCGCGTGCGACCTCCCGTGTGACCCACCACACGCCCAACGCCCGCCCAAACCCGGGCGATACGTGAGCTTCGTCATCCCAGCTCGCCGACCGTCCTGTCCAACTGCGATACGGATCGCGGCATATGACAGCGGACTGCGCCCGAGCGGCGCGGCTCACACCATTCCATCGGGGCGGGCAGTACCGCTATGGTCACCCGACGGTGGGTCGAGGTCCCTCGCCCCGCCTGCCCTCGGGGGGAGGGAAGGAAACAAAGAAGATGCCCGTACCCGTACCGCGGCAGAGAGCGATCCCGGCCGCGGAGAGTGGTCAGGCGCAGGCCGCCGCCCATGGCGGTCCCCTCAAGGAAGAGGCTCAGCGCAGCGCCACGGCCGGCGGCGCCACCGGCGCCCCTCTCACGCTGCTGCTGATCGAGGACGATCCGGCAGGCTCGCCGATCGTGCCCGAACTGCTGGACGCCTCCGGCAAGCCGATCCGCGTCCGTACCGCCCGCAACCTCACCGAGGCCGGGCGGCTGCTCACCGACGACGTCCACTGCATCCTGCTGGACCTCGCACTTCCGGCGCCCGGCCGGGCCCACAACGAGGACGCCGACGAGCTGGCCGTGCTCAAGCACGTGCTGGAGCTGGCACCCCGGCACGCCGTGCTCGCGCTGACCGCCTCCGGCGACGCCGAGCGCGCCGCCGAGGCCGTACGCGTCGGCGCCCAGGACTACCTGTTCCGGGATGAACTGGACGGCCGCCTGCTCAGCCGCGCCATCCGTTACGCGGTGGAGCGGAAGCGTTCCGACACGGCAGAACGCCGCCTGGCGGAGGGACGCCTGCGCGCTCAGGAGAACCGCCGGCTGGAGCGCGGGCTGCTGCCCACGCCACTGCTGGACGGCTCCTCGCTGCGGTTCGCCGCACGCTACCGCCCCGGCCGCTCCCGGGCCCTGCTCGGCGGCGACTTCTACGACGCCGTCCGCACCCCGGACGGCACCGTGCACGCCATGATCGGCGACGTCTGCGGCCACGGCCCGGACGAGGCCGCGCTCGGCGTGGAGCTGCGCATCGCCTGGCGGGCGCTGACGCTGGCCGGGCTGTCCGGCGACGAGCTGCTGGGCACCCTCCAGCAGGTGCTGGAGCACGAGCGCGCGGACGAGGAGATCTTCGCGACGGTGTGCACGGTGGACATCGCCCCGGACGGCCGCTCGGCGGGCCTGTGCCTGGCCGGACATCCGTCCCCACTGCTCGCCCGCCCCGGCCACACCGCGAAGCTGCTGCCGTACGACAAGAACGGCCCCGCCCTCGGCCTGCTCCCCAGCGCCCGCTGGCCGCGACTGCAGGTGGAGCTGGGTGCCGAGTGGAGCCTGATGCTCTACACCGACGGTCTGATCGAGGGCCGGGTGGGCAGGGGCGGAGAACGCCTGGGCCAGGACGGGATGGTGGAGATGATCCGCCGCCAGCTCTCCGAGGGCCGACAGGGCGAAGGGCTGCTGCGGGCGGCGGTGAGCGAGGTCCGCGACCTCAACGGCGGGGAGCTGACGGACGACGTGGCAGTGGTCCTGCTGGACCGCACGCCGTAAGCCGCCCGCCGGGGGGCTCAGCGGCCGCCGTTGTACGGCCCGTACGGGCCGTCGCTGCTGCTTCCGCCGCGGCGGCGGCCCGGGCCGCTGCCGCCGGAGACCTGCTTGAGCGCGGGGCGTACGTCGACGATGTAGACGATGCTGGCCACCAGGCCGACGATCGGCAGAATACCGAGGATCGAGAACAGGTAGCTGACCACGAGCGCGATGCCGAGGATGATCAGCCAGAAGACCTTGTTCTGCTTGTCGGCCGCGCGGAAGGCGTCCTCGCGCCGGAGCGCGGCGTCGACGAGCCCGAACGCGGCGAGGGCCATCAGGATGATCTTCAAGATCCCCATGAACCCCGCGAAGCCCAACATCAGCATGCCGTCCACCGCCCGCCGTCTCCCGATCCGTACCTCGCCACCGTACCCATAGAACGGGCCGGACACCCCAATGGTGCCCGGCCCGTTCACGCCTCGTCGGTCACGCTCACTTCGCCGGCGGGGTCGTCTTCTTCGCGGGGGCGGCCTTGCGGGGGGCCGGGGTCTTCCGGGCCGCGGGCTTCTTCGCCGCAGCGGGCTCGGTCTTGGCCTCGGCCGGCTTCGGCTCCTCCTCGGCCACGGCCGGCTCGGGCTTGCCCTCGACGGCGATGGCCAGCTCCTCGATCTCCTCGGCGGCCTCGCCACGCCAGCTCTTCACGGCCTGCTCGCCGTGCTCGGCGACCCGCTCGTAGGTCTCGCGGGCCTTGACGGCGTACTCGGCGGCGACGCCGACACCGCGCAGGGCGAGGTCCTGGGCACTCTCTCCGAACTTCTTGAGGTCGCCGTCGAGGGTGCCGATGAACTCGTTGACCTTGGTCTGCAGGGTCGCCTGCGCCTCCTTGGCCCGGGCGGCGGCCTTCTCCTGCACGGCCTTCGGGTCGGTGTTGCGCACGGCGTCGATCCGGGCCGGGGCCTCGGCACGCAGCTGCTCGACCAGGCCGGGCACCTTCTTGGCCTGCTGGAGGGCGAGGTCGGCGGTGCCGGCGGCGAAGTAGAGCGGGGTCGGGTCGCTGAGGGTCTTGCGCAGGTCGTCGGTGATGGCCATGGTGATGGTCCTCCCGGATTCGCGTTCGGCTGAGGGTTGGTGTGGTCCGCGGTGTGGCGGCCGGACGCCCTGGTCCGGCTCTATCCGGCCGTCCGCCGCGGACCGGCATCACTGCCGCCGGCCGTGCGGGTGCCGCGTACGGCGGTGTCGCTCGGGTCATCGGTGTCGCTGGGCACTTCATCCGCCGCCCCTTCACCGAGGTCCTCCACCGATTCGCCGACCCCGAATCCGTTCTCCTTGCGGAAGGACTCGTAGATCTGGAGCAGCACCTGCTTCTGCCGCTCGTTGAGCGAGGGATCGGCGAGGATGACGGCGCGGGTCTCCACGTCGTCCCGGTCCCGTTCGGCGTCGAGGATGCCGGCGCGGACGTACAGCGTCTCGGCGGAGATGCGCAGCGCCTTGGCGACCTGCTGGAGCACCTCCGCGCTGGGCTTGCGCAGCCCGCGCTCGATCTGGCTCAGGTACGGATTGGACACCCCGGCGGCGTCGGCGAGCTGCCGCAGCGAGAGCTGGGCGTTGCGCCGCTGCTCGCGCAGGTACTCACCGAGATTGCCGACGTTGAGCGATGCCATACCCCCACCTTGCACCAGTCGCGCTAACTATTGCAAGCACCTGCTTGCAATAGTGCGCCACGCCACGCCCGGACTTCACCCGGTCGCCGCACGTGACGCTTCTCGCTGAAGGTGAGCCAGTCTCGGTCTATCTGAACCATCTGGTCGCGCGTCTCAGTCAACCTTGGCCATCTGCTGATCTGTCTCGCTCTTTCTGACCCACCGCTGCGTCCTGCTGCCTACGGTCGTCCCACCTGGTCAGCGCCGAGTGGGGGTGCCTGGTGGAGGCGGAGGACTTCTGGCTGGAGCACGTCGACGCCCAGGGCGAGTCGCATGGTGGGCCGCTTGAGGTGATGTGGCGGGCCCGGTTCGAGACAGCCGGGCAGGTACGTGCGTTCCCGTCGTACCGGGGGCAGCGCAACTTCGCGGGCTGGTACTGGGCCGCGACCTGCGCTGACCTTGTGGGTTACGAGTCGTGGGTGGAACTCGGGCATCTGATGCGGCTGGATGCCGACCCGGATGTGGTGGCGGTGGTCTCGCAGCCATTCCGACTGTCCTGGCGGTTCGGCGGCCGGGGCCGGCGGACCCGGCACACGCCGGACTACTTCGTACGCCGCCGGGACGGTACTGCCGTCGTGCTGGACGTGCGCCCGGACGAGCGGATCGAGCCGGAGGACGCGGCGAAGTTCGCGGCCACGGCCGTGGCCTGCGCCCGGGTCGGCTGGGGCTATGAACGGGTCGGAGTGCTCGATCCGGTGTTGGTGGCGAATCTGCGGTGGCTGTCGGGCTACCGGCATCCCAGGGTTCGGCGGGAGCCGGTGGCCGACGCTCTGCTGGCGGTGTTCAGTGAGCCGCTGGGGCTGCTGGCGGGGGCTCGGGCGGTCGGGGACCCGCTCACGGTGCTGCCTGTGCTCTACCACCTGCTCTGGCGACACGAGTTGGCGGCGGAACTGCGGACAGAGCGCTTGTCAGCGGCGTCACTGGTGCGACTGGCGCCCCCTGTCGTGAGGGAGGTGGGCTGGGATGCCGACGCGCCCGAGGCTGCTGTCGCTGGGTGACCGGGTCCGCTACGACAGGCGTGAGCACACCGTCGCCGCCCTGCACGGCACATCGGTCCGCCTGGTCGACGACGCGCAGGCGGCGAGCGTCGTGCTGCTTGGACACCTGCTGGCCTCGGAGGGCTTCGCCGTACTCAGCACCGGCCCGGCCCGTCCACCGCTGCCGGAGGAGGGGGTGCTGGACGGGCTGCCGGAGGAAGTGGCGGAGCGGGCCCGCTGGTGGCAACGGCATCTGACCGAGCTGATGACGGGCCGCCCGGACGGTGATCCGCACACCCCCGTGAGGACCGAGTACGACCCGGAGGTGCACTCGGTGCGTCAGAGGGAGCTGGCAAAGCTCGCCGAACTGCGCCAGGCCGGTGAGCAAGTGGGGCTGAGCACAATGCGCCGGATGCGGTCCCGCTTCGAGCGTGAGGGGGTGGCGGGTTTGGTGGACGGGCGGCAGCGCAAGCCGGCCACAGGCACGGGCCGGGCCGATCCGCGGGTGGTGGCCGCGATCGAGCAGGTCGTGAACAGCCGCACCAACGAGGCGACGGTGTCCGCGCAGGTGCTGCGGCGCCAGGTCGAGCGCCTCCTGGCGGACGAGCACGGCGCCGGTGAGGTCCCGATGCCCTCCAGGGCGACGTTCTACCGGCTGCTGGAGGCGGTTTCCACGGGGCGGTACTTGTTGGGATCGGCTCGCACGCGCCGGTCGGCGGGCAAGCAACCGAAGCGGATGTTCGGGCAGTTGACCGCGGCCCGGCCGGGTGAGGTGATGGAGATCGACTCCACGCCGCTGGACGTGATGGTCGTTCACGATGACGGGACGGTGGACCGCTGCGAGCTGACCGGGCTGGTCGACCTGGCGACCAGGACGCTGGCGGCGGTGTTGCTGCGGCCGTCGACGAAGGCAGTGGACGCTGCGCTCCTGCTAGCGCGCGATGACACCTGAACCGATGCGGCCGGGCTGGTCGGACGCCCTGCGCATGTCGCGCTCGGTGCTGCCCTACGCTTCGCTTCTGCCGCTGGACGAGCGGCTGGCCCAGGCCGCCGCGAAACCAGTGATCGTCCCGGAGACGGTGGTCAGCGACCACGGCAAGGCATACATCTCGGACAACTTCCGCAACGCCTGCCGCCACCTGGGGATTTCGTTCCAGCCCGCGCACCCGGACACCCCGACCGACAAACCACACGTCGAGCGGACGCTGGGCTCGGTGGCGACGATGTTCGCCCAGTACGTGGCCGGCTACACCGGCCGCAGCGCGGAAATGCGCGGCAAAGACCCGGCCGCGCAGGCAGCCTGGTCCATCCACGAACTCCAAGAACTCTTGCAGGAATGGGCCGTCGCCATCTGGCAGACCAGGCCCCATGACGGACTGCGCGACCCTCTGATGCCGCGCCGTCCGCTCAGTCCGAACGAGAAGTACGCCGCACTGGTGTCGGCGGCCGGATACGTCCCAGTCGCGCTCAGCCAGGAGGAGTACATCCAGCTCATGCCGCGCGAATGGCGCGTCATCGGCCTCAGCGGGGTGCGGATCAACAACCGCACCTACGACGCCCACGAACTCAGCCCCTATCGGAGACAGCCCTCGGGGGCAGGGCCGGACGGCAAGAGATGGGAAGTCCACTACGACCCCTACGACATCTCCTGCGTCTGGGTACGCAACCACCGCAGCCAAGGGTGGATCACCGCGACCTGGCGCCACCTGCGCACTTCTCCAGTCCCGATGGGCGAGCTGGTCTTCGACCGAGCCCACCAGGTACTGACCGAACGCGAACGACGCCGACCGCACGAGGAGGAAATCGCACAGGCCGCCGCTAATCTGCTGGACCGCGCCGCCGGCGGTCCCGAAGGCGGAGCCGAGCAGTCCACAGTTCAGAGCAAGGGAAGGCGCCGGGCGGTCGATCGGCGCGACCGCAAGGTCGCCGCCCGCACCCGTGCCACCAGCACCCCTACCTGGCCCCGTCCCGAACCGCCGTCGACCAACCGGGCACTCCCGCCCGAACCAGACCCGGATCCCGAAGCAGCCGAGGAGAACGAGGAGGTGGCCAAGGTGGTGCCGCTGGGCATCTTCGACGCCCGTGAGGAGGCAAAACGATGGTGGTGAAGACCCCCGGCGAACCCGAACCGCCGGCGGGCGACGACGAACGGATCGAACCGCCCACTTCCCTGAGCGGCTGGCGCCGCTTCGTCGAGAAGGACCCCGCAATCTTCGATCTCGCCCCGCCCAAGCAGTGGGAGGCTATGGACGACGAAGCGCGTGCCGACTACGACGAGGCTCGCATCGATTACCACTCCGAACTCCAGGTCGTGCGCACGGCCACCGTCAAAGAAGTCGCCCACCAAGGACGCCTTTTGACCTTGCTGAACCGGCGCGAGCACGGCGCCCGACGCGGCCTGATCATCTCCGGGGAGCGCACCACCGGGAAGACCACCGCGCTGCGGCAACTCGGCCGACTACACGAGCTTCGCATCCGGCAGCGTTACGGAGACAGCCGGCGCATCCCGGTGGTCTATGTGACGGCCCCGCCCAAGGGTTCGGCCCGCAAGCTCGCGCTGGAGTTCGCCCGATTCCTCAAGCTCCCGACCATTTCCCCCAGGCACAACACCGCCGACATCACCAGCTCCGTCTGTCAAGTACTCACCGAGGCCCGCACCGATCTCGTCCTGGTCGACGAGATCCACCTGATGAACCTCGCCACCATCGCGGGTGAGGAGTTGTCCGACCACCTGAAGTACTTCACCGAGCACCTGCCCGCCACATTTGTCTATGCGGGCATCGACGTCGAGCATTCCGGGCTATTCACCGGAATCCGGGGCGGCCAGATCGCTGGCCGCTGCACACTCCTGCACACCGGCCCCTTCCCGCCCGGAGCCGAATGGGAAGGGCTGGTGGCGACCATGGAGGACACCCTCCGCCTGCATCACCACACTCCAGGAACCCTGGCCAAGCTGCACGCCTACCTCCACCAACGCACCGGCGGCATGATCGGCAGCCTCTCTCACCTGATCCGGGCCGCCGCCATCTCGGCAATCCTCGACGGCAGTGAGCGGATCACCCGCCGCCAGCTACACACCATTCACGTCGACCACGCCAGTGAGAGCGCCTACCGGACATCGGCATGACCCCCTCCGCGGATCTCTACGGACCAGTCTGGCCGCTCCCCCTCACCACCGTCCCCTTCCCGAACGAGACCCTGCGGTCCTACATTGCACGGCTCGCCCTGCTCAACAGGATTCCGCCCGAACGCGTACTCCGCCGCTTCTACACAGCAGAATCGCCCCTGCACGACGTGGAACTCCTGGCTACGCGCAGCGGGCAGGCCCCTCCTCTGCTGATGCGGAAATTGCCTGAGCTGGCCGCTCCAGGCCCCTGGCCCCACGAGCAGTACGAAGGTCTCGCCCGCAGCTGGGCCTGCCATCCGTGCGTTGCGGCCCGCACCGGACGGGACGACTGGAAGGTCGAAATCTGGGTGATCAGTGGACACCATCACCTCTGTGTCAAACACCGCCGATGGACGGGCACCCATCACGGGCACTACATGGCCAACTTCGCCGGCCCCATCGACGGTCAGTTCAGCCTCAACCGGGCCCCTGAGATCATCCACGCGCAGCGGAGACTCCATCGGCTCTTTCGGCGGCGGACAGCCCGAAGGGTTCTCGCTGCCTACCAGGAATGCGTCGACTTCTGGCGTGAGCTGGCCAAGCACGGATATGCCGTCAACAGGACCGAACGCCTTCTCGACCTCATCGCTCCCGACGAGCCCATCGCTCATCGAAGTTACGCAAAGCGCGAGGCCGCTCTCCTGCCAGACCTCGTCGAAGTCCTGGGGCTCTACACATCTCCGGTCTGGCGCCACCGAGCTCTCGGCAGTCCCCGCGATGTTCAGCTCTTTCACCGAGAGTTCGAGCGGCGGTTGTCACCGGAACGACAACTGAGGACGACCGCCATCCCATGGTTCAGACGCGAAGCCACGCTGGTCGCGGAGAGAATCAATGAACGGATGGACGAACAGGATCGTCAACTGATGCGGATCGCTTCCGCCGCACCAGGCACCCCAGAGTGGTGGCCTCCGCTCATCATGCGCAGACTCCTACGGGGCACCCCGTCTCACGCACGGTGAAGCGCCACACGGAGAGGGGCCTCACTTCTCTGGGCAAGTGTTCCCGCCGAGTCGACTCCATCCGGGATCATGAAGCATGCGCCCGGATGACTGGCAACTCACCAACGACGTCGACGACTTCCTCGCCCGAGCCGGAGACTTCCTGCGCTCGCGGCCTGCCCTGCACAACACGCCGCTGACGGACATCGAGAAACTGCGCATAGGCAGCGCGGCCGAACACGACGCCGAAGCCACCGTCTTCGGCCGACTGGAGTCAGAAGGCAAGGTCCGCGCGATCTTCTATCTCACTCCGCGCGGCCGCCTGGGCCTCACCCCCCTCTCTATCGAGCAGACCGACACGCTCGCTGCGCACCTGGCCGGCGTCGGCCGCTCCCCCTCCAACGTCATCGCGGACCACGACACCGCCAGTGCTTTCGCCGAGTCATGGCAGCAGCACACTGGCGCCGCGCCGGTACCTTTCTGGCGGACGCATCTTTACCGTCTCGGCGCGCTCACCCCACCGCAGCCGCGCCCAGAGGGCCAGGGTCGCATCACGGGCTATAAGGACCGTGAGCAAGTCGTGCGCTGGTGCCGTGAGTTCTGCGTCGAAGTCGGGGAGCAGCCCTCTATCGACCTGATCGACTCCGGCTCCTGGGCCGACTCGCGCTTCGGCGACAGACACTTCACGTTTTGGGAGATCCCGGACGGCACCACCGTCTCCATGGCGGCCGTGACCTCGATCGTCGGCGGCATGATCCGGGTGGACCCCGTCTACACCCCGGCCCACCTCCGGGGTCGCGGCTACGCAGGCGCCGTGACGGTCGAGGTGAGCCGGGCCGCGCTGACCGCGGGCGCCACGGACGTCGTCCTGTTCGCGGACCCGGCCAACCCCACCAGCAACGCCCTCTACCAGCGCATCGGATACGTCCACGCCGCCGACTTCACCGGGTACAAGTTCTCCTACGCCGCACCAGAAGCCGGCTAGGGAACGTGACCGACGGCTCGGCAAGCGCACCCCCGGCTTGCCCGCCCTGGTTCATCCACCAGCTCCGCGTCATCGCGCATGCGATCGAGGCGGCTCCACAAGGGACCGCGCCCCGGCGTTCTCAAGTGAGCGACCGCAGGGGAAACATCGCGCTGAGTCTCGGCAACTTGCGTGCTGCCTCGTCCTCGCGTCGCACATCCCACCGGTCACCGAGCGGCCCGGGCCTAGCGAGTTCACCATGCTGTTCAGCGGCCTCGACGGCCTCATAAAACTCGTCGCCACAATCATCGTCGTCGCTGGTCAGGATCCCGTATGCCTCCATCGCGACATAGTCGAGAGACTCCCACCCGGGCCAGTCGTCGTTCCACATTTCCCGCGGGCGGCCCACCAGGCGCTGGACTTCCAGAGCATCGGCCAGTGCATCAGGATCGACCACTGCCCGGGAGAATGCCTCCCGGCCGAGTCCCACCATCCACAGGCCGAAGTAGCAGAACCCGTCGTCCGAACACCAACCACCCAATACCCGGTCCGCTGCTGCCCACAGATCCCACGTGAACGCTTCGTGTGTCACCTCGTCCAAGCGCACCTGGAACTGCACAACCTCAGCCAGCGACCTTCGCAACAGTTCGCCACGGAGCCAAGCGAGCCGTTCGTCCGGGCCACGCGCCTGTCGTCGGCACTCCTCGATGAGCTCCCAGAAGGAATCAATGTCCACGGCGGCACTCTGTCAGGCACCTCTGACAACGCATGGGCGACGGACTATGTTCGAGCGGTGGAGAATCCGGAGATCATCATCCGACTCACCCCGGATGAGGCGCTGGTTCTGTCGGACTGGCTGGAGCAGGTGCAGATGACAGACCTCAGTCGTCTCGTCGACGATGCGGCGGTCTGGGCGCCCCTTCACCGCATTGCGGGAACGCTCGACAAGTCGCTACCGGGGATCTTTGCCGCGGACTATGCCGAACGTCTGGACGCGGCCCGCCGCAGGCTTCGTCCAGCCCCGGACGACAGTGCCGGCGACGATGAGAGTGCGGACGCATGAAGCCACTCTCGGAGATGACTGAACGCGAATACTTCGCCAGCGTGGGCCAACGTCCCGGCATGTTCGTCGGCAAGACGTCCTTTCACCTGCTGACCGCGTTCCTGACCGGCTATGACCAGCATGCTCTCCGACACGGTGGGCACGGGCTCACCGGCTGGCACGACTGGCTCGTCGCCCGGCGCGGACGCGACTGCAACCATGCCTGGCCCGGCCAGGTCCTCCACATCGCCCTCCCGAAGGGATGGGACAACATCTGGAACCTTCCACCTGAGGATGAACAGCGCGCGATCAAGGTTCTGTTCGAGCTGCTTGATGAGTTCGTCGCCGAGCGCGAGACATCGCAGCGCTCACAGACCTCAGAATGACTGAGACGCCGGACCGCACCGCGTCTCGCTCAAGATGAACCACTGCTGGTCAGTGCCTCAGAATGGTTCACCTTCAGCGAGACGGGACAGCACGGGAGGGCCGCACCCCTCCCGTGAAGTGAACTGGATCACACCCTGTCACGGCGATCCGACCCGCGGTGTCTTGAGGTCGAACTCCCGGAACGTGAGGAAGAGGCCATGCCCGAGAACACCGAAGTGCTCGTGATCGGCGGCGGTTACGCCGGAGTCATGGCGGCCAACCGCCTGACGCAGCGCGCCGACGTGACCGTCACCCTGGTCAACCCGCGCCCGTCCTTCGTCGAGCGGATCCGCCTGCACCAGCGGGTGGGCGGGTCCCACGACGCGGTCGTCGACTACAGCAAGGTCCTGGCCGAGGGCGTCCGGCTGGTGGTCGACACCGTGACAGGGATCGACGCGGTCGGGCGCCGCGTGACGCTGGCGACCGGCGGCACGGTCGGCTACGACTACCTGGTCTACGCCGTGGGCAGCGGCAGCGCCGATCCGCGCGTGCCCGGAGCGGCCGAGTTCGCCTACCCCATCGCGAGCCTGGAGGAGGTGCAGCGGCTGCGGCCGGTCCTCGACGCCGCGTCCGAGGCGGCTTCGGTGACCGTGGTCGGAGCCGGTCCGGGCGGCATCGAGACAGCCGCCGAACTGGCGGAGCGGGGCCGCCGGGTGACCCTGGTCTGCGGCGGAGCGCTCGGCCCCTACCTGCACCCGCGGGGCCGGCGCGTGGTCGCCAAGGGGCTGGCCGCACTCGGTGTGACCGTGCTCGAAGGCCCCGACAGCGAGGTGACGGTCGTGACACGCGACGCCGTACGACTCGCCGACGGCCGCGCGGTGCCGAGCGAGGTGACCATCTGGACCGCCGGATTCGGCGTGCCGGACCTGGCCGCGCGCAGCGGGCTGAGCACCGACGCGCTGGGCCGACTGCGCACCGACGAGACCCTGACGAGCGTGGACGACGTACGCATCGTCGCGGCCGGGGACTCGGCGGCGCCGTCGGACCTGCCGTTCCGGATGGGCTGCCAGTCCGCGGTCCAGCTGGGCCCGCAGGCCGCCGAGACCGTGCTCAGCCGGATCGCGGGCGAGCAGCCCAGGTCCGTCGACGTGGGCTTCGCCGGCCAGTGCATCAGCCTGGGGCGTCGCGCCGGCGTCTTCCAGTTCTCCCGCCGGAACGACACCGCGATACGGCTCCAAGTCAGCGGGCGCGCGGGCGCGAGGCTCAAGCAGCTCGTGTGCTGGAGCACCGTGTGGCAGCTGGCGTACGAGGCGCGCAAGCCCGGGGTGCGCACGTGGTGGAGCAAGGATGCCGAGCGCCGGCAGCTGCTGCAGGCCAGGCGCGGCGAGGCTCCGGCCGTCGCCGAACAGACGGCCTAGCCCGGCGTTCCGCGGCCGGTCCGGATCGACAGCCGACGGGGCGACCTTGTCGTCGTGCACGCTTGGAAGCCGCCGGCGGCCAGGGCCGGCCGCGAAGGAGGGGGATCGAGACATGAGCGACCACACCACGGACCCGGCGACCGAGGCTTTCGCCGCCCACCGCAACCTGCTCTTCACCGTCGCCTACGAGATGCTCGGATCGGCGGCCGACGCGGAGGACGTCCTCCAGGAGACCTGGCTGCGCTGGGTCGGGGTCGACCTGGAGCAGGTGCGCGACCAGCGCGCCTACCTGGTCCGGATCACGACCCGGCTGTCGCTCAACCGGCTGCGCACCATGTCGCGCCGCAAGGAGGCGTACGTCGGCCCCTGGTTGCCCGAGCCGCTGCTCACCGCGCCCGACGTGGCCCAGGACGTCGAGCTGGCCGAGAGCGTGTCGATGGCGCTGATGCTCGTCCTGGAGACCCTGTCGCCGACGGAACGCGCCGTGTTCGTGCTGCGCGAGGTCTTCGACGTCGGCTACGACGAGATCGCGGCCGCCGTCGACAAGAGCCCCGCAGCCGTCCGCCAGATCGCGCACCGCGCCCGCCGGCACGTCGACGCCCGCCGCCCGCGCGAGGTGGTCTCCGCGAGCCGGACCCGGGCGGCTCTGGAGTCGTTCCGCCGCGCGCTCGACACCGGGGACCTGCAAGGTTTCCTCGACGTGCTCGCCCCCGAGGTCGTCCTGATGAGCGACGGCGGCGGCATCAAGCAGGCCGCGGTGCGACCGATCGTCGGCGCGGACAAGGTGGCCCGCTTCATCGTCGGCGGCGCCGGCAAGCACACGGCCACGATCACCACTGAGCTCACGGTGGTCAACGGCAGCCCGGCACTCGTCCTCCGGCTGGACGGCGAGATCGACGGTGTCATGGCGATCCGCGTGGAGGACGCCCGTATCACCGGCCTCTACTACGTGCGCAACCCGGAGAAGCTGACCCGCGTCGAGTCCGAGACCCCGCTGACTCTGCGCTGACCGAGGCACCGTCGCCTCGCGAGGGGACGGACTTGCGGACGACGAGGGCGGCGGTCAGGCACACGGCTCCGGCGACCGCCATGCCGGACGCGGGGCCGAGAGCCGCCATCACCCCATTGGCTGCCGCCAGGGTGAGGGTCTCCAGGCTCATCCGCGTCGTGCTGAACAGCGCGGCGCCGGCCCCTCCGCGCCGGGCAGGCACGTACCTGAGTGCCTGCCCGTCCGGGACGCCCTCGGTCAGCCCGAGGCACAGACCGACCACTGCGGCCGCGACGAGAAGAACCGCGGGACGGTCGGTCGCCTGGAGGACGACCGCGGTGACCGTGCAGGCGAACAGGGCGGTGGTCACCAGCGACCGGGCCAGTCGGCGCGCGAGCCGCGCGGCGAGCAGCGGAAGGACCGTCGACGGCACGGTCAGCAGACTGAGCATGACCGCTGCCTCGCCCCGGCCCATGCCCTGGGCGGAGCCGAGCCGGGGGAGCACGGTCAGTCCCACCACGAGCATCCCCATGAAGGCGCCCGTCGCCACGGCGTACGCGCGATAGGCGGGGATCCGCAGCAGGTCCACGGGTATCGCGGGATCGCAGGCGCGCCGTTCCACGCGGACGAGTCCGGTGGCGCAGGCCGCCGCGACGAGGACGAGCAGGGCCGGCCCCCACCACGGGACGCCGGACCCGAAGCCCAGCCCGAGCGCGGTCACCGCGGCGGCGACGGTCACCCCGAACAGGACGGCACCGGCCCGGTCGAAGCTCTCGTTCGGCTCGGGGTCGCGCAGGCCCGGCAGTCCGAGCGTGGCCAGGGCCGCGACGGCGGCGACAGCGCCCGGCACGACGAAGACGAGCCGCCAGCCTCCGACGGCCATGAGGGCCTGGGCGACGACCGGCCCCAACGCCAGGCTGCTGCCCAGCACGGCGCCCGCACAGCCGTACACCCGACGCCGTTCCTCGGGCGGGTACACGGCCAGGACCATCGACGATCCGCCGGCGGCACACATCGCCGCCCCGACGCCGCCGACCGCGCGCAGTGCCACCAGGGACGGCAGGTCGGGAGCGAGGGCGGAGAGGAGCCCGGTGGCCGCGACGACGAGGTTGCCGACGGCGAAGAAGCGGGTGCGGGCGCTGCGATCCGCCGCTGCTCCCGCCAGCAACAGGGCCGCGGCGAAGAGCCCGTTGTAGGCGAGGACGAGCCACGGACCCAGGGCTGCGCCACCCGGCAGTTGGGCCGTCACATCGGGGACAGCGGCCGTCGCCCCGGTGATGGCGAGGGGGAACACGGCCGTGGAGACGAGGTCGGCCATGAGGACACGCCGACGCTGACGAACAGACAAGGGGAACATGAAGTGCGCTCCGGAACAGGGAGATCCGAGCGCCACGAAGGCGCTCCTGGCCAAGGGGTCAGGAGCGACGGCGAGAACTGGGGTTGTGCGCCGTCGCTCTCAGCGACGGCGCACCCTGTCTGTTTCCGGCACGGGCTCACGCTAACAGCGGAGTTGGAGCCCGGGACACTCATTAGTGGCTGGCGTTCTACAGGCTGCGGGCGGTGATGTCGCCGTAGTTGGTGGTCGCGTGGATGTTCAGGCCGGCGGCGGCGCCGTCGGTGTTCTTGAGCGCGTTGTGGATCCGGCCGTAAGAGGTGCCGGCGTCCAGGGAGGCGGAGACCCCGCGGGCGGCGCCGACCTCGATCCCGCCGTGCTCGGTGCGCAGGGTGACCGTGCCGCGCACGGCCTCGATGATGCGCAGGTCGCCCTTCTGGGTGCTGATCTCCGCGGGGCCGCCCAGGCGACCGACCGAGATGTCGCCCGCCTGCAGGGTGAGGCGCGCACCGTCGGTCTCGTCGAGCTTGACCGTGGCCTGGGCGCCCTCGAAGGCGACGTCGCCGAGCCGTCCGACGCCCCGGAGTTCGGCGAGGGCCGCCTTCGCCTCGACACGGGAGCCGGCCGGCAGCTGGACGGTGACCTCGACGGATCCGGAGTGTCCGAGGATCCGGTTCTTGGCGTTGGGGGCCTCGATCCGCAGGACGCCGTCGTCGTAGGAGACCTCGATCTCCTCCGCCGCCTTCACGTCGCGGCTCTTGGCGGCGTTCTCCGGGAGGACCTCGACCGTGGTGTCGGCCCGGTCGGCGGCGATGAGCTGGATGCGTCCCGCGGGGATGTCGAGGACGGCCAGGACCGGGGCGGCGGTGATGAACTTCTGCATCGTGCTCTCCTTCGACTCATTGTTTCCGACAACGGAAAAGCTACGTTGCATTCATAGATCTAGCAACACTTTCATTGCGCACGCCCGCCATCTCTGCAGGTCAAAGCCGAGAAATCGTTGCAACGACTTTGAATCTAACGCAACAACTCTCACCGCCTCCGTTGCAATGGATTTGGAGTGAACGCTATGCTGGAGACGCAAGGAACAAGGAAAGTCCGCGAAGGAGACCGCGATGCCGGGAGGCAGACTCACTCAGTCGGAACGCCAGCAGATCGCGCTGGGACTGGCCGACGGCCTCGCCTACGCGGAGATCGCCCGCCGCCTCGACCGCCCCACCTCGACCGTCACGCGCGAGGTGATGCGCAACGGCGGCCCCACCGCCTACCGCGCCGACCTCGCCCACCGCGCCACCGAACGCCGCGCCCACCGCCGCAGGCAGGCCGCGCCCCGGGACTCGACGACGCCCCCGCAGACCCACGGACGCGATCCCGAAGCGGTACGCGAGTACGAGGAGGCATTCACCACCCTCCTCATGCAGCAAGGCCTGCCCAAGATGATGTCCCGGGTCCTGACCTGCCTCTACACCAGCGACGCAGGCAGCCTCACCGCGGCCGAACTCGCCCAGCGCCTCCAGGTGAGCCCGGCTTCCATCTCCAAAGCGGTCACGTTCCTCGAAGGCCAGGACCTCCTGCGCCGGGTACGCGACGAACGCCGCCGGGACCGCTACGTCGTCGACAACGAACTCTGGTACCAGGGGACGCTCGCCGCCGCCCGCTCCAACGCCCAACTCGCCGAGACCGCACGGCAGGGCGTCGCCATCCTCGGCCCCGACACCCCGGCCGCCACCCGCCTGGAGAACATCGCCCGCTTCGTCGACTTCATCGGCGAAACCATGATCCGTGCCGCGGAGCAGGCCCGCGAGGTCCTGCTCACGAAACCTGAAACGCTCTCAGGCGGCACTGCCGAGCCGAGCCAGAACCACTGATGGACCTTCAGCTGCTGCCGAGCCACTTCCGTACCGCCTCGAAGTCGGCCTCCGTCAGGCCGTAGCGGTGGTCGACGCGGTGGAGGAGGGCCGGACCGGGGTGATGGACGGCGACCCAGGAGCGGTCGGCCTCGGTGAGTTCGTCGTCGATCCAGACGAAGGGGCGGCCGGCCGCCCAGGCGACCAGGGGGCGGGTCTTCCAGTGCAGCAGGTCCGGTGGCTCGTCCTCGTCGGGCCACTCCACGACCGGCAGCGGGGGCAGGCCCAGCCAGGGGGCCAGGCAGGTGTTGGCGTCGTCCATCCAGGTCGTGGCCCACACCAGCTCGCAGCCCAGCCCCGCGAGCCGGCCGCCGAGCGCGGGGTCGACACGGCTCAGCAGCGGATGCCCGGCGGCGTCCGGCGGCAGGGACCGGCCGCTCTCGTACACCGGGTAGGCGCGGCCCGCCGCCCCGAACGGGATGAGCGGACCGTCGACGTCGAGGAAGAGCAGCATCACCGACAGGATCAGCCCTCGAAGCCCCGCTCTGCGAGAAGGGCGTCGATCCGGGCGCGGTGCGCCTTCTCCCAGTCGTCCAGGCTCTCCGCCGCCTCCTTGGCCAGCTTGGCCCGCGCGGCCTGAAGGATCTCCGCCCGGCGGGCGGCCGGTACGGCGACCACGCCCTCCTCGTCGGCCACGACCACGTCCCCGGCCTCGATCCGTACGCCCCCGCAGCGCACGGGCTCGTTCAGCGGCCGCACGGCCTGCTTGGCACCCGGGATCGGGATCACGCCCCGGGCGAAGACCGGGAAGCCCAGCTCGCGCACCTCGGCGAGGTCGCGGATCAGACCGTCGGCGACGAAGGCCGCGACCCCGCGCCGCCGGGCCACCGCGCAGACGTTTCCGCCGGCCAGCGCCCAGTCCAGGTCCCCGGACTCCACGACGATCACCGAGCCGGGCTCGGCGCGGTGAATCGCGGCGTGCAGCATCAGGTTGTCGCCGGGCGGGCAGCTCACGGTGAACGCCGGTCCGGCGATCCGCGGCACCGGGGCCCACAGCGACCGTATGCCGATGTCCATGACCTGGTCACGGCCGAGCAGATCGGCCAGGGTCGTGGTGGGGATGTCCTGGAACTCGGTGGCGTCAGTCATGTCAGGGACGGTAGCGTCCCTGACATGACTGCCGGGTCGGCCTTGTGCCGTGAGCGAGTTGGGTGCCCGGCCTCTGAGTGAGGTCCGCGCGGGCCAGGAGCCCGCCGCTTTCTCTGCGCACTGAGACCAGTTCATCAGCCGCAGAGAAGGAAATCCGAGTGCCCAACCCTTTCAACCAGAACATCATCGATGAGTTCCGCGCCCACCACGGCCGCATGAGCGGCTACTTCGAAGGCGCCCGGCTCATCCTGCTCACCACCACCGGTGCCCGCACCGGCACCCCACACACCACCCCGGTCGGCTACCTCGCCGACGGCGGCGAGCGGATTCTCGTCATCGCCTCGGCCGGGGGCTCGCCCCGGCACCCCGGCTGGTACCGCAACCTGCTCGCCCACCCCGAAGCGACCGTCGAGAGCGGGGTGTTCACCTATCGGGCCCGTGCCGAGGTGCTCACCGGCGAGGAGCGCGACCGGGCCTTCGCGCGGGCGGTGGAGGCCGAGCCGGGCTGGCAGGCGTACCAGGAGAAGGCGGGTGACCGGGTGATACCCGTCGTCGCGCTGTACGAGATCGCACAGGGCGGACCGCCGAACATCGCCGCGGACTCGCCCGGCGAGGCGATGCGGCTCGTCCACGACATGTTCCGGCGTGAACTCGACCTGATCCGGAAGGAGATGGCCGCGGGCGAAGGCACCCTGCTCGGCGCCCAGCTCCGCGTCAACTGCCTCACCCTGTGCGCGGGGCTGCACAACCACCACACCGGCGAGGACACGGCCCTGTTCCCGTTCCTCGCCGACCGCCATCCGCACCTCGCGCCCACCCTGGAGCGGCTGGAGCAGGAGCACGTGCACATCGCGGACCTCGTGGAGCAGTTGCGCCGCGCGGTCTCCGGCGAGCATCCCGACCCGGCCGCGGCCCGCGCCGAGGTGGACCGGCTGACGGCCGCGCTGGAGGCGCATCTGGCTTACGAGGAGGAGCAGTTGGTGCCCGCACTGGGCGGCTAGTGCGCCAACAGGCGGGGCGCTAGAACGGCAGCGGCCGCGCGTGTACGACGTCGAGCCGGGACACCGCCCGCGTGAGCACGACGTACAGCCGGTGTGCGCCGCGCTCCTCCGCCTCGGTGACGGCGGCCGGTTCGACGGCGACGACGTGGTCGTACTCCAGGCCCTTGACCAGGCTCGCGGGCACCACGGTCACCCGGGCGCCGAGTTCGTCGGGTCCGGCCGCGTCGATGCCGGCCTCGGTGAGCGCGGCGCACAGGCCGGTCACGTCCGTGTCCGCCGCGACGACACCGACAGATCCCGCGTGGGCAAGGGCCTCGCGTACGGCCGTCACGGTCGTGCCGGGCACGTCGTCGGTCGGCCGGAGGGTCAACTCGCCGTCCGCGCGCAGCGACCGTGCGGCGGGCACGGCCACGTCCAGCCGGTCCAGCAGCCGGTTGGCCAGCTCGACGACGGCGGCGGGCACCCGGAACCCGGTGGTCAGCGGCACCACGACGGCGTCCGGCTTGCCGAGGTGACGCAGCTGGACGTCCCAGTCGCGGGCCGCCCACGGGGTGGTGCCCTGGGCCAGGTCGCCGAGGACGGTCAGCGAGCCGAAGGCGGCCCGGCGGGCGATCGCCCGGCACTCCATCGGCGAGAGGTCCTGCGCCTCGTCCACGACGATGTGGCCGTACCCCTCGGGGTGCTCGATCAGCCCCGCCAGCTCGTCCAGGAGAACCAGGTCGGCGGCCGACCAGCGGGCGGACTTGTACGAGCGCGGCGGGCGCGGCCACAGCAGTGCCGCCTGCTCGTCGGGGTCCAGCAGCCCGGCGGCGGCCGCCGCCAGCGCCTCGCCGTCGGTCAGCAGCCCGGCGAGGACCTCCTCGGGCCGGACCTTCGGCCACACCGCGTCGAGCCGGGCGGTGAGCGGCCGCATCCGCTCGACCTGGCGCAGCCAGGCGTTCGGCGGCGGCCCCGAGCGCCGCTCCACCTGCTCCAGCAGCAGGCGTACCACCCGGGCGCGGACCCGCTCGCGCCCGATCGCGTACGGCGGCTCCTCCGCGCGCACCTCGTGGACTACGCCGACCAGCTGCCCGGCGGTGACCCGCAGCCAGTAGGAGCCGTCCCGTACGGCCAGGTCGGTCACCCCCTCGGCCGACACCCGCGCGTACAGCGCCCGGCGCAGCACCTCGGCCATACGGGGGTCGTGCTTGAGCGCGGCCGTGGGGGTGGGGTCGGTGCCGGTGGCCGGGTGGCGGGCGATCTCGTCCTGGAGGGTGGCCTGGCGCACCCCGCTCTCGCCGAGGGCGGGCAGCACCTCGGCGATGTAGGCGAGGAAGGTGCGGTTGGGGCCGAGGATCAGCAGGCCGGAGCGCTGGACGCGCTTGGCGTGGGTGTAGAGCAGGTAGGCGGCGCGGTGCAGGCCGACGGCGGTCTTGCCGGTGCCCGGAGCGCCCTGGACGCACACGGAGGCGGTGAGGTCGCCGCGCACCAGGTCGTCCTGCTCGGGCTGGATGGTGGCGACGATGTCCCGCATCGGGCCGACCCGGGGCCGCTCGATCTCCCGCGCCACGATGTCGCTGACCTGCGTCTCGCCCCGGCCGAGGTACTCGTCCTCGAACCCGGTGAGGTCGGCGGCCTCGCCCTGGCTGCCCGGCGCCCAGCCGAACCGGCGGCGGACCTCGACGCCCTGCGGATCGCGCGCGCCGGCCTGGTAGAAGGCGCGGGAGACGGGGGCCCGCCAGTCGACGACGAGGGGTGGGGCGGCCGGGTGCTCGGTGATCCGCAGCCGGCCCACGTGGTAGTTCTGCCCGCCGTGCTCGGGGTCGGTCGCGGCGAAGTCCAGCCGGCCGAAGAAGAGCGGGCCCCGGGGCAGTTCGCGCAGCGCCTTGGCCTGGCTGCGCAGCTGGTAGCCGAGGACCTCGGCGTCGGCGCCGGAGGCGGAGACGTCCTCGCCGATGACGACCTGTTCGGCGGCGCCGTCGACCATGGCGGCGAGGGCGGCGCGGCAGGTGTCGTGGTAGGCGCGTTCGCGGTGGAGGGCGGCCTCGATGTCCTCGGGGGCGGGGTGGAGGGCGGCCTCGATGTCCTCGGGGGCGGGGTGGAGTGACGTCATGGCTCCACCGTACCCAGAAAATGTAACCGGGTTAAATATGTGACCGAGTCTCACTGGGTTGGGCGGTCAGCCCGGGCAGCCCCGCCGCCAGCCGCTCGAAGGCCCGCTCGGCAGCCCGTACCGCGTCCGGCCGCACCTGCTCCACGCCCTCCCCCGCCGCGATCCGCCGCCAGTTCTCCAGCGCGAGGATCCGCTGGACGGCGATGATCTGCCCGGCGGCGAGCCGGGCGTCCAGACCGCCCCCGAGCGCCTCGGCGAGCGCCGCCTCCGACCGCTCCTGATAGCCGTACACCCGCGCCACCAGGGCGGGCGTCCCGTACAGCAGCCGGTGGAAGGCGAGCACCGCGGGATGGTCGTTCAGGCCCGTGACCGGATCGGAGCGCTCCAGCCCGTCCAGGAAGCTGCGGCGCAGCGCGTCCAGCGGGTCGGCCGTCCCGGCGACCACCCGCGCGGCCTCCGTCTCGTGGTCCGCGATCCGGTGCAGGACCAAGTCCTCCTTGGCCGGGAAGTACCGGAAGAGAGTCGGCTTGGAGATCCCGGCCGCGGCGGCCACCTCCGCGACCGACACGGCGTCGAAGCCGCGCTCCAGGAACAGCGCCACGGCGGTGTCCGACACGTTCTGGTACATCCGCCGCTTCTTGCGCTCACGCAGGCCCATCTCTTCCATGGGACCGAGCCTACGCAGCACCGTCCGGGAGGGTCGGCCAGGCCAGGGCGCCGGTGAAGTAGGGGCTGGTCCGGTACCGGGACGACAGGCCCAGGGAGGCGGTGGCCGCCGCCAGGGTCATCGCGTACGACTCCACCGCGCGGCGGACGTTGGGGGCGTCCAGGCTCGCGCCGGTGACCAGGCGGTCGAGGTCGACGTAGGCCGAGCGGACGATCTCGACCCACCGGTACACCCGCCAGTCCTGGCGCCAGTCGTGGGTGTACCGCGCGGGCAGGCGGGTCTCCCAGCGGCGGAACATGCGGTCCCGGATCTCCGGCCGGGTGGGGGTGAGGTGCATGTGCCGGACCAGCTCGTACAGCGGGTCGCCGACCAGGGCCATCTCCCAGTCGATGACGGTCAGGGCCGGGCGGTCGTCACGGCGCACCAGGTTCCAGGGATTGAGGTCGCCGTGCAGCAGGGCCGGGGCGCGGGAGGTGACCTGGTGCCGGGCGAGGATCTCGCGCAGCCTCGGCGCGTCGGGCAGGCCGAGGAAACGGGCCAGCTGCTGGGACCCCTTGGGCAGGCCGGCGACCAGCGCCACGAGCTGCTCGCTGAGCCAGCCGTAGAAGCCGCCCCGGCCCGCGACCGGGTCGATCTCGGTGTAGTCGACCGCGGTGAGCGCGGCCAGCTGGTCGACGAGATCGTCCGCCTCGTGCGGGCGCAGGCCGCCCACCGGGTGGACGGGCCCCCGGCCGATGTCGCCCGGGCCCTCGTAGGTGTGGATGGCGAAGCGGTCCCCGGAGTACGTCCGGATGCCGGAGCGGTCCATCGAGTGGCTCTCGCCCAGCGCCAGCACCCGGGGCGCGGCCACCGCCGCCCCGGACCGCTCGATCGCCCTGAGCACGGCGTGCTCGCTGAGGAAGCTGCGTTCGCGCCGGGTCACGTTCACGGCCTTGCGGCGGACCACGACGGGGAACGGGGTGCCGGGCACCCGGAGCACCGTGTTGAGGTGCGCGGTGCCCTTGAAGACCCGGTCGGCCGGGGCCGCGCCCTCCAGCAACAGGGCGTCGGCGACGGCCCAGTGGGGGAAGTCGGGGTGCTCGGGGACGCGCCGGTCCGGCGTCCAGTCGATCGCCCGGACCGCGGGCACGCCCAGCGCCCCGCCACCGGTCCCCGTCCGCACGCCGGGCCGCACGGACGCCCGCCAGCGGAACAGGATCCGCTCGATCTCCCGCTCCCCGGGCACATGGGCGAGGCGCAGCGGCGCGGCCGCCGCCTCCAGGGCGCGCCGGACCCGGGCCGTCGCCTCGTCCAGGCTCTTCTGGTCGAAGGACTCGTCCAGGGACGTCGCGGCCCGCATCACGTCCGGGTACACCGACTGGGCCTGCTCGAAGGCGATGTAGTGACGCAGGTCCCTGGTCACGCCGTTGACGGCCGCGGGGCGGACCTCGCGCATGGCGCGCGCCCACGCCTCGACGACCTCGTCCCGCTGGTGGTCCGGGTAGCGCATCCGGACCAGGTGGGTGGCGAGGTCGTGCAGCGGGTCGCCGTAACTCGCCAGCTCCCAGTCGACACGGACCAGGGGCGAGGTGCCGTCGCGGGGCATGATCACGTTGTCGCGGTGCAGGTCGGCGTGGAGCAGGCTGTAGGGTCGGCGGGTCATGACCGGGACCCGTTCGGCCAGCCGGACCAAGGCGTCCTCGGGGATGCCCAGGGCGGCGAACAGGCCGCCGAAGCAGGCCCGGTTGGGCTGCCGGATCTGCAGGTCGGCCATGTGGGCCAGGGTCCGCAGAAAGCCCTGGCTGTCGGTGAAGTTCCGGGGCCACAGGGCGGGCAGGGGCGGCAGCGCGGCGCAGCTGCGCACCTGGGCCGTCTCGGCGAGCAGGCCCGCCAGGGCCCTGACCAGCAGGCCGTCGACGGGCTTCCCGTCGCCGCAGACGCTGGAGAGCGGACTTCCGTCCACATGGCTGTGGACGGCGAAGCCGTCTCCCTCGGCCAGGCACTCGGGCACGCCGGGCAGGACACCCCTGACGGCCCTCAGGACCGCCGCCTCGTTCTGCCAGGTCCGGATCACCACGGGCAGGGCGCCCGCGCGCCGTACCCGCACGGTCACGATGGTGCCCGGCTGACGGCCGATCAGCCGGGCCATCGGCTCGTCCAGCTGCAGCACGTAGTTCTGGTGGTGGAAACCTCCGCTCGCCAGTCCGGTCGCGGTGGCCCGCGCCAGAAACTCCTGGCACACGGCGCGGGGCAGAACTCGGTCGGCGCGCCTCCCGGTCATGTCGCGGGGGACGGGTGGTGCGCCCACGGGCCGCTCCGGGGTTCGGTCGCGCTGTGCTGGAGGGGGACGAACGGGTCGGGGAAACGCTAACTCCCCACAGATGGTTCGGCATGCTAGCGCACGGACCGCACGCTCCGGAGCAACTGCAGCAACGGCTCCAGCGACCGCACGACGCGCTCGGCCCCCGCCGCCCTCAGGAGTTTCTCCTTCCCTTCGTTACGCGCGTAACCCAGGAACGGAACCCCCGCCTCACGGGCCGCCAGCAGGTCGGAGGGGGTGTCGCCGATCATCAGGGCCTTGGCGGGCGGGGCGCCCGTCCCGTTCAGGGCGCGGTTGAGGCAGTGCGGGTCCGGCTTGAGCAGGTGCAGGTCCTGGGTGCGGCCGTAGACATGGGGGGCGAAGCAGGCGTCGAGGCCGCGCTGCTCCAGGTAGGCGCGGACCACCCGGGGGGAGTTGTTGGTGGTGATGGCCAGGCGGGATCCGACGGCCGTCCAGGTGCGGATCAGGGGGTCGGCGTAGGCGGTCGGCAGGGCGGAGGCGGCGGCCCGCAGCTCCTCCTGGGTGAGCCGTTCCTCCACTTCGGCGACGAGGTCGCTGCCCGGGTGCCGGCGGTCCACGGCACGCAGCACGACCTGCGGGTCCAGCGTGTCCCGCTCGGTGTCGGTGAGCAGCCCGCGCAGGCCCTGCAGCTCGAGCCACTCCACCAGCTCGGCAGCCACGCGCGCCGCCTTGTGCCTGGCGAACAGGCGGCAGATCGGCCCGTCGAAGTCCCAGAGGACGACCCGCGCAGCTGTGATCAGTTCTCGTAGCTTCTCGATCTCGTTCGCATCAGGAGTCGCATCAGAAGTCACTAGGAGAGTGTCAGGTCCGTCGTGATGGTTTCCCAGAGGGCGTCGAACCACTTCTGGGATTGCTCGACGAACGCCGCGTCCCGCTGACCGGCCCGCTTCTCGAAGGAGAAGAGGAGGGACTCGGAGCCGACGGTGTCGTACATCTCCAGCGTTCCGCCGTCGGTCGGCTCCTCGCGGCGCGTGATCATGTAGTACGCGTACAGCGCCTCGGACCCGTTGAGCAGGTACAGCTTGGCCGGCGGGGTGAACGGCAGGGCCCGGAAGGTGACGTGTACGTCGATGTCGTGGGTGGAGCGCAGGGCCTGGAGGTTGTACTGCAGGACCTGCCCCTGGGCGTTGCGCATCGCCAGCCAGCGCTGGTGCACGGTGTCGTCGTCGGGGCGGGCGTCGACCGAGACCGGGAAGGCGAGGTTGATGGCCCGGGACGGCAGCAGGATGCGGACGTCGATCCGGTCGGGGCGCAGCCGGCCCTCGTGGATCAGGCGCAGCGGCTCGCCCAGGGCGGGGATCAGGGACTGCGCGGTCAGGCAGGCCGCGTCGATGCGCACGTGCGGCGCGGAGAACGCCTCGGTCAGCCGGGGGGCGAGGCCCACCATCGTCGGCTGGGGCTCGTCGTGGGCGGGGGCCATCTCGGCGATGCGCGGGGGGCTGCCCTTGCTGACGTTGCTGAGCAGGCCGGCGTCCGCGAGTGCCCGGATGGCCTGGCGTACGGCACCGCGCTCCACCCCGAACTCCTCGGCCAGCTCGGCCTGGGTGGGCAGGCGCTCGCCCGCCTTCAGGGCGCCGGTGCGGATGCGTTCCCGCAGGATGTCGGCGATCTCCTGGGGCGTGAGCCTTCTGCTGCCGTTCACTGCCACGTTCTCCTGGGTCACAACCAAACGCTACAACCCTGATCCATCTAAAGGGAGTTGTTCCGAAGTTGTTTGCGAGTAGCGACCAAGTGGGGACAACCTAATTAGAGTTGGTTGCCAACTTGGTCAAGTTGGCAGGCCGAAAGGGGGAACCACCATGCCCGTCCTCGCACTCCTCTGCGCCGTCTTCGTCGTCGGCTTCGAGCAGCTCGTCCAGTGGAAGTACGGCGCCGCCGGCATCGTCGGCCTGCTCCTGCTCTCCGTCGGCATCAAGGCCAAGAGCCCGGCGGTCAGCTCCGCCGGGGCCGTGCTGCTCGCGGTGCTCCTCGCGGGCCCCGCCCTCTGATCCCGGGCCTTCGCTACGTCAGCACCAGCTCCGAACTGATCGTCTCCCACAGTGCGTTGAACCACAGGTGGGACTGCTCCACGAACGTGGTGTCACGCAGGTCGCCGCCCTGTTCGAAGGCGAACAGCAGCGACCGCGTGCCCTCGGCGTCGTACAGCTGCAGCTGCTCGTGATCGATCTCCCGCTCGCGGCGGCTGAGCGTGTAGTACGCGAACAGCGCCTCGGACCCGTTGAGCAGATACAGCTTGACCGGCGGCGTGAACGGCAGCGCACGGAAGGAGACGCGCACATCGATGCGGTGCGTGGTGCGCAGCGCCTCCAGGTTGTGCCGCAGCACCTGGCCCTGGGCGTTGCGCTGGGCCAGCCAGCGCCGGTGCAGCAGGCCGCCGTCGGAGGCGTCCACCGGGGCGGGGAAGGCGAGATCGATGTCCCGGCTGGGCAGCAGCACCCGGACGTCGATCTTGGCCGGTTTCAACTGCCCGGCGTGGATCTGGCGCAGCGCGACACCCAGAGCCAGCGTGAGCGAGACCGAGGTCAGACAGAGGGCGTCTATCTCGACGTGCGGGGCGGCGAAGGCGGCCGCGATGCGCGGGGCGAGGCCCACCATGGTGGGCTGCGGCACCGCCGGGACGGTCACGGGGCGGGCGTGCTCCTCGGGCGCGGCCACGGTGGCGGGGCTGCCCTTGGACACGTTGGTGAGCAGGCGCTCCGACTGCAGGATCCGCAGGGCCTCCCGTACGGCACCGCGCTCCACGCCGAACTCGTCGGCCAGCTTGGCCTGGGTGGGCATGCGCTGACCCGGTCGCAGCACACCGGAACGGATCCGGGCGCGCAGTTCGTCGGCCACCTCGCGATGTGACGTGCGTGACCGCTGTGGCCTCTTCCGTTCACTGGCGGAGGCGTGTTCCGGGTCCACGAACAAACACTACAACTTCTCGCCATCTTCCGGCAGTTCACGGAAAGGTGGTTATGAGCCGCATCCAAGCGGAGATAAGTACAGTGAAGTTGGTCGCCAACTTGAACAACATGGTCGAGCTTCCCCAGTGGTTGGCCGATCGGGCTCCCTTCCGGAGGGGAGCCGGGAGCCCGGGCAGGGGGCGGCCACCGGAGCGCACAGTCACAACTGAACAGCCGGCACAGCCACAACTGAACACGGTCATGGCACAGCCACAACTGAACAGCCAGCTACGGATGCACAGTCAGCGCCGGCCGGACGAGGGGAGCCTCAGAAGATGTCCGGGCACCACGGTCGCCCGGACGTGCGAAACAGGGCGTCGGCCTTCCGGGCGGCGCCCTCTCGTTCTTCCCGGACCCGGCCGAGCGCCGCGAGCCGCACCAGGGACTCGTCCCCTAGCCAGACCGCGGCCAACTCGCCCACCGGCAGCGTGAGATCGACGGCGGCGCCGCCCGCCGGAGTGCAGGACGCACCCTCCGGCGAGGCTTCAAGACGGAACCGGCCCCCGGCCAGTCCGCCCGCGTCCACGACCTCCAGCACCAGCGAGCCCGTCCCCTCGTACGTCCGCGCCTCCAGGGCCCGTACGACGTCCAGGATCCGCACCCACAGCCAGTCCGCGTGGTCGGTGACCCGGGCGGCGCGCGGGTCGGGCAGGAAGAACGGCAGCAGGTCGTCCGGGCCGCGCCAGCCGCTCTTGACCTTGGTGATCCAGTCGATCGAGCACAGGTACCGCCACAGGGCGCGCTCGGCCGCGGGGGTCGTGGCGAGCAGCCAGCTGACGTCGGCGGTGTTGTGCGGCTGCTTGTCGTGCCAGTTGTCGTCCGACCGGTACGACACCAGGCCCTCGACCTCACCGGAGGCGGAGCGGTACACGGCGAAGAACGGCTCGGTCCAGTCCTTGATGAAGAGCACGGTGCCGGTGATCTTCTGCCACCACAGCTCGTCCCGGCTCACCGCACCGGGCTGGGCACGGCGGACCCGCTCGTGCAGCTCCGGGCCGAGCTTGCGGAGGTCCTCGCCGTCCACCAGGTCGATCCGGCCGCCGTCCTCGGGGCCGGACCAGCGCGGGTCGAGACCCGCCCGGGGCACCTCGACGGTCCACTGGGTCGTCCAGGTCGCCGGACCGAAACCGTAGCGGCCGTAGATCGGGTACTCCGCCGCGATCAGGGTGGCGATGACGTCACCGCGCTCCTTCGCCGCCGCGAGGTCCCGGCTCATCATGCGGGTCAGCAGGCCGCGGCGGCGGTGGGTGGGGGTGACCGTGACGTTGGAGATGGCGTTCGCGGGGACGAGCGCACCACCCACCGCGGTGAGTTCCTGGGCGAAGGAACGGAAGGTCGCCACGCAGCGGTCGCCGTCGAACGCACCGAGCACGCGGGAGGACACGCACTGCCGCCGGTGGGCCTCGATCTGGTCCTCGTTCGGCCCCGGTTCTCGGAGGAACCCGGTGTTCAGGGCGCGCAGCCAGCCCTCGAAGTCGGCCTCGGAGACGGTGCGTACGTCGGTCATGGAGCCACCGTAGGCACCCTCCGGACGGCGTGTCGCCCCAATTTCAGCCCGCCATCCCTCACATCAGCAGATCGTCCACCTGTGCCTCGCCCACCCGGTAACGGCGGGCGATCTCCCCGCTGCAGTCGTCGGTGATGCGCTGCAGCCGCTGGCGGCGCCGGGAGACCTCCTGCTCGTAGCGGACCAGGCGGCCCATGGCGGTGGTCAGTTCCAGGTCGGTGCGGGCCTTGAGGTCCGACAGCTCGACCTCGCCGAGCATCTCCGCGGCCAGCAGCCGGTACTCCTCGTTGTGCGGGGTGCCGAGCGTGACATGACGGGCCGAGGAGCGCTGCCGGGCCGGGGCGTCGGTGAGGATCTCCGGGAGCCGCTCCACCACGGAGGCGTCGGCGGGCGCCGGCACGGACGCCCGGCCGCGCCGGGCCAGTTCCGCGCGCAGGATGTCGATCCGGCCCTGCAGCAGCCGCCGCACATAGCTGAGGTCCGCCTCGTCGCGCTGCGCGTCACGGCGCAGGACGCGCAGTTCGGGCAGACTCAGCCGGGCCAGGTCGTGCTCGGGCGGCTCCGCGGGCAGCGACGGGCCGGACGGGCCGTCGCCGCGCTGCGCGGGCGGCCGGAACGTCTCCAGCCGCCCGGAAATCGGTGTGCTCATGTGCGTGTGACCGTCCCCTCGACCGGCGTGTGGAAGCATCGTGCCACCCCAAGTGGCAGCTATGTGACCGAGTGCCCCCGAACGGCCCCAGATGGGGGCTTAAGGAGCAATAATGGACCGCCTGTGACCACGGCCGGGGGCACCCGGCATGATGGTCGGCATGCGTGCGGTGGTGCAGAGAGTGGACGGCGCGAGTGTCGTCGTGGACGGCGAGACGGTGGGCGCGATCGAGGGCGAGGGCCTGTGCGTCCTGGTGGGGGTGACCCACGAGGACACCAAGGAGAAGGCGGCCCAACTGGCCCGCAAGCTCTGGTCGATCCGCATGCTGGACGACGAGAAGTCCTGCTCGGACATCGACGCCCCGCTGCTCGTCATCAGCCAGTTCACCCTCTACGGCGACGCCCGCAAGGGCCGCCGCCCCACCTGGAACGCGGCGGCCCCCGGCGATGTCGCCGAGCCCCTGGTCGACGAGGTCGTCGCCCAGCTGCGCGCCCTGGGCGCGACGGTGGCCACGGGCCGGTTCGGGGCCCAGATGCGGGTGTCGCTGACGAATGACGGGCCGTTCACGGTGCTGCTGGAGATCTAGCGCCGCGAAAGCCGACGGCGCTGCCTCGCTGAGCTACGGCTCGACCACGACCTCCTGCGCGGCGGCCGTGTCTCCGGCCAGGAGCCTCGCGTCGGTCGGGACGTTGCGCTTCACCAGGGCCAGGGCGATCGGGCCCAGTTCGTGATGGCGCACCGACGTCGTCACGAAGCCGATCTTGCGGCCGTCGGGGCCCTCGTCCGCGAGGCGGATCTCGGTGCCGTGGACCGGCAGGTGGACCTCGCTGCCGTCCAGGTGCAGGAAGACCAGGCGGCGCGGCGGCTTTCCCAGGTTCTGCACCCGGGCCACCGTCTCCTGGCCGCGGTAGCAGCCCTTCTGGAGGTGGACCGCGGTGCCGATCCAGCCCAGCTCGTGCGGGATCGTGCGGTGGTCGGTCTCGAAGCCGACGCGGGGCCGGTGGTGCTCGACACGCAGCGCCTCGTGGGCGAGCAGGCCCGCCGCGGGGCCGGACTCGGCAGCGAAGGACTCCAGGTCGGCACGGGGCAGGAAGAGATCACGGCCGTACGGCGTCTCGCGTACGACGACGCCCTTGGGCACCTCGGCGATCGAGCCGGCCGGCAGGCTGACGACCGCGAAGTCGGCGGTGCGGTCGGCGACCTCGACCCGGTAGAAGAACTTCATCGACTCCAGGTACGCGAGCAGCGCCTCCTGGGTGCCGGGCTCCACATGGGCCCAGACCGTCGTCCCGTCGTCCACCAGGTACAGCGCGTGCTCGATGTGGCCGTGCGCGGAGAGGATCAGTGCCTCGGTGGCCTCGCCCGCGGGCAGTTCGCTGACGTGCTGGGTGAGCAGCAGATGCAGCCAGCTGAGGCGGTCCTCGCCGGACACGGTGACCACCCCGCGGTGGGAGAGGTCGACGAATCCGGTGCCGTCGGCGAGGGCGCGCTGCTCGCGGAACAGGTCGCCGTAGTGGGCGGCGACGCCTTCGTCCACACCCTCGGCGGGGACGGCGCCGGGCAGGGACAGCAGAGGGCTCTTCATACGGGTAAGCCTACGACTTGGTACTTGAACCCTTGAGCGAACAGTCCTGGCAGCGGCCGAAGATCGCGAAGTGCTTCATGTCGGTGTCGAAGCCGAACTGCCCCCGCAGCTTGGCCGTGAACTCCGCGGCCACGTCCACGTCGGCCTCGATCACGTTCTCGCAGTCGCGGCACACCAGGTGCAGATGGTGGTGGCGGTCGGCGAGGTGGTAGGTGGGCGCACCGTGGCCGAGGTGGGCGTGGCTGACCAGGCCCAGCTCCTCCAGCAGCTCCAGCGTGCGGTACACGGTGGAAATGTTGACCCCCGACGCGGTCTTCCTCACTTCACCGAGGATGGCGTCGGGGGTCGCGTGCTCAAGGGTGTCCACGGCTTCGAGCACGAGTTGCCGCTGCGGCGTCAGCCGGTAGCCGCGCTGCCTGAGGTCGCTCTTCCAGTCGGTGCTCACCACACTGGAAAGTCTAGAGCCACCCGGCGGAAGGCCTACTTGAAGAAGGCGATGCCGTCGTCGGGCAGGTCGTCCGGGAGGGCCTTGGCCCAGCGCTCGACCTCCTCCGGGGTGACGACCTTCTTCAGGTGGGCCGACATGTAGGGGCGCAGCTCGACCTCGGGGGTCTGCTTCTCGCCGACCCACATGAGGTCGCTCTTCACGTAGCCGTACAGGCGCTTGCCGCCGCTGTAGGGCCGGGAGACGGCCGTGCGCGCCACGGCGTCCGTGACCAGGTCGATCTGCGGCTTCTTGTCAGCCAGCTCGCCGTACCAGATCTCGATGACGCCGTCGTCGCGGGTCATCGTGACCTCGACCTTGCGGCCCGCGTCGATCCGCCAGAAGCCGGACTCCGACTCCAGCGCACGGACCTTGTTCCCGTCGTTGTCCAGCACCCAGGTGTGGGAGTGGTACTCCAGGAAGTCCCGGCCGTCGTGGGTGAAGGTGACCTCCTGCCCGAAGTTGCACTTCTCCGAGCCGGGGAAGTCGTGGACGCCCGCGCCGGCCCAGTTACCGAGCAGGAAGGCGAGGGGGACCAGGTCCTTGTGGAGGTCGGACGGGATCTCGATCATGAGCGGCAGTTCCTAGGTGGGGGTCAGCGCTGGCCCTGGTACAGCTTCTTCACGGTCAGCCCGGCGAAGGCGAGGACGCCGACGCAGACCAGGACCAGCAGGGTTTCGAAGAAGATCTCCACGGGTGCTCCTTGAGCGAGGGTGGGCGTACGACAGAGCCGGGCCCCAGCTTACGCGGCCGGGGCCCGGGGCTCCCGGTCAGGTATGCCCTCGGGCGTCCCCCCGGGATCAGCCGAGCAGCTGGCTCTGCAGGACGACGGTCTGCTGGAAGGGGACGGCGGGTGCGGTCCCCTTCCGGGACTGCAGGATCACCGCGAAGACGTCCCCCGCGGCGACGTAGGCCTGCCGGACCTGCTCGGCGCCGTACGGCTTCGACTCGACGTAGGCGGTGCGCTCGACCCCGGAGACGGCGGCCCGCTCGGGAAAGCCCTCGTCGTAGACGGCCTCGCCGGAGCCGCGTACCTGGTAGGCCGGGGTGCTGTAGGCGACGTTGTCGCTCGCGAACTGGTTGTCCACGACGTTCGCCGTGCCGAACTGCAGCAGGTAGATGCGGGTCCGGGTGCCGTCCGGGGTGGTCCAGCCGCGGGCCGCGATGTGCCGCAGGCCGTTGTCGACGAGCTTCTGCCGCAGCTCGTCCCGCTCCTCCTTGACGGCGTACTCCGCCAGGTAGTCCTTCGTCGCCAGCCAGCCGTCCGCGCCGCGCAGCGCCTTGTCCTCCTTCGCGCCCGCGGGCGCGGGCAGGAGCAGGGCGCGCAGGTCGGCGTAGTGGGCGCCGGCCGGGTTCGCGTCGGCGAACGGCCCGGGGCTGCCGGAGGGCAGCGGCGGCCTGGTCAGCTCCGGGTAGTCCCAGCGGCCATCCGAGGCGGTGGCCAGCCCGGGGACGTCCGTCCGGTCCATCCGGGTGATCCCGTACGCCGTCCCCGCCCCGGCCACCGCGAAGACCACGACGGCCGCGGTCCAGCGCAGGACGGCCCGCAGGGCGCGGCGGTCCTTGCCGGGGGCCGGGGCCTGGGTCTCGGCCTCGGCTCCTGCTTCAGCTTCGGCTTCGGCTTCGGCTTCGGCTTCGGAAAGGGCCGGTGCCACGGGCTGCTGCGGGACGGTCGCGGTCGTCATCTCCGGCGCCGTCTCAAGTGCCGTCTCGGGTGCCGTCTCCGGTGCCGTCTCCTGCTCGCTCATACGGCCTTCCCCGGTTCGGCGATGCGGTCGAGTTGAGTGGTCATGAGCTTCGCGACTCCGTCGGCGTCGAGCGACTTCGGGCCGTCCGCGGTGGCGGTGACCAGGATGTCGCCGACATAGCCGGAGCAGAGCATCATGCCGAGGTCCTCATCGGAGCCCTTGGGCGAGCGGAAGCACTTGGCGTCCTCGTGGCCCTTGATCTCCGGGCCCGCGCGCAGGCCGCTGAGACCCTGGAGCACCTGGTTCATGGACGTGGCCGTCCTGCGGACCGCATCCCGGTCCTCCATCCGGGACAGCACCACGTTCACCGAGTAGATGTTCTCGTTCCACAGGTAGGCCTCCGACTTCGCGCTGAAGTAGCTGCGCATCGCCATGCCCGTGATGTGCTGCCGGTCGATCTGCTGCTCCAGTCGCCTGCGCAGCGAGCGGGGAAAGCCGCTCACCGACTCCTTCCGCAGGGCTGTGGCCTGGGCTCCGTCGAGCTGAGCGTCGGAACCGAACTGTCCGATGTCGGGGCCGCGGCTCCAGGTGTCGGTCCCGTACGGCACGAGCATGCCGGCGAGCCCCATGCGCGACTTGGCCCGGTCCTTGTCGGCCTTGGCCTTCGGGAACTTCCACCCGGGAGCGCCCGCGTCGCGGTCGGCGCCCTGCACGGTCACGACGGTGTAGCCCACCCCGGCGACGACGGCCCCGGCCAGCAGCACGGAACCGACGACGGCGGCGACACGGCGGCCCCGGCGGCGGGGCTCGTTCTGGTTCTCGGTCACAGCCGCTCCATCTGCCGCTCGGCCAGGCCCGTGATCGTCTTCTTGGCGATCGGCTTGGTGCCGTAGATCCAGATCTCCATCGCGATGTCCCCGCGCCAGGCGTGCGCCTCGGCGCTGTAGAACGGTGCGCGATTGTCCACGTACGCCCTGCCGTCCCCGGTTCCGCGGATGCTCCAGCTGTCGGTCGGGCGCGCGGACTCCGCGCCGTCCTGGAGGTTGTGGGTGGCGTCGGAGGCTGCCATGGAGTCCTCCTGCCGGTACTGGACCAGCCGGATCTGCACGGTGTACGCGGTGCCGACCTTCCAGCCGACGACGGCCGCCCGGCGGAACTGGTCCGTCACGAGCGAGCTGAACTTGTCGCCCGGGTCGGTGTACTCGTCGGCGTACGCGGCCAGGTCCATCCAGCCGTCCTTGGGCACCCAGTCCAGCTCCCGCGCGCCGCGCGGCTTCGCCAGCAGCAGCTTGCGCAGGTCGCCGTCGGTCCTGACCTTGCGGTCCTGCGCGGCCGAGAGCGGTTCGACCTCGCCCTTGGCCTGCTCGATCACCGGCTGGGAGAGCGACGGCAGCTTCGTGGGCTCGCGGTCGGCCTGGACGAGGTACCCGGCACAGGCGCCGGCGACCAGGCCGAGCAGGGCGGCGGCGCCGATCAGCCGGGGCGTACGGCCGCGCCGGCGGGGCCGGGACGGGGCGGGCGCATCCGGCACAACCGATGCGTCCGGCGCGTCCGGCGCGTCGGACCTCTCTTCTGTTACTTCCAAGACGTCTCCCTGATCACGGGAAGCGTGGATTCCGTCATCCGCGCGCACAGGAGACTCATGGCATGTGCATGGAGTTGTAAGGGAAAGGATTACGATTCGGCCATGGCGAAGAAGCTCGTGATCAAGGTGACCGCCGGGGCCGACGCACCCGAGCGCTGCTCACAGGCGTTCACGGTGGCGGCGGTGGCCGTGGCCAGCGGGGTCGAGGTCTCGCTGTGGCTGACCGGGGAGTCGTCCTGGTTCGCACTGCCGGGGCGGGCCGCCGAGTTCGAACTGCCGCACGCCGCGCCGCTGCCGGACCTGATCGACTCGATCCTCGCGGCCGGCCGCATCACGCTGTGCACGCAGTGCGCCGCCCGGCGCGAGATCACCGAGAAGGACGTCCTGGAGGGCGTACGCATCGCGGGCGCGCAGGTCTTCGTACAGGAGGCCCTGGGGGACGAGACGCAGGCGCTCGTTTACTGAGCAGCCCGTCTCACGACCTGGGCCGCTTCTTCCCGTCCAGCTCGTCCCACCACTCGTCGGACTGCGGGTCCCCCGAGGGGTCGTCCCACCAGCGGTCGTCGGGCCCACGCCGGTTCGCGATCATCGCGGCGACCGGCGGGATGATCATGGCGACCACGCACATGCCGACCGCCGCGGGGATCGACCAGAGACGCACGACTGCCCAGGCCAGGACGAAGAGACCGATGCAGGTCCCCATCATGGCGAGGTACACATGACGTCGCCTTGAGAGCACAACTCCAGGGTAGGTCCGGGCAGGCCGAAGGGCCGCACCCCAGGCGTCCAACCCGGGGGGTGCGGCCCTTCGGCCGGTTCTGAGGTTGCTCAGACCGCGATCGCGACCTCCGCGAGGCCGCCCTTCTGGGCCACGACCGTGCGGTCGGCGGTGGCGCCGGGGACGAGGGCGCGGAGGGTCCAGGTGCCCTCGGCCGCGTAGAAGCGGAACTGTCCCGTGGCGGAGGTGGGGACCTCCGCGGTGAACTCGCCGGTCGAGTCCAGCAGACGGACGTAGCCGGTCACCGGCTCGCCGTCGCGGGTCACCTGACCCTGGATCGTGGTCTCACCGGGCTTGATCGTCGAGGCGTCGGGGCCGCCGGCCTTCGCTCCACACATGTCTTTCTCCAGAGGGGTCTGACCAGAAGGTCGGGTCGGGAAGGGTTACTTGTTGGCGCCGAGCTCGATCGGCACGCCGACGAGGGAGCCGTACTCGGTCCAGGAGCCGTCGTAGTTCTTGACGTTCTGGACGCCCAGCAGCTCGTGCAGCACGAACCAGGTCAGGGCCGAGCGCTCACCGATGCGGCAGTAGGCGATCGTGTCCTTGGCGAGGTCCACCTTCTCGTCGGCGTACAGCTCCTTGAGCGCGTCGTCCGACTTGAAGGTGCCGTCGTCGTTGGCGTTCTTCGACCACGGGATGTTGCGGGCGGTCGGGACGTGGCCCGGACGCTGCGACTGCTCCTGCGGGAGGTGGGCCGGGGCGAGCAGCTTGCCGGAGAACTCGTCGGGCGAGCGGACGTCGACGAGGTTCTGCGAGCCGATGGCCGCCACGACCTCGTCGCGGAAGGCGCGGATCGAGGTGTCCTGGGCCTTGGCCTTGTAGTCGGTCGCGGCGCGCTCGGGCACGTCGGCGCCGTCGACCAGCTCGCGGGCGTCCAGCTCCCACTTCTTGCGGCCGCCGTCGAGGAGCTTGACGTTCTCGTGGCCGTAGAGCTTGAAGTACCAGTAGGCGTACGACGCGAACCAGTTGTTGTTGCCGCCGTAGAGGATCACCAGCGTGTCGTTGGCGATGCCCTTCTTCGACAGGAGCTTCTCGAAGCCCTCCTGGTCGACGAAGTCGCGGCGGACCGGGTCCTGCAGGTCCTTGGTCCAGTCGATGCGGATCGCGTTCTTGATGTGGTTCTTCTCGTAGGCGGACGTGTCCTCGTCCACCTCCACGATCGCGATGCTGGGGTTGTCCAGGTTGTCCTGGACCCAGTCGGCGTCGACGAGGACGTCGCTGCGGCTCATGCTCTTCTCTCCTCCGGGGCAGTTACGGCGAGGCGTGCGAGTGCGTACGGGTACGGCTCCGGTTCGTCCGGAGGCGCACGGGTGCCCTTCCATCAGGGCGGGGGGTGAGATGCGGAAGTCGGGGACTTTCGCTCAGAAGGGGCGACAGAGCATGGCGGCAACGCGGCACAGGTCGACTGCCCGCCGCTTCGTGAGATCCGCCTGTCGCTTCATGGCCCCGATCGTAGGGACGTCCGGGCGGGCGTGTCACCGGCGTGTCGGAGTGTGAGACGAGATCGTCCGAATATTGGGACAAGAAAGCGCCCGGGGCGTCGCGGGACGGCCTCCGGGCGCTTGCGCCAGTCAGTGCTTCTGCGGTACGGACGGGAGCGTCTCGCCTATCGGACACTCGCCGTTCAGTCGGCTGTCGTACTACCCCGCAAGCCGGACGTTCGAACCCTTCACGCTGATCTCCACGCCGTCCTTGGCCGCCTGCACCTTGTCCAGCTTGATGCCGCCGGGGAGCTGGTCGATGGCCTGCTGGAAGTCGGTGATCTGGCGGATGCGGTTCTCGGCGATCGCGGCGGCGCCCAGCTTGGGCAGGCTGTCCGCGTGCACCCGGACCCTGTCGTTCTCGACGGTCACCGAGCTGAGGACGGGCACCGTCTGCTTGAGCCCGACCGACGCGACGGTCCCCTCCACCATGACCTTGATCTTGCCGTTGCCGCCGTCGGAGAGGCCGACGACCCGGGCGGTGATCCCCGGGGCGACCTCGGTGGGCTCGGACTTGGCGGTCTTCAGCAGCTCGTCGTACGAGATCGTCGCGGTACCGGTGGCGGACGCCGCGGTGGCGGAGCTGTAGTCGCCGGAGAAGTCCACGCCCTTCATGTCGGCCTGGAGGTCGTCGATGCGGATGGTCTTGCCGTCGGTGCCGGTGGCCGCCTCGTAGTCCTTGATGCCGACCTCGACGTCGTCCAGGGAGCCGCCCGCGACCTGGGTGAGGAAGGGAAAGCCCTTGATGTCCACGTCCGGGGTCGACGCCAGGTTCTCGGTCGCCCTCAGCTTGTCCGCGGCCTCGCCCTCGGCGAAGTGCACGGCGACGCGATCGGCGATCACGAAGAGCCCGCCCAGGATCACGACGAGGATCAGGATTATTCGCAGGGCGCGCATGTGGTGGTTCCCCCGGGTCGACGACGGTGTCCAGCTACGCCACGGTAACCCTGCGGGGCTCGGCGGGTCTGGATTGTGGATCACTTGTGACAGGGCGCCGTGGGCGGGGGCGGGGGCGGGGGCGGGGTTGCGCCGTGGGAGTCCGGGTTCGACGCCGGGTACAGGTGCGTTGTGGCTGGTCGCGCAGTTCCACGTACCCGCAGCCGGGGACGCTCCCCAGACCCAACCGCGCCTAGCCCAGGGCACGCCCCAGTACCCACACCACCGGCGCCGCAGCCGACAGGGGAAGGGCCACGCCCGCCGTGAAGTGGACGAAACGGGACGGGTAGTCGTAGCTGGCGACCCGGTGGCCGATCAGGGCGCAGACCGCAGCGGCCGCTCCCAGGACTGAGCCCTTCGCGCCGAGGCCGGTCATGCCGCCCACGGCGATGCCCGCGCCGGCGGCGGCCAGCACCGAGACCACGACCGACGCCGGGGTCGGCAGCGGCAGCGCGCGGGCCAGGATCGCCACGGCCACCGCCGCCGCGCCCACCGAGACCGCGTGCGGGTCGGCGGCCAGGTAACCCGTCGCCAGGACCGCGAGGGCCGAGGAGGCGACCGTCGCCATCAGGCCGTACATCCGCTCGTCCGGCGAGGCGTGCGAGCGCAGCTGGAGGACCAGGGACAGCAGGACCCAGACGCCGAGCGGGCCGAGGATCGCGGCCGGCGCGTTGTCGCGGCCCGCGGCCAGGACCGCCACGTCCGCGGTGAGCGCGCCCAGGAAGGCCAGCGCGATGCCCTGGCGGGCGGGCCACATGCCGTTCAGCCGGAACCAGCCCGCCGCCGTCACGGCCTGGAGCAGCACCAGCGGTACGACGAGGGCGTACGAGGCGACGGGGGCCGCCGCGGCGAGGAGCAGGCCCAGCCCGGCGGTGAGCAGGGCCGGCTGCATGCCGGGCTCGATGATCGGGGAGCGGCCTTCCAGGCGGGCCCGCTGTGCGTCGGTGATGCGGGAGTTGCCGGAGAGGGTGGCGGGGCCGTAGGCGGGATCTGCCTCGGAATCGCCCTCGGGTGCAGGCGCGGGCGCGGGCTGCGGCTGCCGGTACTGCTGCTGCGCGGGCTGCGGCTGCGGGTACTGCTGCGGCTCGGGGGCCGGTGCCTGCGGGGCGAACGGCTCCTGCGCCGGCAGGTACGCCGTCTCCGCCGCGTGCACATGCCCGTGCGTCTGCGTCTCCCAGGTCTGGCCCTGCCACTGCTGGGTGTGCTGCGGGTCGTACCCCGTGTGCGGGTACGCGTCGGCGTACTGGTCGTACCCGGCCTGGGGCTGCTGCCCGGGCCAGGCCTGTGGCGCAGCCTGGTGCTGATGCTGTTGTTGCTGGGGCTGGTGCTGGTGCTGGTGCTGTCCGTACGGGTCGTAACCCTCGTACCCCTCGTACCCCTCGTACGGCCCGCCCTGATACGGCTGGTCGCTCAACGCCTCATCCTCCTGCGAACGGCGGGAGCACCTCGACCGTGCCGCCCTCGGCCAGCCGTACCGTCTCATGCGCGCGGGTCCCCACGGGGTGACCGTCGACGATGAAGGAGCATCGCTGCAGGACGCGCGTGAGTTCACCGGGGTGTCGCTCACGCACCGCGGCGAGCGCGTCGGCGAGGGTGGCCGCGTCGTACGGCTCCTCGGCGACCTGGGCCGCGGCCTTGGCAGCGGCCCAGTAGCGGACCGTGACCTTGGGCATCTGGTTCCTCAATCGACGACAAGAGAAGTGACAAGAGACTAGGTACGGACGGTGTCAGGCTAAGGCACCCCGGCGGCGCTGGAACGCGCGTGCCCGTCGCCCCAGTCGCCGATCCGGGCCAGCAGGGCCTCGTCCGCCGCGTGCTCGGCATGGCCCATGCCGGGCTCCAGCCAGAGTTCGGCGTGGTCACCGGCCGCCTCGGCGAGCATCCGGGGGTGGTCGAGGGGGAAGTAGCCGTCGCGGTCGCCGTGCACGATGAGCAGCGGGGTGGGGGCGATCCTCGGGACCGCCTGCACCGGGGAGAGCGGCACCGGGTTCCACTCGCGGTGGTGGATACGGGTGCGCAGGCCGTAGCGGCCGACCAGGCGGCCCTCGGGGCGGGTGACCAGCCAGTGCAGTCGGCGCATGGGGGCCGTGCCCCGGTAGTACCAGCGCGCGGGGGCGCTGACCGAGACCACCGCGTCGACCGTGCCCGGGTACAGGGCCGCGTGCCGCAGCACCACCGAGCCGCCCATGGAGAAGCCGACGGTCACCACGCGCGCGTGCCCGAAGCCGCGCGCCCACTCCACCGCGGCGGCCAGGTCCAGCACCTCCTTGTCGCCGACCGTGGACCGGCCGCCCGAGGCCCCGTGGCCCCGGAAGGAGAAGGTGACGACGGCGCCGTAACGGGCGAGGACGCCCGCCGCCCTTCGTACATGCGGCCGGTCCACGTCCCCGGTGAAGCCGTGGGCGATCACGAACACCAGGTCGCGGGAGGGTGGACGTGAGGTGTCCGGCGCCGCTTCGTATACGACCGCTGCCGGGTTGTATACGGAATCGACCGGAACTCCGTCGGCCGTGCACAGAAACGTCCTGTTAGGGCCCCGTCTGCCTGTCTCGGGATTCGGACGAACGGTGGAACGTGCCGCATGACCTGCCGGACGGTTGCTCATGTGGGCTATTCTGCTGGGCAGAGGACTCGGGCAGCGTAGCCCCCGGGTCCTTTTGTGCTTTCGGAAGCGTTGTATACGAAGCGGGAAACCTCCGGTGACCGCGGGTGTACGGGGCCTTCGGGATCGCAGAGCAGTGCCGCACCGCACACGTCCTCGCAGGGACCGAGGAGGAACCAGACGTATGAGTTCTCTGCTGCTCCTGACCAACGCCCTCCAGCCGTCGACGGAGGTGCTGCCCGCGCTCGGCCTGCTCCTGCACAGCGTGCGGGTCGCCCCGGCCGAAGGCCCCGCCCTGGTCGACACCCCGGGCGCCGACGTCATCCTCATCGACGGCCGCCGCGACCTGCCGCAGGTGCGCAGCCTCTGTCAGCTGCTGCGCTCGACCGGCCCCGGCTGCCCCCTTCTCCTCGTCGTCACCGAGGGCGGCCTGGCCGCCGTCACCGCCGACTGGGGCATCGACGACGTCCTGCTCGACACCGCGGGCCCGGCCGAGGTCGAGGCCCGGCTCCGGCTCGCGATGGGCCGGCAGCAGATCGTCAACGACGACTCCCCGATGGAGATCCGCAACGGCGACCTGTCCGTGGACGAGGCGACCTACTCGGCCAAGCTCAAGGGCCGGGTCCTGGACCTCACCTTCAAGGAGTTCGAACTCCTCAAGTACCTCGCCCAGCACCCGGGCCGCGTCTTCACCCGCGCCCAGCTGCTGCAGGAGGTGTGGGGCTACGACTACTTCGGTGGCACCCGGACCGTCGACGTGCACGTACGGCGGCTGCGCGCCAAGCTCGGCCCCGAGCACGAGTCGCTGATCGGGACCGTCCGGAACGTCGGTTATCGATTCGTTACGCCCGAAAAAGGCGACCGGTCCGGTGACGGCTCCAAGGCCAAGGCGGACCCGGCAAAGGCGGAAGATACGGGCGCATCGGCCGTCCTGGACGACTCCGAGGTCCACGCGGACGCATAGCGGAGGCATGGGACCCGCTTGTGCGGGGCATTGCTACCGCACAGTCGGCATGCGATACGCCCTGCCCAGAGCGGGTCCATCCGCGTAGACTCCGCGCGTGGCCAAGGTGACTCGGGATGATGTGGCACGGCTGGCTGGGACCTCCACCGCCGTTGTCAGTTATGTCATCAACAACGGACCCCGGCCGGTCGCCCCGGCCACGCGCGAGCGTGTCCTCGCTGCGATCAAGGAGCTGGGGTACCGGCCCGACCGGGTCGCCCAGGCGATGGCGTCCCGGCGCACCGACCTCATAGGCCTGATCATCCCGGACGCCCGCCAGCCCTTCTTCGGCGAGATGGCCCACGCGGTCGAGCAGGCCGCGTCCGAGCGCGGAAAGATGGTGCTCGTCGGCAACACCGATTACATCGGCGAACGCGAGGTGCACTACCTGCGCGCGTTCCTCGGTATGCGGGTGTCGGGCCTGATCCTGGTCAGCCACGCGCTGAACGACCTCGCGGCCGCCGAGATCGAGGCCTGGGACGCCCGGGTGGTGCTGCTGCACGAGCGCCCGGAGGCCATCGACGACGTCGCCGTCGTCACCGACGACCTGGGCGGCGCCCAGCTCGCCGTACGCCACCTGCTGGAGCACGGCTACGAGTACGTCGCCTGTATGGGCGGTACGGCCGAGACGCCGGCCGTGGGCGACCCGGTCTCCGACCACGTCGAGGGCTGGAAGCGGGCCATGGCCGAGGCGGGCATCTCCACCGAGGGCCGCCTGTTCGAGGCACCGTACAACCGCTACGACGCCTACCGCGTGGCCCTGGACCTCCTGTCCGGTCCGAACCGGCCGCCTGCCGTCTTCTGCTCCACCGACGACCAGGCGATCGGCGTACTGCGGGCCGCGCGCGAGCTGCGCCTCGACGTGCCGGGCGAGCTGGCGGTGGCCGGGTTCGACGACATCAAGGAGGCGGCACTCGCCGACCCGCCGCTGACGACGATCGCCTCGGACCGCTCGGCGATGGCCCGGGCCGCGGTGGACCTCGTCCTGGACGACGGGCTCAGGGTGGCGGGCTCGCGGCGCGAGCGGCTGAGGATCTTCCCGTCCCGGCTCGTGGTCCGCACGAGCTGCGGCTGCGTCTGAGCCCTGCACGAGGCCGAGCCCTGCACGAGGCCGAGCGCTTCATGAAAGGTTCGTGAGAGCCCGGCCCGAGGCGCGGGAAGCCTCTTTATATCGGGCAAACGAGGTTCTGCCGGGCTTCTCAGGGAGCACTCAGGAAGCTCTCATGGTTCCGGGACATCCTCCTTTCATGACCGAGAGCCAGGGCGCATACAGCCCTCAGCCGCACAGCTACTCCGCTCCCGTGAACCCCGAGTGGCCGCCCCCGCCGCCGTACGAGCCCCCGACGGCCACGATGCCGGCCCCCGAGCCGGGCCCCGCGCCCAGGCGGGGGCGCACCCGCGGCCCGATAGGGCTGCTCGCGGCGGTGGCCATCGTCGCGGCCGCGGTCGGCGGCGGCACGGCCTACGCCTTCCAGGAGCTGACCGGCAAGGACACGGTCGACTCCACCGGTACGACCACCACGGTGGTCCCCTCCAGCAAGAAGGGCGACGTCGCAGCGATCGCCGCCGCGGTCAGCCCGAGCGTGGTCGAGATCCAGGCGACGCTCGGCAGCGGCTCGTCCACCGGCTCCGGCGTGATCATCACCGGTGACGGCGAGATCGTCACCAACAACCACGTCGTCTCCGGCGCCACCTCCGTCAAGGTGCGCACCAGCGACGGCAAGAGCTACACCGCCGAGATCGTCGGCACCGACAGCTCCAAGGACCTCGCGCTGATCAAGCTGAAGGGCGCCTCCGGTCTGAAGGCCGCCGCGCTCGGCAACTCCTCGAACGTCCAGGTCGGCGACTCGGTCGTGGCGATCGGCTCCCCCGAGGGCCTGACCGGCACCGTCACCAGCGGCATCGTCTCCGCGCTCGACCGCGACGTGACCGTCTCCACGGACGAGAACCAGGGCCAGAACCAGGGCGGCGACGGACAGTGGCCGTTCCAGTTCGGCGGCCGCGAGTTCAACGGCGACACCGGCTCGTCCACGACCACCTACAAGGCGATCCAGACGGACGCCTCGCTCAACCCCGGCAACTCCGGCGGCGCGCTGATCGACGCGAACGGCAACATCATCGGCATCAACTCCGCGATGTACTCGTCGAGTTCGCAGTCCTCGTCCTCGTCGGACGCGGGCAGCATCGGCCTGGGCTTCGCGATCCCCGTCAACACCGTCAAGTCCGACCTGGCCAAGCTGCGGGCGGGCTCCACCAGCTGACCCCCCGCGAGGCACGAGGGAGTACGTCATGATCAAGCACGTTTCGCACCAGGCCTCCGGCACCGGTCCGGCCGACCTCACCCTGGCCCTCTCGGTCGCGCACGCACTGCACGCGCCGGTCCCGCGCGCCCCGGAGGTGCCGCCGGTCCCCCAGTTGATGGGCCTGCGCACCCCCGCCGGCCGCCCGCACCGCCGCAAGGTGCCGCTGCACCGTCTCTCCGCGTTCCGCGAGCTGACCACGCTGGGCGCCTGAGCCCGGCACACGTGCCCGGCGGCCTCGACTCGTGCGAGGCTGAGAGACACCCGTCCACGACCCACCGCACCCCGAGGAACGCGAGCGATGAGCCCCGCCGAAGGCGACCGTGACCCCCAGCGCATCCTGATCGTCGACGACGAGCCCGCCGTCCGCGAGGCGCTCCAGCGAAGCCTCGCGTTCGAGGGGTACGACACGCAGGTCGCCGTCGACGGCGCGGACGCGCTGGACAAGGCCCAGGCCTACAAGCCCGACCTGGTCGTCCTGGACATCCAGATGCCCCGCATGGACGGCCTGACCGCCGCCCGCCGCATCCGGGGCGCCGGCGACACGACCCCGATCCTCATGCTCACGGCCCGCGACACGGTCGGCGACCGGGTGACGGGCCTGGACGCCGGGGCCGACGACTACCTGGTCAAGCCCTTCGAGCTGGACGAACTCTTCGCCCGTATCCGCGCCCTGCTCCGCCGCAGCACCTATGCGTCGGCCGTGTCCGCCGAGGCCCTGGAGGACGAGGCGCTGACCTTCGCCGACCTGCGCATGGACCTCGCGACGCGCGAGGTCACCCGGGGTGGCCGCCCGGTAGAACTGACCCGCACGGAGTTCACCCTGCTGGAGATGTTCATGGCCCACCCGCGCCAGGTCCTCACCCGTGAGCAGATCCTCAAGGCGGTGTGGGGCTTCGACTTCGAGCCGTCGTCCAACTCCCTGGACGTCTATGTCATGTACCTGCGCCGCAAGACGGAGGCCGGCGGCGAGCCGCGGCTCGTGCACACGGTCCGGGGCGTGGGATACGTCCTTCGCCAGGGCGGCGCGGAATGAACAGGCTGGTCCGCAGCTACCGGACCCTGCCGATCCGGGCGCGACTGGCGATGCTGGTGGCGTCGGCGGTGGCGTTCGCGGTGGCCGCGGTCTCGGTCACCTGCTGGTTCATCGTGGAGCGGAAGCTGTACGACCAGCTCGACAACGATCTGCAGAAGGCCTCCTCGCCCCAGCGGTACGGTGACGCGATGTCCACGCTGGAGTCGTGCCCGCAGAAGCCGAGCGGGTCCGACCTCGGCGGCTTCCACATCCACAGCAGCTACTACCAGCTCATGAAGCGGGACGGCACCGCCTGTGTGTTCGCGAACTCCGAGGGCCGGGTGAAGACCACCGACTCCGACATCGCCGTCATCGCCGACGCGGCCGCCCGCGACGGCGTACTGCACATGAAGTTCCTCAGGCGCAACGGCACCGACTCCGAGGGCAACGCCGTACGCGTGCTGACCCAGCCCCTGACCGTCACCGGTACTCCGGGCACTCCGCCGCAGCTGGTTCCGGACGCGGCTCTCCAGGTCGCGATACCGCTGAAGAACACCCAGAAGACGCTCAACGACCTCGCGCTGATCCTCCTCATCGTCTCCGGTATCGGCGTCGTCGGGGCCGGTGCGGCGGGCCTCGCGGTGGCCCGTGCGGGACTGCGGCCGGTCGACAAGCTCACCGAGGCCGTCGAGCACGTCGCACGGACCGAGGACCTGAGTGTCCGCATCCCCGTGGCGGACGACAGCGAGGACGAGGTCGCCCGGCTCTCCCGCTCCTTCAACTCGATGACCACAGCCCTGGCCGGCTCCCGCGACCTGCAGCAGCAGCTCATCGCGGACGCCGGCCATGAACTCCGTACCCCCCTCACTTCCCTCCGCACCAACATCGAGCTGCTCACCCGAAGCGAGGAGACGGGCCGCCCGATCCCCCCGGAGGACCGCAAGGCGCTCCTCGCCTCGGTGAAGGCGCAGATGACGGAGCTGGCCTCCCTGATCGGCGACCTTCAGGAGCTGTCCCGCTCGGAGGGCCAGCGCGGCGAACGTGTCCAGGTCGTCGCCTTCCAGGACACGGTCGAGGCCGCCCTGCACCGGGCCCGGCTGCGCGGACCGGAGCTGACGATCACGGCGGACCTGAAGCCCTGGTTCGTACGCGCGGAGCCCTCCGCCCTGGAGCGGGCGATCGTCAACATCCTCGACAACGCGGTGAAGTTCAGCCCCGAGGGCGGCACGATCGAGGTGCAGCTGACCGACGGCGTGCTGACGGTACGGGACCACGGCCCCGGCATCCCCGCCGACGAACTCCCGCACGTCTTCGACCGGTTCTGGCGCTCCCCTTCGGCACGAGCGTTGCCGGGCTCGGGCCTGGGCCTGTCCATCGTGGCCCGCACGGTCCAGCAGGCGGGCGGCGAGGTCACCCTCGCCCACGCGGACGGCGGCGGCACGGTGGCGACGGTACGGCTGCTGGGGGCGGCTACTGCTCCGCCGGAGGTTCCGTAGGGGGTTCGGTTCCGAGCCAGAAGATCTCTTCCACCACAATCTGCGGATCTTCGGTGCGGGGTACGAAGGTGTACTTCAGCCAGCCGTTTTCGTTGTCGAAGAAGAGGGCACGAGCGCCCTTCGGCTTACTGGATCGGACAGGCATGACCTGCATTCCGTCGGGAAGGCAGGCATCAGTCTCGATGCCTCGGAAATACGGATCCTTCGCTGTGACCAGTTCGGCGCGCGCAGCGTAAACCATTTGCTGTGCATGCGCAGGTAGAGCTTCGAGGGCAGCAAGAGCATCGAGCCGCCAGTCCATCTGCCAAGGCGGCCCCGTAAACCCGTCGGTCACTCGCCGGGCTCCAGTCCTTGCACCCGGTGGCGAATCTTCGCCGCCTCTTCGAGGAGGGCGATCGCTTCGGCGTTGTCGGTGGACTCTGCGGCCCGGAGTTCGAGATCGTGCACGTGTGCGTCCAGCTCGGGATCCCGGGCCATGGCGTACTCGCCCCACCAGAAGGCCACGAACGCGGGCACAGGGCCTACGTTGTATGCGTCGGCACTCGCCCTCTTCCAGTGCCTGTCGAAGTCAGGGAGCAGCTCAGGCGTGTGCTGGGCGATGGCCTCGCGCAGCGCCTTCGGCGTCCGCTCGGGCATGGGAGGGACGACCGACTCGGATTCCGCAGCGTGAGCAGCCATGACCGATGTCCTCCTTCGACGCGCCGTGTCTACGACCATAACCGCCTTGCACCTTTGCCATCAGGAGTTCGTGACCCGGCCGCCCCCTCGGCCGCAAGACCCACGATGGCCGAGGCACAGCCCCCGAAGCGGCACACCTGCCAGCGATCACCCGAACGTGTGCACACCGGCCAACCCACCGTTCAGCCCAGGTCGGCAACCTTTCCCGCCCCCGCGGCAACTCCAGTTCACCCCACACGACCATCGGGACTGGAGTCGCCCATGAGCCCCCGCACCCCCCGCCACCGCCGGCGCCGCAAGGCCCTCGCCGTCGGGCTGCCTCTCGCGCTGATCGCGGCCGGGTCCCTGGCCTACGGCCTCTTCGGTGCCGGTACCCAGCCGAAGGCCTCCGCCGCCACCGCCGCCACAGCCGTGCCCGCCTGGGCCACCGCCACCGCCGACGGGTTCGCCTCCGTCGACGCCCTGGGGCAGAAGGGGACGTACGGCGGGCGCGGCGGCCGGATCGTCATCGTGAAGACCCTTGCGGATCTTGAGAAGTACGCGACGGCCACCGACCCGTGACTGGTCACCGGCCGCCTCCTGACCGAAGGCGGGGCCGTGAGGGTCCGTAGGGTATGGCCCATGCCGGAAGACTCCCCGCTGATTCAGAGCCTGCGTACGGCAGTTGCCGCCACGCCCACCGACGTACCCCTGCGACTGCACCTCGCCGAGCTGCTGCTGAACGACGGCCGGCCGGACGCCGCCATCGCCGAGGTGGCGTTCGCGTTGCAGCACGCGCCGGGGGACGCACACGCGCGGCAGCTCATGGCCCGCGCCATGGGAGTACCGCAGCAGCCGGCCCCGCCCGCCGAGCCGGGGCCGGCACCCGCGGCGGCACCGCCTGCCGCACCTGCCCCGGACGCCCCTGCCTCCGGGGCCCAGGGCGGGTTCGACTGGCGGGCCGCCGAGCAGCAGGTCGGGGATGCCGTACCGCCCCGCTTCACCGAGGCCCCGGCCCGGGCCGACGGCGACGACGACCCCGGGGACGCCGAGGCGTGGGACGTCGAGCGGCCCGGTGGGGTACGGCTCGCCGACGTCGGCGGGATGCAGGAGGTCAAGGACCGGCTGGAGGCCGCCTTCCTCGCACCGCTGCGCAACCCCGAGCTGCGCAAGCTGTACGGAAAGAGCCTGCGCGGCGGGCTGCTGCTGTACGGTCCGCCCGGCTGCGGGAAGACGTTCATCGCGCGGGCGATCGCCGGTGAACTCGGCGCCGGTTTCCTGTCCGTGTCGGTCAACGACGTGCTCGACATGTGGATGGGCAACTCCGAGCGCAACATGCACGAGATCTTCCAGACGGCCCGCCGGCAGGCCCCCTGCGTGGTCTTCCTGGACGAGCTGGACGCGCTCGGCGCCAAGCGCAGCCGTACCGGGCACAGCGGGATGCGCAACACCGTCAACCAGCTGCTCACCGAGCTGGACGGCATCGACTCCGCCGCCAACGAGGGTGTGTTCGTGCTCGCGGCCACCAACGTCCCCTGGGACGTGGACAACGCGCTGCGCCGCCCCGGCCGGCTGGACCGCACCCTGCTCGTGCTGCCGCCGGACGCCCCGGCCCGCGAGGCGATCCTCCGCTACCACCTGCGCGAACGCCCCATCGAGAACGTCGACCTGGCCAAGCTGGCCAAGGTCACCGACGGCCTGTCCGGCGCCGACCTGGCCCATCTGTGCGAGGCGGCCGCCGAGCGCGCGCTGCTCGACTCGGCCCGCACCGGCACCGTCCGCATGATCGGCATGAAGGATCTGCTCGGCGCGGCCAAGGAGGTCAGCCCGTCGGCCGACCCGTGGTTCGCCTCCGCCCGGAACGTGGCGATGTTCGCCAACGAGGGCGGCGTGTACGACGACCTGATCGCCTATCTGAAGAAGAGGCGCAAGCTGTGACGACCGTGCATCCGGCCCTGGAGCGGGCCGACGCGCTCTACGAACTGCGGCGGTACGACGAGGCCAAGACGGTGCTCGGGCAGCGGCTCGCGGAGGATCCGGAGGACGTCCGGGCCTGGGTCAGGCTCGCCCGGTGCCATCTCCGCCTGGAGAACGAGGCGGACCAGGCGCTGGAGGCAACCGAACGGGCGCTCGCGCTCGCCCCCGAGGACATACCGGCGCTCATCCAGCGCGCCTACGCCCTGCAGGCCGTGGGCGGCCGCTTTCCGGAGACCGAGGGCGTCCTGCGTGAGGTCATCCGTCTCGACCCGGAGTACTGGGTGGGATACGCGATGCTCGCCAACTGGCTGTTCCGCATCAGGGCCATCAAGTTCGGGCAGGCCAACGGCGGACAGGTCACCCGGGAGGCCATGGACCGCTTCCTCCAGGAGTCGGCCGAACTGGCCCAGCAGGCCATCCGCCTGGCGCCCGAGGAGGTGTTCGGCTACGAGGTGGCGTGGCTGATCGCCGACATGGGCGGCAACCGGACCGTCGCCGACCAGATGGACCAGGCCATCCTCCGTCTCGACCCGAACCACCCGCAGGCCCTGGCCCGGCAGACCAAGAAGAACGCCGACACACCCGGCGTCAAGGCCGCCGAGGCCGCCACGCTCTACGCCGACGCCCTCGCCGTCGCCCCGGACTCGGCGACGATGCAACAGGGCCTGGACGACGCCTCGTACCGGCTGCTGCGCGGAGTGCGCTGGCTCGCCGTGCTGTGCGTCGGCCTCGCCGCCGCCGGACTCGACCTGTTCACCACCGACGGCCACACCCAGCGCGCCCTGCCTCTTCCCCTGGGCCAACGGCTGTGGGACCTCGTCCCCATGACTGCCATCTGGGCCGTGGGTGCCCTGCTGCGCTACCGCCGGCTGCGCATGGGAGTCCGCTACAACCTCCGTTCCCTGATCAACCGCCGCCGCTGGCCCCGCATCGTCCTGGGCCAGGCCGCCTGGGCGATGCTCTGTGCCCTGCTTCTCACCCAGGTGCCATGGACGGACCGGGCCTTTCCGCAGATCATCTTCTGGGCGGGGCTGGTGCCGACGGCGGCCACGATCTGGTTCGACCGGCGGAAGAGGACCTGAGGCAGCACACGGAGGCGGGCGGGGCGTGGACACGTACGGCGGCGGGATCGAGCGCGAGTACCGCAAACAGAGAAAGGCACCGCTCCGCATGACCCTCGGCATAGGGCTGCTGGGTCTGAACGGTGTCTACCACGCGATGCAGAGCCACCACCTGCCCCGCTGGGTTCCGGCGTCACTCGCTGCGCTCTACATCGTGCTGCTCGCGCACATGGCGCTCTACATGCGGCGCGCCCGCACGCTCGTCGGGGCCCGCGGGATCACCGCCCGGTGGGCCGTGACCGAACGCAGCCGTGCCTGGCACGACATCTACGACATCCGGGCCGAGCGGCTACCGAACGCCAACGCGTACGCGGACAAGTGGATCACGTACCTGTACGACACCGACGGCCGCCGGTTCGTCCTGCCGCACATGGACGGCCGGCAGCTGGACGACCCGTCGACCGAGGTCGCCCGCCTGCGGGAGGCCGCCGCAAGGCACCGCGGCATGGGGTGGGACCGGCGGCCGGAGGTGGAGGCCCGGATACGGCGCCGGGCCGGACACCGCAAGGCGTGGGAGCGGGCGGTCACCGGTGGCCTCATCGCCCTGGGCTGCGGCTTCCTGCTGTGGGTGGTGCTCCTGTTCACCTCGGACCACCCGCCCACGTTCCTGCTGTTGCTGTGGCTTCCGCTGGGCACGTTCGCGCTGCTCGCCGCGCTGCTGCACTGGCGCTGGGAGTCCCAGGTTCCCAAGGCGCTGCAACAGCCCTGACCGGCCGACGCTTGCTTTCGGTGCCGTTCGGTTTCGACACGGAAAACATCGCGGGACCCGAAAGCAGGAAAAGGCCAATTCCGATGAGCCTCAATGAAATAGCCCTGAGAGGAATTCTCAGGGCTATTTCGGAACCGCAGCGCTATTCACACAGGCTCTACTGCACGACGGTGATCCGGTCCGCCGCCGAAGGCGCGAGCGGTGAGGCGGCCGACGAGTGTGCCGTCAGGTACTTCTCCAGTGCGGCCAGGTCGTCCCCGCCGACCAGGTCGCCGGTGCCCTGGCCGAGGGTCGGGAAGCCGTCGCCGCCGCCCGCCAGGAAGCTGTTGGTGGCGACGCGGTAGGTGGCCGCCGGGTCGATCGGCGCGCCGTTCAGCCGGATGGAGTCGGTGACCACGCGGTCGGCGCCGGTCTTCGTCATGTCCAGCGTGTACGTCAGACCCGCCGACGGCTGCAGGATCTTCGGGGCCGCCGCGTTGACCCCGCTCACCTGCTCCTTGAGCACCTGGATCAGCTGGGCGCCGGTGAAGTCCTGGAGGTTCACGGTGTTGGCGAAGGGCTGGACCGTGAAGCCCTCGGCGTAGGTGACGACCCCGTCGCCCTCGGCGCCCTTGGCCTGGTAGGTCAGACCCGCGCGCACGCCGCCCGGGTTCATCAGGGCGAGGCTGGTCTTCGGGTCCAGTTCCCGGCCGTGGGCGAGCTGCGCGTCGGCGATCAGGTCGCCCATCGGGGACTCGGTACCGGTGTTGTTGATGTCGGCCGAGATGTAGCCGATGGCACGGTTGCCGATGGGGGCCGCCAGGGTGTTCCAGCGGGAGATCAGGTCCGTCATGTCCGGGGCCTTCGGGACGTCCCGGGTGACCACGTGGTTCGCGGACTTCACGGCCGTACGCGCGATGTCGCCGGTGAAGCGGTCGTACGTCAGCGTGGTGTCGGTGTACAGACGGCCGAAGGAGGCCGCCGAGGTGACCATGCGGGGCTTGCCCGACGGGTCGGGGACCGTGCAGACGTAGGCCTGGTGGGTGTGGCCGGTGACCAGGGCGTCGACCGCCGGGGTCACGTTCTTCGCGATGTCGACGATCGGGCCCGAGATGCCGGAGCCCGCACCCGGGGAGTCACAGTTGTAGTTGTACGCGCCGGAGGCCGGGAAGCCGCCCTCGTGGATGAGGGCCACGATCGACTGGACGCCCTGGCGCTGCAGCACCTTGGCGTACTTGTTGATCGTCTCGACCTCGTCCTTGAAGGCCAGTCCCTTGACGCCGTCGGCGGAGACGATGCCCGGGGTGCCCTCCAGCGTGACGCCGATGAAGCCGATCCGTACGTCCCGCTTCTTCCAGACCCAGTACGGCTTCAGGATCGGCTTGCCGGTCTTCTCGTCCTGGACGTTCGCGGCCAGGTACGGGAAGTCCGCGCCCTCGAACTCCTCGTCGTTGTAGCAGCCGTCCGTGGGGTGGCAGCCACCGTTCTGCAGGCGGGCCAGTTCCCGTGCGCCCTCGTCGAACTCGTGGTTGCCGACCGAGGTGACGTCCAGGTCCAGCTTGTTGAGCGCCTCGATGGTGGGCTCGTCGTGGAAGAGACCGGACAGCAGCGGGGAGGCGCCGACCATGTCGCCGCCGGCCGCGGTGATGGAGTACGGGTGGCCCGCGCGGGCCTTGCGCAGGTGCGTGGCGAGGTATTCGACGCCCCCCGCGTCGATCGTCTTCGTCGTGCCGTCCGGCTGGAGTTCGCTGACCCGGCCGGAGGAGCCCGACGGGGGTTCGAGGTTGCCGTGCAGGTCGTTGAAGGACAGGAGCTGGACGTCCTGGTAGCGGCTCGGCAGCGGGTGGTGGCCCTTGTCCGCGTGGGCCTGCGCGGGCAGCGCGGCGGCCAGGGCGGCGGCCGTGGCGAGAGCTGCGGTCGCGCCGAGGAAGGCGTAGGTACGACGTCTGGTGCGCCGGGGCGCGGCTGGCATGGGACCCCCCTGTGGGTCGGCTGTGGCGAGTGGCCGTTTCCGGCGCAGCCTAGGGTCAACGCGCGTAGCGCGACAGGGGGTTCGAGGTTACTTCCTGGTTTCCCTTTGGTGATTCCTTTAAGTGCTGCGGTGTCGGCACTTCGACCCGCCCGCCCCGTACCCTCGTACGCATGAGCAGCGACGACGCCGTACGGCCCTTCCCCTCCCGCTCCATCGAGACCTTCTCCGCGCTCGACCCGGACCGGGCCGAGGCCGTGCTCGGGCTGCTCGCCGAAGCCGCCCGCGTCGACGGGCAGCAGTCGGTGTCCGAGCAGGGCCGGTTGCAGCTGCGCGGGGGCGCTCGCCCCGGCGTGTCGCATCTGCTGCTGACCGTCGGGGACGAACTCGTCGGCTACGCCCAACTGGAGGACACCGACCCGGTGGAGGCGCCGGCCGCCGAGCTGGTCGTCCACCCCGCGCACCGCGGGCACGGGCACGGGCGGGCGCTGGGCTCGGCGCTGCTCGCCGCCTCGGGCAAGCGGCTGCGGGTGTGGGCGCACGGCGGGCACTCCGCCGCCCGGCACCTCGCCCAGGTGCTGGGGCTGACCCTGTTCCGCGAACTGCGCCAGATGCGGCGGTCGTTGACCGATCTGGAGCTGCCCGAGCCGGTACTGCCGCAGGGCGTGACCGTGCGCACCTTCGAGCCCGGCAAGGACGACGCGGCCTGGCTCGCCGTCAACGCGGCCGCCTTCGCACACCACCCGGAGCAGGGCTCACTCACCCAGCGTGACCTGGACGACCGCAAGGCCGAACCGTGGTTCGACCCGGCCGGGTTCTTCCTCGCCGAGCGGGCCGGGGAGCTGGCCGGCTTCCACTGGACCAAGGTGCACGCCGAGGAGGGGCTCGGCGAGGTGTACGTGCTCGGGGTCCGCCCGGGCGAGCAGGGCGGCGGCCTCGGCAAGGCCCTGACCACGATCGGCCTGCGCCACCTGGCCGCCCAGGGACTGCCGACGGCGATGCTGTATGTCGACGCGGACAACACGGCGGCGGTGTCGGTGTACGAGCGGCTGGGGTTCGGCACGCACGAGACCGACCTGATGTACCGCACCGAAACGTGACATGACCCCATGCGAGGGGCGGCCGCCTTGACGGCTGCCCCTCTCTTGCACCACCCTTTCACTACTCAATTAGTGAAAGGGTGGTTCAGCGCGTGGTCGAATTCCGTATCGACCGGCACAGCGGTGTCGCCACCTACGTCCAGATCGTCCAGCAGACCAAACAGGCCCTCCGCCTGGGCCTGCTGCAGCCCGGCGACCGGCTGCCGACGGCCCGCGAGGTCGTCGAGGCCACCGCCATCAACCCCAACACCGTCCTCAAGGCCTACCGCGAACTGGAGCGGGAGGGCCTGGTCGAGGCGCGGCGCGGGCTCGGCACCTTCGTCCGACGGTCCCTGGGCGGCGCCCCGGCCGACTCCCCCCTGCGGGCGGAGCTGGAGGAGTGGGCGGCGCGGGCCGTCGAGGCGGGGCTGGACCGGGACGACGTGGCGGCCCTCTTCACCGCCGTACTCGACAAGCACTTCCAGGGAGAACGTTCATGAGCGACACGGCTCTCGAGGCCACCGGCCTCGGCAAGCGCTTCGGGCGTCGGGGACGCTGGGCACTGCGGGACTTCGCGTTCCGGCTGCCCGCCGGGCGGGTGTGCGCCCTCGTCGGGCCCAACGGCGCCGGCAAGTCGACGCTGCTCGCGCTCGCCGCCGGGCTGCTCCCGCCCACCGAGGGCCGGCTGTCGGTGCTCGGCAGGACGCCCGCCGAGGCCCGCGCCCGGGTCGGCTTCGTCGCCCAGGACAAGCCGCTGTACCCGCAGCTCACCGTCGCCGAGACGCTGCGGATGGGCGCCGACCTCAACCCCGAGCGCTGGGACGCGGCCACCGCCGAGCAGGTCGTGACCGGCGGCGACCTGAACCCGAGGTCCCGCATACGGTCCCTGTCCGGCGGACAGCGCACCCGCGTCGCCCTCGCCCTCGCGCTCGGCAAGCGGCCCGAACTACTGCTGCTGGACGAGCCGATGGCCGACCTCGACCCGCTGGCCCGGCACGAGCTGATGGGCACCCTGATGGCCGACGCCGCGCAGTACGGCACCACCATTGTCATGTCCTCGCACGTGGTGGCCGAGCTGGAGGACTCCTGCGACCACCTGCTGCTGGCCGGCGGCGGCCGGATCCGCCTCGCCGGCGAGATCGACGACCTGCTCGCCGCCCACCTGAGGGTCAGCGGGGCCGCCGAGTCCACCGATCTGAGCAGGCACACCGTGGTCGAGTCCCGGGTCACCGGCCGTCAGCTGACCGCGCTGGTCCGCCCGGCCGGACCGCTCCCCGGCGACCTGCGCACCTCGGCGCCCTCGCTGGAGGAACTGGTCCTCGCCCACCTGCGCAACCCCGAGGCCCCGGCGCTGGGCGCCGCTCCGGCCGTGGCCCAGGAGAGTGCCGCGTGACCGCCGTGACGACGCCGGCAGCCGTCCGCCGCCCGCACCTCACCCGCTGGGTCCTGCGCCTGCACCGGCCGGAGCTGCTCGTCTGGGCGGGCCTGGTTCTCCTCGGCGCCGCCCTGCTGCTGTGGCTCGGGGGACCGCTCACCGACGCGGCGGCGGACGGCTGGCGGCAGTACAAGGCCTGCCACTGGTCCGAGAAGTGCGCCTACGACCAGGACGCGATCCTGCGCTACAAGGACACGTACAACTACCTCACGCTCCCCCTCGCCGCGCTGCCGCTCCTGATCGCCGCCTGGGCGGGCGCCGCCCTCACCGGCCGCGAGATGGAATCCGGCACGGCACAGCTGGCCTGGGCACAGGGCGTCACCCCGGCCCGCTGGCTGGCGACCAGGCTGGCCCTGCCGGCCGCCGCGGTCACCGCGGGAACGAGCCTGCTGGTGTTCCTGCACCACCGGGCGTGGGTGGCTGCTCGCGGCCGCGTCGACACCGCCAAGAGCCAGTGGGACATGTGGACCTTCCAGACCAACGGCCCCACCACCGTCGCCCTGGCCCTGGCCGCCTTGACCGCGGGCGCCCTCGCGGGCCTGGCCCTGCGCCGCGCCCTGCCCGCGCTGGCCACCGCCGTCGTCGCCACCGGGGGCCTGTGGGGCCTCGCGCAGTGGCTCATGCCGCACCTGTGGCCGACCGTCACCCACGTGACGAGATTCGGGCACACCTTCGGAGACTCCTCCCCCAGCCTGAGCGTCGACCAGGGCCTGGTCACGCGCACCGGCGGCCACATCCCCGAGCCCCGCTGCTACGCGGACACTTGGGCGGGCTGCCAGCGGCTGTTCGAGAAGCGGGGTGCCGTCGGCTTCTACCAGACCTACCACCCCGACGCGCACTACTGGCCGCTCCAGCTGACCACCAGCGCCCTGGTCCTGGCCCTGGCCGGACTGTTCACGGTGGCCGCGTTCCTCGTGCTCCGCCGCCTCACCGGCGCCCTCCGTCTCCCCAAGGGAGCCACCGCATGAGCGCCGCCGTCCAGGGCCTGCCCCGCACCGTGCTGCGGCTGCACCGAACCGCCCTGCTGCTCTGGGCCGCCGTCGTCACCGGGCTGATCGGCTGGCTGGTGTACCTGAACGAGGTCACCGCGCCCGCCACCCGCAGGGCGGTACAGGCCTGCGCCCACGCGGACGTGTGCATCGACGCCTTCGACAGCTTCGACTACGGCAACACGGTCGGCTGGGTCGGCACCCTCATCTGCTACACCTTCCTCGCCGTCGCCGTCTTCGCGGGCGGCGCGCTCGTCGGCCGCGAACTGGAATCGGGTACGGCGCGGCTGGCCTGGACGCAGGGCGTCACCCCGGTGCGCTGGCTGACCGCCAAGCTGGCCCTGTCGGCCGTGGCCGTCGCCGCCGGGGGACTGGCCCTGGTCCTCGTGTTCCGCTGGAGCTGGTCGGCCAACGAGGACCTGATCCCCATCACCAACTGGTACCAGAGCGACATCATCGTGGCCCGCGGCCCGCTCACGGTGGCGTACGGCCTGTGCGCCCTCGCCGTCGGCGCGCTCGCCGCGCTGCTGCTGCGCCGCACCCTGGCCGGGCTCGGCGCCGCCTTCGCCGCGATGTGGCTGCTCAACTTCCTGCTCACCCGCTACCGCGCCGACCTGTGGCCGGCGGTCACCCGCACCTCGCCCAGCGAGCCGGACCTGGCCTACGACGTCTGGCGCGTGAACTGGGGACGGAACGCCGACGGCTATTTCGCCGTCTACCACCCCGCGTCCCACTTCTGGGCACTCCAGTGGGTGGAGACCGGCATCGTCCTGGCCGTGGCGGCGCTGACCACCGCCGCCGCGTACGCGGTACTGCGCCGCCGGGCGGCCTGACACCGAGGCGAGCCGAGGCTCCGTACGCCCCTTCGGTCCCGTACGTCCCTTCCACGGGGGGAGTGACGTACGGGACCGTCGTTTTCGCGGGTACGAGAACGTCACTTTCGCGGGTACGGGAACGTCACTTCCGGGCGTACCGGATCGTCACACGAGCACCGCGGACCCCTTCGGGCCGCCCCCCGATATCCCGCACGTCATGTCTCCGTAACCATCGATTCAGACGGTCTTGCGACGCTCAGCCAATGAACCCCGCCGTGCCAGAGCCTTCGCCGCCCCCCGAGGGGCTCGCGGGAAACGGGACCGTAAGGCTCCCTCCCGCACGTTCCGACGCGCCTGTCTCGCCCTTGGCGCGGAAGAATGGGTTCATGAGTCAGCAAGACACCCAGGCAGAGGTCCAGCACGTCCAGCCCTCCGTGGGCTCCATCGCCGCGCACCGGCCGCACACCGTGTCGGCGAACGTTTCCGACCTCGAGCCCGACATCGATGCGGACCTCGACGCGTACGAGGAGGCGCAGGGTGAGGGGGCACCGCTGCCGCAGGGGCGTTTCCTCGACCGGGAGCGCAGCTGGCTCGCGTTCAACGAGCGCGTACTGGAGCTGGCCGAGGACCCGAACACGCCCCTGCTGGAGCGCGCCAACTTCCTGGCGATCTTCGCCAGCAACCTGGACGAGTTCTTCATGGTCCGGGTGGCCGGTCTGAAGCGCCGGATCGCGACGGGCGTCGCCACCCGTTCGGCCTCCGGCCTGCAGCCGCGCGAGGTCCTGGAGATGATCTGGGCCCGCTCCCGCGAGCTGATGGCCCGGCACGCCGCCTGCTACCACGAGGACGTCGCCCCCGCGCTCGCGGAGGAGGGCATCCACCTGGTCCGCTGGAACGAGCTGACCGAGAAGGAGCAGGCGCGCCTCTTCACGCTCTTCAGGCACCAGATCTTCCCGGTCCTCACCCCGCTGGCCGTGGACCCCGCGCACCCGTTCCCGTACATCTCCGGCCTCTCCCTGAACCTGGCCGTCGTCGTACGCAACCCGGTCAGCGGCCACAAGCACTTCGCCCGGGTGAAGGTGCCGCCGCTGCTGTCCCGCTTCCTGGAGGCCGCGCCCGGCCGGTACGTCCCGCTGGAGGACGTCATCGCCGCGCATCTGGAGGAGCTGTTCCCGGGCATGGAGGTGGTGGAGCACCACGCCTTCCGGCTGACCAGGAACGAGGACCTGGAGGTCGAGGAGGACGACGCCGAGAACCTGCTCCAGGCCCTGGAGAAGGAGCTCATGCGGCGCCGCTTCGGGCCGCCGGTGCGCCTGGAGGTCGAGGAGTCCATCGACCGCGAGGTGCTCGACCTGCTGGTGCGCGAGCTGAAGATCGGCGAGGCCGAGGTGTACCCGCTGCCGGGTCCCCTGGACCTCACCGGTCTCTTCCGCATCGCCGGCATCGACCGTCCCGAGCTGAAGTACCCGAAGTTCATCGCGGGCACCCACCGCGACCTCGCCGAGGTCGAGTCGGCGTCCGCGCCCGACATCTTCGCGGCCCTGCGCAGCCGGGACGTCCTGCTGCACCACCCGTACGACTCCTTCTCGACGTCCGTGCAGGCCTTCGTCGAGCAGGCGGCCGAGGACCCGGACGTCCTCGCGATCAAGCAGACCCTGTACCGGACCTCCGGTGACTCCCCGATCGTCAACGCGCTCATCGACGCCGCCGAGGCCGGCAAGCAGGTCCTGGTCCTGGTCGAGATCAAGGCCCGTTTCGACGAGCACGCCAACATCAAGTGGGCGAAGCGTCTTGAGGAGGCCGGCTGCCACGTCGTGTACGGCCTGGTCGGCCTGAAGACCCACTGCAAGCTGTCCCTGGTGGTCCGCCAGGAGGGCGAGACGCTGCGGCGCTACAGCCATGTCGGCACGGGCAACTACCACCCGAAGACGGCACGCCTGTACGAGGACCTCGGCCTGCTCACCGCCGACCCGCAGGTCGGCGCCGACCTGTCCGACCTCTTCAACCGGCTGTCCGGCTACTCCCGCCGCGAGACCTACCGCCGGCTCCTGGTCGCTCCCAAGTCCCTGCGGGACGGCCTGATCTCGCGGATAAACAAGGAGATCCAGCACCACCGTGCGGGCCGCCCGGCCTTCGTCCGCATCAAGGTCAACTCGATAGTCGACGAGGCGCTCATCGACGCCTGCTACCGGGCGTCCCAGGCGGGCGTGCCGGTCGACATCTGGGTGCGAGGCATCTGCGCCGTCCGTCCGGGCGTCGCGGGTCTGTCGGAGAACATCCGGGTCCGCTCGATCCTCGGCCGGTTCCTCGAACACTCCCGGGTGTTCGCCTTCGGCAACGGCGGCGAGCCCGAGGTGTGGATCGGCAGCGCCGACATGATGCACCGCAACCTCGACCGCCGGATAGAGGCCCTGGTCCGGGTCACCGACCCCGGCCACCGGGCAGCCCTGAACCGGCTGCTCGACACCGGCATGTCCGACACCACGGCCTCCTGGCACCTCGGCCCCGACGGCGAGTGGACCCGGCACGCGACGGACGCGGACGGACAGCCCCTGCGCAACGTTCAGGAGATGCTCATAGACGCCCGGAGGCGCCGGCGTGGCACAGCAACACCTTGACCCGACGGACCCCACGGCCACGGAGGTGACGGGGGACGCCCTGGCGGGCTACCTGCGCGCCCAGGCCACGGAGTTCCTCCGCGCGCTGCGCCTGCACCGGGAGAACGGCGGCGGTACGGCGAACGGCGGCGCGGCGAACAAAACGGAGGAGGCCGTCGATGCGGCCCGGGCGCTGCGCCGCTCGGCCCGCCGCATCAGCGGCAGCCTGCACACGTTCCGCCCTCTGCTCGACACGGACTGGTCGGAGGAGATGCGCCCGGAACTGGCCTGGCTGTCCGGCACGTTGGGCCTTGAACACGCCTACGAGTCCCGCCTGGAACGGCTGTTGCTGGCGTTGCACCGGTTGTCGGGGGCGGCGGTGTTCCCGGGACAGGCGGTGAGCGACGCGGCGGGCCGCCGTAGCGGGGCTGCGGGCGCGGCCGCTCCCTCGGCCGACGCAGCCGGCGCGTCAGCCGCCGTAGCTGCGGGCAGTCGTGCCGCTGAGGCGATGGGGGACCCCCCTGCTCGAGCGGAGTCGAGAGCTCGGGGGAGGGTGGGCGCAGGGACACCTTCCAACGCCAGTGGCCCTGCCCACCCGACGGCCACCCCGGAGCGCGGCAACCTCACGGTAGGCGCAGCAAAAGCAGGCGCCCTACTCGAACGCCAGCTCACCCTCGCCCGGACCCGAGCCCATTCCACGGCTCTCCAGGCCCTGGGATCGAGCCGCTTCCACGCCGTCGCCGACAAGGTCGCCGTGCTCGCGAGCGAGGTCCCCCTCACCCCGGCCGCCCCCACCACCGACCTGCGCCCCCTCGCGGCCGCCGCCGAGGAACGCCTCACGGACGCCATCACCGCCCTTCCCCTGCTCACTGCAGGCCACCCGTACAACGCGGAGGCCCTGGTCCACGGCCTGTCCCCGGACCCGTCCCCGCACCCCCAGGACGGCCCCTGGCACCAGGTCCGTCTGCTGCTGCGCCTGCACCGCTACGCCCTGGAGGTGCTGTGCGGAGGCAGCACCCCCGTGGACGTACGCCTGCTGGCGGCGAGCCAGGCCCTGAACCGGCACCGCGACGCTTCGGAGGCAGCGGCCGCGGCCGCCCAGGCGGCTCGCACGCCCCGCATCGCACCGGCGACGGCGTACGCGCTCGGCGTGCTCCACGCCGACCAGCGGCACGAGGTGGAGGCGGCCCGGTTCGCCTTCCAGCAGGCGTGGCAGAAGCAGACGGTCAACGCACCCTGAACCCTCCCGAGGAGGCGGTGTGAACGACACCCTGGTCCTGGCGGCGGGCTGCGTGCTGTGGCGCCGCTCGCCGGTGGACGACGAGCTGGAGGTCTGTCTGGTCCACCGGCCGAAGTACGACGACTGGTCCCACCCCAAGGGCAAGCTCAAACGGGGTGAGGACCCGCTCGCGGGTGCCCTGCGCGAGGTCGCCGAGGAGACGGGCTACACCGCCGAGCCCGGCAACGAGCTGCCGGCCCTGCACTACCTGGCCAACGGCCGCCCCAAGCAGGTGCGTTACTGGGCGGCCGAGGCGGTCTCCGGCCGGTTCACCCCGAACAACGAGGTGGACCGCATCCTGTGGCTCTCCCCCACCGCGGCCCGGGGCCGGCTGACCCAGCCCCGCGACCGCGACCTCGTGGACACCCTCGTGCGGGAGTTCGAGCACAGGTAGCGGCGGGGGCGGCCGGGGCCCTCACAGGGCCGCCGAGTGGCCCGCCGCGTCCGTTCTGGCCTGGCTGCGCGCCCGGCGGGCCGGGCCGCGCCAGCCGCAGGTGCAGCGGGCGACACAGAAGCGCCCCTGCTCGGTCGTCGTCGTGAGGTGCTCCTGCCCCTGCCGGAGTCGCTCCGGCCCGTCCTCCTGCGCCACGCCGACAACGTTACCGACACCCCGGTTAAAGCGTTTGTATGCCCTTTCCCAGCCTTCGGCAGTGCGTGACGGCACCCCCTACTCGTCGTTAACCGGAACGACAGGGGGCCCGTGACGGACGTACCGGCTGGGGGTAGGCAGGCGATGGATCGGCGGCAGCAGAGGCGCGCGGGCAGGACGGTCGTCGCGGTGGGGATGATGGTCGGGCTCGGCGTGGGTGCCACGGGGTGTTCCAGCAGCGGTGCCGCGGCCCAGGGCGTGAACGGCGCGGGCGGCGACCCCGTGACCGCCCTGCAGCGCGCCGCCGACACCCTGCGCGGCGCGGGCAGCTCCAAGGCCACCACGTCCATGGAGATGGCGACCGGCGGCACCCGGGTCACCATCCGCGGCAAGGGCGTCTACGACTACCGGCGCCGGCTCGGACAGCTGACCGTGATCCTGCCGGAGGACCCCGCGGGCACCTCCGAGCACCGGCCCATCACCGAACTCCTCGCCCCCGGCGCCCTGTTCATGAAGAACCGGGGTGCGGGGGTGCCCGCCGACAAGTGGGTGCGGGTGGAGACCGCGAGCCTGTCCGACGGCAACCTCGTCACGGGCGGCGCGACGGACCCGTACGCCGCCGCGGAGGTGCTGCGCGGGACGCGTACGGCGGCGTACATGGGGCGGACGAAGGTCGGCGGCACACAGGTGCGGCACTACCGCGGGACGGCCGATCTGTCCCACGCGTCGAGGCGTGCCTCGGCCGCCGACCGGGCGTCCCTGGCAGCGGCAGCGAAAGGGTTCGCCACGGCCGAGGTTCCGTTCGACGCCTATCTGGACGACGAGGGCCGCATCCGCAAGCTGCGTCAGCACTTCAGCTTCGTCAACGGCCGCGAGAAGACCGCCGTGGCGGTCGCCTCGACGACCCTGCTGTACGACTTCGGCGCCCCCGTGGACGTGCGCCTGCCCAGCCCGAAGGACATCTACGCGGGCCGGATCGCCTACAGCGGGGCCGAAAACCAGTCGGCGCACTAGTCCGGATCGCCACCCGCGAACTAGCCCGTCCGTGCCATGCGCGGTGTGTAGACCGCTCCCTACTCTAGGAAGTCGGTGACGGTTGAGAAGAGGTGATGCACGTGGCTCCGGTCGGCGGTACGGCAGTTCAGGACCACGTGGCCCTCGCCGAGATCGAGCTGTGCGGAGAGCTGATCATCGCCGCCTCGGCCGCCGAGGACCGGCTGAGCCTGGAGAGCATCGACGAGGTGCTGCGGGTGGCCGAGGAACGGGAATCCGCCGAGGTCTGATCAGGCCCTGCCGGCCCTGATCACGCCCCGCCGGCTCCGATCAGGTGCGCAGGAGCCGGCCGATCGCCTTCGTGGCCTCGTCCACCTTCGCGTCGATCTCGTCGCCGCCCTTGACTGCCGCGTCCGCGACACAGTGCCGCAGGTGCTCCTCCAGCAGCTGGAGGGCGAAGGACTGCAGGGCCTTGGTGGAGGCGGACACCTGGGTGAGTATGTCGATGCAGTAGGTGTCCTCGTCGACCATGCGCTGCAGACCGCGGATCTGCCCCTCGATCCGGCGCAGCCGCTTGAGGTGCTCGTCCTTCTGCTTGTGGTAACCGTGCGTGGCGCCGGCCTCGGTCGTCGTCATCACAGGCCTCCATCTCGGGACGAACTGAGGAAATATACCCCTGGTGGGTATATGGTAACGAATTTTGCTGGGTAAAGGGCCCTTGGTACGCCCCCGTGCTGATCACCATGCCCGATGGGTGACACTGGAGGACGACCCGATAGCCGTGGCCGGATGTTGCGCCTAGCATCAGCCTGACCGAAACCGAAGCACCCCGAGGACCACACGTGCGCTTTCGTCTGACCCCCAGGGAGACGAGCTTCTACGACATGTTCGCCGCATCCGCGGACAACATCGTCACCGGCTCGAAACTCCTGATGGAACTGCTCGGGGCGGACGCGTCTGCCCGGGCCGAGATCGCAGAGCGTATGCGGGCCGCGGAACACGCAGGTGACGACGCCACGCACGCGATCTTCCACCAGCTGAACTCCTCGTTCATCACGCCGTTCGACCGCGAGGACATCTACTCCCTCGCCGGGTCCCTGGACGACATCATGGACTTCATGGAGGAGGCAGTCGACCTCGTCGTCCTCTACAACGTCGAAGAGCTGCCGAAGGGCGTCGAGCAGCAGATCGAGGTGCTGGCGCGCGCTGCCGAACTGACGGCCGAAGCGATGCCCAACCTGCGCACGATGGACAACCTCACCGAGTACTGGATCGAGGTGAACCGTCTGGAGAACCAGGCGGACCAGATCCACCGCAAGCTGCTGGCCCACCTCTTCAACGGCAAGTACGACGCGATCGAGGTGCTCAAGCTCAAGCAGATCGTGGACGTCCTGGAAGAGGCCGCGGACGCGTTCGAGCACGTGGCGAACACGGTGGAGACCATCGCCGTCAAGGAGTCCTGAGGCGTCGATGGACACCCTCGCTCTCATCGTGACCATCGCGGTCGCGCTCTTCTTCACGTACACGAACGGTTTCCACGACTCCGCGAACGCGATCGCGACGTCGGTGTCGACGCGGGCGCTGACCCCGCGGGCGGCTCTCGCCATGGCTGCGGTGATGAACCTCTGGGGTGCCTTCCTGGGCTCCGGGGTCGCCAAGACGGTCAGCGAGGGCCTGATCGAGACGCCCCACGGCTCGCGCGGTATGGGAATCCTCTTCGCGGCCCTGCTCGGCGCGATCGTCTGGAACCTCGTCACCTGGTACTTCGGCCTGCCCTCCTCTTCCTCCCACGCCCTCTTCGGCGGTCTGGTGGGGGCGGCGCTGGCGGGCGGCACGGAGGTGCTCTGGAACGGCGTCCTGGACAAGGTCGTCATCCCGATGTTCCTGTCGCCGATCGTCGGTCTGCTCGTCGGCTACCTGGTCATGACGGCGATCCTGTGGCTGTTCCGCAGGTCCAACCCGCACAAGGCCAAGCGGGGCTTCCGGATAGCCCAGACCGTCTCGGCGGCCGGTATGGCCCTCGGTCACGGTCTCCAGGACGCCCAGAAGACGATGGGTGTCGTGGTGATGGCACTGGTGATTTCCGGCCATGAGACGTACGGCGACCCGATCCCGGTCTGGGTGAAGATCGTCTGCGCCGTCATGCTGTCCCTCGGTACGTACGCCGGCGGCTGGCGGATCATGCGCACGCTGGGCCGCAAGATCATCGAACTCGACCCCCCGCAGGGCTTCGCGGCGGAGACCACCGGCGCGTCGATCATGTTCACCACCGCGTTCCTCTTCAAGGCGCCGATCTCGACCACCCACGTGATCACGTCCGCGATCATGGGCGTCGGCGCGACGAAGCGGGTGAACGCCGTCCGCTGGGGCGTGGCCAAGAACATCGTCATGGGCTGGTTCATCACGATGCCGGCAGCGGCCCTGGTAGCGGCCCTGTCCTTCGGCCTCCTGAACCTGACGATCCTGTAACCCACAGACCCGCCCACCACACCCACCCGTCTCGGTCCGCTGAAAAGCCGGACAGAGGGGGTGGGTGTTCGCTTTCCCCGCTTCTCGGCCAACCGAGACGGGCGGGCGGGAAACCGGGGGCCAGGGGCGAAGCCCCCGACAGCGGCTTTCGGCCAACCGAGCCCCCCACCCCCTCTGCCTCGCATCTCAGCCGACCGAGACGGGCGGGCGGGAAACCGGGGGCCAGGGGCGAAGCCCCGGCGGGGTTGGGGGCGGAGCCCCCGGACCAACGGCCGAAGCCGAACGCAGTGGGCCCGCCCCCGGGAGCCAGGGGCGGGCCCTCTTGCATCCTCGCGGTGGCACCGCCATGCAGCACCGCGAGGGGACTGGGGAGGCTCAGCCGAAGCGGCCCGAGATGTAGTCCTCCGTAGCCTGGACCGAGGGGTTCGAGAAGATCCGCTCGGTGTCGTCGATCTCGATCAGCCGGCCCGGCTGACCGACCGCGGCGAGGTTGAAGAACGCCGTACGGTCGGACACACGCGCAGCCTGCTGCATGTTGTGCGTCACGATGACGATCGTGAATCGTTCCTTCAGCTCACCGATCAGGTCCTCGATCGCGAGCGTCGAGATCGGGTCCAGCGCCGAGCACGGCTCGTCCATGAGCAGCACCTTCGGCTCGACCGCGATCGCACGGGCGATGCAGAGCCGCTGCTGCTGACCACCGGACAGACCGGAGCCCGGCTTGCTCAGGCGGTCCTTCACCTCGTTCCAGAGGTTCGCGCCCTTGAGGGACTTCTCGACGATCTCGTTCAGCTCGGACTTCTTGTAGCTGCCGTTCAGCCGCAGCCCCGCCGCCACGTTCTCGAAGATCGACATCGTCGGGAACGGGTTCGGGCGCTGGAAGACCATGCCGACCTCGCGGCGCACCGACACCGGGTCGACGCCGGCGCCGTACAGGTCCTCGTCGTCGAGCAGTACCTTGCCCTCGACGCGGCCACCGGGCGTGACCTCGTGCATACGGTTCAGCGTGCGCAGGAACGTCGACTTGCCGCAGCCGGAGGGGCCGATGAACGCCGTCACCGAGCGGGGCTCGACGGTCATCGAGATGTCTTCGATCGCCTTGTGGGAGCCGTAGTAGGCGGTGAGTCCGCTTACGTCGATTCGCTTGGCCATGTCTACTTCACTTCCAGAATTTCAGGCTCGGTCGCTGTATGGCCGCGTCAGCGACCGGTCTTCGGGGCCTTCCAGCGGGCGATCGCCCGGGCCACCAGGTTGAGGATCATCACGAAGGCGATCAGCGTGAGCGATGCCGCCCAAGCCCTGTCGTACGCCGCTCCGGAACCCGCGCTGTTCGCGAACTGCTGGTAGATGTACAGCGGCAGCGAAGCCTGCGCACCCTCGAAGGGGTTGTTGTTGATGAACGGGTTGCCGAACACCAGCAGCAGCACCGGCGCGGTCTCACCGGCGATACGGGCGACCGCCAGCATGATGCCGGTGGTGATGCCGCCGATGGAGGTCGGCAGGACCACCTTCAGGATGGTGCGCCACTTCGGCACGCCGAGCGCCAGGGACGCCTCGCGCAGCTCGTTCGGAACGAGCTTGAGCATCTCCTCGGTGGACCGGACGACGACCGGCATCATCAGGATGGCCAGGGCCAGCGAACCGGCGAAGCCGAACGGCTGCATCTTGAAGATGAGCATCAGGCTGAGGATGAACAGACCCGCGACGATCGACGGGATACCCGTCATGACGTCGACGAAGAAGGTGACCGACTTGGCGAGCCTGCCTCGCCCGTACTCCACGAGGTAGATGGCGGTCATAACGCCGATCGGGGCGCCGATCAGGAGGGCGAGGCCGACCTGCTCCAGGCTGCCGATGATGGCGTGGTAGATGCCGCCGCCGGGCTCGGTGTCGGCGACGACGCCCATCGAGTGGGTCAGGAAGTAGACGTTCAGGACCTTCACACCGCGCGCGACGGTCACCCAGATCAGGGAGACCAGAGGCACCACGGCGACCACGAAGGCGACCCAGACCAGGCTGGTCGCGATGCGGTCCTTGGCCTGCCGGCGGCCCTCGACGCTCGCGGCGATCACGTACGTGCCGAGGACGAACAGGACCGCGGCGATCAGACCCCACTGGATCTTGCTGTCGAGACCGGCGGCCAGCGAGATGCCGATGCCCAGGGCGATGGAGCCCGCGGCGATCGCCCACGGGGACCACTTGGGCAGGCTGGCGGCGCGCAGCGTGCTGGGACGCTTGTCGGTGACGGCTGCGGTGCTCATGCGTTGGCCCCCGAGTACTCCGCGCGCCGGGCGATGATCAGCCGGGCCGCGCCGTTGACCAGCAGCGTGATGACGAACAGGACGAGACCGGACGCGATGAGCGCGTCCCGGCCGAACTCGTTCGCCTCGCTGAACTTGCTGGCGATGTTCTGGGCGAAGGTGCCGCCGCCCGGGTTGAGCAGGCTGGCCTGGATGTCGAAGGAGGGGGAGAGCACGGTGGCCACGGCCATCGTCTCGCCGAGCGCGCGGCCGAGGCCGAGCATCGACGCGGAGATCACACCGGAGCGGCCGAAGGGCAGCACGGCCATGCGGATGACCTCCCAGCGCGTGGCGCCGAGGGCCAGGGCCGCCTCCTCGTGCATCCTCGGGACCTGGCGGAAGACCTCACGGCTCACGTTGGTGATGATCGGCAGGATCATGATCGCGAGCAGGATGCCGACCGTGAGCATCGAGCGCGGGGCGCCCTGGTCCCAGGAGAAGAGGCCGGTCCAGCCGAAGAAGTCGTTGAGCCAGCCGTAGAGGCCGTTCATGTGCGGTACGAGGATCAGCGCACCCCACAGGCCGTACACGATGGACGGCACGGCGGCGAGCAGGTCGATCACGTACGCGACGGGGCCGGCCATCCGGCGCGGCGCGTAGTGCGTGATGAACAGCGCGATGGCAACCGCGACCGGGACCGCGAGGGCCATGGCGATGATCGAGGAGACGATCGTGCCGAAGGCCAGCACCGCGATGCCGAAGGTCGGCGGGATGAGGTTGGTGTTCCACTCGAAGGTGGTCAGGAAGTTGCCGTGGTCCTTGCTGATCGCGAGGGAGGCACGGTAGGCGAGGAAGACCGCGATCGCGGCCATGATCGCCAGCAGCAAAATGCCCGAGCCGCGCGACAGGCCCAGGAAGATGCGGTCACCGGCACGGGTCGCGGCGCGGGACTTGCTCTTGTGCTGGGCCGCTTTCGGCTGGGGAGCGGGGGGAGATGCGTCTGTTGTCTGGGTCGATATGTCCATCGGGTTCTCCGGTCTGCGGAGCCGCGCGGTGGGCGGCGGCTCCATGGAGCCGCTACCCCAACGGTACGGGGCGCGGCTCCGGGCGGCGGTGCACCGGACGGTGCGGCCCGGGTCGGTGAGAACCGGGCCGCACTCTCGGATCAGGTCAGCTCAGGCCGTCGACGGTCGTGCGGACCTTGGCGATGATCTCGTCGGGGACGGGGGCGTAGTCGATCGTGGAGAGGATCTTCTGGCCGTCCTCGCTGGCGATGTAGCGCAGGAACGCCTTGGTGGCGGGCAGGGTGTCCGCCTTGTTGCCCTTGTCACAGACGATCTCGTAGGTGACCAGGGTGATCGGGTAGGCGCCCTCGGCCTTGGTCTTGTAGTCCAGCTGGAGCGAGAGGTCCTTGCCGGTGCCGACGACCTTCGCGGCGGCGATGTCGGCGGTGGCGCTCTCGGTGCTGGGGGCGACCGGCTTGCTGGCACCCGTGTTGATGGACACGGCCTTGATGCCGTCCTTGACGTAGGACAGCTCGAAGTAGCCGATGGCGCCGGAGGTCTGCTTGACCTGCTGGGCCACACCGGCGGACTGCGGAGCGGACTGGCCGCCCTTCGCCTGCCAGGCCTTGCCGCCGGAGTACTTCCAGTTGTCCGGGGTGGTGGCGATCAGGTACTTGGTGAAGTTGTCCGTGGTGCCGGACTCGTCCGAGCGGTGGAACGCCTGGATCTTGAGGTTGGGCAGCTTGACGCCCGGGTTGAGCTTGGCGATCGCCTTGTCGTTCCAGTTGGTGATCTTGCTGTCGAAGATCTTGGCGAGCGTCGGGGCGTCCAGGACCAGGTTGTCGACACCCGGGACGTTGTAGCCGAGGGCGATCGGGCCGCCGACCATCGGCAGGTCGATGCCCTGGCCGCCGGAGCAGATCTTCTTGGAGGCGGTGACCTCTTCGGGCTTCAGCGCCGAGTCGGAACCGGCGAAGGCAACCTGGCCCTGGGTGAACGCGGTGACACCGGCACCGGAGCCGCCACCCTTGTAGTTGATCTGCACGCCACAGGCCTGCGAGAAGTTCTTCACCCAGGCGTCGATCGCGTTCTTCTGCGCGGAGGAGCCGTCGGCGAGGAGCTGGCCCTTGGCGTCGTCGCACTTGATGGCGCCCGCGCCGGCCGAGGTCGACGGCTTGCCCGTGGCGTCGTTGTTGCCGTTGTCGTCGGAGCCGCACGCCGTGAGGGCCAGGGCGCCGGAGACGGCGAGAGCACCGAGAGACAGGGCGCGCAGCCGGTTCTTGCGCTGAAGCATCACTTTCGGGAGTTCCTTCCAGGAGCCGCCGCAGGCAGTCGGCGGCGTGCGAAGTACTTCGTGCGCGAGCGCATTCCTGAACCGCCCTCGCACCGGGTAAGGCCGAAATTAGGCAGATCAGGTGAAGCGGCCGATGGCCATAAGTGAACGGCGGGTGAACCCCTGCCGTCGGTGCGGTGAGGTCACGGAATGCTTACGGGGAGGGCACGCATAGGTTCCGACTACGAGGTTAACCGGACGGAGATTCGAGACTCGTTCCGCTGTCTGCTGGAACCCCTGTGCGCATGGCGTCGTCTCGTTCCAGGAGAGCCGAGGAAAGGCGACGAACACATGGAACGGCGTACGTTCATCTCGGGCGGCGCGGCCGCTCTGGCGGCGACCGCGCTGGCCGGGTGCAGTACTGGCTCAGGCACCTCCGCCAGATCCTCGGCGCACACGCTCACATCCTCCGGTACGGCGCTGAAGACCACCAGTCAGGCGGCCGCGGCGAACTGGGCGGCCCTCGCCCGTGACCTCGACGGACCCCTGGTGCGCCCCGGGGACGCGACCTGGAAGACGGCCCACCAGCTGTACAACACGCGCTTCGACGGCCTGAAGCCGGCCGCGGTCGCCTATGTCGCCCACGCCGACGACATCCGCACGACCCTGTCGTACGCCCAGTCCCACGGGATACGCGTGTCGATACGCAACGGCGGCCACTCCTACGCCGGCTACTCCTCGGGCGACAACCGGCTGATCCTCGACGTGTCCAAGCTGAACCGCGTCCGGGTGAGCGGCGGGACGGCGGTGGTCGGCGCCGGCTCCAAGCTGATCGACGTCTACCGGGCGCTGGGCGCGAAGGGCGTGACCATACCCGCGGGCTCCTGCCCCACGGTCGGCGTCTCCGGCCTTGTCCTCGGCGGCGGCCACGGGGTCGCCTCCCGCGCCTACGGCCTGACCTGCGACAGCCTCACCCAGGCGACGGTGATCACGGCGGACGGCACCCAGGTCACCGCGAACGCCACCTCCCACTCCGACCTCTTCTGGGCGCTGCGCGGCGCGGGCAACGGCAACTTCGGTGTCGTCACCGAGCTGCAGTTCAAGACCCACGCGGCGCCCCAGGCGGTGACCGCGTACATGACGTGGTCCTGGTCCAAGGCAGCAGCGGTGATCAAGGCCTGGCAGGAGTGGGGGCCGAGCCAGCCGGACGAGATCTGGTCCTCCCTCCACCTGTCGAACACCCCGGGCGGCACGCCGACGATCTCCGTGGCCTGCTTCTCCCTCGGCACCTACGGCGAACTCCAGAACGCGGTGGACCGCCTCGCACACAAGGCAGGGGCAAACGCCCGGACCGTCTCCCTGCGCCGCCGTGGCTACGAGGAGGCGATGGAGATCTACGCCGGCTGTTCCTCCTTCTCCACGGACGCCCAGTGCCACCTCCCGGGCTCCACCCCCGGCCGCTCGCCCCAGGGCCGCCTGGGCCGGGAGACCTACGCGGCCCGCTCCGACTTCTTCGACCGCTCCCTGTCCTCGGCGGGCATCCAGACCCTGCTGAAGCAGATCGGTTCCGTCCGCGGCGGCGGGGGCAGCATCGCCTTCACGGCCCTCGGCGGCGCGGTCAACCGGGTCAGCCCCACGGCGACGGCCTTCGTCCACCGCCGCTCCCGCATGCTGGCCCAGTACATAGCCTCCTGGGGCGCGGGTGCCTCCGGCAGCTCGGCCCAGTCGTGGCTCACGTCGGCCCACAACGCGATGAAGCCGTACGCCTCCGGCGCGGCGTACCAGAACTACACCGACCCGACACTGACGAACTGGCGCAAGGCGTACTACGGCGACGCGTCGACCCGCCTCGGCAAGGTGAAGAAGCAGTACGACCCGGAGAGGTTCTTCTCTTACGCGCAGGGGTTGTAGGAGACCTGCGGGTGCGTGGGGGCTGGTCGCGCGCAGTTCCCCGCGCCCCTGGGCACGTGGCGCCGGAACCAGCCAGCCGGGCGGATGTGCAGGGGCCAGGTTCCCCTGGCGGGGACGCAGGTGAGACCGATGGCCGGTGACACGGACACGGCTCGCCGCCTCCGTCCCCCCGCGTCCCGCTGGACGTCACATCCACCGTCGCTGTGGGGCTTCCGCTCCCGCCTCCTCACTCGTCACGCCCGGTCATCTCCCCTGCACTCCGCCCACAGCAGCTTCCCGCCCTTCGACGCGCCCAGCTGCCGCAGCACCGAGGCTCCCCACGAATCGGCGCAGGCACGCACGAGGTGCAGGCCGCGTCCAGATTCGGCGTCGTCCGGGGCTACGGCGGTGGAGGCGGCCTCGCCTTTGTCCTCGGTGAAGCCTGGCGGTACCCCGGGGTCGGTGTCCCACACGGCGATACGCAGCCGACCCTGCTCGCTGCCGAGGAGGCGGAGGGCGTAGGGGCCGGTGGTGTGCAGGTGTGCGTTGGTGAGGAGTTCGGCGGCCAGGAGTTCCGCGGTCGGGGTGAGGGCAGAGAGGTCGTGTGCGGCGAGGACGGTACGGAGGGTTGCTCGGGCGATCCCCGGTGCGCGTGGATCGTGCGGGAGTTGGAGGGTGTAGGTCCAGGGCGGGGATACGGTGGGCATGGAAGTCTCCGTTCGGTGATGGGGGTTGAGGTGCGATGTTCGGTTGCCCAGTGACCGTCGCCGCTCCGTCGAGCGGGGCACTTCTGAGCGGGGCCCGAGCAATAAAGTAGCGCCGAATATAAAAGTTCTTAGACGGTTCTCGTGAAAGAGCTGATTTGCCATCCATATGGGTGACAAGGAGGGTGGGACACCCGTGAGAAGCAACCCGACGGGGCGGCAACTCCGTTTGGGAGCCGAGCTGCGCAAACTGCGCGAGCGAGCCGGGCTGACGTCCACCCAGGCAAGTCAACTGCTCGGCGTTCAGCAGAATCAGATCAGCAACGTCGAGGCAGCCCGTGCGGGTGTGAGTCCTGAGCGGGTGCGCACGCTGGCCTGCCACTACGACTGCTCCGGCACCGACCTCATCCAGGCACTGTGTGACATGGCAGGCGAGCGGTCACGCGGCTGGTGGGAGGAGTACCGCGAGATCCTGCCCGCCGCACTAGTGGACCTGGCTGAGCTGGAGCACCACGCCACCCGCTTGCGCACCGCCGTTGTCGTACACGTCCCAGGCCTGTTCCAGACGGCCGAGTACGCGCGCGAGATCTTCCGTCAGGCAGTACCCCAGCTCCCACCGCCGGACGTCGAGCACAGGGTGTCGTTCCGGGTGAAGCGGCAGGCCGTACTCTTCCGGGACCCACCGACCCCCCACCAGGTGATCATCCATGAGGCTGCCCTGCGTATGCGCTTCGGCGGCCCGCGGGTAACCCGAGACCAGCTCAGACATCTGCTCGACTTGAACGACCGCGACAACATCGCGATCCACGTCCTGCCGTTCGACTCCTTGGTCTTCCCCGGCTCGGGGCAGTCGATCTACTACGCCGAGGGCCCGGTACCGGCACTCGACACGGTCAACCTCGATCAGTCCCACGGCCCCGTGTTCCTCGACGCCGAGGCCCAGCTCGACAAGTACCGCGTCCTGCTCGACCGCATGGAGGCGGCGGCCCTGACCCCCGAGGAGTCGCAGCACTTCATCCACGACATGCTCAAGGACCTGTGATGGAACCCTCAATGACCCCGCTCACCTGGCAGAAGTCCTCTTACTGCCCGGAAGGCAACTCCTGCATCCACATAGCCGCCACCCCCGGCACCATCCACCTCACCGAATCTGCCGACCCCAACAAAACAATCCTCACCACCACCCCCGCAGCCTTCGGCGCCCTCCTCACCGCACTCAAGAAGGAGCCAGCCCCCACCAGCCGGGGCAACAGTGACAACGCCCCCGTCTACCTCCGCTCCGCGGACACTGTCGTCACGACCGACCGCCGCAAGTGGAGCGCCTTCGTACTCGGCGTGCAGGCGGGCGAGTTCGATCACTTCCTGGGTAGGAAGGTCGATGGAGCGGCAGCCTAACGAGCCCGCTAGTCCCGCCGTGAGGGCCCAAAGGCAGGTGGCCTCTGGTTGTCCCCGGCCGGGCCGGTGTCGCCTTCCTCCCACCCAGGGTCGTAGGCGCAGGGCACGGTGGCGTTGCCGGTGAAGTACTCCCGGTCCGGGTACCAGGTGAAGGACATCAGCTCGTCCCCGTCGTCCCGCTGGAGGTACAGCTCCCAGTCCTTGCCCTTCCCGCCCTCACGATAAGAGGTGACCTCCCAGCCGTTGTCCTTCAAATGCTGGTGCAGTCGGCGCAGGCCGGAAACGGCCTGGCTCGCCGGCACGTGGTCCAGCGCCCAGCTGTGGCTCATCCGGTAGGCGCCGTCGACGGTCTTGTCCTCCAGCCCCAGCAGGCCCTCGTCGTAGCAGTAGCCGGAGCTGAAAGTGTTCTCCGTGCTGACGCCGATGTCCTCAACTCCCGGCTCTACGGTGCGCTTGAACCCCAGGACGTCGTACGGCTCCTGGGAGCGCTGGAAAGCGCGGCTCGCCATTTCATCTGGTGCAACGTGGGGGGAATCCGTCGACCCCAGTGAGTCCCAGGCGAGAGCGGCAACCAGAACGAGTACGGCCAGAGCAGGTAGGGCGATGAGCGTGACGCAGCCGCATCCGAGGCCCCTGAGGACCGACGAGCGGGACCCGGGCTCGGTCGGGGCGGTGGTGGCGTTGGCCGGTGCGGTCTCCTCGGGCATACGGGGACGGTATGCCGACGGGGCAGCGCGGCGGATGGGTTCGGTTACCCGGTGAGGAGTAGGTAACCGTACCCAATTGATCTGCGCTCGTGCTCGAAACCGGAAGCCCTCGCGGGCTGTGCACCCTCCGTCGGGTGGCACCCTGGATCGTCCAGCTCCAGGGCCAACGCGTATTTGAAGTCGATGCGGCAGGCGGACGGCCTCCGCCGCCTGCCGGTCCGACAGACCAAGCAGAAACTGCAGCACACAGACAGTGGCCAGTTGGGCGGGCGAGAGGCCGGGGCGTCCGTCACGCGGGTACCAGCCCGCGAAGTCCTCGTCGTGCCACAGCCTGTCAAGCCGGTCTCTCACCCATATCGCCGTCGTACCGCCCTGATTGCTCGCCTGCGCGATCTGCGCGGTCAGAGACGGGACTTGCTCACCGGAACGGGAGCGGAGCGACAACGAACACCTCGACAACTGCATCGGTTTTCGAAACAGCCCCGAGCATGCCCGCTGATCACGCCGACGCACCGGGAAACTCCAAGACCCCGGACAGAGTCAGGCTCAGCGGTTCAAGTAGTCAAGCGAGATGGCGGCGATGGTGGCCCGGTCGGTGGGACTGACCTCGTGCAGAACGGGCGTGAGGGGACCGCGGGCCACCGCCGCTACACCGGCCAGGATTTCAGCCTGGACCAGGTGGATGAACCGGCTGGCACTGATGCCGTGCACGAAGTTGACGGCGATTCCGTTGTTGAGCAGGTAGAAAAAGTGGCCGGTGGTCACACCAGCAAGGGCCGTCCCGCGACCACGGAACGGCCCAACTCAAGAACTATTCAGTCTCTAGTCATCGCCAGATCCGTCGTCGCATTCCCCATTGTCATCGCCGCCGTCGTCCTTGCTCGCACCACCCTCATCAGAGCGGTCGTCCTGGCTCTTGTCGGAACCACCATCGCCAACGCGATCGGGGCTCTCGTCGGAGCTCCGATCACTGCCCTGGTCAGTACCGTCGTCGGTGCTGCCATGGTGGGACTCGCCCTTGTCAGCGCTGCGGGAGCTGTCCCCAGAACCACGGTTGTCGCCGTCGCTGGACGCGTCGTCTTGTTTCCTGACTCCGTCGGAGGTGCTGACTTCCTGACTTCTGTCGTGGGAGCCGTTGTCGGAGCTGTCGGAGCTGCCGTCGTGGGAGCCGTCGTGGGAACCCTTGTCGGAGCCGTCGTCGCTGCCGTCGTGGGAACCCTTGTCGGAGCCGTTGTCGGAGCTGCCGTCGTGGGAACCCTTGTCGGAGCCGTCGTCGCTGCCGTCGTGGGAACCCTTGTCGGAGCCGTCGTCGCTGCCGTCGTGGGAACCCTTGTCGGAGCCGTCGTCGCTGCCGTCGTGGGAACCCTTGTCGGAGCTGC